>NZ_JACHIW010000002.1:1200000-1800000 GCF_014203395.1 Saccharopolyspora phatthalungensis
GCCGCGTCCACGTCGATCTCCACCGTGCCGGCGGCGAAGTCCGCGGGATCGAGGTAGCCGCAGACGACGTAGGCGTCGGTCAAGGTGGGTTCGGTACCCCCGCGGCCATAGCACGCCGGCCCGGGCCGGGCTCCCGCGCTTCGCGGGCCGACCTTGAGCACCCCGGCCGGGTCGACGCGGATGATCGAGCCGCCGCCCGCGCCGATCGAGGACACCTCGACCGACGGGATGATCAGCGGGAACTCGCCGATCAGGCTCTCCGTCGAGTACGGGACCGCGCCGTCGACGACCGCGCAGTCCACGCTGGTCCCGCCCATGTCCATCGTGATCAGCCGGTCGACGCCAGCGGCGGTGGCCAGCCGGATCGTGCCGGCGACACCAGAAGCCGGGCCCGACAGGAGGGTTTCCACCGCGGCAAGCAGCATCTCGCCGGGCTCGCGATCGATGGAGGCCACGCCGCCATTGGACTTGGTGATGTGCAGCGGGCAGGTGAGCCCCAGCCCACGCAGCTCGGTCGCCAGATGGTCGAGGTAGGCGCCCAAGGCCCCGCCGACATGCGCGGCGAGCACCGCGACCGTCGCCCGCTCGTACTCCTTCTCCTCCGGCCACAGCTGCCCGGAGCAGGCGACCGGCAGGTCGGGGAACTCCTCGGCGATCACCGCGGCGGCCGCGCGCTCGTGCGCCGGATGCAGGTGGGAGTGCAGGAAAGTGACGGCCACGGCCTGCACCCCGTCGGCGACCAGCCCGCGGACCGCGCGCCGAATCTCGTCCGGGTCCAGGGCACGCACGACCTCGCCATCGACGGTGACCCGTTCGCCGATCTCCCGGACGTCGGCCTCGGCAACCAGGGGGGTGCGCTCGGCGGTGAACAGGTCGATCGGGTCGTCCAGGCGCAGTCGGCCGATGGCGAGCAGGTCCGGGAATCCACGGGTGACGAGCAGCCCGACGCGAGCGCCCGAACGCTGCAACACGGTGTTGAGCGCGAATGTCTGGCCGTGCGAGAAGTACTCGACCTGGCCGGGGACGACGCCGGCGCGCTCCAGCACGCCGCGAACGCCGGCCAGGACCGCGCGCGCGGGCTGCTCGGCATCCGACGGGACCTTGTCGGGAACGAGCTCGCCGGTCGCGGCGTCGGCCAGGACGATGTCGGTGAACGTGCCGCCGACGTCGACGCCCAGCCGGTAACGCCGCTCGGTGGTGCCGGTCATGTGGTCCGCTCCTCCTTACGCTTCGGTGCCGCGAACAGTCCGGCCCGACGCCCGGCGAGAGCCACGAACCCGGCGAGCAGCAGGGAGCCGATGATCATCAGGCTGGACACGGCCGAAGTGGTCGGGTCCTGGTTCTGTTGCAGCCGCAGGAAAATCGCGACCGGCAGCGTGGTCGTGTCGGCGGGCATCAGGAACACCGAGAGGTCGACCTCGTCGAACGACGTGAGGAAGCCGAAGACGACGGCGATGATCAGGGACGCACGGATCTGCGGCAGAGTCACCCGCAGGAACGTCTTCAGCGGCGAGGCACCCAGGTCGCGGGCGGCCTCCTCCAGCTCCGGGTCGAGGTTGGCCAGGCCCGCGCCGACCAGCGAGACCACGAACGGGAGTAGCAGCAGGATGTGCCCGAACGCGACCCCACCGACCGTCCCGTACGCGGCCGGGACCAGCGAGGCGTAGAGCACGAAGAAGCAGAAGCCCACGACGACCCGGGGCATGCTCAGCGGCGCGATGAAGACCGTCCGCAGGAACGCCGCGCCGGGCACGTCGAACCGGTGGATGGCATAGGCCGCACTCGTGCCCAGCAGCACCGACCACGCCGTGGCGATGGCCGCGACGCGCACCGAGTAGACGAATCCGACCCGGAACTGCTCGTAGCCGAGGGCCTCGCTCAGCCAGCGTGTGGTGAGGCCGGACGGCCAGCCGCTCAACACCTCATCCGTGCTCACCGAGGCAACGAGCACGATGACCAGCGGGGCCAGGATGAAAACGACGATGACGGTCAGGAAAACCCGGCGCAGCCAGCGGCTCACGATGGCCTCCTCGAACCGGGGATGAGCCGGCCGGCGAGCGTGAAAGCCGCCAGCACGATCAGCGTGAGCACGAGGAGCACGACGGCCTGCACTGCGGCCCGCGGCCACTGCAACTGCTGGATGTCCTGGTAGATGCTCTGCGCCAGCACGGTCACCCGCCCACCGCCGAGTAACGCGGGTGTGGCGAATGCGCTGATCGTGAGGGTGAAGGTCAGCTGCGCACCGCTGAGCAGACCCGGCATGGTGAGCGGGCACTGCACCCGCCAGAAGCGCCGCGCGGCCTCCGCTCCCAGGTCGGCCGCGGCCTCGCCGAGCTCGGCCGGGACGGCACGCACGGCGGCCAGGATGGGGAAGAACGCGAAAGGCAACTCGACGTGAACCAGTGCCAGAACCACCCCTGGCTCGTGGTAGAGCCAGTCGTCGAACACGCCCCCCAGCGGCCCACCGGTGCGGAGCAGCATCGCCCAGCCATAGCTACGGACGACGACACTGACCAGGATCGGCGAGAAGATCACGAAGAGCATCACAGCGATCTGCCAGTTGCGGCGCAGCGTGCGGATGCACCAGGCCAGCGGGTAAGCGATCAGCACACAGATCAGGGTGACCAGCAGGCCGAGCCGCAACGTGGTGCCGACCGTCGACCACAGGTAGCCGTCGGCGAGCGCGCCGCGCCACGTGCCGAGATCGAACGCGGCAAAGAGCGTGGACGTCTGCTCCGTCCGGACGCTGTAGGTGACCAGCAACAGCACGACGGAGCAAAAGGCGAGGACGAGATACGCAGTCCCCGGGGCCACCAAGAGGAGGCCGAGCCTGCGTCGGACGGCCGTCATGCCTGCACCTGGTCGCGCACCGGTCGGCCGAGCCGACGAACGTCCGCGGCTGCGAACGCGATGCCCACCTTCTGTCCCGGGACGAAGTCGCCCTGCGACGGCGCCAACTCGGCCAGCAGCTCGCGGCCCGTCACCGTGGTCACCCCGACCCGCAGTGATTTGCCGGTGAAGCTCGCGGTGCGCACGACACCCGTGCCGCGGGAGGTGACGTCGTCCAGGGCGACGAACCGAAGATCCTCCGGGCGGACGGCGAATGCTTCGAGACCGTCGCCGTCGACGTCCGGGAAGGCGACGCCGTCAACCGAGTCCCCCACCGGCCCGTCGAAGATATTGTTTTCGCCGATGAAGTCGGCGACGAACCGGTTGCGGGGCGCTTCGTACAACTCGCGGCCGCTGCCGACCTGCTCGATGACGCCGGCGTTCAGCACGGCGATCTGGTCGGCCAACTCCATCGCCTCGGCCTGGTTGTGCGTGACGCAGAGGAAGGTCGTACCGGTTTCCTGCTGCCAGGTCCGCAGCTCGCGGCGCATCCGCAGTTGCAGGCTCAGATCCAGCGCGCTCAACGGCTCGTCGAGGAGCAGCACGTCCGGGCGGCGGACCAGCGAACGGGCAATCGCGACGCGCTGGCGCTGCCCACCGGAGAGCGTGGCCGGGGAACGGTCGCCGTAGCCTTCCATCGCGACGAGCTCCAGCATTTCCGCGACGCGCCGCCGCACCACGGACTTCGGCATGTTCCGCTGGGTGCGCAGGCCGAAGCCGATGTTCTCGGCGACGTTCATGTGCGGGAACAGCGCTCCGCTCTGGAAGACGAGATTCGTTGGCCTGCGGTGCGCCGGGGTCCGGGTGTGGTCGATTCCGCCGATCCGCAGCGTGCCCTCGTCCGGGACGTCCAGCCCGGCGATGATCCGCAGCAGCGTCGTCTTCCCGCAGCCCGACGGCCCGAGCAGGCAGAAGAAACTGCTGGCCGGGATCGTGACGTCGACCGCGGCGAGGACCGTATTGCCGCCGAAACGACGGGTCAACCCGCGGGCCTCGACCGAGCTGGCACCGAATCCGGCTGTCTGACCAGCCATTAGATGTGGGCCTTGACCTGGTCGTTCCACGCGGTCGTCGCGGTCGGGATGCTGGCGACGAGGGCGGTCCAGTCGAGCTGGATGGCCTTCTCAACCGTTTCGAGCTGAAAGCTCGGCCGGTCGGCGTACTTCGGGTCGAGCGACGCGCCTTTCACGAGCGGAAGAGTGGCGGTGGCGTTGCAGTAGGCACTGACGTTCTCCGGCGAGAACATCTTGTTCATCAGCTGCGCGGAAGCGTCGACTTGGGCGTCGCTGGAACCCTTGACGATCTGAAACCCCTCGGGGAAGGCCATCACGCCCTCGGATGGGACGGCGAAGCCGATCGGGTCCCCGGCCTGGATCCAGGGCTCGGCCACACCCTGGAAACCGGGTGCGATGACGACCTCGCCGGAATTGAGCTGCTGGCGCAGCGCGTCGATGGAGGAGATAAAGCCGCGGAACTGGCCTGCCTTAGCCGCGTTGGAGAACACGTCGATGCCGGGCTTGAGGTTCGACTCGCTCCCGCCGTTGAGCTTCGCGATCACCGGCAGCGCGTTGACGCTGAACGACGGCGCGTCCCAGGTAGTGACCTTACCCCGGTTGGCGGCGGCGAACAGGTCCATCCAGGACCTCGGCGGCGTCGGAAACGCCTTCTTGTTGTAGACCAGTCCCATGGCGTCCATGACCAGGTAGGCGCCCTGGCGGTCGGCGACCTGGTACTTCGGCAGCACCTGGTCGATCGCGGTGACCGACTTCGGCACGGGCAGCCACAAGTCCTTGTCGTTGCCCTGGGAAAAGCTCTGCGCGTTGAAGAATCCGAGGTTGAGCAGCGGGTGTGACGCGTTGATCTGCACCGATGAGACGAGCTTGGGGAACGTGTCGGCGTTCGTTCCCTCGATGTACTTGACACGCACCCCGCTCGCCGAGGCGAACGCGTTGCCGACCTCCTGCGGCACCTTCCCCTGCGCGCCCGCCCAGTGGAACATCGTGATCTCTGTCCCGGCGGCATCGCCCGCCGACGCGGGCGACTTGCCGGGAGTTCCGCACGCGCCGAGAGCCGTTGTGGCTCCTGCCGCAGCGCCCGTGAGGGCTGCGACGCGGAGGAAATCACGCCGCGTCATGGAGAAGTTGTTCATGTGCGATCTCCTCAGCAAGCGAAAATCTGGCCCGATCCGGACCGCGTCGGCCACATCCACCAGGACGTTCAGGGCATGAAGATTCGCATACGAAGTCGCATACGACAACCATGGAGGACAGACTGACCACAGTCTGAGAACGCGCGAGGGTCCGCAATATCACCGCTACACGGACGAAACCTTGCCGCTTTGCCGAGGTTCGGTCGGTGGATCATTCGATGACCCGGTCATGAACGGAGAGCATCCGGCGGAATACGCTGAGCCACGCCGGCGGATTGATTCTCCGCGTCGTTAAAAGGCAGCGGGCACGACCCGAGACAACATCTACAAAGTCCACAATGGACTATTTCGGCACATGCCGGGCACCGCGAGAGGTCGCTATGCGCGGTCATTGCTCGGTTGGCCGTGCCGACGGGATGTCAGTCCGCGAGGATGCCGTCGCGTTTGAGCGCGGCAACGACCTGATGGCTTTCCTGCTGGACGTGCTCGCGGCTGGCGAGATCGGCCTCGGCCTCGTTGCCGGCGCGCAGCGCGGCGATGATGCGGCTGTGGCCACGGTTCGCCTCGGGGCTTGCGGCCGCGGCCAGGCTGTACACCTCGCGGGGCAGGTTGTGCGAGAGCTGTCGCAGGACCGACAGGGTCCGGCGGCTCGCCCCGGTCTTGTTGATGAGCGTGTGGAACTCCCAGTTCAGGTCGTGCAGCAGATCCGGGTCGTCGTTGGAGCTCATCTGGGCATGCAGTTCATCGAGCCGGTCGAGCACGGGTTCGGTGATCCGCCGGACCGCTCCCGCCGCGGCGAGCCCCTGGGCCATCCCGTAGAGCCGGTAGTGGTCGGTGATGTCCTCGGACCGGATCGGGACGACGAACGTGCCACGATGCGTTTCGGAGGAGACCAAGCCATCCGCCTCAAGGGTGATCAGGGCCTCGCGGACCGGGAGCCGGCTCACGCCGAGCTCTTCGGCGATGGCGTCCTGGGGAACGCGCTGCTCGGCCTTGAGCCTGCCGTCGAAGATCATCGTCCGGATGTGCTCGGCCACCTCGGCACTCATGGCACGCCGCTGCATGCGGGGGCCAGCGCCTGTGCGAGCCCGTCCGGCCATCCCAGATCTCCTTCGTCCGCCTTGCGATATTGGATAAACTATCACCTTGCCCGCGAAGAAGTTCCGCAAGTGGCGCGAGGATCACCGATGCCGCACATCAGCAGGCCCGCCCTAACGGGCGAAATTATATATTTGATACAAATTTTCCTTCTGGCGCCCGGGTGACGATCAAGGAGGTGAGGTGACCCGCAGCCGCCCCGTCAGCCTAGATTTGACCAAATAACCGCTGATACGGCCGCTCGTCGCCGACCACCACGTCGTCCAGGTTACCCTTCTCGCGCTTGACTGCCAGCGACACGAGCGCGAAACTCAAGGACAGATCTGATCATATATACTGTTTTTCGGGTCGACCGATCCACCGCCTTCTTTGAGGACAGCCGTGAAGTATGAACTCGCCACCCTCGACCTTCAGCAGATTTGGGATGTTCCCAAGGCCCTCCCCCGCCTGGAGGCCTACACGGCCGCGTCGTCCGGTGTGCTGCTCGGGTGCTGGGAAACCGATATAGGCGAGATCGGCGGACGGCTGCTCGTACTCCGGAGCTTCGAGCACGACGATGACCTTCTCGCCGAACGTCGACGCGTCCTGACCAGTCCCGACCCGTTCGGGATCGGCGAACACCTCCGCGGGTTCGCGGTCTCGTCCTACGAGGCGTTCCCCTTCTTGCCGCCCGTTGAGTCCGGCGAGTTCGGCAGTGTCTACGAATTCCGGACCTACGAGCTCAAGATCGGTGGCCTGACGCCGACGATGGAAGGCTGGCGGGACGCCGTGCCCGCCCGCACCGAGATGTACCCGCTGACGGTGGCGATGTATGCGCTCGACGGTGTCCCGCGCATCACGCATATCTGGCCGTTTCGCGACCTGAACGACCGTCTCGCGATCCGCCGAGAGTCCTACCGCAAGGGCATCTGGCCGCCGAAGGGCGGGCCGGAGAACATCGCACGGGCCACCTCGACCATCGCGATCCCGACGCCGTTCTCCCCATTGCATTGACCACAGCGACGGCCCAGTTGGGCGGCCAGTGCGGCTGCTCCGCCGGAGACGGGACATTCCGTCTCCGGCGGACGCCCGGTGCGGCACGTCCGGCCGTGCCGTCGTGCCACCACCGAAAGGAATTGACATGGCCATCTTCTTCGTCCGCTTCGAACACCCCGACGAGGACGGCTGGCAGCGCTGGCTCGGACCCCATGTGGACTGGATCCGCGAGCAGGTCGAGCGGCGCGTCGTGCTGGCCTCGGGCCCCTCGCTCGGCACACCGGTGCGGCAGGGCCTGCTGGTGATGCGGGCCCAGGACGAAACGGCCCTGCGTGCCATCCTCACGACCGATCCCTTCTGGGAACACGGCATCATCGAAAACCTCCAGATCACCGGGTGGGACCCGGTCTTCGGTTCGCTCAAAGAGTTTTCGAGCACTCCGGGTGAGGTCGAGCTCGATGCACTGGTCTCCCGGCCCACACCCGGCGATCATGGATAACGCGCCGTCATGCGGCACCCCGCTTGGCCGACCTGGTCAAGGATGCGCTGACGATCCCGACAATGGCAGGTCCCCCGGCGCGGCGGGGTCGGTTGCGGCGAATGCCGCACTTCGGCCCCGCCACGTTCACCGAGTCGTGCCGCGCCGGAGGCTGGGCCTTGATCGGGCTCCTCCAGCGGAGGCAGATGCGCGGGACGTTCCCTCAGATCATCGCTTTCGGCCAGCAACAGCAGCGGTTGGCGCGTCTTCGCTGAGCCGGTCCAGCTCTTCCAACTTTTGCGAGGACGCGGATCTACGCGCCGCGTTGGCGAACTACGACTTCGCCGCCGTGCGGCAGCAGACCGTCCTGTCCCAAATCCAGCTCGCCGACCTGCTCGGCTTGCGTCGGACAGGGCCGATGCGACACACGCACTCGCCTTGTAGTCGTGCGTAAGGGCGTACTCTCGTAGCGCGTCGTCGACGCAGAGTTTGCTGGCCCGAGGACAGGGGCAGTTGTGCGACATCCCCTCGAACTGCCACCGCGTCGGGCCTCGAAAGCGCCAGGCTTTTGCTCGTGAACAAACCCGAGGTCATATACCCACACGATGCGGGCCATCGTCGCCGCTGTCACGAGGCACCCGCCTGCTGTGGCGTTGGCGACTCCTGCGCAGGATGACCCCGCTCGTGCTCCGCCACAGCGTCCCGATAGCGGTCCTCGAACTCGCATCCTTGCACGCTGCACCGGTAGACGAATTTCACGGCCGTCCCCGGTTTGTTAACCCTCTCAGGCATGGCCCAAAGCTATGAACGATCGAAAGCTCGGGCTTAACAGCCAGTTAAGCAGCTCCCAGGATCACCCGGTTGGGGCGACGCCCATGCGATACGCGAGGCCGCGCAAGTCGCGTCCTCCGGCCTGCCGGTTTGCCATAGCCAGCAGATCGGTCACGGTTTCTCGCACAAAAACGTTGCTGCGCACTTTCTGAGGTGCCAGCGTTTCGGCCCGCAGTAGGGCCGCTAACCCGTCCTCGCGGGTCTTGCGCTCGGAGAGCAGGGCGCGCCCGTAGTCGATCCAATACGCAGCTTGCCGGGACCGCGAGACGGTTCCCGGACGCACCGAATCGGCGATCTCCGCGACCCGCGCCCCTTCGCCAAGCTCGACGCCGATCGATACTCGCCAGATTCCGACATTGGTCCTGCCAAAGTTCGTCTGGCACCAAGGGCTCACGTCGGCATCAATCAATTCCGCCAGGGACGCGGCCTCCGCAAGATGAGTTTGCGCTGTGTCTGCGTCGCCCTGCGACGCTGCCGCCAGCGCCGCAGTCAGGTTCGCCATCCCGCGAACCTCTGGGCGTGAGGCGGGAGCAATGTCGGCGGCTCCCACCGCGAGTTCGTATTGCCGGGGGCGGTTAGCCCCGCTGAGGACCTGCGCACGCTGGTAAGCAGCGTACGAGGTCCACACTGGATCGCCGAGTTCCTCAGCAGCTCCGCGCATTCGGTCCACGGCTAGGGTTGGCAGCCCGGCGAAGCGGAGATCGTGTGCGAGGTACGCAGCCGCCTTGTAGGCAGCGATCAACCCGACTAGTGCGGACCTGCGGTGCTCCGTATCGGTCTCTGCCGCTGCGAGGAGGTCACGAATCAGTCCAGGTAGTAGGGCTCCCTGCGCCGCGTAATCGGCGTTGGGACGGAGCGTCCGGTTGAGCCGGTCCAGGTCGGCCGCTACTTCCGGCCACGGCCTGGGCGGCACGTCGGGAACCTCGCCTACCCACCAGCTGGTCACCGCGTCCTCGATAGCGGTCATGGCCGCTATGACCTCGACCGAGGCTGCCCGCGAGGGCTCGCGGGGTTGGTCGGTCAGATCGACTGGGGAGACCCGCAAGGCTTGCGCTATGGCTTCCAACACGGACCGTTTGGTCACTGGCCGTAGACCGCGCTCAATCATGCTCAGGTACGCCCCCGTCACGCCCGCCAGCTCGGCCGTAGCGGTGAGGCTCATACCACGCCATGTGCGGATCTCCCTGACCCGCCGTCCGATGTGCGCGTCTTCCACGTCCACGAGATCACCGTCCTCGGCGTAAACACCTTCCTGCCCAGCGTACTTTGAACGCCGCAAGGGCCGATACCCGCGGATGAGCACGAGTTCGATCACGCACGTGCGTGGTTGCGGGAGGCTCGGATTGGTCCGATGCCGCCGATCGCGGCCGAGGTGGGTGTTTGATGTGGAACCCCTTGGGGACGTTTTGCTCCCCTCGGGGATCTGTCGAATCGGCCCCGAGGGCGTCCTGCTATCTGGTCGCATGCTTGTCGCGAACGTAGGCCGCTGTGTCGGCCAGCAGTACCGCTGCCTTGGTGTTCGGCCTGGTTGGCGGCCGAATGGGCGCGGGCGGCGAACCCGGACGTCGCCGAGGCGGATGTTGGTTGCGTTCGCCTGCTGGAGGCGAATGGCTGCTGATCGACTGGGACGGCACCTGCATCGGCCCTCGCGGGCTGGACCTGCTCACCGGCATTCCCAACCATTCCCACGAGTCTGAGGCGGGCCGGTCCCGGTTCCTGACCGCTTATGGCTACACGGCAGTCCCTGGCTTGTCGACTTTCTCGGGCATGACCGGAAAGACTATGAATGATCAGCCGCAGCACCTTAACTGCTTGTTAAGGCACGAGCAGGATCACCGGGTTGGCGCTATGCCCATGCGATAGGCAAGCCCCCGAAGCTCCCGGCTGGTGTTGCTGGAGTGTGCAACCTTGGGCAACAACCCCAAAACGGTCTCTCGTACCAGTGGCCTCGTACGGATGAGCTGTGGAGCGATCCTCTCCGCACGTATCAAGGACTGCACACTCTGATCACGAGTGGCTGGTTCGCAGGCCAGCGCCCGGCCGAGATCAGACCAGTAAATGCCCTGACGGTCAGGGGCTGGAATCGTCTCAGGATGCACGTCGCGTGCGATCTCGGCGACCCGCCCGCCTTCGCCAAGGTCCGTGTTCAGACCGACAGACCAAATCCCGACGTTGTCGCGGCTGAAGTACAGGTAAGCGAAGTTGGGGTTCTGATCGGGATTGTCCGGCAGGTGGGTGGTGAGGTGGGTCGCTTCGGCGAGGTGTAGGCGGGCCTCTTCCGCTTTGCCTTGCGCGGTGGAGGCCAGCGCGGCGGACAGGTGAAGCATCCCGGCGACCTGCACGATGTCGGTGTTGGTGTGCGGGCCGATCTGGTCCAGTGCTCGTATCACGCTGGCGTGCTGGTGGGGCCGATTCTGTTGACCGGTGGCGTAAGCACGCAGGTAGGCGGCGTAGGCCAGCCATTCTGGGGCGTCGAGTTCTTCGGCGACGCTGCGGGCGTGCAAAGCGGCGAGCAGTGGCCAGCCGTCCACGCCGCCTAGGTTCTTGGTGGTGCAGGTGGCCGCGTAGTAGGCGTACATAAGCGCGATCAAGGCGTCCCTACGGTGCTCGGGGTCGCGCACGTAGGCGGCGTGCAGTTCGGCCAGGAGATCGGGGAGGATCGCGCCTTGCCCCGCGTAGTCGGCGCGTAGGTCGGTGTTGAGCCGGTGGGCATCGGCAGCCAGAAGCGGCCAAGGACGTGGTGTGATCTCGGGATCTAGGCCGAGTTCGTAGGCGTCGAGGGCTACGCGGACTTCGTTGAGCGCCGCCCGGCCTTCGGCGGACACCGGGTCGGCGGCTGTGTAGGGCTGGCCGGTGAGTTCGCTTGGTGAGACTCGCAGTGCGTGCGCCAATGCTTCCAGCACTGATCGTTTGGTTATGGCACGTAGACCGCGTTCGATCATCGACAGGTACCCGCCGGTCATGCCCGCCAGCTCGGCCGTAGCGGTGAGGCTCATGCGCCGCCACGTGCGGATTTCCCTGACACGCCGCCCAATGTGGGCATCATCGCGGCCCATGCGACACCACCTGTTTTCGCCAGAGTTGCGCTCTTCGCCGTACCCCCGGGGAGCTACCCGGGGGCTATCGACCTCCGGCGAAGAGGTGACGTTGAGGATAGCGAGTACCCGATCATGCGGCCAAGCTGCGGGAGACGCCCCCCACTGCGGAACCCGCGGATTCAAAGATCGAAGCCCGCCACTCCATCAGCGCACGCACATCCGCTGCGCGCGCTCTCGGCTCCTCCGCGTCTAGGACCTCTGCAAGACGCTCATAGAAGTGCTCACCATCGGGCACGAAGATCGCTCAGATGTCGTGCTCACCGCAGCCCCTATAGGCGCCAAAGGAGTCGACGGTGACACCATCGGCCGAGCCCCAGTCAGTGAACGAGAACCTGCATTCGAGAGGAGCAGGTGTCACATCGTCTAGGCGATGGAATGCCTCACTTTCGAAGCTGCCCTCGTACTCCCAGCACGTTTCCGGCCCGAGAAAGTAGCCCGACTCGTTCTTGTCGAACGTTCCGTCCGGTTGCCAACCGCGGGGGGGGAGAGCAAGTCATGCAGTTGCTCGAGACGTTCGCATTCGATTGAAGGTCCATATACCACGTAGCCCATATGGCCTAATCGTCATCAGTAAGCAGCAACTTGACTATGCAACGCGTTCGTGTGGTCCGTCCTGGCACCGGTCGGCGAGGGTCTTATTGACGACGGCCCTGGGGTTGCATGCCGTTGGACGGCATCCCGAGAGCGGACCTATCTCACATCTGATCACAGACGCCGTTGCAGTCCTTGCAGGACCTGTTCGAGCAAATCCCGTATGACCGGAAAGCTATGAGTGATCAGCCGCAGCGCCTTTACTGCTTGTTAAGCAGCCGCGAACATCACCCGGTTGGCGCTACACCCATGCGAAACGCCAGACCACGAAGTTCGCGCCCCCCAGCTTCCCGACGTGCGGCAGCGAGCAAGTCAGTCACTGTCTCTCGGACAAGCGGGTTGTTCCGAATAAGTTGGGGCGCTGTGCGCTCGGCTTCGGCGAGCGTTTCGATACCCTCAGCCCTGGTTTTCCGTTCGCTGGCTAGCGCTCGGCCTACGTCGGCGAGGAACGCAGCGCGCCGCGCCTTGCCTTCGATCATGCGGGGCTGAACTGTGCGGGCGTACTCGGCGACCCGACCGCCCTCGCCAAGTTCGGTACCCAAGCTGACTTGCCACACTCCAACGTTCTCGGGAGCGAAGTACAGCCAACCGAAGTTCTGTCGCACGTCAGGAAGCCGTGTGGCGAGGTTTTCGGCTTCTGACACGTGATCGTGTGCACGTTCGGGGTCACGCTGGGAGGCACAGACCAGTGCCGCGTTCAGATGTAGCGCGCCGGCAGCCTGGACCACGTTCGGATCGTCAAGACTGCCCTGCACCCGGTCGATGGTTCGCACCGCATGTGTGTACTGGTGGGGCCGGTCAAGTGCCCCACCCGAATAGCCCCGGATGAATGCGGCAAACCCGATCCACTCTGGACTGTCGAGTTCTTCCGCGCACTGTTGGGCAAGCCTGGCAGCGACAAGCGGCAGACCACGGACACCCAGGCATTTCGTGAAACCGGCGGCTGACCGGTAGGTGTAGATCAAGCCGATCAACGCCTCACGGCGGCGTACGGAGTCATGAACGTAGGCGGCGTGAAGCTCGGCGAGCAGGCCAGGTATGACCGTGCCTAGCGACGCATAGTCCGCGTCGGCTCTCAGAACGTCGTTGAGCCGTTGTATGTCTGCGGAGATTTCCGGCCAAGGGCGCGCTTCGATGCTGGGGTCTGTGCCAAGGTCGTAGGCGTCGAGTGCCGCTTCCACTGCGGCGATACCGGCTTGTGCTTCGGCAGACAGCGGATCGGCGGGTCGGTAGGGCTGCCCGGTGAGGTCTTCCGGTGAGACCCTCAACGCTTGCGCCAAGCCGTCCAGGAGCGGGCGGCGCGTGACTGCTCGTAAGCCACGTTCGATCATGCTCAAGTATGCGGGTGAGATTCCTGCGAGTTCGGCAGTGGCGGCGAGGTTCATGCGCCGCCACGTGCGGATTTCCCTGACACGCCGCCCAATGTAGGCATCATCGAGGCCCATGCGACACCACCTGTTTTCGCCGGAGTTGTGCTCTTCGCCGTACCCCCGGGGAGCTACCCCGGGGGCTATCGACCTCCGGCGAAGAGGTGACGTTGAGGGTAGCGAGTACCCGATCATGCAGCCAAGCTGCGGGAGACGGCCCGCCACGGCGACACGGCTGTAGAGCGCCCGCTGTGCACGTAGGTCCTCCCGCAGTGCCGACGTCCGGGCGCACGCGCTGATCCCGGCCTGCTAGCGGAGTGGGCCGGGATCGGCGGGGTCGTAGGGGTCGGTCACCCGGTGGTGAGGACGATCCGGCCTGCGACGCGGCGGGCATCCAGGTCGGCGAAGGCTTGGGTGGCCTCTGCCAGCGGATACGTGGTGACGACGGGAGTGACCCGACCGTCGGCGACCATTGCCAACGCGTCGGCGAAGGACGACATGGTGGTGGAGGCGGATCCGGTGAGCACAGCCTCCTTGTGGAACAGGAAGGCGGGATGCAGCCGCACGGGGTCACCGGACACCTGGCCGGTGAAGACGTAACGCCCGCGCTTCGCGAGGCCGCGGAATGCCTGCCGGAACACGGCCGGATGCCCGACGTTGTCCAGCACGACCTCCGCGCCCCGGCCGTCGGTGAGTTCGAGCAGCCGTGGCCACCAGTCCTGCCCGGTGTCGACCACGTGGTCCGCCCCGGTGAGCGCGTCGGCTTTGGCGGCGGACCCGGTCACCGCGATCACCGTCGCGCCGAGGGCCTTGGCCACCTGCACCCCATGCAGGCCGAGCCCGCCGCCCGCGCCCGTGACAACCACGGTTTCCCCAGGCACCACCCGGCCGATACCGCGCAGCGCCTGCAAGCAGGTTCCCACCGTGCAGGCGACCACGGCGGCGGAATCGAGGCCGACGTGCGCCGGAACCGTCAACAGAGACGACTCCGGCAGCGCGACGAATTCGGCGTACCCGCCGTAGGTGAACGTCCGGGCGACACAGTCGACATCGCGCCCGGCGTAGCAGTCCGGGCAGCGGCCGCAGTGCGTGAACTGCTTGGCGGCCACCCGATCGCCCACCTTCAGGTGGCGGACCGCCGAGCCGATCTCGGCCACGGTCCCGGCGATCTCGTGACCAAGGATCCCGGGCAGCGGAGCCTTCGTCAGCCCCATCCGGTCGGCCTGGTCATGCCCGCACATACCGCACGCCGCGACCCGGACCAGGACCTGATCCGGCGCGGGTGACGGGCGCTCGACCTCACACACTCGTGCTACCTCGGGTCCCCCAGGAGCGCCCACCACGACTGCTCGCATCGCATTTCTCCTCTCACAAGTGCACTGCTCTTACGACGGGCGCCTTCTGCGAGTTCTGCCTGGGGGCGCAGCTCAAACCTCCTCGGTGGCCCGGAGTGCCGCAGGGTGCCCGGAGACCGTGAGGTCGCGGTCTCGGGTTTCGGGCACCAGTCGGGCGGCGAGCCAGCTGAGCACGCTCAGAACGGCAACGACGACGCCGACGGAGAAGCTGCCGTACGTGGCGGCGAGCGCGGTCGCCGCGATGGGGGCGAGCCCGCCGCCGAGAATGGCCGCAACGTTGTAGCAGACGCTGGCGCCGGTGTAGCGGTGCTCGGTTTCGAATAGCTCGGGCAGCAGTGCCGCGATCGAGCCCCAGGCGAAACCGAAGGCCCCCATAGTCACCGAGATACCTAGCGCGAACGCCCACGGTGTGCCGATGTCAAGGAGCGGGAACAGCGCGAGTGCGACACCGGCGGAGATCACGTTGCCCCACACCACCATCGCGCGCCGCCCGGCGCGGTCGGACAGCAAAGCCGATGCCACGGTGACGACGCAGAGAACGGCGCCAGCGAGGATCCCGAGGGCCAGCACGGTGTGGCGCGGCAATCCGAGCCCGCCATGCTGGTTGGTCCCGTAGGAGGTGAGGAAGGTCGTCCCGAGATAGAAGATCGCGAAGTTGCCGGTCATCGCGCCCGTACCGATCAGCACCTCACGCCACTGCGCTCGCAGCACCGACACGATCGGAACCTGCCTGTCCGCGTGCTGCTTCGGGGTGTTCTGAGCCGCGGTGAACGCCGGTGTCTCTTCGAGCCGGACCCGGACGTAGAGACCGAAGAGGACGAGGACGATGCTGAGCAGGAAGGGAATCCGCCAGCCGATCGCCAGGAAACGCGTGTCGGTATCGCCGAGCGTGAGATTGGTGATCAGGAACGTGGCGCTGGCCAGGATGAACGCGAAAGGCGCTCCCAGCTGGGGGAAGATCGCGTAAAAGCCGCGCCGCTTCTTGGGTGCATGCTCGGTGGCCAGCAGGGCGGCTCCGGCCCATTCACCACCGATCGCGAATCCCTGCAGGAAGCGCAGCACGACCAGCAGGATCGGGGCGGCAGCACCGATCGTCTCCGCGGTGGGCAACGCTCCAATGAGGACGGTGCTGATTCCCATGATCAGCAAGGTCGTCGTCAGCGTGCGTTTGCGTCCGAGCCGGTCGCCGAAGTGCCCGAACACCACACCCCCGACCGGTCGCGCGAAGAAGGCGACCGCGAAGGTCGAAAAGGACGCCACGGCACCCGCCGTGGCGCCGAGTCCCGGAAAGAACAGCTTCGGGAAGACCAGCGCCGCGGCGGTGCCGTAGATCAGGAAGTCGTAGAACTCGATCGTGGTACCCACGCAGCTCGCCATGGCCACATGGCGGGCAGACGGTGTGGTCCGTGGTGTCGGCATCGTTGCCTCCGGGGTTGTTGAAATGCGAGATCCTGCGGAGCGGTTCTGGGGTGTCGGGTGCGGTCTCAGGCCGGTGGGGGTTTCGGTGCGCCGAGACGCCGAGCGAGTGCGGCGACGCCGATTTCGAGGGTGCGCGCCGTGTAAGGCACCGTGAGCCCGATCGCGGCGACGACCTCGGCGCGGGTTGCGCCGTAGCGCAGGGCGTTTGCGACATGCAGCGCGGCGCCGTCGCGGAAGAGATGGGTGGTCGACAAGTCCGCGACGACGAAGACCAGCTCGCGCCACTTGAGCGGCAGGCCCTCGGAGCGCCAGAGCACTCGTCCCAACCCCCGGTACGCCGCAAAGGCTTCGGGCATCAGAGCCGCCATGCGGGCGTGGTAGCCGGGGAATCGTTCTTCGAAGGCAGCCCAGTAGCCGCCTCGCGTGGACTCCGGTGCCGGCGGTTCGGCATCCACCGGAACGAGGGGAATCCCGGTGGTGAGGCTGTGCGTGGAGATCAGCGTGAGCAGTTCCAGGACGTCGAGGACTTCGCGCTCGGTCGCGCCCGCGTCCAGGGCCCGGCCGATGCGCAGGTCAACTCCCCGCTCGTCGAGCACCGTCATCGTCGCGTCGTGTGCCAGCAGGAGCAGTTCACGGATGTGGGGTCGCAGCACGGTGGCGTCGTGGCACGCCGCGAGGTAGCCGGCGAACGCCTCGACGAACTCCGGGTCGCGGTCGAGCAGGTCCTCCCATGCCGGTGAGAGCGGCCCGAGTACCCGTTCGAGGCGCGCGCGTGGGTCGGTTGTCATGAGCTCGATTCCCTCGCTGTGCGGGCGGACAGGGCGAGCCCGGGCAACGCGAGACCGGGATGGGGGGCGGGAAGGGCGATCACCGACCCGCCCTTGGCCGCGGTCACGACCAAGGTGTCCAGCCCGGGCCCGGCGAAGCACACGCTGGTGACCAGTGAGCCGGTCCCGAACCGGATCTCCTGCTGGATATCGCCTCGTGCATCGAAGGCCATGACATTACCGCCGACGCTGCCGGCGACCCAGAGCCAGCCGCGCACGTCGACGGCGATCCCGTCCGGCTTGCCATGAGGCAGCTCGACCGACCACCCGTCGGGCTGGCAACCGTGTGCGGTCAGCCGGAATCTGGTGATCCGGCCGGGTGCCGTCTCCGCCACGTAGATCCGCTCACCGGTGGCGTCGAAGGCCAGCCCGTTGGGAAACAACAGCCCGTCTCGCTCGACGTGGAGGTCCCCGGTGGTGGCGTCCCAGGACAGCAGCCGGCCGGGGGCCGGGGTGCCGTCCAGCGAGTGGTCTGGCGGGTCGGTGAACCAGAATCTGCCGTCGGGGCCGACGACACAATCGCTGGGCGCATCAACGCCGTCCGGCACGACGGTCGTCAACGTTCCCGCCGCCCATCGCTGGATCGACGGGGCGGCCGTGAGCGTCGACCGCGATGGCATGACCGTCGCCCCGTTCTGGGCGATGAGCACTTCTCCGGCGCTGCCGACGGCGATCCCGTTCGGGCCGCCTCCGGTCTCGACCGCGAGCTCTGCGCCGGAGCCGTCGAGATCGACCCGGTAGACGTGACCGCGGTTGATGCTGGCCACCAGCACCGCATGGTCATCGAGCGCCGCCGGGCCTTCCGTGAACCCGAGGCCCTGGGCGAGGAAACGCGCGCCTTCGGGAAGCCGCACGCCCGTGCTCGGCGTCGATGCGGCGGTCATGAGGACACCCCCGATGCGGGACCGGCCGGAATGGCGGCCAGGACGCGCGCCGCTTCTTCGCGCAGGAGCGGGCGCGGGATCTTTCCGCTGGCAACGCGCGGCATTTCCGCGTCGCTGCGGTAGATGAAGTGCCGGGGGACCTTGTAGGACGCCGCGCGTGCACGCATCCGTTCGCGGATCAGCTCGGGCGGGGTGGCTTCGGGGTCGGCCTCGATGAAGGCCACCACGACCTCACCGTCCCTGGTGTCGGGGACGGAGCACACGTGGGCCTGCTGGATTCCGGGGATCTCGTCGAGCAGTGCCTCGATCTCCTGCGGGGCGACGTTGACGCCACCGGGCTTGAGCATCTCGGTCGCCCGCGCGTGATAGACGAGCCGGCCCTCCGCGTCCAACGAGCCGAGGTCTCCCGTCCGGAAAAAGCCGTCGCCGGTGAAGGACGCCTTGGTGCGGTCGGAATCCTTGAAATATCCAGTCGTCACGCGGCCGCGGACCTGGATCGCCCCAATCTCCCCTTGGGGAAGCGGGGTCTCGCTGTCCGGGTCGACGATGCGGATCTCGTTGCCGGGAAGCGGAAAACCTTGTGTCGACAGTACGGTCTCGCGGGTGTCGGTGTGCTGCGTCAGCGCCACCAGGCCGTACATTTCGGTCATGCCGTAGACGCTCACGCCGTGGGTCACGCCGAGCCGGTCGATGGCGAGCTGGCGGTCTTCGACGGAGAATCCGATCATGCCCTTGCGGAGGTGGATACGAGAGCGGTCGAACCCCGGTGTCGCAAGCAGTTTCCGCGTCAGGTTCCCGAATCCGTAGTACACCGTGCACCGCTCCCGGGCCAGAATCTCCAACGCCTCCGGGGCGTCGAAGACCTCCTGCAGCACGACCCTCGCGCGATGGGTCCAGGCCGCCATGAGCGCTTGCTCGGCGGCGAGACCGTAGAACAAGGGGGTGGCGAGCCAACTGCGGTCGGCGGGTTCGATGCCCTGCCGCTCGCCGATCTGGTAGCCGTTCTCGATCAACGGCCCCTGATGGATCTGCACCGCCTTGGGTTTCGAGGTGCTGCCGGAGGTGTACAAGAGGAACATCAGGTCATCCGGGGCGTTCTGCTTTTCACGTGCATGCAGCTCGGCGTCGCCGACCTCGTCGGCGCGACGAAGAAACTCCCCGAGTGGCGTCGCACGCGGCAGCGCGGAACCGAGCGCGACCACCTGCCGCAGGGACGGGAACCTGCCGAACCGGTCCGGCGCGGGTGCCGAGGTCAACTCGGGGATGATCGTCGCGAGAGCCGCGTTGAAGTCTTGGTTGCGCAGACGGTCCACCGCGAGGAGTACGACGGCGTCGGAGTGATCGAGCGTGTACCGCAGCTCTTCGGGCTTGTGCCAGGTGTTGAGCGGCGCGAGGTGCGCGCCGACCCGGGCCGCCGCGAAGGACAGCCGCAGGAAGTCGGGATGGTTGCCGCACAGGATGGACACCGCGTCACCCCGCTGCACACCTGCCGCCAGGAGCGCACGGGCCCAGCGGTCGACCTCACCATCGAATTCCGCCACGGTGGTGTGCACGCCCTCGAAGGTCAACGCGACATCCTCGGGCGCGTACCGAGCCCACGCGCGGATCAACTCACTACAGGTCGTGGCGCTGGGTCTGGGAGACATGACATTCCTCCTCGTCCTCGACGTCGGGGACGACTACATGCAAGCGACGGCACCCAGGGAAGGGTGCGGGCAGTCCTGATACGAGGCTTGCCACGCGCCCGGGAACCGCCACGCCGCAACGGGATAAGGCGATGCTCCGGCGGCCCGCTGGTTCCTTCCCTTTGTTGTACCCATCGCATGCCGGCCTGGTGCCGACCAGGTTCAGGTGCGACGCCGGTAAGCTTGCCGCTTTTTTGATACATTATCAAGTCTTGCGGCAATGGGAGGATCGATGGGCACACTGGATCAGCTGCGGGTCGTCGAGATGGCGGGACTCGGACCGGTGCCGTTCGCGGCGATGATGCTGGCCGACATGGGCGCGGAGGTGATCCGGATCGATGCCCCGCCACGCAACTCCGAGGACCCTCATGATCACGTTGGCCCGATCTGGCGCGGGCGTCCGGCGGTGGAGCTGAACCTCAAGGACGAGACCGATCGGCACACCGCACGTGCCCTGATCACACACGCCGACGTCCTGCTCGAAGGGTTTCGCCCGGGGGTCATGGAACGTCTGGGGCTGGGGCCGGAGATCTGCACCTCGGACAACCCTGCCCTGGTCTACGGGCGCATGACCGGCTGGGGGCAGCACGGCGCCCGGGCGCACGAGGCGGGACATGACATCAATTACCTCGCCGCCAATGGTGTGCTGCGCGCCATCGGACGCAGTGGTGAACGGCCCACGCCACCCCTGAACCTCGTGGGCGACTTCGGCGGCGGCGGTATGTTGCTGCTCGCGGGAGTGCTCGCGGCCCTCGTCGAACGGGGCAAGTCGGGCCGGGGACAGGTGGTCGACGCGGCGATGGTGGACGGCGCCGCGCTGCTGATGAGTTCGGTGCTCGGCTGGAAGGCCAACGGCTCCTGGCGGGAGCCACCCGGCACGAACGCAATCGACACCGGCTCCCCGTTTTACGAGGTATACGAGACCTGCGACGGGGGGCACCTGGCCGTCGGCGCTGTCGAACCGCGCTTCTACCGCGAGTTCATCGCCGTGCTCGGACTCGCCGATGTCCCCGATCAGTACGACCGGGATACCTGGCCGGCCATGAAGAAGCGCGTCGCCGATGCGATCGGCGAACGGTCCCTGGCCGAGTGGACCGAGGCGTTCCGGGAGCGGGATGCCTGCGTCACTCCCGTCGCGAGCGTGGAGTCGGCGCTGGCCGACCCGCTGTTCTCGGACCGGCCGACCTACGTCCGCGTCGGCGAGGAGGTCCACGCCGCACCGGCTCCTCGCTTCAGCCGTACGCCCAGCACCCTTCCGGGTACCAACGCCCGCGCGGCAAGCGCCGATCCCGATGCCGTGCTGTCCCGGTGGCGCGGCTGACGGCCGCGGGGACACGGACACCCGGGAACCACCGCCGGATGATGGGCGCGACTTTGGATCACATATCAGAAACTCGGCCCTGCCGGTCTGTGGGGACACCGATCACCGGCCCGGGCTTCAAGACCGAGATCCGGCGGGTGGTCGGCGGTCTGACGAGCGACGAGATTGCCAAGGCGTTTCTCGTCAGCGAAACGGTTTGCGAACCTTGATCATACGGGCCGGATGCCGTCCCAGTCGCTGGGCGCGGGCGGTGCCATCGCCGTGAACCGCCCATATCCTCTGGAGGTGATGTCTACCCCTCCTCGCTCCCGCGCTGCTGTGGGGCTGCCGCCGGTCACTCCCGACGAGGTGGTCGATGCCGCCGTGCGCCTGACCTTTCGCCACGGTCTGGACGGCTGGTCGATCCGTGCGCTCGCCGCGGAGGTGGGAGTCGCGCAGGCAGTTGTCTACCACCATGTCGGTGATCGCAGCCAGATCGTGCAGGCCGTCGCGCGGAAGGTGCTCGCGCAGATCCCCTTACCCTCCGCGGACCTTTCCTGGCGAGACTGGTTCAGCACGTTGTTCACCGACATTCGGAAGGTCGCGCTGCAGTACCACGGTGTCGCCCGCGAGATCCTGGTGTTCGGTCCGGTGGTGGACTCGCACGGCATCATCGATGCGGGGATCGAGACCCTGCGGCGCGCCGGATTCGGCACCGAAGCCCCGATGATCTTCAACTACCTCTCGAACACCGCTTTCAGCCTCATCGCGGCGGAGGACGAGCGCAACAGCGCGCCGGACAAGCGGCTCGAACGCGCTCGTCGGCTGGTCGACATCGCCCAGGAGTCGGACCGGCCGGGGTTGGCCACGATGGCAGAATGGCTGCGTGATCGCTCGAAGAACATGGACTACCTGAGAGCACACGACGCCCACTTCTATCGCTACTGCATGCGGCGCGCGCTGGACGGCGCACAGGCCCGGTTGCCGGCATTGCGCAAGCGCGCCGCTCGCCGCCGCGCGACTAAAGGGTGAGCACTGTTCAACGCTCCTCTCGCGCCCGATCAAGCTTGATGAAGCACGTTGAGGTAGCCGAACGTGGCCTAATGCACCTTGTGGGCGACATACCCACTAATTAGGCTCACCTAATCGTGGAGAGCTGTTATGGGGGGTGAGGTGACGCGCGCCATGCGACCGCGGTCGCGGGAGGGTTGGGAATCGGACGTCCGAGGCGGTCCAGCACTGCAGACGGCCGACCCGACCCAGCAACGCCCGCGGTGGCCGCTCGCGGGGCGCGAGGCCGAGCTTGAGCAGATCCGGGCCGCGCTCACGTCGGGACGCGGCGTCGTACTCACCGGCGAACGGGGAACCGGGCGTAGCGCGCTACTGGCGGCCGCGCTCGACCGAGCCGGGGACCACACCGCGCTGTTGCCGTCCTGCACCCTCGGATACCTCAAGCGCCTGCCCGTTACTGCGGGCAACATGATCGGTATCGACGACGCCGATCAACTAGACCCGGATGTCGCCGCACATCTGCATCAGTTAGTGCGTGCCGAGCGCAACCGTGTCGTGGCGACCGTGTGCGAGGACGTGTGGGCACCGGAAGGGATCTGCAGACTATGGCTGGACGGGCTCGCCGAGCGGATCGAGGTGCGCCCCTTCAACCACAGCCAGATCGCAGAGGTGCTGCGGGCACGCCTCGGTGCGGAGGTCGACGACGCGGCTGTCAGCGGCATGGGGATGCTCACTGCGGGTAACGCAATGCTGTTACGCGAGCTCACCGAGCACGCCGTCGTCGAGGGGAGTCTGCACTACACCGACGGAGTATGGCGCTGGTCCGGGCTGTCCTGCGCCGACGGCAGGCTCACCGCCGTGGTCCGGATGCGGCTGGGACGGCTCACCGCCGACGAGACCGAACTGGTCGAGCTGGTCGCTCTCGCCGGAACCCTGTGCCTCGACGCGGTGCCGGGCCTGGTGGACGCCGCCGAATCGCTCAACCGGCGCGGAGTACTCGCGGTCGACGAGGCGTCTGGCGGGGTGCACGTGCGATTGACCGTCCCGCTGTGCGCCGAGGTCGTGGCCGCCGCCATGCCGGAACTCACCGCTCGCAGGTTGCGGGCGCAGCTCGCGGCGGCTGGGCAATTGGACGCGGGCACCGTCACGACCGCCACGAGCCGTGCTCCGGCACGTCGGCCGCCGCGAGCCAACCCGCCCCTGCCGTGCGCAAGCGGTCCGCACAACCTGACAGCGCGCGAACGCGAGGTCGCCGAGTACGCTGCGGCCGACCTGACCAGCCGCGAGATCGCCGAACTGCTGGTGGTCTCCGTGCGGACGGTGGAGAACCATCTGCAACGGGCGTACGGCAAGCTTGGCATCACCCGGCGTGCCGATCTCGCCGCGGCGTTGGCCGCCGCCGGGCGCGGCGGATCAGCGGGCCTGCCTCGATCGCGAAACACCGCGAGCTGAAAGACTCCAGCGCGTCGAGGTAGTCCGACCGCAGCGCATCCTCGTCGGCACCGACGGCGTGCCCGTCGGACACCACGACCCGGCCCGCAACCAGCACGGTGTCGACGTCCCGCGATCCGCCCAGCAGCAACAGGCTTTCCAGCGGTCGTGACTGGAGCAGATAACGCCAGTCGTCGGTGCGCACCAAGACGAGATCCGCTTGCTTGCCCGGCTCGATCGACCCGATGCCGGCCCAGCGCAGGCCGCGCGCGGGAATGCGCGTGGCCATCGCGAGCGCGTCGGTCGGCCGCACCTCGGCCGGGTCACCGGAGCGCTCGGCGAAGCCGTGCCAGGCGGCGCGCATCGCCTCGACCATGCCGGGAGCCGGCAGTGGCGATCCGTCCGTCGAAATCGACACGGCCAGCCCGGCGCGACGCAGGTCGGCGACCGAGTTTGTCTCGGTCAACACCGTTTCGCCGGTGCAGCCGTATTTGGCCGGTGAGATGGTGATCGACGCGCCCGCGCCGAGCAACAACTCCTGCTCCTCGTCGTCGACGAACCCGCAGTGCACCGCCATGAGCCGGTCGGTAAGCAACCCGAGTTCGGCGAGTCGGCGGATTCCGGTCAGCCCGAAGTGCTCGCGCAACGCGCGCGCCTCGGCGCGCAGCGCCGCCACATGCGTGGTGAACGGCACGTCGTATCGTTCGACGAGCCCCGCCAGCGCCGCGCCCAGTTCGTCGGTCATGTTCGTGAGGTAGATCGCGGACGGACGGGCGTGCAGCAAACCCGTGGCATCGGTGGCCGCGAGCCGCAGCACATCTTCGGTGCGCGCCAACAGCATCTCGGTGTCCCTGGTCCGCACCGGGGCGCGGGAATCGGGCGTGCACACCGCGTCGCCGGTCCACAGGCTGATCGCGCAGCGCATGCCGAGTGACCGCGCCGCGGCTGCCAACGCCTCCGGCCGGTTGACCGAGCCGGTGTCGCCTAAAGTCGTCACGCCGCAGCGCAGCTGCGTCCACATCGAATAGCGCGCGATGGCCTCTGCCTCGCCCGGGGTCAGCCGCTCGGCGAGCTCTGCCGAGGCGTCGAATGATGCCGACACGTCATACGGGTCGCCGCCTCCGCTGAGCGGCCCGCCGACGTCGTCTCGGTCAGACACCGGGCGCAAGGCGTTCTGGTTGGTGAGTCGCAACGCGAAAGTCTCGTGCCAGTGCGGATTCACGAAGCCGGGAAGCACCGCCATGCCGCTCGCGTCGACCACGGTCAGCTCCGCCAGCCGGTCCGGGGGCAGTGCCGCGACGGCGGCGCCGACCTCATCGGCGGTGCCGACCGCGTCGATCCGGTCGTCGACAACGAGGACGCACCCGCGCGACAGCACGCGGGCCTGCGCATCGGCGGTGTATACGCACCCGTCCTGGACAAGCAGAACCGGCACGCTACCTCCCGTTGAGATGATCGAGCCACTGGTTCAGCGTCGGCTGCCCGACCAGCGCGGCGAACGACACCTGCCGCCGCTCCCGGCGCCACCGGCTGGCCAATCGCATCGTCTCCAGTGAGCTCAGTCCGAGTTGCACCAGATTCGCGTCCCCGGCGATTTCGTCCGGTCGCATTCCCAATACCGCCGCGACGGTGTCGCGCAGCTCGGCCTCACTGATGCTCATCGCGCTCCTCCCTGATAGCGGCCAGTTCCCTGATGGCGACCAGTGCCTTCTTGTCGACCTTCCCGATCGGTGTGAGCGGTAAGGCGTCCACCAGCTCCAGCCGATCGGGCAGCTTGTACTCGGCGACACCTCGCCGGAACATCGCCTCGCGCAACGCGTTAAGCGTGGGCGGGGTGCCGTGCGGCACGACATAGGCGCAGGTGCGTTCGCCGAGGAACTCGTCGGGCACGCCGATCACCGCTGCGGTGGCGACCGCGGGGTGCTCGACGAGGTATGCCTCCACCTCGCCGGCGGAGATCTTGTCACCGCCCCGGATGATCATCTCCTTGATGCGGCCCTCGATGACGAGCTCACCGCGCTCGGTGAGCCGGGCGAGGTCGCCGGTGCGATAGAAGCCGTCAGCGGTGAACACCCGCGCGTTGTGTTCCGGCGCGCGGTAATAACCACGCAGTGTGTACGGGCCCCGGGTGAGCAGTTCGCCGGTGCTGCCCGGCGGCAGCACCGCACCACCCTCGTCCACTATGGACAGCTCGTCGCCGGGCGAGATCGGTAGCCCCAGCGTGTCCAGGACGTGTTCGGCCGAGCCGCGCGGCCGGGTGAAGGTGAGCAACCCCTCGGCCATGCCGAACACCTGCTGAAGCGTGCAGCCCAGCGCCGGGCCGATGCCGCGCACGAACTCCGGCTTCATCCGCGCGCCGCCGACCTGCACCAGTCGCAACGAGCCGAGGTCCGAGGCCGTCCACGCCGCCTCCTCCACCCAGATCTGGGTCAACGACGGCACCAGAGCCGTGACCGTGACTCCCTCGCGCTCGATGAGCGGAAAACACTGGTCCGGCGTGGGACTTTCGGCGACCACGACGGTGCCACCGGCCTGCAACGTACCGAGCACACCGGGACAGCCCCAGGCGAAGTTGAACTCGATCGGCAGGGCGGTGAGGTAGACATCGTCCGCGGTCAGCTCGCAGACCTCGGCCGCCGTCCGACACTGGTAGGCGTAATCGTCGTGGGTGCGCGGAATCAACTTGGGCAGCGCGGTCGTCCCGCCGGACAGCAAGAAGAACGCGACATCGGCCGGGTCCGGCTCGGGCAGGTCAAGCGGATCGGCGGAAGGCAATGGGAGCACGTCGCCGGCGGGTTCGCCGACAACGAACAGCGACCGCAGGTGCGGCAGTTCGGCCCGCAGCGCCTGGCCTAGCTCGCGGTGGTCGAAGCCCCGGTGCACCGCTGGTCCAATGTAGACGGATGCGCCGCTGAGCTCGCACAGGTGCCGTAGTTCCGTCTGCCGGTGCGCGGCCAGCGCGAAAACGGGCACGGCGCCGAGCCGGAACAGCGCGAAGCAGATGGCCACGAAGTCCGGCAGATTCGGCAATTGGACGACCACCCGCTCGCCGGGGCGGATCCCGTGGCCGGCGAATCCGGCGGCGAGCCGGTCGGCCCACTCGTCCAGCTCGGCATAGGTGGTCCGCCGCTGCCCGTACACCAGCGCGGTGCGCGGACCGAACTTCTCGGCAGCCGTCCGCAACAGGGCGCCGAGCGACTCCCCGCGCCAATACCCTTGCGCGCGGTACTCGGCCGCGACCCGCTCGGGCCACGGCGTGCATCCCTCCAGCATCAGTTCCCTTCCCCGTCGGTGACGATCTCCACTACCGCGCACCCGGCCTCCATGCCGGTGGTCGAACCGACCAGCAAGACCCGGTCGCCAGGCCGGACCTCACCGCCTCGCCACAGCCGTTCGAGCGCGAGGAACAGATCGGCGGCGCCGGTATGTCCGACCGTGCTGGTGAATTCCCACGTGCTGCTCTCGTCGTCGAGATCGAGCGGGTCGAGGAAGATCGCGTCCAGCGCGCCGCGGGCATACCCCGGGTGGCACACGCGGCCGATGTCGGCCATCGTCAGCCCGGCCTCGGCCAGCGTGCGCCGGGTGATTTCGGCGACCTGGTCGCCGAAATGCAGGATCGGCGGAGCCTCGCCCGCCGCCCACTGCGCACGCACCTTTTCGCTGCGCTCGTGGAAGTTCAGGCCGCGGCCGATGGTCGCGCCGGGCGGAAACAGGGTCTCGCCCGCCCGGTGCAGTCCCTCCATTCTCGGATCGGACAGCGACCCCATCGCGAGCACCCGTGCGAAGCCGTGGCGACGCGACACCACCGCGGCCGACGCGCCGTCGGCGAGCAGGAACAGCCGCGAAGCCCGCCACCGGTCCGCCAGCGGCGTGGAGAAATTGTCGGCGGTCGTCACGAGTGCGGCGTCATGGCCCGGGTCGGCGAGCAGCCGGTACCAGGCCGCTTCGATGCCGGCCAGCATGCTGAGGCAACCCTGGCGCAGCTCCAGTGCCGGGATCGGCCGATTCAGCGTGTTCAGCAGAACGTAATGCGGTGCCGACCACCCCTCAGGTCCCTGCGGGTGCGTGCTGCTGTGCACCAGCAGCGCGAAGTCGTCCGGCTCGTGGCCGCACCGGGATAGCGCGCGCCGCCCGGCGGTGACCGCCATGTCCGGCGCCGGCGTCGAAGGGCTGACCGCGACCGCTCGCATCTCGGATTCGTCCCGGTCGGCCGCCTCGTACCAGCCGCGGGCGACGGCCTCTTCCGTGGTGACCCGGTCGGGCAGGTAGCCGCCGATACCGGCGAGATAAAGACCATCGGTGCGCACCGGCCAAGGTGATCACGCGTGCCGCCCTCATGACATGAGTAGCGGGTACTCAATCCCGCGGGTTGAGTATGTGCGCGCGATCACCCAGGGATTGAGTAGCGGCTACTCACGCGCGCACGCGCGTGTGGTTGCTGTGCTGAACGCCGTCCAGCACACGACCACACGAATTTTGGCGAGAACAGTGAACGAAATCTCCTCCGGTTTACAGGGTCAATCCGTTGCCATCATCGGCATGGGATGCCGGTTCGCGGGCGGGGTGACCGATCCGCAAAGGCTGTTCTCCTTCCTGATGTCGGGCTCCCGCGCCGTGGGGACCGTGCCGGATCAACGTTGGGACGCCGCGCGGCGACGCTCCCGGGAGAATGCGGCCGCGCTGTCGCGGGTGACCGCGCGGGGCGCGTTTCTCGACGACATCGCGGGGTTCGATAACGCGTTCTTCGGCATCTCCGGCACCGAGGCCGAACAACTCGACCCGCAGCAACGAATCGCGCTGGAGGTCGCTTGGGAGGCGCTGGAGCACGCGGGGATCGACCCGCGTTCACTCGCCGGCACCGACGCCGGGGTGTACCTGGGGGTCGGGTCCGACGACTACGGCAGGCGGCTGCTGGAGGACCTTCCCGGGGTCCGCGCGTGGACCGGGATCGGCGCGTCTCAATGCGGGGTGTCCAACCGGATCTCCTACACCCTCGACCTGCGCGGTCCCAGCCTCAGCGTCGACACCGCCTGCTCATCGTCGCTGGTCGCACTGCACCAGGCCGGCCGGGCGATCGCCTCGGGTGAGGTGCCGCTGGCGCTGGCGGGCGGAGTGATGATCATGTCCGGCCCCGGCCTGACCGCAGTGCTCGACGAGGCGGGTGCCATTTCGGCGGACGGCACGTCGAAAACGTTCGACTCCGCTGCCGACGGCTACGGCCGAGGCGAGGGGTGCGGCGTCGTTGTGCTCAAGCGGCTCGACGACGCGCTGGCCGACGGCGACCACGTGTGGGCCGTGCTGCGCGGCGGCGCGGTGCGCCAGGACGGCCGGACCGAGGGCATCATGGCCCCGTCCCGCACCGCGCAGGAACACCTGCTGCGCGCCGCCTACGCCGACGCGGGCGTCGACCCGCGCGAGGTCGGGTACGTCGAGGCGCACGGCACCGGCACTCGGGCCGGCGACCCCGTCGAGATCGGTGCCCTGTCCACAGTGCTCGGCCAAGGCGGTTGCCTGGTCGGCGCGGTCAAGCCCAACATCGGGCACACCGAGGCCGCCGCCGGGATCGCCGGCGTGATCAAGGCCGCGATGGTGCTGCACTCCGGGGTGATCCCGGCGACGGTGCTGGATAACGGGCTGCGACCGGACATCGACTGGGCCGACTCCGGGTTGGAGGTCGTGACCACGACACGCCCGCTGGAGTCCCGCTACGCCGGGGTGGCCAGCTACGGCTATGGCGGGACCATCGCGCACGTCGTGCTGGAACGGCCGCCCGTGGTGCCAAGCACGGCCGATGCGGGTCGGGCCGAGGCCCGCCTGTACCCGGTGTCCGGTGCTTCAGCCGACGCGGTCCGGGCCCAGGCCGCGCGCCTGGCCGACGCGGTCGGCGACCTCTCGCTCGCCGACATCGGCCACACCCTGGCTCACCGCCGCGCCCACCTGCCGGTCCGCGCGGTGGTCGCCGCTGCCGACCGCGAATCCCTGATAGCCGGCCTGCGCGCGGTCGAGCCCGCCGAGCCGGTGGCAGCGGCTCCGGGCGTGGTGTGGGTTTTCTCCGGCCACGGCGCCCAGTGGCCGGGCATGGGCCGCGAACTCCTTGCCGAGGAACCGGTTTTCGCCGCGACCATCGACCGGCTCGCCCCGGTCTTCCGCGCCGAGTTAGGGGTCGAGCCGCGTGCGGTGCTGGAGTCCGGTGACCTCGGGGGTGTGGACCGGATTCAGGCCATGCTGTTCGCGATTCAGGTGGGGCTGGCGGCGGTGTGGCGGCAGCGCGGGATCACCCCGGCGGCGGTGATCGGCCACTCGGTGGGCGAGATCGCCGCGGCGGTCGTCGCCGGTGAGCTGACCGAGGAACAGGGCGCGACGCTGGTCTGCCGGCGATCCCGGCTGTTGGTCGAGGTCGCCGGGCGCGGGGCGATGGCAATGGTGGACTTGTCGTTCGACCGGGCCGAGAAGTTCCTCGCCGGACGTGGCGACGTGGTGGCCGCGATCGCCGCCGCACCCGCCTCGACCGTGCTCGCCGGTAGTCCGGAGGCGGTCGACGAGGTCGCGTCGGCCTTGCGAGCCGAGGGTCGCGTGGTGCGGCGGGTCGACTCGGACGTCGCGTTCCACTCCCCCCAGATGGCACCGCTCGCGGTACGGCTCGCCGAGGCCGTCAAGGACCTGGTGCCCGCTCGCGGCGATGTGCCCCGCTACGTGACCGCGGTGGCGGACCCGCGCGCCGCGCCAATGGCGGACGCCGCGTACTGGGCGGCGAACCTGCGCGATCCGGTCCGGTTCCGCGACGCCGTCGACGCCGCGATCGACGACGGGCACCGGCTTTTCCTGGAGGTCTCGGCGCACCCGGTGGTGAGCCACTCCATCACCGAGATCCTGCACGACCGAGGAGCAGCGGGAATGGCGGTCGCCAGCCTGCGCCGCCACCGCGGCGAGCGCGATTGCCTGCTCGACGCGCTGGGCAAGCTCTACCGACAGGGGGTCGACCCCGACTGGACCGTGTTGCAGGCGTCCGGCCGGTTTACCCACCTGCCCGGCGTGGTGTGGCAGCACACTCGTCACTGGGTGGCCGGTCCAGCGGACGAATTCCCACCCGACACGCTGCTTGGTGCGCCGGTCGACCTGCCCGGCACGACGACCCGCGTGTGGCCGACCACGCTGGAGATGCGCACGCGCCCCTATCCGGGTCGGCATCCCGTGCTCGGCACTGAAATCGTGCCCGCTGCGGTGCTGATCACGACGTTGCTCACCGCGGGCGAGTGCGCCGCGTTGCGGGATGTCCGGCTGCGCACGCCGGTGACCGTGCCGGAAGAGACGGCACGCGAGGTGCGAGTGGTCCGGGACGGCGCGGCGTTGCGGATCGCATCCCGCGCGGACGGCGACTGGGTGGTCAACACCAGCGCCCTCATTGACAAACGCAGCGTTGGCACGGCATTGGACGCGGAGGCCGATACTGACCTTTCACTGGATCACGTCGTCACCCGGCTCGCAGAGCTGGGGGTGGGCGACATGGGATACGACTGGCAGTTCACCGAGTTGCGGCGCGGTCTCGGCGCGCTGCGCGGACAGGTGCGGGCCGACGGCTGGACGGCGCTGCTTGACGCCGCGTTGTCGCTCGCGTCCGTCGTGTTCGACGGCCCTCCGGTGTTGCGGATGCCCGCGCACGTCGATGCGTGCGGCTGGGAAGGCCCGGCACCGCAGTCGGCGACCGTGACCGTGCGCGCCGATCCGGGACGTCCGCACACTGTGGACGTCCACATTGCCGGGGATTCGGGCACCGCGTGGTTCACCGGGCTGCGTTACGCCGAGCTCGACGGCGAACCCGCCGATTCGCTGCCCGAGTTGAACTACGACCTGCGATGGGAACCGTTCGCCGCGCCCGACCGGCAGGTGCCCCTGACCGGCGTGGTTGTCCTGGGTGACGCCAAGCTCGCCTCGGCACTGAGCGTCCCGCTGAACGCCGACCTCGCCGACGCCCGGCACGTGCTGTTCGCCCCGGTGCACACGAGCCCGGTCGACGCCGCCGATGGTCTGGTCGAGCTGGCTCGCACGATCGACGCGTTATCCGGTCCCAAGCCGCGCTTGTGGTGCGTGACCAGGGGGTTGCGCACCGCGAAATCGGCAGCCGATCTCGCGCTGGCTCCGTTGCACGGTGTCAGCCGGGTCGGCGCAAGCGAGCACCCGGACTTCTGGGGCGGCGCCATCGACCTGCCTGAGGATTTGGCGGCCGTCGACGTGGAAGCGGTGGGCCGTGCCCTGTCCGTCCGGTCCGAACCGGTGCTTGCCATCGCCGATGGCGAGCTCTTCGCGCCCCGGCTCACCCCGGCGGCCACGGGATCACCGCAACCGCTCTGCCGTCCCGACGCCACGTACCTCGTGACCGGTGGCCTGGGTGCCCTCGGCCTTCGGGTCGCCGCGCATCTGGCGCAGCGGGGCGCGCGTCGGCTGGTGCTGCTCGGCCGCACCGGCCTGCCGCCCCGGCGGCAGTGGGACGCCGACCCGCGCGGGCGCGCCGTGCGCGAACTGGAACAAGCCGGGGTCACCGTGTTCCCGGTGGCCGCCGACATCACCTCCACCGAGGACACTCGTGCCGCGCTGGCCGCGCTGCCGATACCGCCCGTCGCGGGTGTCGTGCACGCCGCCGGAACGGTCCATAGTGGACTAATGGGTGCGGTGGGACGGGCCGAGCTGACCGAGGTGATGCGCCCGAAGGTGGCGGGCGCCCTGGTGCTGCACGAGCTCTTCCCCACGGATTCGCTGGACTTCCTGGTGCTGTTCTCGTCGGCCGGACCGCTGCTCGGGCTACCGGGCCAGGCGGCCTACGCGGCGGCCAACACGTTCCTCGACGCACTCGCTACCCATCGCGGGCCCGGCACGACAAGCGTCGCGTGGACGAGCTGGCGCGGTCTGGGCATGTCCACCTCGGCATCCGCAACCGACGTCGAACTGGATGCTCGCGGCACCGCCGACATCACGACCGAACAGGCGCTCCGCGCGTTCGACCGGGTGCTAGGCCGCCCCGGTGGAGGAGTGACCGCAGTGCTCCGGGTGCGCCGCGACCACAACGGCTCGCGCCCGTCGGTGCTGTCCGGTCTCACGACCGACGAACCATCGCACGACATGGCGGCCTGGGACGGCCTCACCGGCGCCGAATTGGAGCAACACCTGCTGGACGTGGTCGTGCAGGCGGTCGCCACGGTTCTCGGCGTCCCACCGGACAGCGTCGGAACACACCGGGCGCTGTCTGAGGCGGGGGTGGACTCGCTGCTGGCGTCGGCACTGCGGGTGCGGCTGGAGCGGGATGCCGGCGTGCCGCTACCCGCGACGTTGCTGTGGAACCACCCCACGCCGGCGCGGATCGCGGCTTACCTGGCCCAGTCAGTCTGACCCGGCTCAACCACAGCGAACCGGATCGGTAGCCGCAGCTATTCGTCGGCGTCTCGGCGACCACCGTTGATCATCCGCCGGATCGCCGTGCAGCGAGGGGGTTGGGGCCGTGGGGGTTTCGGGTTGACCTGGTTGGGGGCGCGTTTTCGGGGGTATGGGCGCCTTTCGAGGGGGTTGGGGCTGTGGGAGGTTCCGAGTTGACCTGGTTCGCGGGCGCGTTTTCGGGGGAATGGGCGCCTTTCGAGGGGGTTGGGGCTGTGGGAGGTTCCGTGTTGCCATGGTTCGCGGGCGGCTTGGCATGGTTTGCGCGCTTTTCGAGGGGGTTGGGGCCGTGGGAGGTTCCGTGTTGAATGGGCCATCCCCGCGATCGGTGGAGTATGGGGGCTGCGTTCCGGAGGTCAAGCCCGGCCTGGCGGCCGCCTCTTCGAGGTTTCAGGCTTGACATCCGGCCCACAGCCCCGGTTCGGCTTTATATCGCGGGGATGGCCCCGGACTGGGCTGACACAACCGGCAGGTTACGTTGCCGGGGCGGCGGATTCCGTCGTGGCTGGGACTGGTGCCCGGTGGGGTTGTTCCGTAAGGGTTTTTGATCGGTCGTGGTGAGGGGGCGCCTTCGGCGTGTGGTGGATGAGTTTTTGTTGCTGGGTGGGGTTTTCGCGGTTTCGGTGGGGTTTTTACCTGATCAAGCGATGCTGAAAGCGTGCGAATGGGTGTTCGAATCTGGGAGAATGAGGGTATGGCACCGTTGACGGACACCCGGGACGCGAGCGTGGAGATGATGTCTTCGCCCTCGTCTGTGGTGTCGTGCTCGGATGCCGAGCTCATCGACCGGATCCAGCGCTGTGAGCAGGCCATGCGGGTGGCGATGATGGAGCAGTTGCAGATCATCGCCGAGGCCGACCGGCGGGGGCTGCATGCCGAGCGTGGTGCGAGGTCGATGCAGGTGTGGTTGCGGGAGCTGCTCAACATCGACCAGAGAGACGCCAAGACGCGGGTGACGGTTGCCCGTAACGTCGAGGACCGGGCCTCGCTGTATGGCGAGACGATGCCCGCCGAGCTTCCCCAGACCGCTGCCGCCCTGTCGCAAGGCGCGATCAGCCTTGAGCATGCGCGGGTGATCGTGGCAGGCATTCACCGGCTGCCCGAGTACGCCCGTTGCCACCGGGTGGGGGAGGTCGAAGCGACCCTGGCCGGCTACGCCCGCCAGATGCCGCCGCGTGAGCTGGAGACAATCGCCGAACGAATCAGGTATCTACTCGACCAGGACGGCGCCTACCAGGACGAAGCCGACCAGCACGACGCTCGGGAACTGCACTACGGGACCGCTCGGGACGGGATGATGGTCATCAAGGCCCGGCTGGATCGCGAGACCGGGGCGAGATTCGTTGCGCTCATCGAGCCGCTGGCCGCCCCGTGCCCGGAGGTCGACGGGGAGAAGGACCCTCGCAGTGTCGGGCAGCGCAATGCCGACGGCTTCGCCGCGTTGCTCGATCTGGCCACCGACTCCGACGGGATACCGCGTGCCGGTGGGCAACGGCCACACCTCACGATCACCATCGACTTCGAAGACCTCAAACGCGGGCTGGGCTTGCTCGATGAGCACGGCATGCCCGGCACCCTCAACACCGGGCGTGCCATCACCGCCGAGAACGCGCGGCGCATCGCCTGCGACAGCGAAGTACTGCCCATGGTTCTCGACGGAGCTGGCCTGCCCCTGGACCTCGGCCGGGCCAGGCGAACCGCACCCGCGCACCTGCGCGCCGCGCTACTCCAACGCGACGGTGCCTGTTCCTTCCCCACCTGCGACCGGCCACCGGGAACCCCCGACGCCCACCACGTCGTGAGCTGGATCGATGGTGGCCCCACCGAACTGGCCAACATGACAATGCTATGCGGCCACCACCACCGCACCGTGCACAGCCAGCGATGGGAAATCCAGATGCGCGAGGGCAGACCCGTCTTCATCCCACCGTCCACCGTGGACATCGACCGAAGACCACGACCAGGCGGCAAGGCGCAGCCCGCCCAGCACCGCCAACACCTCCGGGACCTCATCCCCACCCAACGGGACCCGGCGGGCGAAACGCGCCGCGCGCGTCCCGAGGCGGCGGTCAGCTGACCGGCGCCGTGGACTTCGCGGCTACACCGACCCGCCACCCGACCACCCAGCGAAAGTCCCGAGCTCGCTGATGCTTTGTACTTCCGCGTCTCGGCGGCGATGGGGTTTTACGGGTGGCAGAACACGCTCTCGGGCAGCCGATCCGGGCGCATCATCGGGATGCGGGCAAGCTCGGCGTGCCAGGATGGGCCGCATGACTCCGGTACCCGAAAATCGCGCACTTCCCGCTGATCCGGCCCGGGCGAACGACTATGACAGCTTCGCCGAGGCGTACACGGCCGAGAACGAGACCAGCATCTACAACGCCTACTACGAGCGGCCAGCGATGCTGGAGCTCGCCGGGGACGTGGCCGGCAGGCGGATTCTCGACGCCGGCTGCGGCTCGGGCCCGCTGTTCGCGGCGCTGCGCGATCGGGGGGCCCTCGTGACGGGCATCGACGCGAGCGCCGGGATGCTGGAGCTGGCTCGACGGCGGCTCGGTACCGCGGACCTGCGGGTCGCCGACCTGGCCAGCCCGCTGCCGTTCCCTGATGGCGTGTTCGACGACGTCATCGCGTCCCTGGTGCTGCACTACCTGGAGGACTGGGGGCCGACGCTGGCCGAGCTGCGGCGCGTGCTGACTCCCGGCGGTCGACTGCTCGTCTCGGTCGACCATCCCTTTGTCGCCTACGGCGTTCACCGCCTGGCAGGGCGCAGTCCCAACTACTTCGAGACCTACAACTGGACCGTAGAATGGACCATGGGCGGCCAAACCGTGCCGATGAGCTTCTGGCCCCGGCCGCTGCACGCGATGACCGACGCCTTCACCGCCGCCGGCTTCCGCATCTCCGTCATCAGCGAGCCGCAGCCCGTGCCGGCCGCCCGCGAGCTGTTCCCCGAAGAATACCGAGCCCTCACAACCGGCCTGTGCTTCCTGTTCTTCGTCCTGCAGGCCGGCTGACCGCCGGGGCCTCGCAACATTGCTGGTGGAACAGCCAGTCGACCATGAGCGCCTCGGCCTGCTTCGCTACACTTGCTGGCCGACCCCGCCAAGCACCCGTTCATGGGTTCCTTGTCGTCGTTGATCGGGCCCTGCGCTCACCACGGAGGATCCTAAACTGGGTCGTCTTCGGCGCAGGACCGCGCTTACCCATGCCGTTCGCCTCCCCACTGCTGGGAAATGGGTGAACCACCAATAGTGCAGTCAGGTTTGATCTATGCCGAATCGGTTGTGGCCCGGAACAACGTGTGTGAGGCTTAGCAGCTGATCAATGGCGCCGAGGTCGCGAAGAACTGCGGAGTTGGACGAGGTGGATCAGATTGCGGTGGATTTCCGCGCTCTGGAAGAAGGAGAGAACGGTCTGCGCAGGTTGGTCGACGAGATCGACGTCAATCTGACCGAGTTCGAAGGCCATGTCGCGCAACTGCTGGACAGCTGGAGTGGGCAGGCCGCCAATGCCTACCGGGCCGCGCAGGACGAGTGGGACGCCGCAGTGGCGGGGATGCATGAGAACGTGCGCGCGAGATGCACCTGCTGCTGGTGACGGCGCACGGCAACCAGGAATTAGCGGTACGCGCCAACTCGAAGATCTGGGGTTCTGAGCGATGATCGCACCTGCGCCCGCCTTGCCACCGCCGCCAGAGCCGGGCCCCGCGACTCCGGTGGATGTCCGCCCGGAGGACTATTACGTGGTCGCCCAGGACTTCGTCGATGGCCAGAACCGCGTCATGGCCGTCTACCGAACGCTCACGGCCGAACTCGGCGGCCACGCCGGTGCGGCCGGAAACGACAAACCGGCGCAGACGTTCGCCGAGTCCTACACCCCAGCGGTGCGCAGCGTGATCGACGGCATGGTCCGACTCCACCGCCTGCTCGGTGGCATCGCACGCGGCCTGGCCGAGTCCGCGGAAAACCACCGCCGCGCCGACGCCGACGCCGCCGGCCACGATCCCGGCGGAGGGTTTTCACCGTTGTGGCCCGACACCTGCCCGGCGGCCAGCGAGCCGCCCGAGATCCTGGGTGACGGTGACACGAACGAGCTGGCCCTGATCTCGGACTGGGTGAACCCGTACTACCCCAACGGCCATGTCGACAAGATGCACAGTGTCGCTGCGGTGTTCGCCCGCGCCAAAGACTCGCTCGTCGAGATCGGTGACGATCTGCACTGGCCAGCCAGCGATTTTGTACTTTGACAGGCGGACCTGCCAGGCGGTCGTCCAGAAGCCGACTGGGGAGTTCTGGTCAGGCTGGCGGCTTAGCCCCAAGCAACTGGAACACGTCATCACCACCGGTAAGCTCGGTGGTGGGTGATGACAAGACGAAAGGGAAAGGCCACCATGCCGGACCTCCAGTTCCTCATCGTCCTCATCCGCGACTTTGTGGAGCACCGGATCAGCGCAGATGAGTTCGAGTCGAGGTACCTGACGGCCTTCAAAGCGGGGACCGGCGACGTCGCCGACGATGACATTTTCGAGACCCTGGACGGCCTGTTCGCCGATGTCGACGCCTACGTAGCCGACCCGACACTGCGCACCGACCCGGAAGACCTCGATGAAGAGCAGTTGCGTGCTTGTGCGGCAAGAGTGCTGGAGAAGCTCGTTCCACCGGGCAATGCCGGGCTGTAGGGCGAGCAACCGGCCGGTTTCGCGTCTACCTGCCCGGGCAGCGGCCTCGGCCGGGGCTTGCGGCGCGGCGGGAGAACATGCGGCGGACTCCGGCGGCAGGGCGGGCGATGCAGTTGCGGCGCATCAGGTCCCGTCGCCCTCGTCGTTGGTGGGCATGGGGTTGTTGACAGGGTGCAGGCGACGGCGTAGCCGGCGATGCCCCGCACCCCCGGTGCGGGGCTTCGCCATATCAGCAGCCCTGTTCCCATCAGCCGCATCAACGGTTGCTGTCCGTACAGACGGATCGGGGCGCGTGACGGGGCACTGCTTCTTAGCCCGTCTCGTCGAAAACCCCGGCCAGGACGAGACGAATACCGGCGGTCAGAAGGTGAATACCGGGCGGTGGATGTCCACCCAGTGGTGGATGTCGAGCACCCGCTCCATGCCTTGTCGCACCGGTCCCGTTACGGCTGCGGCGTCCAACGCCACGGCCCTACGCGCCCATTCGGCGTCCACTAGCGCGAACGCGCCGGAATCCCCCGCGAGCACGTCCGCGACCTGCCGCTGCAACGCCGTCACATAGCTGGTGTCCTGCACGGTGGGGTACGGGCTCTTCACCCGGTTCACCACGGAATCCGGCAGCAGATGCCGGGTCGCCGCCCGTAGCAGGCTTTTCTCGCGGCCGTCGAAGTTCTTCATCGACCACGGGGTGTTGTAGACGTATTCGACGAGCCGGTGATCGCAGAACGGCACCCGCACCTCCAGCCCTGTCGCCATGGACATGCGGTCTTTGCGGTCCAGCAACGCGCGCACCAGGCGAGTCAGGTGCAGATGGCAAATCACCCGCATGCGCCGCTCCAACCCGTCTTCGCCGTCGAGGTGGTCGACCGCCGAGATGGCCGCCGAGTACTGGTCGGCGACGTAGCCTTCGATGTCGAGTCGATCGCGCAGGTCTTTGCGCAGTACCGCGGTGCGGTCGGTGTTGATGGCGTGAGAGAAAGCCAGCCAGGGGAACGTATCCGCCGAAACAGCGGCGTCGTGGTGGAACCACGGGTAGCCGCCGAACACTTCGTCGGCGGACTCGCCGGACAGCGCGACCGTCGATTCGGCGCGGATCGCGCGGAACAGCAGATAAAGCGAGGTGTTGATGTCGCCGAGCCCAAGGGGGATGTCCCAGGCCCCCACCACGGCACGGCGCAGCGACGGATCGGTGAGCTGGCGGGCATCGAGCACGACGGCTCGGTGGTCCGAGCCGACCCACGCGGCGACCTCTCGGACGAACCCGGCGTCGGCCGTGGCCCGCAGCTCGTCGGGACGGAATTCCTGTTCCTGGCCGGAGAAATCGACCGAGAACGTGCGCGGCCGCGGCAGGACCTCGGCGGCCAGCCCGGTCAGAGCGCTCGAATCCAGACCCCCGGACAACAGCACGCCCTGCGGTACGTGGGCGACCAGCTGCCGTCGCACGGTATCGGTGAGCAACTCGCGCACCGTCGCCACGGTGGTGTCCAGGTCGTCGGTGTGCTCGATGGTCTCCAGTCGCCAGTACGTCCACGTCCGCGATCCCGTGGCCGACACCATCAGCACCGTGCCCGGTTCGACCTCGCGCATGTCTTCCCATAACGCCCAGCCGGGGGCCTTGGTCTGCCCCAACAGCTCGTGCAGGCAGTCCAGGCCGACCTCCCGGCGCGCGAGCGGGTTGGCCAGGATCGCTTTGGGCTCCGAGCCGAACAGCACGCCGTCGCGGGTCAGCTGGTAGTACAGGGGCTTGACGCCCAGCCGGTCGCGCACCAGCAGGAGCCGCTGCGAGCGGTCGTCCCACACGGCGAACGCGAAAATGCCGTTGAGCCGCTCCGCGACCGCCTCGCCCCACTCCAGGTAGCCGGCGAGCACGACCTCGGTGTCGCTGCCGGTGCGAAACCGGTGCCCCCGGCCGCTCAACTCCGTCCGGAGCTCGGTGAAGTTGTAGACCTCGCCGCTGTAGACCAGCGTCACCTGGCCGTCGGCCGAGTCCATCGGCTGCGTACCGCCTGGCAGGTCGATCACGGCGAGTCTGCGGTGCCCCAGCGCGGCCCGAGGCCGCACCCGGGTGCCGGCGGCGTCGGGGCCGCGGTCGGACAGGGTCGCGGTCATCTCGTCGAGAATGTCGCGCCGCTGGGTGAGGTCCGAGTCGTAGGAGACCCAGCCGGTGATGCCGCACATGATGTTCGACCTCGATTCTTCAGTCGTGTTCGGGCGTCGGCGCTCGGTGCCACAGGCGGACCGGCAGCGTCTCCAACCCGTGCATCTGGGTGCTGCTACGCCAGCGCAGCGATGCCGGGTCGGTGGCGAGTTCGATGCGGGAGAACCGTTCGAGCAACCGCCCGATCGCGATCTCCCCCTCCAGCCGGCCGAGCGGGGCACCGACGCAGTAGTGGATGCCGTGTCCAAAACCCAGGTGTGCGCCGGTCGGGCGGGTGATGTCGAGGCGGTCCGGGTCCGGGAACCGGCGCGCGTCCCGGTTGCCCGCGAGCAACGACACCAAGACCAGCTCCCCGGCGGGGATTTCGATGTCGCCGATGCGCACGGCCTGGCGGGTGTAGCGCGGGGAGGCCATGTTGTTGGGCGTCTCGAACCGCAGGAACTCTTCTACCGCGTTCGGCAGCAGCCCTGGGTCGGCGCGCAGTGCGGCCAGCTGGTCCGGGGCGCGCAGCAGGCTGAGCACTCCGTTGCCGATGAGGTTGACCGTGGTCTCGTAGCCGCCGATGAGCAGGACGAACGTCATCGCGATCAACTCGGGCACCGCCAGCTGGTCGCCGTTGTCCGACGCGTGCACCAGTGCCGACAGCAGGTCCTCGGCCGGGTTCGCCCGCTTGCTCTCGACGAGTTCGGCCAGATATCCGGCCATCGCGGCCGATGCCGCGCCGACCTCCTCCGCCGCGGCGGTGGAGACCATTTCGCCCGACCAGCCCGCGAACCGCTCCCGATCCTCGGCGGGGATGCCCATCAACTCGCAGATGACCCGGATCGGCAGCGGCAATGCGAACTCGGCGAGCAGGTCGACGGACTCCCCCACCGGCATCGCATCGAGCAACTCGGTGGTGATCTCCTCGATGCGCGGGCGCAGTCGGGCGATAGTGCGGCTGGTGAACGCCTTGTTCACGAGTTTGCGCAGCCGCGTGTGGTCCGGCGGATCGACGTTGAGCAGGTGCGCGGCCAGCGAGCGGGAGAACTCGATCTTCTTGCCCTCGGCCAGCGCGCGGGCGTGCTCCAACCGGTCGTAGACGCCGTCGCTGGACAACCGCGGGTCTGTCAGCAGCGCCCGCGCGTCGGCGTGGCCGGTGACCAGCCACACGCGCACGCCATCGGGCATCAGCACCGGCCGGGCGGGCCCCTCCGCGCGCAGCCGGGCCGCTAGCTCGTGCGGGTTCTGCAGGTACTCCTCGTCCAGTCGCGGCGTGGAAGTCAGATCGGACACGAGTCCTCCGTGATCGGCCGGTCGCGCGTCAGCAGCACCGGCAGTTGGTCGGGATGGGCGAGCAATTCGCTGGTGGGGCCCTGCGCGGCGACGCGGCCGGCGGCGAGCACGAGCACCCGGTCGGAGATCGCGGCGGCGGCCGGGTCGTGGGTGATGAACACGACCGCGAGCCCGTGTTGTGCCCGCAGGTCACCGAGCAATCCGAGCACGCCCGACTGGGTCACCGGGTCGAGCGCCGAGGTGATCTCGTCGCACAGCAGAACAGTCGGCTGCGCCGCGAGCGCGCGGGCCAGGGCGACGCGCTGCCGCTGCCCGCCAGACAGCTCGCCAGGCAGCCGCTCCGCCAGCGCCGCGGGCAGGCCCACGGCGTCCAGCAGCCGCCGCACCTCGGCGGCGCAAGCATTGCGGGACAGGCGGCGCAGAGTGCGCAACGGCCGGATCAGCGCCGTTCGGACGTCTTGCCGGGGGTGCAGCGATTCGGCGGGGTTCTGCGGCACCAATTGCATCCCGGCCAACTGCGCCCGGGTCCGCCCGCGCACGCTGGCGGCGAGCCGATCACCGGCCAGTTCCACCGTTCCCGAGGCGGTCCGCTGAAGCCCGGCCAGGCACCGGGCCAGCGTCGATTTCCCTGCCCCGGACATGCCCAGCACGGCCACGCACTCACCGGTCCGCACCGCGAGATCCACGCCGCGCAGCACGGTGCTCGTGCCGTGTCGCGCGGTGATTCCGTTGCCCGTCAACACCGGCTCTGCGCTCGACGTTGCTGGTGGCGGCGGAATCTCGGCCGCCACCAACCGACGCGCCGCGGGCGAGTCGGGCACCAGCCGCCCCGAATCGAGCACCATCACCCGATCCACCGCGTTCCGCACGGTGTCCAGATCGTGGCTGATCCACAACATCGCGACGCCGCTGGCGCGCAGGCGGCGCAACTCGGCGAGTACCTCGGCTCGGGCGACGACGTCCAGCGCGGTGGTCGGTTCGTCCAGGAGCAACAACCGGGGTTCGCGGGCCAGCGCGATGGCGAGCGCCACTCGCTGCTGCTGTCCGCCGGAGAGCTGGTGCGGGTAGCGATGGGCGAAGGCGGCGGGCAGGCGGACCCGGGCCAGCATCGCGGCCACGTCCGCCCGCCGGTTTCCTGCCGCCAGCCGCAGCGCCGCGCCCACCTTCGCGTACGGGTTCAGCTCGGCTCCCGGATCCTGGCCCAGGTATCCCACGATGCCGCCCCGCACCCCGGGCGGCGGCGCCGGCAGCATCGGGTTTCCGTCTACATAGGACTGTCCGGCGCCGTGCCGGGCACCTGCCCGCAGATGCCCAAGCAACGCCAGCGCAAGGGTCGTCTTGCCGCAACCGGATGGCCCGAGCACGCCGACGGCCTCGCCGGCGGCGATCTCCAGGTCCACGCCGTCGAGCACCGCCCTGCCGTCCACTTCGACCCGCAGCCCGTCCACCGCCGCCACCGCGCCGGTGGAACTTCCTTCCGTCATGGGTGAAACCTCCAACGTCGGCCGGATATCGCCGGGCCAATCCGGACGCCCTGCGTGGTTCGGGCCGTGTCGTCTCATCCGGCCAGCACCCGCGATCGACGCGTCAGCCAGTCCGAGCACAGATTCACGGCCACGGCCAGCGCGGCCAGTGCGGCGATCGGCACGGCGAGCGCCCAAGGTTGCAGGACGGCGCCGGGCAGGGCCTCGACGATCATCAGTCCCCAGTCCGAATCCGAGGTTCCCAGGCCCAGAAAGCCCGCCGCGGCGGCGAGGTGGACCGCCGCGACGAACCGCAGACCGGCGTCGGACAACACGGTCGGGGCGATCAGCGGCAGCACCTCGCGGCCCAGCAGCCACGCCCAGCTCTCTCCCCGCGCGACGGCCGCCTCAACGTGCGCCCGGCCGGTGACCTGCGCCGCGGCCGCCATCGTGACGCGCGCGGTCAGCGGTGCCCCGGCCAGCATCACCGCGAGTACCAGTCCGCCGCGCGCCGGCAGGGCGGTGAGTACCAGCAACAGCACAAGAATCGGCGGCACAGCGGCGAGCGCGTCCAGTGGACGCAGCACCAGTGCCGCCAGCCAGCGTCGCTCCGGTCCGGCCAGTGCGGCGACCAAACCCAAGGTCACGCCGAGCAGCCCGCCCGCCAGGGATGCCGCGAGGCTCGTGAGCACGAGCGGCCGTCCTCCGTTCAGCAAGCGGGACAGCACATCCCGCCCGAGTTGGTCGGTGCCGAAGGGACTGGTCGCGGTCGGGAGACCGAACGGGATCCCGACCGGCGCGGTGACCGAGTGCGGCGCGAGTTCGGGACCCATCAGCAACAGCAGGGCGAACACGCCGCCCAGCACGAAAAGAATCCGTCTCATGCGCTCACCACCCACGTGCGCAACCGAGGCGTCAGCGCCAGCACGGCGAGGTCGGCCAGCGCGAGCGCGACCAGGGTCATCGCGGCCAGCAAGAGCACCAGGGCCTGTACCACCGGAAGATCACCGGACTGCACCGATGCCACCAGCAGCTCCCCGATCCCCGGGTAGCCGAACACCTTCTCCACCAGGACTCCCCCGCCGAGCAGGCTTACCCCGATCACCAGCCACACCTGCACGGCGACCGGCAGCACCGCGGGCAGCACGGCGGCGCGCAGCACGGTGCGCGATGAGGCTCCGTTGAGCCGGAGGAACTCCACGTGCGCAGACCCGACGGCGGCGATCGTGGCGGCGCGAATCGCCCGGACCGCGTAGGAGAATCCGACGGCGAGCAGGCTCAGCACCGGCAGCACCAGCGCCGTGGGGTGTTCCAGGGGGCTGTCCCCGGCCGGGATGAACGACACGGCGGGCAGCCAGCGCAACGAGACCGCGAACAGCAGCGCCAGAACACCCGCCACCGCGAACTCCGGCACGGACACCAGGACCAGCGCGCCCGCCGACACGAATCGTCCCCACCTGGAAGAGGCGGCGAGCAGACCGGCCCCGAGCGACACCGGCACCAGCAACACGAGGGCAGCACCAGCCAGGAGCGCGGAGTTACCGACTCGGTCGGACAGCATTTCGGTCACCGGCTTGCCGGTGACCGAGCGGCCCAGATCGCCGTGGACCAGCCCGGCCAGCCAGTCGCCGTAGCGGACGAGCACCGGTCGGTCCAAACCGAGGCGATGCCGGGCGATCGCGATGTTCTCGGGGGTGGCGTTCGCCCCGAGCCGGGTGGTCGCCGCGTCGCCGGGCAGCAGGTCGACCCCGACGTACACCAACAACGACAGCAGCGCGAGCAGGCCGACGCCGATGACCAGCCGCGTGGCGGCGCGGGCGATCACGCCAGACCGGCCCGGCCGAGGTACGGGTATTTGGCGAATCCGCGCGTCTGGACGCCCGCGACCGCCTTGCGCTCCAGGCTGAGCGTATCGGCGAGACCCCACACGACGGTGTTGCCGCGGTCTGCCATCACATCCTGCACCGTGGCCCACGCCCGATCCCGGGCTGCCTCGTCCGTTTCGGCCAGACCGGCGGCGAGCGCGGCGTTGAGCTGGGGGTCGGCCAGCGCGAGCGCGGGGTTGGCGGCAAGTCGCGCGTAGAGCACGGGTAACGGGAAAGCGCCGAGGGAGAAGGCCATGCCGTTGGCCGCGGAGACCGCACGCGGGTCGTAGAACTCAGGCACGCCCACGATGTCGGGCCGCACGTCCAGCCCGACCTCCTTGAGCTGCTCGGCCAGCAACTGGGTCGAGGCATTGAACCCGATCTCGTACTCCGCGGACCGGATCACGATCGGCGTGCCGCCCGCGCCCGCCTCCCGCACCAGCCTGCGGGCCTCGTCGGGATCGCGCCGCAGCGGCTCACGGCCGCTGTGCTGTGCCGCGCCGTAGCCGAAAAGGTCGTTGCCCACGGCGCCGAATCCGAGGAACACGCCATCAACCAGAGCTTGGCGGTCCACGGCAAGCCGCACCGCGCGGCGCACCCTCGGGTCGTTGAACGGAGCGATCGTGGTGTTGAGCACGAAGCCGAAGCCGACCCTGTTGCGTTGCCCCGCGGTGCGCACTTCGAGGTCGGGGTCGGCCGCGCCGATCCGCGCCGTGGTGAATGGGATGTCGGCGGCGTAGTCGGCCTGCCCGGTGAGCACGGCGTTGGCTTTGGCCTGCGGGTCGGTGAGGCTCAGCAGCACCAGTTCGTCCGCGACGCCCGGAGCGTCCCAGTAGCCGTTGAACCGGGTGAGCCGGGCTTCCCGCCCGGGCTCGAACGTCGCTACCCGGTAGGGGCCGGTGCCGTTCGCGGTGACGGCGGTGAACGACGTCGTGCCGTCCTTGACGATCTTGACGAGGAACGCGGCGAGCACCAGCGCGGGGTCACCGAGCGGCTGGAGCGTCCGCACCAGCAATGTGGCCGGGTCACGAACTTCGACGCTGGCCAGGTCGAGGTACTGGGTCAGTTCGCTGGGGACGGGCCGTTCGGGCGCGCCCAGGTACCGCAGGCTGTAGGCGACGTCGTGTGCGGTGAACGGTGAGCCGTCGTGCCAGGTCACGCCCTCGCGCAGCCGCAACACGAAAGACCGCCCATCCGCCGTCGGTTCGGCGGCGAGCGCGAGTCTCGGCACGGCCTGGCCGTTTTCCAACGAGAACAACGGATCGTAGATCACGTCGTTGCGGACGATGTCGGCCGGCGCCTGGCCGGCGAACGGGTCGAGAGCCTCGGCCGCGCCGCCGCCGGTGAGCGCCACCCGCAGTCTGCCGCCCGGTTTGGGCGTGCGGGACGCGGTGTCCTCGACCGGGGCGGGGCCGGACGTACTCGTGCCGCACGCGCCGAACAAGGCAGCGGCGCCCGCGGCGCCGAGTGCCAGTCGAGCGGAACGCAGTACGTCACGGCGGGTGAGCCACATGGTTGACCTCCGGATGCGGCGTAGCGCCGTGTGTCCAAGTAAGTTAGGTTGACCTAAGCGCAGACACGCTAACAGCGGACACTGAAGGGTGCAATGGTGATCCAAAAATTGCGCCCCAGGTCACGTTAAAGCCGCCGAGATAACCGGTTATCGCACTATGACGATAGCCTTTTTATGCGAATAGCAACATATGGTCAAGGCGCATTACGATGCGCCATTTGCCGTCATGACCTGCTAGTATCCGGTGAACCACGCGGCCGGACGGGATCTCGACTCGGCAATTCCCTGGCCAAGAGAACCAATTTCTCGGCCCTTGCGTACATTGCGGCAGCCCCGGGGTTTTCTTTAGAGTAAGGCTACCCTTACTCTCTTGAACAGTGCTCTAGGACTCTCGCCACCCAGGAAGGACACGATCGATCGTGCTGCCACGAACCGCCACGGGCTGGCTGCGGTGCCGGACTCCCCGCACGCGTCCACGCGCACGCCTGGTCTGCTTCCCGCACGCGGGCGGCTCGGCGAGCTTCTTCGGCAACTGGCCCGACCACCTGCCCGCCGATGTCGAGGCGCATGCGGTGCAGTACCCCGGCCGCGAGGACCGGATCGCCGAAGAACCGCCCGCCGGCCTGGACGCGCTGGCCGGATGTGTCGCACGGGAACTGGCAGCCCTGCTCGACCGCCCCATCGCCCTGTTCGGGCACAGCATGGGCGCGGTCGCCGCATACGAAGTGGCCCGGATTCTGGAGCAGCACCACGGCGTGACCCCGTTGCGGCTGTTCGTGTCCGGCAGACACGTGCCGGGCGAGCACCGAGGCGACGAAATACACCGGCGTGACGACGCCGGACTGGTGGCGGAACTGGTCCGCGTCGGCGGCGCCGGGGCGGACGTCCTGGCCGCCAGCCCCGAGCTGTGGCCGGTTTTCCTGCCCGCGATCCGCGACGACTACCGGCTTGAGGAGACCTACCGGCACCGGCCGGGCGCCCCGCTGCGCGCGCCGGTCACTGCCCTCGTCGGCGAAGACGACCAAGAGGTCACGCCGGACGAGGCGGGCCGGTGGAGCCACTACACGTCGGGACCATTCGCCCTGCACGTCATGCCGGGCGATCACTTCTTCCCCGCGCAGCACACGACGGCACTGCTCGATCTGATGCTGCGCGAACTCGATGCCCAGGAGGCCCCCCGGTGACCCAGTTGGACCTGCGCGCGGCGGTTGCCTCGTTGCTCCGTGTTCCGGCCGACACGCTCGACGAGCGGGCCGACCTGATCGCGGCCGGAATGGACTCGATAGCCATGATGCGCGTGGCGGGCAAACTCAAGCGCGCGGGAGTGATGGCGAGCTTCGCCGATCTCGCCGAGCGGCCAACGCTCGCCGCGTGGCGGGAACTCGCCGAGCGCACCCACACCATCGAGACCGCCGCGCAGATCGTCGACGACTCGGCGGATTTCGACCTCGACCCGCTCCAGCACGCGCTGTGGATCGGCCGCCACGAAGGCCAGGAGCTGGGCGGGGTCGCCGCCCACTTCTACACCGAGTTCGACGGCGGCCCGATCGAGCCGTCCCGGCTCGAACACGCGGTGCGCGCGTTGTTCGCCCGGCACGGCATGACCCGCGTGGTGATAGACGGCGCGGGACGCCAGCGCATCGCCGAGCACACGCCGTGGCCCGGACTGCGGCTACACGACCTGCGCGGCCTCGATCCGGAACAGAGCGGGCGACGCCTGGCCGCCCTGCGCAGCGAACTGTCCGAACGCGTCATGGACATCGAGGCGGGCGAGGTGTTCGACGTCCAGCTCTCGCTGGTGGACGACACCTCCACCAGGGTGCACGTGAACGTGGACATGGTCGCCGCGGACGCGATGAGCCTGCGCATCCTCGTCGCGGACCTGGCACGCCTGCTGCACGCGCCCGACGAGCCGCTGCCCGGCATCGACTACAGCTATCCGCGGTACCTCGCCGACCGGGCCCGTTTCCGTGCCGACGCGGTGCAACGAGACCGGGACTGGTGGCGCGAACGGCTCGCCGACCTGCCCGGCCCGCCCGCGCTGCCGGTCATCCCGACGGCCGCCGCGGAGACGGCCACCGCGCGACGCCGAGAACACTGGCTCGACCCGGCGGCGTCGGCCAGGCTGCGCGACAAGGCGCACCGGGCGGGCCTAACCCCAGCCGTGGTGCTCGCCACGGCGTTCGCCGAGGTGGTGGGCGCGTGGAGCGCCGAGCGCGATTTCCTGCTCAACGTCCCGGTGTTCGGTCGCGAACCGTTGCACGATGACGTCGACCAGCTGGTCGGCGCGTTCTCCAGCTCGGTGCTGCTCGGCGTACGCACCGGCGTGGACGAGCCGTTCACCGAAGTGGCCCGACGCGTCCAGCGTGAGCTGCGGGAGGCCGCCGGGCACGCCGCGTTCGCCGGCGTGGAGGTGCTGCGCGAGCTGACCAAGGCCAATCAGGGCAAGCAGGTGCTCGCTCCGGTGGTTTTCTCCAGCACGCTGGAATTCGGTGAGTTGTTCGGTCCGCTGGTGCGCGAGAACCTCGGCCGCCCGGTGTGGATGATCTCGCAGGGACCACAGGTGTGGTTGGACGCGCAGGTGGCCGAACACGACGGCGGCCTGCTGCTCAGCTGGGACGCGCGAGAACTGGCGTTCGCACCCGGCGTGCTCGACGCGATGTTCGGCGCTTTCACGGCGCTGGTCGACCGTCTGGTCGGCGACGGCGCCGGGTGGGACGCGCCGGTGGGCGGGCTGCTGCCCGCAGGACAGCGCGCGGTTCGCGACGAGGTCAACTCGACCCGGGGAGCGGATCCCGGAAAGCCGCTGCACGAGCGGTTCTTCGCGCTCGCCGAGGCGGAACCCGACCGGATCGCGCTGGTCTGGGGTGTCGACGGCTCGATGACCTACGGTGAGCTGTCCCGGCGGGCACGGCAGGTGACCGCGATGGTGCGGTCGGATGGAGTGCGGCCCGGCGACGCGGTCGGCATAACCCTGCCGAAGGGACCCGACCAAGTAATCGCGGTGCTCGGCGTGCTCGGTGCCGGAGCTTGTTACGTCCCGTCCGGTGTGGACGTTCCCGCGGCCCGGCGGGCCCGGGTGTTCGAGTCGGCGGGCGCTCGCGTCGTGCTGGCCGACGACACCATTGCCAAGGCGGCGGCCCACGAGCCCGCGACCGAACTCGCCGAGGTCGGCGGCGAGGACCTGATGTACGTGATCTTCACGTCCGGCTCGACCGGCGCGCCCAAGGGTGTCGAGGTGCCGCACCGCGCGGTCGCGAACACCGTCGAAGCGGTCAACGACCACTTCGGCGTGACGCCGGACGACCGCACGATCGCATTGTCCGCATTGGACTTCGACTTGTCCGCCTACGACTTGTTCGCGTTCCTGGCCTTCGGCGGCAGCGTGGTGCTACTCGACGAGGACCAGCGGCGGGACGCGCACGCCTGGGCCGAGCTGATCCGACGCTGGGACGTCAGCGTGGTCAGCTGCGTGCCCGCGCTGCTGGACATGCTGCTCGTCGCCGCCCGGACCACCGGCCTGGGCGAGGCGCTGTGGCTGGTCATGCTGGGCGGCGACTGGGTGACCGTGGACCTGCCCGCCCGGCTGCGGGAGTTGCGCTCGCGGTGCCGGTTCGCGGGGCTGGGCGGCATGACCGAGGCCGCGATCCACGCCACCGTATTCGAGGTCGACGAGGTGGACCCGGCGTGGCGCGCGGTGCCCTACGGCACGCCGTTGCGTAACACCCTGTGCCGACTGGTCGACGCGCGCGGGCACGACTGCCCGGACTGGGTGCCCGGCGAACTGTGGGTGTCCGGCACGGGGCTGGCGCTGGGCTACCGCGGCGACCCCGGCCGCACCGCCGAGAAGTTCGTCGAGTTCGACGGCTCGCGCTGGTACCGCACGGGAGACCTCGGCCGGTACCGGCCCGACGGGACCATCGAATTCCTCGGCCGCGCCGACCATCAGGTCAAGATCCGTGGCCACCGCATCGAGCTCGGTGAGATCGAGGCAACGCTCGCATCGCTCCCCGGCGTCGCACAGGCCGTCGCCGTGGTGACCGGCGACCGCCGGATCGTCGCGGCGTTCACCGCCGAGCAACCGCCCGCCGAGCTCATCGACTCGTTCCTGAGCCACCTCCTCGACCAGGTGCCCCACGCCGAGGTGCCGTGGCGCGGCCGGGTGTCCGGTGCCGCGCCGTGGGCGACCACCCGGTGGCGGATGGCCGCTGCCGGGCATGGCGTCCTTGCCCACCGGCTGGCCGAAAGCACCGACGAACTGGTGGCCGCCCTGCAACGCGGCGAGGACCCGCACGACTCGCTGCCGCTGGAGCTCGACGTGGACGCCGCCCGGGCGGCTTTGGCCGAGCGGTTGCCCTCGGTGATGGTGCCCGACCGGATAGTCGCGCTGCCCGCGCTGCCGATCACCAAGAACGGCAAGATCGACCGCAAGGCGATCGAGCGCACGGTCGCCGGTAGCTCCACTGTGGATATTTCGAACCTGACGCCACCAGCAGGTCCGGTGGAGGAAGTCGTCGCGGCCGCCTGGTCGGAACTGCTCGGTGTGCCGATCACCGGCCGGGAGCAGGATTTCTTCCGCCTCGGCGGGGACTCCCTGCTGGCGACCAGACTGGTCAGCAGGCTGACGGCGGCCGGGCTCACCGGGGTCGCCTTGACGAAGCTGATCACCAACCCGGTGCTCGCCGACTTCGCCGCCACCCTCTCGTTCGACCGGCAGGCCGCGCCCGAATCCACCGTGGTGGCCGCCCCGGAGCACCGCTTCGACCCGTTCGGACCGACCGACGTGCAACGCGCCTACTGGATCGGCCGGGGCGAGGGCTTCACCCTCGGCGGTGTCGGCAGCCACTTCTACCGCGAGTTCGAGATCATCGACCTTGACGTGGCCCGGCTGGAGGCCGCGGTGAACACCGTGGTCGCCCGGCACGACATGTTGCGCGCCGTCTTCGACTCCAACGGCGACCAGCGAGTGCTGCCCGAGGTCCCGCCGTTCCGGTTGTCCTTTGTGGACGATCCGCGCGAGCGGTGGTCGCACCACGTGTTCGACCCGGCCACCTGGCCACTGTTCTCCATTACCGCGTCGCGGCGCGGGGACCGGACGATCCTCGCGGTCGGGACGGACAACCTCGTGTTCGACGCGCTCAGCGTCCTTACGTTCTACGCCGAGATCAGCGCGCTGTACGCCGATCCGCACGCGCAATTGCCCGCGGTGGGCATCACCTTCCGCGACTACCTGCTCGCCCCTGCGCCGGATACCGCGCGCGCCGAGCGGTACTGGGCCGGCGTGCTCGACCAGTTGCCGCCCGCGCCGCGCCTGCCGCTCGCGGTCGACCCGGCGGAGGTCACCGCCGCGCGGTTCACCCGCCGGTCGGCTCGGGTGGATCGCGACCGCTGGCAGGTGATCAGCGGCCGTGCCCGCGAGCATGGGCTCACCCCGTCGGCCGTGCTGCTCACCGCGTTCGCCGAAGTGCTCGGCCGCTGGAGCGCGCGGGCCGACCTGACGCTGAACGTGACCCTGTTCGACCGCCGCGAGGCGCACCCGGACATCCACGACGTGATCGGCGACTTCACCTCGCTGGTCCTGGTGGACCACCACCCGGAGGCCGGAGAGGCATGGCTGGCGGGCGTTCGCCGGTTGCAACGCCGGCTGTGGGATGCGCTGGAGCACCGCGAGATGTCCGCCGTGCGGGTGTTGCGCGAACTGGCCAAGAACACGGGCACCGCCGAGGCGACCATGCCGGTGGTGTTCACCAGCGCCCTCGGGCTGCCCGCACGGGACACCGGGCTGCTCTCCGAACCGGTGTACGGCATCTCGCAGACGCCCCAGGTGTGGCTCGACCATCAGGTGTCCGATGTGGACGGAGGGGTCGAGCTGGTGTGGGACGCGGTGGAGGACTTGTTCCCCACCGGTCTGCTGGACGCGATGTTCGACGCCTATCTGTGCCTGCTGGACTGGCTGGCCACCGGGGACTGGACCGCATCCGCTCCGGACCTGCTGCCCTCGGGCCAAAAACGCGTTCGGGAGCTGGTCAACGCCACCGACGATGCGCTGCCCGACGTAACGTTGCACGAAGGTTTCTTCCGGCTGGCGGCCGAGGCACCGGACCGGCCCGCGCTGTGGTACGGCGACGACGGCGTGCTCACCCGCGGGGAACTGGCCGACCGCGCGCTGCGGATCGCCGCGGCGCTGGACATCCAGTTCGGCGACCCGGTCGCCGTGAGCCTGCCCAAGGGGCCCGACCAGATCGCCGCGGTGCTCGGTGTGCTCGCCGCGGGCGGCGCATACGTGCCGGTCGGCACCGACCAACCGGCCGCGCGACAGGAACGCATCCATCGCCGCGCCGGGGTGCGGGAGGTGGTGACCGAAGAGTTCGTGCGTGCCGCCAAGGAGCTCCCGCCGGCCACCCCGGTGCCCGGCGACCCCGACCGGCTCGCCTACGTGATTTTCACGTCGGGCTCGACCGGCGAGCCGAAGGGCGTGGAGATCACGCATCGCGCGGCCATGAACACGATCGCCAATGTCACCGAACGGTTCGAGATCGGGCCGGATGACCGGGTGCTGGCGGTCTCGGCGCTGGACTTCGACCTGTCCGTCTACGACGTGTTCGGCCTGCTGTCCGCCGGTGGGGCGCTCGTACTCGTCGAGGAGGACGCGCGCCGTGATGCCCGCCGTTGGCTGGAGCTGGTGCGGCGGCAGGGCGTGACCGTGTGGAATACCGTGCCGGCGCTGCTGGACATGCTGCTGACCGTCGGTGCCGGCTCGACCGAACCGCTGCCGCTGCGGGTGTCTTTGGTGTCCGGCGACTGGGTGGGTCTCGACCTGCCGGCGCGTTTGGCCGCGCAGGCGCCGGAGTGTCGCTTCGCCGCGCTGGGCGGAGCGACCGAGGCGTCGATCTGGTCCAACGTGTTCGACGTCGAGCGGATCGATCCCGCGTGGCGCTCGATCCCGTATGGTTTTCCGTTGCGCAATCAGCGGTTCCGCGTCGTGGACCGGTTGGGCCGGGACTGCCCGGACTGGGTCGAGGGCGAGTTGTGGATCGGCGGAGCCGGGCTGGCCCGAGGATACCGGGGCGATCCGGAGGCGTCCGCCGCCCGGTTCACCGACGGCTGGTATCGCACCGGGGACCTGGGTCGGTACTGGCCGGATGGGACGCTTGAGTTCCTCGGCCGCACCGACCATCAAGTGAAGCTCCGCGGCTACCGCATCGAGTTCGGCGAGGTCGAGGCCGCCCTCCGGGATGCCGAGGGGGTCGGCCGGGCCGTCGCGGCGGTGGTGGACGGGACGCTGGTGGCGGCCGTGACAGCGGAAGCGCTGCCCCCGTCGGCTGTGGTCGACGGCACCGAGCCGGACGCTCGGGAGGCGGCCGCGTTCGCCGCCGCGATCCGCGGTCAGGCCGGCGCTGTCGCGCCGCTGCTGCGCGAACTGCTCAACGGGGAGATAACCGCCGAGCACGAACCCACCGCGCGACTGTGGCGTGACTGGCTGGCCCGCACGGGGGAGACCCCGGCAGCCGAGGACCCGGCGGTCCGCCGAGCGCACGAACTCATCGCTCGCTACCGCGACATCCTGGCGGGCCGGACCCCCGCCGCAGTCCTGCTCGACGAGCCACTGCTGGCGCCGGCCGCCGTGGTCACCGCGCACGCGGGTGCCGCGCTCGCCCCGGTGGCCGACCGGATCGCCAAGCTCTCCGACGAGCTGGGACGCCCGGTGGAGGTCGCCGAATGGGGCGCGGCGGCCGGGCTCGCCGACACGCTCGGCGAGCGGGTCCGGTGCACGGCGCTGGATTCTCCGCTCGACGTGGTGCCCGCCGAGCTGCGGCACCGCTTCGACGTGGTGCTGGCCAACGCGGTCCTGCACCGCTACCCCGACGTGACCCACGGCATCGCGGTGGCGCGGACCCTGGCCCGGCCCGGCGGCCTCATCGTCGCCGTGGAACCGGCAGAACTCGCGCCGATCGGCCTGATCACGGCCGCGCTGCTGGAACACGGCTTCTCCGGGCTGGACCCGGCACGCCGCGCGGCGGGATCGCCGATGCTGCCGGCACGACGCTGGGCCGAGCTGTTCGCGGCGACTGGCTTCACCGACGTCACGTACCAAGCCGCCGGGGCCGAGGGACTCGCGGTCGTGCACGGCACCATTCCGGACGGCATGCCCGTCCTGGACGGCGAGCGGCTGCGGTCGCACGCCCGCACCCGGGTTCCCGAGCACATGGTGCCCGAGCGGGTGGAGACGCTGCCGTGGCTTCCGTTGAGCGCCAACGGAAAGGTGGACCGGACCGCGGTGACGCGGCTGCTGGCCGCCGAGGCGGCCCCGGAGTCCGGCGAGCCGCCGCGCGACGAGGTGGAACAGATGATCGCCGCGCTGTGGTCCGAACTGCTCGGGGTGCCCGTGACCGGGCGCGAACAGAGCTTCTTCGCGCTTGGTGGCGACTCCCTGCTGGCGACCCGGTTCCTCCAGCGCGTGGAGCAGGCGCATGGGGTGGTGCTGCCGTTGCGGCGCCTGTTCGCCGGACCGACGGTCGCGCGAACCGCCGCGTTGTTCACCGAGGTGGGCGGCGCGGGCATGGGCGACATCGAGGAGGGCGAACTGTGATCGCCTTGCTGGGGGCGTCGGGCGCGGTCGGAGGGCACGTGCTCGCCGGGCTGCGCGCACGCGGGCTGGACGTGCGAACCGGTAGCCGACAGTCCGGAGTGGACATACGCGACGACCGGTCGCTGGCCGCATTCATCGACGGGGCGCGGCTGGTGATCAATTGCGCGGGCCCGTCCCACGACACGGCGGCACGGGTGGCCCGAGCCGCCGTCCGGGTCGGCGCGGACTACGTCGACGCCGGCGGCGACAGCGACGACGCCATGGTGGACGCAGGCGATCGGACCGTCTTGTTCGCCGCGGGGGCCTCGCCCGGCCTGTCCGGACTGCTGCCGCGCTGGCTCGCCGGAGGGTTCGACGAGGTCCGCTCGCTCACTGCCTACTCCGGGGTGCTCGACCGGTTCACCTGGGCGGGCGCGGAGGACTTTCTGAGCGGTACCACCGAACCGGGTGCCGCGTGGCGCGAGGGGCGACGGCGCTCGGGGGCGCTGAGCCGTGAGCACGACGTCCTGTTGCCCTACTTCGAGCGCCCGGTGGTCGCGTTGCCGTTCCTGGACCGGGAGAACGAGGCGACCGCACGCCAACTGTCCCTTGTGGATGGTCAGTGGTACAGCGTGGTCGAAAACGGCCACCTGCTCAGGGCACTCGACCGTGCTAGTGGCCTGCCGCGCGAGCGAGCGGTGGCCGCGATCCGCGACGCCGCCGCGCTGGATGTCGCCGGGCGCAGCCCGCACGCCATCCTGCTGATTCAACTGGACGGCGTGCGGGACCGGGCTCCCTTCACCCGGACCGTCGCCGTGCGGGCCGATTCGGTGGCGGCCCTGACGGCCGCGGTGACCGTGGCTGCGGCGGTCGCGGTGCTCTCCGGCGAGGTCCCGCCGGGGGCGAACCGGGCGGGCGAGGTGCTGCCCGCATCGGTGGTGGAGAACATCGCGGGAAGTGGCCTGACGGTCAGCGATGCCTCGATCGCCGAGCTGGCCCCGGCCGAGGAGGGAGTGCTGTGAGCCGCCTGCGGGTGCTGGTGTGCGGCACCACGTTCGGTCAGTCCTATCTGGCCGCGCTAGCCCGGCTGCCCGACGAGTTCGAGCTCGCCGGGGTGCTGGGGCGTGGGAGCGGACGGTCGGCGGACACGGCGCGCCGCGCGGGCGTGCCCCTCTACACCGATGTCGGCGAACTACCCGACGACATCGACATGGCCTGCGTCATCGTGCGGTCGTCGTTGATGGGCGGCCCGGGCAGCGAACTCGCCCGCACCCTGCTCGCCCGGGGCATCCACGTGTTGCAAGAGCAACCGGTGCACCACGACGACCTCGCCGAAAGCCTCAAGGTGGCTCGCGCTCATGGCGTGCGGATGCGGATGGGCGACCTGTACCCACAGCTTCCCGCGGTGCGTGTTTTCGCCGACGCAGCCCGGGAACTGGCGGCCCGGCAACGACCGGTCTACATCGACGCCGCGTGCGCGGTGCAGGTGTCGCTGCCCTTGCTGCACACGCTGGGCGAGGCGCTTGGCACGGTGCGGCCGTGGCGGTTCGCCTCGGGCGGGGCGAGCGGCCCGTTCACCGTCGTCACCGGCGAGATCGGCGGAGTTCCACTCGTGCTGCGGGTGCAGAACGAGATCGCGCCGGAGGACCCGGACAACCACATGCATCTGCTGCACCGGGTGACGATCGGCTTCGACGGAGGCGGCCTCACCCTGCATGACGCGCACGGGCCGGTGTCCTTCACGCCGCGGCTGCACATCCCGGACTCGGTGCGCACCGCGTTCGACTTCACCGCGCCGGAGGCCGGGCATCTCACGCGACCGGCCACATCGGTGCTGGACGGGCCGCCGCCGACGCAGTGGGAGTTCCTGCGGGATGTGCTGCCCTCGGCGATCGGGCGGGACCTGCTGGATCTTCGTGCGGCCGTGATCGGGCTCGCCGGTGCGTCCCGGCCGGAGCAGTACCACCTGACGCTGTGCCGGATGTGGCGGGATCTCACGACCGAACTCGGCTACGCCACGCTGCTGACCGGGCAGGAGCATCGCCCGGTAGCCGTTCCGGGACCGGGCGATGCGTGACCGGTCAGCGCTGCGCGGTGAACAGGTACTGCGACAGCGGAGCCAACGGGTGCTCGCCACCGGGCGTGGTGTGCACCACGGTGAAGCCCGCTTTTTCCAGTGCCTCGTGCCACTGCTGCCGGGACAGGAACGTGGTGCCCGACCGCAGCCGGGCGTCTTCCGCTGCGGTCATCATGAATGCCTGGGAGATCAGGATCTCCAAGTACTCCCGGGTCGGCTCGATCAGCAGCAGCCAGCCGCCGGGTACGAGCAGTTCGTGGAGTCGGCGCAGCGTGGCGTCGGCGTCGCGCGCGTTGTTGAGCGCACCCGCGGCGATGAGGACATCGACGCTAGCGGGCACGAAGTCCTGCTCGCGGTTGTCCCGGTCGATGTCATAGACGCCGTAGCGAACGAAATCGTAGGCGGCGAAACGTTTCTGGGCGCCGTCGAGGAAGAACGGCGACACGTCGGTGAAGAGGTAGTCAACACCGTCCACTCCGGACTCCGCGAGGTCGGCCAGCACCACCTCGCTGGTCGCTCCGGTGCCGGCGCCGACCTCCAGCACTCGCGGTGGCGTAGGCCCACCGGCCAGCACCCGCATCGCCGCGCCGACCGCCGTGTTGAGGTAGCGGGCGGTCGCGGTGTCCCGGTACAGCGCATCCGCGATGTCGGTGCGTCCCTCTGGGAAAAGCAACAGCGCGGCTTGCTCCGCGCCGGACAGCAGCTGGGGCAGCCGGTCCGCGTTGAGCCGGAAGTACGCCATGACCTCCGCGCCGCCGAGTCGGCCGGTCCACAGCCGATGCGCCGCGTCCCACGCGGCGTCAACGACCGTCCGGTCGATCGGCGCAGTGCCACGCGTCCGGTCGCCGTCGCTACCGAGCACACCTCGTTCGGTGAGCGCGGTGAGCCAGCGTTCGACCACGGCGTGGTGGCGCGGCGAAACCCCGGCCGCGGTAAGCACTTCCGAGGTTGTGTGCGACACCGCCGGATCAGTGAGAACACCGTGTGCCTGCAAGGTATGCAGCATCGCGGCGAGCACGGCCTCGTCGAAGCGGGCGACGAACTCCGCGGTGTGCTCCTGGGTGAGCCCGTCCACCGCGACCGATTCGATAGCGGCGATCAGACCGGCCCCGATCTCCCGGTCAGCCCCGGCAACCCCGACCACGCCGCTCGGGTCGCTGGTCAGGTGGACGGTCTCCACGGCATCGAATGCGGCCGGGCCTCCGACGTGCAGGATGCGGCGCAGGGCCGCGAGATCGGTCAGCGGCACGGCCGGTTCGGCGGCCAGGCGCGCGAGCCGGGCCGAATCCAGCACGGCATGGTCGGCGCCGGTTCGCTCCAGCTCGGCCAGCGTGCGTGCCGGGTGCGCGGTCGCGTCGGCCAGCACGACCCTGGCGCCGACGAGAAGCGCGGCGATCGCGGCGTCCCGGCCGCCCGCGTCCAGCGGCAGGGCGACCATGACGGTCCGCGCGTCCGCGCCGAGCACCGCGCTCCAGGCTCGGACACGTGCGGTCGCCGCCGAGTCGCCGGAATTCAGTTCGGCGGCCAGTTCCCGCAATTCATCGACGGCACGCAAGGTGTCGTCCTGTTCGATTCGGGCGCGCAGAGAATCAAGTTTCGTTCGACTGATTGGCACGGTGAGAATTCCTCGTCCGGTGTTGTTTCCGGGGGCGACTTAACCATGATTTCTCCGATTTTGCAAACATCTTGATCAGGGCGGAAGACAGAAAGGGCGCGGTAGATGTTGAGATGCAGTCATGTCCTGAGCCGAGTCGAGGATATCCACAAAATTGTGCGCGACTTCACCGAACTCGGTTTCTCGGTGACCTGGGGAAGCGCCCCGGAGAAGGCGCGCAATGCCCTGATTTGGTTTGCCGAGGGACCATTTCTTGAGTTTTTTGAATTTCCCACGGCGCTGCGTCCGCTGCGCTGGCCGGTCGCGGCGCGCTTCGGCCTGGGCATGGGCGACCGGCTCGCGAAGTGGGCCGCGCCCGGCTCCGGCTGGCGTGATCTCGCCCTGGAGACCGACGACACCGATCTCACCGCGACCCGGGACCGCCTCGCCGCCACCGGACTGCCCATGTCGCGGATCTTCCGCAACACCCGCACCCGGCCGGACGGCGAGCGCGTCCGCTACCAGATGAGCGCGCCGCGGCCCGCCGCGCTGCCGTTCGTCGTGTCGTCCTACGACCCACCGCAACGCCCGCGACGGACCGAGCATCCCAACGGCGCCACCGGGATCTCGGCCGTCCACTATGGAATACGACCGCAGCATCGCGCCCACTACGACCGGCTGATCGGCCCCGATCCGTGGCTGCGCCCGCGTGCCTCGCCCGTCACCGGCGTGCTCACCGTGGAGCTCGATGGTCTGGCCGGTCCGCTCGACCCCGAGCTGACCAACGGCGTCGCGCTCGTCCCCACCCGTCCGACCATCGAGGAGCCCCAGCCGTGACCAGCCAGCAGACGCATTCCCCCGCCCACCTCGTGGCCACCCTGACCGAGTCGGGGGTGAAACTGTGGGCCGAGAACGACCGCCTGCGTTACCGCGCCCCGAAGGGGGTGCTCACCGCCGAGTTGCTGGCGGCGCTGAAAGCCGACAAGGACGCCGTGCTCGACCTGCTGCGCAGCGATCAGGTCGAGCTGGTACGCGACGATGCGGGCCGCTTCGAACCGTTCCCGCTCACCGACGTGCAGTCCGCCTACCTGCTCGGCCGCAGCGACGCCTTCGGTTCCGGCGGCGTCGCCTGCCATGTCTACGTCGAGGTGAGCTACCCCGAACTCGACCCCGACCGCCTGACCGCGGCGTGGAATCGGCTGATCGCCCGGCACGACATGCTGCGCGCGGTCATCTCCGCCGACGGCTATCAGCGGGTATTGCCCGAGGTGCCGCACTACCCGGTGCCGGTCACCGACCTGCGCGGCGCGGATTCCGGCACCGTCGAGGCGGCGCTGGAGTCCGTGCGCGCCGAACTCGGCCACCACGTCTACGACCCGGCCGCCTGGCCGCTGTTCGACCTGCGCGCCACTCGCACCGACGCCAACGCCGTGCTGCACGTCTCGCTGGACTTCCTCATCGCGGACTGGGCGAGCATCGCGCTCCTCCTCGGGGAGTTGGCGGCCCTGCACGCCGAACCCGACCACGAACTGCCCGAACTCGAAGTACGGTTCCGCGACTATCTGCTCACCGAGTTGCGGCAGCGGGAGACCGGCCGCTACCAGCGCGACCTCGACTACTGGACCGCCCGGCTGGACACGCTTCCCCCGGCACCGGACCTGCCCGTCGCCCCCCACGACCAGCGGCCCTCGTTCACCCGCAAGCAGCTGCGGCTGGACGAGGACAGCTGGGCCGAGTTCACCCGGCGCACTCAGGAACGGGGCCTGACTCCCTCGTCGGCGGTGCTGTCGGCCTATGCCGCCGTGATCGCCCGGTGGTCGCGCACCGCGCGGTTCTGCCTGAACCTGACCGTGCTCAACCGGCTTCCGCTGCATCCCCAGGTGGCCGACGTGGTCGGCGACTTCACGTCGGTGAACCTACTGGAGGTCGACTGGACCGCGGGCCGGACGTTCGCCGAGCGGACCCGCGCGGTCGGCGACCGGCTTTTCGACGACCTCGATCACCGGTTGTACTCGGGCGTCGAGGTGATCCGCGAGCTCGCGCGCCGGCGCGGCCGCGAGTCGGCACTGATGCCGATCGTGTTCACCAGCGCCATCGGCATCGGCGGCGACCGAGCAGGCACAGGTGCCACCGCCGGTCGTTTCGACGGATACGGCATCACCCAGACCCCGCAGGTGTACATCGACTGCCAGGCCATGGATGACGAAGGGGGCCTGCGGATCAACTGGGACGTTCGCGACGGCGTCTTCCCGGACGGGCTGGTGGACGACATGTTCGCCGCGTTCGAGGATCTGCTGCGCCGCCTCGCCACGAGCGCTGGGGCTTGGGAGGCCGAGCACGTCGTCGCGCTGCCCGGCTGGCAGGCCGAGCAACGTCACCGAGTCAACGACACCGCCGGAGCGCCGCCGGATTTCCTCCTGCACCAGCCGGTTTTCGACCAAGCACGCCGCACCCCGGACCGCCTCGCGGTCGTCGACCGCCGGGGCGCGACGACCTACCGCGAGCTGGCCGGCCGCGCCGCCGCCGTCGCCGACGCGTTGCGGACCGGCGGGATCTCCCCCGGTGACCGGGTCGCGGTCGTGATGGACAAGGGCGTCGAGCAGGTCGCCGCCGTGCTCGGGGTTTTGCTCGCCGGCGGCGTCTACCTGCCGATCGACACGCACCAGCCGCCGCTTCGCCGCGCCGCCATCCTCCGCGACGCCGGGGTGCGGCACGTGCTCACGCAGTCCTGGGTCGACGAGACCGACGAGGTCGAGGGCGTCACTCGCACCTGCGTGGACACACTCGACCCGATCGAGCCGTGGCAGGTACCCGACGGCGATCCGGATGCTCCCGCGTACGTGATCTACACCTCCGGTTCGACGGGCAAACCCAAAGGCGTTGTCATCGGCCACCGCGCGGCCGCCAACACAATCGTCGACGTCAACGCCCGGTTCGGCGTCACGGCCGAGGACCGTGTCCTCGGCGTCGCCAACCTCGGCTTCGATTTGTCGGTCTATGACATCTTCGGCCCGCTCTCGCTCGGTGGCGCGCTGGTGCTGCCCGATCCCGACCGGCGTGCCGACCCGTCCCACTGGGCCGAGCTGATCGCCAAACATGGTGTGACGCTGTGGAATTCGGTGCCCGCGCTGCTACAGATGCTGCTGGCATACCTCGGCGCGGAGCCCGCGGGTGCGCTGTCCTCGTTGCGGCTGGCGCTGCTGTCCGGGGACTGGATTCCCACCACGCTGCCGGCGCAGGCCCAGGCGCGACTGCCGCGCCTGGAGTTGGTGGGGCTCGGCGGTGCCACCGAGGCAGCCATCTGGTCGAACTTCCACCGCATCGACGGCGTTCCCGAGGGCTGGCACAGCATCCCCTACGGCAAGCCGCTCACGAATCAGGGCTTCCGGGTACTCGATGAGTCCTATCAGGACTGTCCGGTGTGGACTCCCGGAGAGTTGTTCATCACCGGGGCCGGGCTGGCGCAGGGCTACCTCGGCGACCCGGAGACCACCGCACACCGGTTCTTCACCCATCCCGTCGACGGGCAGCGGCTGTACCGCACCGGCGACATCGCGCGGTATCGGCCGGGCGGCGACTTGGAGTTCCTCGGCCGCGAGGACACCCAGGTGAAGGTGCGCGGACACCGCGTCGAGCTGGGCGAGATCGAGGCCGCCCTGCTGGAGCACCCGGCCGTGGCCGCCGCCGGGGTGGTGTTCGCGGAAGGCACGCTGTTCGGGGTCGTGGAATGCGCCCGCACCGAGCCGGTCCCGCTCGACCCGCGATTCGCCCGCCTGGTGACCGATGCCGCGGGAGATTCGCCGGAGCGCGCCGTGGCCGCCGTGGCGTACCGGGCCGCCATGAGCGCCGGGCGGCCGTTGCGGATATTGGAACTTTCCCCGGTCGACGGGCTGGCGGACGTGCTGGCCGGGCTCGATGCCGACCACCGTCGGGGCACTCTCGACGTCGACCTGGACTACCGGGTGCAGGGCTACGAGCCCAACACATTCGATGTCGTCATCTCGCGGAGCGCCCACGACGCGCTGGTGGAGCTGTTGGCGCCGGGGGGTTGGCTCGTGGTGCTCGCCTCGGCCGGCTCGGCCGATGCCGAGCTGACGCTGCCCGGCGTGACCGCCTCCAGGGTCAAGACCGATCGCGCGGTGGTGACCGAGCCGGAACTGGTGTCGTTCTTGCGTGAGCGGCTGCCCGAGCACATGGTGCCGTCCGGGGTGCAGGTCGTCGACGCCCTGCCGCTGACCGGAAACGGCAAGGTCGACCGCCGCACCCTGAGCGGCTGGCGGCCCACCTCCGGCGGGAATTCCGCCGCCCCGGAACCTCCGGCCGACGCGCTGGAGGAAGCCCTCGCGGCGCGGTGGGCGGAGGCGCTGCGCCTGCCGGCGATCGGCCGGACGGATGACTTCTTCGCCAAGGGGGCCGACTCGCTGATCATGGCCAGGACCGCCGGCCGACTACGGGAAGAACTCCCGGAGGCCGCGCCGGTGCCGTTCGACACCCTGCTGCGCCACATGCTGAACGAACCGACCGTCGCCGCGCTCGCCGCGTTCTTGCGCGCCGCGGCGGCGCCAGCGGAAGTTGTCACCAGCGGCAGCAACGCCGCACTCGTGCCGTTCAGCACCGGCGATGGCCCGGTGCGGGTGCTGTTCCACGCGGGGCTGGGCACCATGGAGTGCTTCCGGCCGCTGGCCGCCGAACTGGTCGCGCAGGACCTCGGCCCGGTGCTGGGCATCGCCATCGCCGACACCGACGTCTACCGCGCCATCCCGCCGGCAGACGTCGTGGGCCGCCTCGCCGACGACTACACCGAGCGCTTGCTCGCCGCCGGACACACCCGGTTCCAGCTCGTCGGCTACTGCCTCGGCGGCATGTTCGCCACCGAGGTCGCCCGTAGGCTCGGCGAACGCGGTGTCGAGCTCGACGACCTGGTTCTGGTCAGCAGCCACCTGGTGGCGTTCGACATCGAGGACGACCTGATGTTCGAGACGCTGTTCGTGCCCAACCTCGGCATCTCGCTGGACCAGGTCGGCTTCGGCGAGCTCGATCCGCAGGCGGTCGCGCGGGCTTTCCCCGCGCTGGTACGGGAAAACGGCGGCCGGGTGCCGGAAGGGGCGCTCGCCCGGCTCGACGGCGCCCCCGGCGCGGTGTACGCCCAGCTCGGGTCGCTCAGCCAGGAGGAACGCTTCGCCCGGTACGCCGAGACCGCATCGCGCGTCGCCGGACAGCAGATGCCTCCGGAGCTGGCACTGGGCATGTTCCGGGTGTTCAAGCACAGCTTCCAATCCGCGAGATTCGTACCGCCGCCGTACTTCGGCGACATGCGCTTCCTCGTGCCCACCGGCCCCTCGACTTTCGCGCCGGGGCTCACCGAACAAATGCTCTCGTTCTGGCGCGACGTATGCCTAGGCGAGTTCACAGTGTCCGAAGTAGACGGTGATCATTTCTCGTGCATGAACCAACCGATCGTCGGCCAGGTCGCGGACCGCATCGCCCGACCGCTGCGCGGAGGTGCCCGATGAGCGACGACTCCGGTCTGCGGCCGGTCAAGAACCTGGTCGCGCTCTCCCCGGGGGTACGAGCAAGGCTCGGCCGGGGACTCGCGCTCGGCGCCCTCGGCGGCATCGCATCGGTCGCCGGTTACGTATGCGTGGCGATGACGGTCGGTGAGCTCTTCTCCGGCACACGGTCGACCACGGCGCTCGCTTGGTGGGCCGGGTCGGCGCTCGGTTGCCTCATCGTGTCCTTTGGCGCGCGCTGGCTGGCCGAGCAAGTCGCCCACCACGCGAGCTTCGACCTGGAAGTGGTGCTGCGACGCCGGCTTGCCGACGCGCTGGCGCGGATGCCGCTCGGCCATGTGCAGCGCACGGGGTCCGGCCGGATCAAGAAGATCGTCCAGGACGATGTCGCCGCGCTGCACAACGTCGTGGCCGACGCCGTGCCGTTCTTCGGTGCGGTGACCGCACAGCCGATCGCGGCACTCGTCGCGCTCGGCATCGTGCAGTGGAAGCTGCTGCTGGTCGCCCTGCTGGTCCTGCCCATCGCGATGGTGTCGTTCTCGTTGATGGCCCGAGACCACACGACGCAGCGCGCGCGCTACAACCAAGCCGGCGAGGACGTCAACGCGGCGGTGGTCGAGTTCGTGCAAGGCATGCCGGTCGTGCGGACCTTCGACGACGGCCGCACCTCGTTCCAGCGATTCGGCGATGCCGTTGCCGCGTTCACCGATGCGGTCGGGGCCTGGACCGAGGCCACGCGCCGCGCCTCGGGGTTCACCAACCTGGTGATCGTGCCGTTGCCGACGCTGCTGGTGATCGCGGCGGGCGGCGTGCCGATGCTGGCCGCGGGCTGGATCACGCCCGGTGACCTGGTGCTGGGCCTGCTGGTCGGCGCCATGCCGGTCGAGTCGATCGCGCCGCTGATGCACCTGACCAACTACGTCAACGACGCCAAGGCCGGCGCCGTGCGGATTGGCGAACTGCTCGGCGTGCCACCCCTACCCGAGCCGGAAAATCCCGAGCCGCCAACGGATTCCTCGGTATCGCTGACCGGCGTGACCTTCCGTTACACGGAAAAGGGCGCACCGGTCCTCGACGACGTGACCCTCACGGTGCCCGAGGGCACGGTGTGCGCGCTGGTCGGCCCGTCCGGATCGGGTAAGTCCACGGTGGCGCGGCTGATCCCCCGGTTCTACGACGTCGACGCGGGCTCGGTGCGGGTCGGCGGCGTTGACGTGCGGGACATCGCCAGTGACGTCCTGCTCCGCCACGTCGCGCTGGTGTTCCAGGATCCGTTCCTGGTGTCGGGCACGGTCGCGGAGAACATCCGGCTGGCCAAGCCCGACGCGACCGACGAAGAAGTCGTCGCCGCGGCGAAGGCGGCTGCCGCGCACGAGTTCATCACGGAAGAACTGCCGGACGGCTACGACAGCCAGGTCGGTGAACGCGGCGGCCGGCTCTCCGGCGGGCAGCGCCAGCGGATCACCATCGCCCGCGCGATGCTGTCCGGCGCACCCGTGGTGGTGCTCGACGAGGCGACGGCGTTCGCCGACCCGGAGAGCGAGGCCGCGATCCAGGAGGCCCTCGCCCGGCTGACGGCGGGTCGCACCGTGCTCGTCATCGCCCATCGCCTGACGACGATCACCGGCGCGGACCAGATCGTGGTCCTCGACGGCGGTCGCGTCGTCGAGCGCGGCACGCACCCCGAACTGATCGCCGCGGGCGGCCGCTACTCGGCCCTGTGGGCCCGCCATGAGCAGGCCGCGGGCTGGGGACTATCGGCAGACGCCGGGAAGGACGTGATCGCATGAAGCGCATACTCGGCCTGATGATGCGGGCCGCCGGGCCTTACGCCCCGCAATTCCGCACGACGCTGCGGATTTCCATGCTGGCCTCGCTCGTGCAGGCCCTGGCGTACGCGACGTTCATCCCGCTGCTCGCGGCGCTGGCCGCCCAGCCGGTGGACACCGCCACGGCCTGGTTCTGGCTCGGCGTCCTCGCCGTCCTGGTGGCCGTCGAAGGGGTGCTGCGCTTGCGGGAGAGTTCCTTCACCTTCGACTACTGGCATCTGGTCACCGGCGAGATGCGGACGCGGCTGGGCGACCGGCTGCGGTCGATGCCGCAGCAGGAACTCGCCCGCCGGGACGCGGGCGACCTCACCACGGTGGTGGGCAGCAACGTGACCAGTGCGGCCACCGGAATCTCCTCGTTTTCCACGCTTTTCGTGCGACTGGTGACGGTGCCGGCCGTGATCGGCCTCGTGGTGCTCGTCGTCGACTGGCGCCTCGCGATGGTGCTCGTCGTCGCAGTCGTGGTGTCCGTGCCGCTGCTGCGCAGGCTGCGGTTCCTGTCCAACACCGGCTTCCGCCGAGTGGACGCCGCCAACGCCGACGCCGCCGGCCGGATCGTGGAGTACGTGCAGGGTCTGCCGGTGTTCAAGGCCACCGGTCAGGCGGGTGCGGACTCGCCACGGCTGGCCGAGGTGTTCGATCACCAGCGCGAGGCCAACGCCGAGTCCAACCGCTCGGCGTCGGTCCCCGTCGCGGCGTTGCAGTTCCTGGTCCAGGTCGCGGTTGTCGCGCTGGTGGCGCTGGGCGCGGCACTGGTCCTCGACGCGCGGCTCACCCTGCCGCTGCTGTTGGCCATCGTGGTCGCCGCGGCCCGCTTCGCGGAACCACTCGGCGCCGCGGTCACCATGACCAAACTGTTCGAGATGTCAGAGGCGGCGCTGGGGCGGGTCAGCGAGGTGCTGGACACCGAGCCCCTGCCGACGCGCCCGAACGGCCGAGCGCCGGAATCGTTCGACATCACGTTCACCGGCGTTGGATTCACCTATGACGGCCGGACCGAACCGGCGTTGCGCGACGTCAGCCTGGAGGTGCCCGAACGCAGCCTCACGGCGCTGGTCGGCCCGTCCGGCTCCGGCAAGACCACCGCAACCCGGCTCATCACTCGGTTCGCCGATCCGCAGGCCGGGGTGGTCCGGCTGGGCGGCGTGGACGTCGGCACGCTCGCGCCCGAGGAGCTGATGCGCCACATCGCCGTGGTGTTCCAGGACGTCTACCTGTTCGACGACACGATCCTGGCCAATATCGCCATGGGCCGCCCCGGCGCCACCCGCGCGGAGGTGGTGGAAGCCGCGCGTGCCGCGAATGCGCACGCGTTCATCGAAAACCTGCCCGACGGCTACAACACACGGGTGGGCGAGATCGGCTCGGCGTTGTCCGGTGGGGAACGCCAGCGGATCTCCATCGCGCGCGCGATTCTCAAGGACGCACCCGTGGTGCTACTGGACGAACCGACCGCCGCCCTGGACACCGAGTCGGAGGTCGTCGTGCAGCAGGCGATCGACAACCTCGTCGCGGGCAGGACCGTGGTGGTCATCGCACACCGCCTGTCGACCGTGGTCCGGGCCGACCAGATCATCGTCTTCGAGCAGGGCGGTGTGGTGCAGCGCGGCACGCACGCCGAGCTACTTGGTGAGCAAGGCCGCTACGCACAGATGTGGCGCGCACAGACGCGCGCCAAGAACTGGCGGCTCGCGCCCACAGTGGAAGCGTCGTTCAGAAGGTCTGCTCGGTCGGCCGGATGAGCATTTCGCTGATGGCGGCGTGCCGTGGGCGGGTGAGCATGTAGACGACAGCGTCGGCGATGTCGCTTGCCTGGAGGACACCGAGCGCGGAGGCGGCCCTCGCGTCCGGGGCGTTGTTCCGGGCGTTGGTCGTCATCTCGGTGACAACCACGCCCGGTTCGACGAGCCCGACACGCACGTGGTGCTCGGCAAGTTCTTGGCGCAGTGACTCGGAGAACGCGCCGACTGCGTGCTTGGTTGCGGCGTAGACGTTGTTGCCGGGCAAGACTTTGCGGCCGCCGACAGAGCTCACGGTGATGATGTCGGCGATGCCGCGAGGGCCCTGCGCGGCGGCGGTGAGGTGCGGCAGCGCGGCATGGGTGGTGGCCAGCACGCCGTTCAGGTTGACGTCGACCATCTTGTGCCACTCAGCGAGGTCGGCTTCGCGTGCGGGTCCCCACATGCCATAGCCGGCGTTATTGACCAACGCGTCGATGCCGCCTAGTTCGGCGGCGACGTGGTCGATCGCGGTGTGTACCGCGTCGGCGTCGGTGACGTCGACCTCGAAGACGTGTCCCGTGCCGCCCGGGGCCGCGTCAATCTCTTTGACGAGGGCATCGAGGCGGTCGCGGCGGCGCGCGAACAGTGCCACCGCAGCCCCCTCGGCAGCCAACGCACGGGCGGTCGCCTCCCCGATCCCGCTCGATGCGCCGGTGACAACCGCCGTCGTCCCGTTCAGCCTCTCGGCCATCAAGTACACCTTCGCTTCTCTTCGATATCGCCCACCCGGAGTCTTTGAGCTACCAGGGGCAGCGCTTGAGGCCGTGCTCGATGGCCTCGATGATCCGTGGCCGCAGCTCGGCGGCGCTGATGATCGCGTCGACCGAGCCGACCTCAACCGCCCGCTGGATGCTGTGGATTCGGTCGAACTCCGCGGCGACATCGCCCAGCTTTTCCGCCCGCACCGAGGCGTGGACCTCGGCCAGCCGCGCGTTCAACGCGGCTCGCTCGGCGCCGCTGGTCTCGGCAACCCGGGCCTGTAGCTCGGTCACTCGCGGGTCGGTAGCCGTGCGGTTGTTCACCTCGCCAGAGAACACCACGGCTGCCGCCGGGGCACCGCCGAGCACCGAGGCGAACGAGCCCTCCAGGGCCAGCACCGTCATATTCGGGTTGAGCGCCTTGGAGAACACCACGAACGCGCCGCCGTGGTAGCGGGAGATCACGCAGAACACGATCGGGCCGTCGAAGTTGACGATCGCCCGGCCGATTTCGGCCCCGTACTCCAGTTGCAGCTTGCGCATCGACTCCGGCGAGCCGTCGAACCCGGACAGGTTCGCCAGCACCACCAGCGGCCGGTTACCGGACGCGGCGTTGATCGCCCGCGCGGTCTTCTTCGACGATCGTGGGAACAGCGTGCCCGCGGTGTAGGTGTCCGGGCCGTCGGTGGGCGGGAAGCCGCGACGCGGCACCGCCCGCGACTCGATGCCGATCAGGCAGACCGGCCGGCCGCCGATGTGCACGTCCTGCACCGCCGCGGTGTCCGCGTCGGCCATTCCGGCCCAGCGTTCCAGCACCGCGTGGTCCTGATCGGACAGTGCCCGCATCACGGTGCGGATGTCGAACGGCTTCTTGCGGTCCGGGTTGTGCTCGGCCGAGAAGATTTCGCCGACCGTGGTGAAGTCGCTGCCGACCACCGCGTGCGGGTAACCCGAGACGTCGCGGTCCAGCGGGTCGTTCGTGACCGCCTTCCGCGGCGTCGTCTCGCCCGGCACGATGTAGGCGTGGTCGTAGTGCGCCATCAGGACGTCGCGGGCGGCCTGCAGGTTCGGCGCCCAGTACTGCGCTTGGCCGTTGGGCCCCATTACCCGGTCGTAGCCGCCGATGCCGAAGTTGTCCTCGGCCGACACGCCGCCGGAGAAGTCCAGCGATTGCTTGCCGGTCAGCACCATCGCCGAGTCCGGCGTCATCACCAGGATGCCCTTGGTGTGCATGAGCATCGTGGCCTCGGCGTTCCAGTACGGCTGGGCGCCGACGGTGATCCCGGCGACCACGATGTTGATCTCGCCGCCGGCCTGGGTGAACTCGACGATCCGTTTGAGCGCCGCGGCCACCCAGTCCATGTTCTCGGTGCCGGAGCCCATCGAGATCCGCGCGCCCGCGGACAGCGCGAACCACTCCAGCGGCACCCGCATCCGTTCGGCCAGGTCCAGCGCCGCGATCACGCGCGAGCACTCCGGCTCCGACAGCGCGCCCAGCGCCTTGGTCGGGTCGCCGAGCAGCACCACGCGCGTGACGCCTTCGGGGTGCCGTTCGGTCGGGGTGGTGACTACCCCGGCGACAATGGCCGCGGTGTTCTTGCCCTTCGGCCGGTCCACCGGCACCAGCGCGCCGCTCTCGTCGAGGTCGTGCTCGACGAAGCCACCGTCCGCACCGGCCAGCACGTCGGTCAGCTCGTACGGGTAGACGTGGCCGCGCCGGGCCGCGCGCAGCACCTTCTGTCGGTAGTCGTCCAACGGCCGCACCGGCTCGGCCGACGGCGGGCCGACGTGCAGCTGCGCGTCGTCGCCCGCGTCGAGGGTGATCCGTACGGCCGTCTCGGTCAGCTCTCCGGTCTCGGTGCGCTGGCGGGCCAGGAACTGGACCTCCTCCAGCCCGGCGCCCGCCGTGGTCGGCAGGATCCGCTGGACGATGGAGTTCAGCTCGTCAACGGTCAGTTCGGCCGCCGGCCAGACGTACATCATGATCCGGTTGGTGTCGAACCGCTTGTTCTGCGGCCGCTGCGCCTGGATGTTGCGGATCGCATCGACGCAGGCGGTGACCGCGTCCTCCAGCGCGGGCAGCGCCACCAGCCGGCCGTCCGCCTCGCGCAGCGGCGTCAGGTCGCGGACCTGGGCCATCGCTACCAGCCGCTCGTCGGCCGGGTTGCTCGTCGCCACGGCCTTGAACAGGTAGATCTCCTCGTCCGCGGACGGCAGCCGGGTGAGGTCGAAGTCCCGCAGCCGACCCAGTTGCAGCCGCTCGGCGATGTGCGGATGCAGGCCGCGGATCAGCCGGTCCTCGACGAATCCCGTGCCGTCCGGGCGGAACGTGAAGTGGTGGTGCATCACCGCACCACCGGTGCCGGCGAACGTGGCGGTGATCCGGGCGACGCTTGCGGGCAGCGGGTGTGCGGCCAGGAGCTCGCCGAGCCGCAGCGCCAGCGCGTCGGCGTCCGGCTGGCCCTCCCACGTGACGTACAGGTCGGCGACAAAGCTGCTTTCCCGCGCCTGCGCGGCGAACGTGCCGACGGCGGCGATCGCGTCCGGCAGCGCCGCGAAGTCGGCGGCCGTGGCGGCCATCCGGGTCACGCCCTCCGGGCCGGTGTGCTCGGCAGTGATGAACCGGCAGCCCGCGATGTCGCGCGCGGTGACGCCGGTCAGCCTGCGGTTGCCGTAGTAGCGGCGGGTCAGCACCTCCAGCAGCGGCGCGTGGTCGCCGTCCGCCCGCCCGATCCCGCGGCCGATCCGCTGGCCGATCAGCCGTACCAGCGGCTCGGCGCTGGCCACCATGGTCTGGATCCGCTCGGCGCGGTCCGGGGCGTCCGGATTGCGGTCCAGGTAGCGCAACTCGTCGCGCACCGCGGCGTAGACCTTGGCGCGGTTGCGGCGCAGCAGTGGCTGGGCAAACCAGCGGAACACCACGCCACGGGCGAGGTCGGCCACCGCGGGGAAGCGCACCTGCGTGGCTTCGACCAGGCGTTCCAGCGTCAGCCCCGCACCCTCGCGCAGCTCGGCCGGCGGCGCGCTCGCCAGCCACTGCTGCAGCAGCTCGGAAACGATCGCCATATCGGCCGCCATCCGCTGCTGGGCCAGGAAAATCCGGAAGACCGCGGCCTCCAGCTCCGGCGTGCGGTCGAGACCGGTGATGCCGTAGTGGCCGAACACCTTTTTCAGCTTCGCCTGGAAGCCTTCCGGGACACCGGCGCGCTCGACGTCGAGGCTCTGCAGGTAGCTGTGGAAGTACTCGCGCGGGCTGTGCACCGGACTGCCCGGCTCGACCTCCAGGTCGCCACCCGGCTTGTTGCGGCTCAGCTCAGACATGTCGGCGAAGACGGTGAGCAACTCCAGCTCGCCGGGCACCGGCCGGCCGCCGAGTTCGGCACGGGCGGCCAGGTACCCGGTGAGCACGCGCTTGCGGTCCCGGGCGTCGCCGTCGAAGCCGAGCAGCAGGCCACGCAGTTCCTGCAGGTGCTGCTCGACCCGCTCGACCACGGGCACGTCCGACGGCTCGGCGGGCAGGTCGATCTCGACGGTCTGTTCGGCCGCCGCGGTGTCCTCGGCGGCGCCCTCCTCGGCAAGCGGCTCCAGCCGCATCAGCGGCGCGCCGGTCTCGATCTGGCTGCCGACCGAAACCGGGCATTCGCGGACCCGGGCGCGGAAGGGCGCCCGTAGCACCGTTTCCATCTTCATGCTCTCCAGCACGAGGATCGGCGCGTTCGCCTCGACCTCGTCGCCGACCGCCAGCGGGGTGGCGACCACCAGGGCGGGCGCGGGAGAGCGGACGACGCCGCCCTCGTCGCGGCTGATCCGGTGCGTGACGCCGTCGACCTCGACCAGGTGGATCGGCCCGTGCGTGGCCGAGGTCAGCCGGAACCGCCTGCCGTTGACCACGATCCGGCCGCTGTGCGTGTCGAACCGCTCGACCTCGACGTCGGCCGGGTGCACGTCGCCGCCGGCGCCGACCCCGACGCGGAACCGCTTCGGCCCGACCCGCGCGACCTGCACGCGGTAGCCAACGCCGCGAAGCTTCAGGTCGAGCGGGCGCCCCGGGTCGTGGCGCACCTGCGGCCGCCCGCCGTGCGCGGTGGACAGCAGCTGCTGCCTGCTGACCTCCTCCTCGTCCTGATATGCCTCGATCGCGGCCGCGGCCAGCGCGACAGCGGAGTGCTTGTGCGCGGCGAGGCGGCCTTCGGCGCGGACCCGGTCGATCCAGCCGGTGTCGGCGCTCGCGTCGATCACCTCGGGCTGGTCGAGCAGGTCGAGCACGAAGCTCTTGTTGGTCGCGCCGCCCGCGATGACGACCATGGTCTCGGCCATCGCGCGGCGCAATCGGCCCAGCGCCTCCTCGCGGTCGCGGCCGTAGGCGATGATCTTCGCGATCATCGAGTCGAAATCGGCCGGGATGCTGTCGCCCTCGCTGACGCCGGTGTCGACCCGGATGCCGGGGCCGGCTGGCAGCACCAGCCGCGCGATGCGGCCGGGCGCGGGCGCGAAGTCGCGGTCGGGGTCCTCAGCGTTGAGCCGCGCCTCGACGGCGTGCCCGGACTCGGCCGGCTGCGGGCCCTCAAGCTTCCCGCCGCTCGCCACGTGCAACTGGAGCTTGACCAGGTCGGTCCCGGTGGTCAGCTCGGTGATCGGGTGCTCGACCTGGAGTCGGGTGTTGACCTCCAGGAAAGCGAACAGCTTCTCGCCCGGGTGGTAGAGGAACTCGACGGTCCCGGCGCCGCGGTAGCCGACGGCCAGCGCCAGCCGCTCGGCCGACGCCTTCAGCTCCGCGGTCTGCTCCGGATTCAGGACGGGAGAGGCGGACTCCTCGATGATCTTCTGGTTGCGCCGCTGCACCGAGCAGTCGCGGACGCCGAGCGCCCACGCCGTGCCCTGCCCGTCGGCGATCACCTGGACCTCGACATGCCGGGCGCCGGTGACCAGCCGCTCCAGGAACACGACGCCGCTGCCGAATGCGCGCAGCGCCTCCTGGCTGGTGCGCTCGTAGGCGTCGGCGAGGTCGTCGGGCGAGGCGACGACGCGGATGCCGCGCCCGCCGCCGCCCGCGGTGGCCTTGAGCATCAGCGGGTAGCCGATGCGCTCGGCCGCGGCCAGCGCGTCTTCGAGGTTTGCGACCTCGCCGCGGCTCCACGGCGCGACCGGGACGCCCACCTTCTCGGCGATCAGCTTGGCGCCGATCTTGTCGCCCAGCTCGCGCATCGCCTCCGCGCTCGGCCCGATGAAAGTGACGCCGATCTTCTCGCAGAGCTCGGCGAACGCCGGGTCTTCGGCGACGAAGCCCCACCCGACCCAGGCGGCGTCGGCCCCGGTCTCGACCAGGGCCCGTTCCAGCACGGCGTGGTCGAGGTAGGGGCGGGCCGAGGCGGGTCCGAGCGGGTGGGCCAGGTCGGCCTCCCGGACGAACGTGGCGCTGCGGTCGGCGTCGGTGTAGAGGGCGACCGTCTCGATCCGGGCGCCGGTCTCCGCGGACAGTTCCCGGACGGCGTGGATCAGCCGCATCGCGGCCTCCCCGCGGTTGACGATGGCGACACGACTGAACACCGGCTGAGCCTCCCAAGTACGCACGCGCAGCAGGCGACGTCCTCCCGGAGCGTCGCCTGCACCTGCCTCTACCCTGGTCGATCATCGGCGGGCAGACCAATGTCCGGCATAGCGCATGCCGGAGCTGTTGTGTTGTGGAAACCCAACAATAGCCACCGCGACCACACCGGACGGCCGGGGGCTGGCGCGCGATCAGTTCGTCGTCATCCCGTCTGCCCGCGCTGGCGGCGAAGCTCTCCGCGCACGTCATCGAGCCGGAACCGGGATTGTCCTCCGGCTGTGATCTCAGTGGGTGTAATCCTGCCTTCGCGGACCCATCGAGACACCGTTGATCGGCTCACGCCAAGGGCTTTTGCCAGCTCAGAAGATGCGATCAGGTCACGAGGCACCCGCCAATAGTGTGGCGCAACTGGCTCATCTGTCGCACTCGTTGCTACCGCCGAGCCTTATGGGCCGGATGAGCCAGTTTGACCCGCGGACTCCGCCTGCCCGACCTGCGGGCACTGACCCGGGGCGTCCTTAGCATCTTCTACCTCACAGATCAACCCGGCTGTACCGTGGCCCCATGAGTAACCATCTGTCACTAGGTGAGCGCATACGGCAACTACGAGGCGACCTCTACACCCAACAGCAACTGGCAGACCGAGCGGGGCTATCGCTCACGTTGATCCGAAAACTAGAACAGGGGGTGCGGCAGACATGCAGCGTCGCGAGCCTGCACAAGATCGCTCGGGCCCTGGATGTCACGCTCGCCGATCTACTGGTCCCAGTCTCGATACCAGAGCACGACCAGGACCAAGGGGTTACGGCGCTACGGCACGCCGTGAGCTTGGTAGGCGTCCCGAAGGACGCCCCTGCGACTACGCAGGAGGCGCGTTTTGCCGAAATCGCCGCGTGGCGCACGTACTGGAGTGGGCAACACGACTCCGCCGTTTGGGCGTTGTCTCGTCAGATCAGACAACTAGAGTCCGGGCTAGCCACGTCAAACGACACAGATCGGCCGATTTATCTCCAGTCACTATCCCGGGTGTTGTGGGCTGCCGGGTGTACCTTGACACTGCTGCGGCACCCGGACGCCGCGCACCTGGCCATACAGAGATCAATACGCCTATCTGAAGGACTAAGCGACCCCGTGATGACAGCTTCCGCGACGGGATCTCTAGCTTGGCAACTAATGGTTGCCGGCAGGTACGAGGAATCGTGGGAGTTGTCCACCTCAACTGCAAGGACGATTGAACCGGGCAGAACCCACAATATCCCTCAAATGAAAGTGTACGGGTCTCTGTTGCTGCAGGCTGGTAACGCGCACGCCCGCGCAGGCAACGCCGTGGCGGCGAAGCATTTCTTGGGTGAAGCTCGGCAAATTGCCGCAAAGGTCCCCGACGGACAGTGCTACCACAGCAGCATCTTTGGCCCGTCCTCAATCGCTATGCAGCATACAGATATTGCGATCAATCTCGGCGAATTCGGCGACGCGTTGGCCGCGTCTAAGACCATGCCGGGGGGCGGCTCAGCCCTACACCTCTTGGGTAAATGCAGGCACGATACGGATCGCGCCTTGGTCCATCTCAAGACCGGGGATACAGACAAGGCGGTGGCGCTGTTGTCGTCGACTGCTTCTGCCGCCCCCTTTTGGTTTCAGAATCAGCGCTTGTCAAAATCTATTGTCAAAGATCTGCTCCACACACCTGCGTCTAAGTCCCCGCAATTGCGGGGACTCGCTACGAAGCTGGGAGTGTGCTAACCCGATCGGGTAGTGACACGCTGCGTGTCACCAGCATTCCTCCGGCACCGACAAGATCCCTCCTGGATGGCCTCCGCCGGTCGTTAATCGATCCCCCGACAGCCGGACGGCGGGGGCGTCCTTCCAACGGATGGAGGGTGACCCATTGAGAAAGCTTTCCAGCCCTGCCGGGATCGCAGACGCAGGAATCGAGCTCGACGAGAAATGATCCGCAGGCGCGTGCGGGTATTCCTATGACGGGTGCCCCTGAGCCGGAGTCCATCGAAGGCCCCTCTGTCTCAACGGTCAGTCTTGATGTAGTTCTGCGTAAAGTCTCGTGGAAGCTTGACCAGGTGGCGTTCAAGCTGCCTCGTCGCGACGTATCTACCTCCGACTTGGATCAGCTCGCGGACACCCTCACGGAGCTAGTGGAACTCCTTCGAAAAGCGGACCTTTGTTGACTGGGTTTAGGCGACTGCTTCTGCGCCTTACGGTAGCCCTGATAATTCTCTTGCCGGTTGCATCGGCACCGATCGAGGAAAGGAGGACTTACGCCGATGTACGCACAGACGTGGGCTCAAGTGTTGATTATCGGACTGCCCCTTTTGTCTATCCTCTGGCCTACCAAGAGAGACCGATGATGCCGATCCCTGAATTCGCCAACTGAATGGCTGGTAAGAACGAGGCGAAGTGGCATCAGACGGCCGGATGATCTGTCGCGGCTGTCTCGCCACGACAATAAGCATCCAGCAATCCCGAGACTCGAAAGGTCCCCGGTAGCAGCTACCTACCGGGGACCACCAAAGAGCCTACCGCACACGCCGCGTAACGATGAATGGAGGCCCCAGTTGCCTAGACGAACGTTCGCGCCTGATTGCTCCGTACTGTGGAAATGCGCAGCCGACCAGTGTCTTTTTGCCGACGAAGACCCTGATGTCGTAGGGCAGCACGAACACGGTTCCCACGGCCCCTCATGGATGGCGGAAGGACCCACCACAATCATTGTGGCTAACAGCCAGACCAAGTGAAGGCCCTACGCCGGATCCCCCGTCCGTCCAGCGAGTGCCACCACCAAATACGCCCTTGCAGCACGCGAGGAGAGCGCTACCAAGCGTAAACGTAGGACCGCCTCTCCTTTTCCCAGATGAGGGGGTCCCCTTATACCCGATCAAGGAGACGAGATTATGCCGGACGAACCAGATAAGGACCAGAGCGCCGCGCCGGAAGGCGAGGGGGATTACTACTACGACGATGCCGGAACGCTTATCCGGGCCGGAGCCGGCCCCCAGCTCTGATCTACGCCCCTCCGCGCCCGGGCGATTGAGACTGGAAGAGACCCCCTCACCCTTGTGAAGTGGTCCCCGGGAGAGGGAGTCTCTCCGCTTCCCGCGTTTGGGTGCTTGCCAGATGAAGCTAAACCCTGTAACAACGGCGGTGTGACCGTGACCACCCACCCGGCCCGTAAGTGCTACATCTGTTTGGGCACTTGCCAGATTGAGGTGTCCGAACGGGACGAGCATGGAGAGGAGGTCCTAACTCCGCACACGTGCATCCGATGCGGGGGTGCGGGGGTTATCACAGATGGATTTACCCTAGATCTAATCCCCGTACCGCCGGAGTCTTGGCAAGGTCAGACATGCATTTGCGACTTTGGCCGAGACGGGCCTATGGGCCACCCTCAGTGCCCAGCGAGATGAGAGAGCGAGAGCACAGTGAATCCGACACCCCCGAGCCACAAGACCCCGCCAAGGTGCCCGGTCTGTGGGCACAATTTTTGCATATGCCCTAAAGACTGAGGCAGCACAAAAAGACCCCCTCCTGACATGAACTGCTCCCGGGAGGGGGTCTATCTTTGCATCCGATTAGAATGCCTCGGTCAGCGCCAGTGCTCCGGTCTACCGCTGCCGCTCGGACAGGACTAATATACACGGCCCAGAGACACAAAACCTTGCAAGTGTCTCCTCACGCAGGGCAGGTTGCCGGAGGCCAAAAGGGAGCTACGAACGGCTACCGGGCGCAAGACTCCCGCTACCTGCCGCTTCTGCCACGACGTCATCCGCGACGAGCGACGCGTCGCGGCGGCGGCGCACATCACTGGACAACCTCGTGCATCGACGGTGCCCGCGGGGCTTGGCGGAAGCTGCGCGTAAAACGGCCTACCCAACAGACACCCGCCATTCGGCCTACCAATTAGGCCATTTTACGATCAATTACACTATTGACAAACGTCCACGGCTTTCGACTCGGGGATTCCCGTACTCGGTCCGCTCGCCGAACCTTCCCGGACCGCCGCGCAACATATCGGCGGCAGCCGAGTCGTCAATGATCTGGCTCCTTCGCGTACTCGAATCTTCCCTTTCAGGACCTCTCCCCAGGATGCTATGGACACCGGCGCCCAATGCGACCGATACTTGCATCCAACATTCGCACAAGGACTAATGCTGGAATTGCGAAAAGTATCAGCAGACGCCGATGCGGGCTCGTGGCGCGGTTTTCGGCTACCGGTTGGCGGAGAACGTCGGTTTCGGGGTGTCTGCCTCGCGTGGCACGCGAGGAGAACCGCCGGGAGGGCCAGTGGGCATGTGGACGCACCGCATCGCGATCATCGGGATGTCGCTGAGATTCCCGGGAGCGGACACTCCGGAGCGCTTCTGGGCCGACATCGGCACCGGCGCCTCCCGGATCCACCACTTCACCCAAGAAGAGCTGGCCGCAGCGGGAATTCCCGAGAGCGAGCGCGGCGCGCCGGATTTCGTCGCCGCGAGCGGAATGGTGCCCGGCGTCGACCGGTTCGACGCCGACTTCTTCGGCATGAGCGCGCGCGAGGCGGCGATCACCGACCCGCAGCAACGGCTGTTCCTGGAGTGCTGCTACCACGCCCTGGAGGATGGCGGTTATCCGGTTACGGACGACACCATGCGGGTCGGCGTGTACGCGAGCACCGGTTACCGGCTGCACTCGCTGCACAGCTACCTGGCCAACAACCTCGGTGTCGCCGGCTGGGAACCGGGCTGGGCGGCCGCCAAGCAGGTCCAGATCGGCAACTACGGGGACTACGCGGCAACTCAGGCCGCCTACCGGCTGAATCTCACCGGGCCCGCGGTCAACGTGGCCACGGCGTGTTCGAGTTCGCTGGTCGCCGTGCATCTGGCTTGCCAGGCACTGCTGCTCGGGGAGGCCGACCTGGCGCTCGCCGGCTCCTCGGCACTGCACTTCCCCCAGGTGACCGGTCATCGCCACGTCAAGGGCTCGACGATGTCACCTCGCGGGTTGCTCAGCGCGTTCGACGCCGAAGCCGACGGCACGGTCGCGGGCAACGGGGTGGCGGCCGTGCTGCTGAAACGGCTCGACTCGGCACTGTCCGATGGCGACACCGTGCATGCGGTCATCCTGGGCTCCGGGGTGGCCAACGACGGGGCGGCCGACGACGGGACGGCCAAGACCGGGTTCGCCGCGCCGAGCGCGATCGGGCAACAAGACGCGGTGTTGCGGGCGATCGAGGCGGCCGGGGTGCCCGTGGCGACCATCGGCTACCTCGAAGCGCACGGCACGGGCACCCACAAGGGCGACCCGATCGAATTCGACGGCCTGACCAAGGCGTTCCGCCAGCACACCGACCAGGTTGGCTTCTGCGCGCTAGGCACCACGAAACCGAGAATCGGTCACTTGGACAGCTGCGCCGGCATGGCGGGGCTGATCAGCGCCGTGCTCGCACTGCGGCACGGCGTCATCCCGCCCCTGGTTAACTTCCGCAGGCCCAACCCGGCTCTCGACCTGTCGGCCAGCCCGTTCACCTTGTCGGCCGAGTCGCGCGAGTGGCCGGGCTCCGGGCCGCGCCGGGCGGGGGTGCACTCGGTGGGCATGGGTGGCACTAATGCGCACGTCATCCTGGAACAAGCCCCACCCAGCACATCCGCCCCGGCGCCGGCGCGAACCGTGCCGGGACTGCTCCCGCTGTCGGCACGCGATCCGGAAGCCCTGGCGGAGTACGCCTCGGCGGTGCGCGACCATCTGCGAGCACACCCAGACACGAGGCTGGCCGACCTGGTCACCACCCTGGCCCTGGGGCGCCGCCGGTTCGCCCACCGCGTCGCGGTGCCCGGGCACACGATCAAAGAACTGGTCAACGCACTCGACGGCTACCTCAGCGGCGCGACGGATCATCGGTGCAGCACCGGCGTGGTCACCGATTCCCCCGCTGTCGCCTTCGTCTTCGACGGCGAGCAGGCACCTCCGGAGCCGACGGACGAGGCCACGCTGGCCCAGTTGCACTGCTCCGGCGTCGACATCGACTGGGCTGCGCTACTCGATGGCTGCGGTGGCCGGCGCATCCCGCTGCCGCTTTACCCGTTCCGGCGCACGAGGCACTGGGTGGGCCCGTCGTTGCCGGAACTCGCCGAACCCGGACAGAACGGGGACACCAATATCACCGTGGAGGCGGTCATGTCGGATCAGGGGACGTTCGATCGCGTGCTGGAGCGGACGGCACGGCACCTCGGCCAGAGCCCCGACGAGATCGACCCCGAACGGTCCTTTGTGGACCTCGGAGCGGATTCGCTCCATCTTATCGGCGTGCAAGTGGAGCTGGAAGGCGAGTTCGGAGTCAAGATAGGCATGGAGGAAATGCTGGAGGTGGCGCGAACGCCGCGGCTGCTCGCGGAGCTGATCGCACAGCGCCGTGCCCCAGCGGAACCGCCGACCGAACCAGTACCACCAGCGCCAGCCGCCACGCCCACCTCCGCGCCCAGCCCCGAACCGCCTGCGGTGCATGGTCCGCGCGTCACCGTGGCCGCCGGCTCGGGCATGGCCGACACGGCGACCAGTCCGGGGCAGCACGCCCACATCGCGGATTTGACGCGCAGGTTCAACGAACGAACCCATACGTCGAAGGAAAACACCCAGCGCTACCGTGGCGTGCTCGCCGACAGCCGAGCGGTCGTCGGTTTCCGCGCAGCGACCAAAGAAATGCGCTACCTCATCGACGGCCGGTCGGCCAAGGGCGCGCGGCTGGTGGACGTCGACGGCAACGACTACGTCGATATCACCATGGGTTTCGGTGCCCTGTTGTTCGGCCACGAACCGAAGTTCGTCACCGAGGCCGTGCGCGAACACCTGTCCGGCGGGCTGCGCTTCGGCCTGCGCGGCGCGGACGCCGGCGAAGCCGCCGCCCTGCTCGCGGAGCTGACCGGCGCGGAACGGGTCGCATTCGCCTGCACGGGCACGGAAGCCAACTCGGCGGCTATCCGGCTCGCCCGCGCGGCGACCGGCCGCACCCGCATCGTGCTGTTCCGCGGCTCCTACCACGGTCACATCGACTCGGTGCTCGGCCGCGCCAGTGGCGGGGGCACCGTTGCGGTCTCGGCGGGCATCCCAGCCAGCGCCGTGGCCGAACTGATCATTCTGGAATACGGCGACCCGCGCAGCCTTGAGGTCATCGAAGAACACGCCGACATGATCGCGGCCGTCCTCGTCGAACCCGTGCAGTGCCGCAACCCCTCGCTGCGTCCCACGGAGTTCGTGCGTAACCTGCGCGAACTGACCCGCAAGCGCGGCATTGTGCTGATCTTCGACGAAATGCTCACCGGCCTACGGCCCCACCCAGGTGGTGCCCAGCACCACTACGGCGTCACCGCCGACCTGGCCACCTACGGCAAGGCGCTGGGCAGCGGCTTCCCCGTCGGCGCCATCGCCGGCCGGGCCGACATCATGGACTACGTCGACGGCGGTTTCTGGCGTTACGGCGATGACAGCGGGCCACAGCGCGAGACGGTTTTCTTCGGCGGCACCCACATGCAGCACCCCGTCTCGATGGCCGCGGCGCGGGCCGTGCTCACGCACCTGCGGCAGGAGGGCCCTGCCCTTCAAGCGTCGGTCAACGCCAGGACCGACCAGCTCGCCGAGGAGCTGAACCACTTCTTCGTGAACGAGGAGTTTCCGCTGCGGCTGGACAACTTCGGGTCGATGTTCCGCTTCAGTCACCGCGCGGACATGGAACTGCTCTACCAGCACCTGCTGCTGCGCGGTGTGCACGTGTGGGAGTGGCGCAGCTTCTATTTGTCCACCGCGCACACCGACACCGACGTCGAGCACGTGGCCGAAGCCGTGCGCGGTTCACTGCGGGAACTGCGCCAGGCTGGTTTCTTCCCGCCCAGCAGGCCGCGCCCCGTCGCGGTGCCCGCGCGGCGCGAGCGTCCGGCGCCGGACTTCAGCATCTATTTCTTCGGCGACTCGGCGGAAGCGGAATCGGCCGGGTCGCCGAAGAAATACGACCTGATCATGGACACCGCACGGTTCGCCGACGAGCACGGTTTCCACGCACTGTGGCTGCCGGAGCGGCATTTCCACTCCTTCGGCGGCCTGTTTCCCAACCCAGCGGTGCTCGGGGCGGCGCTGGCCGGTCGGACCAGCCGGATCCGGCTCAACGCGGGCTCGGTCGTGCTGCCGCTGCACGACCCGATCCGGGTCGCCGAGGAGTGGTCGGTGGTGGACAACCTGTCCGGCGGGCGCGTCGGGCTCGGTTTCGGCACCGGCTGGCACGGCGAGGACTTCGCGCTGCATCCCGACCGGTTCGCCCGTCGCCGGGAAACCGCCTTCGAGCACCTGGCCGACCTGCGGCGCCTGTGGCGCGGCGATCCGCTGCGCCGCCGCTCGGGCTCCGGAGCCGAGATCGACGTGCGGGTGCATCCCCGCCCGATCCAGGGGCAGCCGCCGATGTGGCTTGCCACGACGGGGCGGGTGGGGTCCTATGAGCAGGCGGGCCGGCTCGACCTCGGCGTGCTCACGAATCTGATGAACCAGACGGTGGAGCAGTTGGCCCAGAACATCGACCACTACCGGCGCGCCCGGCGCGCCGCCGGGCTGGATCCCGATGCCGGCCGCGTCACCGTGCTGCTGCACACCTACCTCGGCGACGACCACGAGGCCGCTCGCGCCGAAGCGCTGGAGCCCATGGTCCGGTACCTGCGTTCCTCATTGCTGATGCGGTCCGCGGCCACAGATTCCGGTCGCAGTGCCGAGGTTTGGCCGCCGCGAGCCCCGAGGACCTGGACGCGCTGTTCCGGCACGCCTACCACCGCTACTGCGACCAGCGAGCCCTGATCGGAACGCAGGAGAGTTGCGCGGGCCTGGTGGCGAAGCTGCATGCGGCCGGGGTCGACGAGATCGCCGCGCTCGTCGACTTCGGCTTGTCCGCCGAGCAGATCTCCGCCGGGCTGGTCCGGCTGGACCGGTTGCGACGCGCGTTCACCACTCCGGCCGAACGCAGCGGCCCGGCCACCACCGCTCAGCGCCGGATGTGGCTGGCCTGTCAGTTGACCGGGGCCAGTGCGTACAACGAGATCCAAGGCGTGCGGCTGCGCGGGCCACTGGACGAGGAGGCGGTGCGCGCCGCACTGCGCGGCCTCGTCGACCGGCACCCCGGGCTACGCGTGGTGTTCCGGCCGGACGGCCGGGACCAGGAACTGCGCCAGGTCGTGCTGGACAGGGTCGACGTGCCGGTGACGGTGAGCGAACACCACTGCCAGGACGCCGATACGGCCATCACGGCGGTTGTGCGAGAGGAAAGCCGCCGCGAGTACGACCTCGCGCAGGGGCCCTTGTTCACTCCGCGCCTGCTCCGGCTGGGCACGGACGACCACGCGCTCATCATCGGCATCCACCACCTCATCACCGATGGGCACTCCGCCGGTCTCATCGCCGCGGACTTTCCGGAGCTGTACCGGGCGGCAGTGGCCGGGGACGCGCCGCGTTTCGAAGCGCCGGGCGGCTCCCCGCTGGACGCCGACCGCCCCGTGCACGATCCCGCCGACCTTGACTGGTGGCGCGCGCACCTGGGGACCGAGCCGCCGGTCCCCCAGCAGCCCACCGACCGGCCTCGTGCCGACGCTGCCGTGGGCATGGGCGCGTCGGTGACAGCCTGGTTCGACCCGAGACGGACCGCCGCGCTGCGTGAATGGAGCGGCACGCAAGGGGTGAGCGTGTTCGCGAGCCTGCTCACCGCGTGGCGGGAGGTATTAAGGCGATTCTCCGGCCAGGAGGAGTTCATTGTCGGCACCACGTTCGGGCGGCGCACGCCGCAGACCAAGAACACCGTGGGCTTCTTCTCGTCGCTGCTGCCGCTGCGCGGGGTGCTGCGCGACGACATGGAGACGGGGGCCGCCGTGCGGGCGGCCAGGGATGCGGTGCTGGAGGCCACCGAACACAGCGGGGTGGACCTGGACGCGCTGTTCACCGAGGTCAACCCCGCACCGGGCACGGCCAGGCCGCTGATGCCCGTCTCGATCGACCTGGACACCGAGGCCCTGCCGGGTATCACGCTGCCCGGTGTGAGTGCGGAGCCGCTCGGGGTGGGCACCGCCTCGGCGCCGCTGGAACTGTCGCTGATGGTCGTGCGCACCGGGTCCGGCTTGCGCCTGAGCATCCGGTACGACGCCGGCCTGTACGCCGAAGCCACGGCGCGGCGCTACCTCGATCACCTCCAGCTCGTCCTGGAGGCCATTTCCGACGGCCGGGCAGCGCGAATCGGCGACCTGCCGATGCTCACCGCCGAGGACGAGAAGCGGCTGCGGGCGATCAGCGTCGGACCGCAGCCGGTACCCCACCACACGACGCTCACCGAGGTACGGCCGGGAGGCGATCGACCGCTGGTGGTCGACGCCGCGGGCCGACACAGCGGCGGAAAGCTGGCCGCTGCCGCGAACGGCGTCGCCGCGCGGCTGATCGAACAGGGCGCGGGACGCGGAGACGTAGTGGCGGTCGCCTTGCCCAGAGGGCACGAGTTCGTTGCGGCTGTCCTCGGCGCGGTCGCGGCCGGCGTGGCCTACCTGCCCCTGGATCTGAGCCAACCGGTGCCGCGACTGGCGGCGGTGCTCGCCGACGCCGGCCCGGTCGCGCTGATCTGCTCGCACGACCTCGACCCGGCGCTGGCACCCGGCGTGCCCCGGCTCCACGTCGGCGGCGATAGTCCATTGAGGACTGTCACCGTGACCGGCGATGACCTGCTGTGCCTGCTCTACACGTCCGGGTCGACCGGGACGCCCAAGGGGGTGCTGATCGAGCACCGCAACGTGGCGGCCACGCTGGCGGTGTTCTTGGACCGGCTGGGTATCACCGGGGACGACCGGCTGTCCTGGTACAGCGCGCCCGGTTTCGACGCTGGGCACATCGAACTGTGGCCCGCGCTCGCCACCGGCGCCGAGCTGCACGTGGTGCCCGACGAGGTGCGGCTTGACCCGCAGGCCCTGGTGGCGTGGCTGGTGCGGCAGCGGATCACCGTCGCTTTCCTGCCGACCGCCGTCGCCGAGGCGGTGCTCGACCAGCCGTGGCCCCGGGACGCGGCGCTGCGGGTGCTGTGCGTCGGCGGCGAGCGACTGAACTCACGGCCGCGCGAGGACATTGCCTTCACCGTGTTCAACATCTACGGCCCGACCGAGTGCTCGGTGTTCTGCTCATGGGGCGAGGTGTCGCCGCGAGGTGTCGGCAGCCCATCGCTGGGCCCTCCCAATCCCGCCCTGCGGCTTGAGGTGCGCGACGCGGCGGGGCGCGTGCTGCCACCGGGCGCGATCGGCGAGCTGCACGTCGGCGGCCCGCAGGTCGCACGCGGCTACCACGGCGACCCGTCGCTGACCGCGCAGCGGTTCAGCACCGACGACAACGGCTGCCGCTGGTACCGGACCGGGGATCTGGTGCGGTGGCGCGCGGATGGCGAATTGGACTTCGTCGGGCGCGCCGATGACCAGGTGCAGATCCGTGGTGTGCGCGTCGAGCCGGCCGAGGTCACCTGTGCGGTGCGCACGCTGCCCGGTGTGCTTGACGCGCGCGTGCTGGCGGAAACCGACGATGCGACCGGGCGGGATCTGCTCGCCTGCCACGTGCTCGCCGAACGGACAGCGGCGGACGGGCTCGGCGAGACCGAGCTTGCTCGGCGCTGGCGTGCGGGGCTGGCCGAATTGCTACCCAGGCCCATGGTTCCGGAGCGGTGGCTGGTGGTGGATCGGCTGCCGTTGACACAGAACGGGAAGTGGGCCCGCCAGGCCGGGCAGGCGAGTGACGACGATCGGATTGCCGCGGCTGTCCGGCAGGTGTGGGCGGAAGTCCTCGGTGTCGACGGATTCGACGACTATGCGCGGTTTTTCGACCTAGGCGGGCATTCGCTGAACGCGTTGACCCTGCTGAACCGGGTACGGGAGCGGTTCGGCGCCGAGTATTCACTGAGCGAGTTCTTCGCCGACCCGACGGTGTGTGGCATGGCGTCGGTGCTGGCGGGGAATCGGATGCGGGGAGAGCTGTGACGGGTGCCGGTGAGCTGGACGATCTTCTCGGCAGGTTGCGTGTGCTCGACGTGCGCTTGGCGGCCGCCGGTGACAAGTTGCGTTATGACGCTCCGCGCGGCGTGCTGTCCCCGGAACTGCTGGCCGAGCTGAAGCGGCACAAACCGACGCTGCTCTCTCGCCTGGCCGGGGCCGTCGTCGACGAGGCACCCGTGTCCGCGCAACAGGAGGCCATGCTCACGACGGTCACGCACCTGCCGAGGCCAGCGGTCTTCAACGTGGGCACGAGGATTTGGCTGACCGGTCGGCTCGACACGCCCGCCCTCGGCAGGGCCATCACCGAACTGGTCGCGCGGCACGTCGGACTGCGCTGCCGATTCGTCCGCGACGGTGCGGGGCGGTGGTCACAGCAGGCGCTGGCGCCCGTGCCGTTCACCCTGCCCGTCGACGACCTGCGCGACGGTCCCGCGGAGCGGGCCGAGGAGATCTGCCTCGAACTGGCCAACACCCCGTTCAACCTCGGCCGGGGAACTATGCCCGTGTGCCGTTTGCTCCGGGTCGGCACCCGGCGGTGGGCGTTGATGCTCGTCACTCACCACATCAGCACCGACGGGTGGTCCCTGTCATTGACGTTGCGGGAATTGGCGGCGTTGTACGGGGCAGCCGTCACCGGGACGGCACCGCAACTGGAGGCGCCCGGCGCGCAGTCCACCGACTACGCGCGCTGGCAACGCGAGCAAGCCGATGCGGGCCTGGACGCTCGTCAGCTTGAGTTCTGGCGCCAGCATCTGGAGGGCGTGCTCCTTGCCGCCGACCTGCCCACTGACCGGCCACGACCTAGCCGGGCGTCCGGTGCCGGGGACACCGTGCGGCTGGAAGTTCCCCACCCGACACGGGCCGCCGTCGAGTCGTTCGCCCAATCCCTTGGTGTGACCCCGTTCGCCGTCACCGCTGCCGCCCTCGGCCGGTTGTTGGCCAGATTGTCCGGCGCCCCGGATGTCGTGCTTCGGATGTCCTACGCCAACCGCGAGCGCCGTGAATTCGAGTCGTTGGTCAGCTGCACCAGGATCGGCGTCGGACTGGTTGTCCGGGCACCAATGCGGGTGCCCTTCACCACGCTTGTCAAGCAGACGTGCGCCGCGTCTCTTGCGGCGCTTGACAACCCGGTGTCCATCGATCGCGTGGTGTACGAGCTGTGTGCGACTGGACGCGGTGCGGAGCCGGACCGGCCGCTCATCGGGTTCGCATTCCAGAACCTGCCCGGCCCAGAGGTGGCCTTCACCGGGCTTGCGACCCGAGTCGAGAACGTCGCCGCGGCCGCATCGCGTGCCGACTTGACCTTCGGGCTCGTGTCGGCCGACGCCCCCGCACGGGGCTACCAGGCTTGGCTGGAGTACACCACCGACCTGTGGGAACCGGCGACCGCCACTAGGCTGCTGCGCGAATACGTCGACTCCCTGGCGGAACTGTGCGATCCGGCGCGAGTGGCGTAGGGATGTGGGGCTTCGGCTCGAACTGGTTGTGCGACAACGTCACTCAGTGACCGCTCAGCGCGGTGGCAGGTGCTCGGCCGCGGACGCAGCCACGTCCCTGGCCATCCCGCAGACCTGATCCAGCGGCTGCGCCGCCCAGACGGTGACCACCAGCTGTTCCCACTTCGGCTTCTGGTCCACGTCGTAGTACTCCCGGTACAGCGCGTTCACCTCGCAGCTGCCGTCATTTTTTGGGGTGACGGTGGCGCTGTAACTACCGAGCTGGACGGGAATGCTGGACGTCGAATTGCCCGGTTCGCCCTGGCTGAAGCGGATGAACAACGCCTTGCCGCCCGAGCCGTACTCCCAGTAGCATTCCCAGTTTCCGAAGCCGGGATCCGTGTTGGCGGGATCGACATCGGGAATCCGGGAAACCACGTTGCCATCGGGAAGCCTGCACGCATCCGCATTGGCAATGGAGTTGGTTCGGATCCGCGTGGAATCCCGGGGGATCTCGCCGGAGCGAAGCACGTCGGCCGCGGTCTTCGTAGCGACATCGGCGATGGCGCACAGGTCAGCCGTGGAACTGCCCTTCACCTTCGCTCTGACCGAGACCATTACCGGAGGGGCGAGCCGTATCCTGCGGAGGCAGGAATCGTTGCTCCGGGGTAGCAGTTCGATGCTGAGTGGCCCCGCTGGTGGCTGCCCGGTCCCGTCGGAGATCTCGAATTGCACTTGGACATCCACGGTGGGCTCGGCGCCCATATCGACAAGAACGTCACAACGATTGAAGTTGCCGTAATCGACGTCTCTGCGGGTCGGGCCGAAACGCTTGAGAGGGTGGGGATCGGTGAGTTTGCAGGGATCAACCGTGCGCGGATCCCCGACCGCCGGAAGCACCGTCGGAGTGTCCGGCACGGCTGTCGAACCTGTCGGTGGCGAACCTGTCGGCATCAACCCGCGGCCGAACCAGCTCACTACCCCGACGGTGAAGGCCAAAACGACGACGGCACCGACTCCCGCCAGCGCAACAAGTCGGAGGCGGCGCCTGCTGGTCGGACCGGTCCTCCCGGGCCCGGCCGGCGCCGGCGGAGGCGCTACCGGGAGCGTCGATCCGGCAAGGAGCCCCTGGAACATGTCCCTGGCCCGCGCCGCCGAGGGGCGCTGGTCCTCCCTGAACAACAGGAGTTGTGACAGCACCAGGCCGAGCGGCCCGGCACGGAAGGTCGTCGGCACCTGGAACGCGGACTCCCGCCGTGGGTCTGAGATCCCCGCCCCAAACGGCAACTTGCCTTCCACCGCATAGAACAGGGTCACGCCCAGGGAGAACACATCCGATGCCGGGGTGGCGGGCATGCCGGCGCCAACCTCCGGCGCGCCGTAGGACGGGGTCCAGGCGAGCGCGCCGGTGTGCGTCTGGGTAGCTCCGGACCAGCGAGAAATACCGAAATCGGTCAGTTTGGCCGTACCGTCCGCGGCGACGAGTATATTGCCCGGCTTGATGTCGCGGTGCACGATTTCGTTGGCATGCAAGACCGCCAGGGCACCGGCGATCTGGACGCCGATATGCGCCACCTGCTTCGGGGACAGCACGTATCCCTCGGCGAGGATTCTGTCCAGGCTCGTCGACTCGAAGTACTCCATGATCAGAAAGCACTCGGCGCCGATGCGCACCGAGTCGAACAACGTCACCGCGTTGGCATGATGCACGCGCGCGGCATTCTGGGCTTCGCGATGCAGTTGCTCGGCGTCACGCACTCCCCCGCCGGGCCTCGCCTGCTTGATCGCGACCACCCGTCTCAAATGCAGATCGGTGGCGCGCCATACGACGCCCATTCCCCCTGAGCCGATCAGATCATCGAGCCGGTAACGGTCAGCGACCATCGCACCACTCCGCATAATCATGCAGTGTAGGGGGAACGGCCCAGGGCCCACGGCACGTTAGGCACGGAATGTGTCATTCGGGGTATCTCCTTCGCCAACTCCAACTCCGCGACCCGTTGTGCGGACAATCGAGGGATTCGCGTGCAGCAGGGGCGTTTTCCCCGCCGACCGTCAGCTTCCCGCCTCCGCCCCGGAATCGCTCCGAACCGCTCAGTAGGTGACGTCGATGTTGGTTAGGCCCTTGCCCGCATTGCGGACCTCGTTGTCTCGGTAGACCACGTTCGGTGCCGACCGGCATTCGCGCTGGTTCGTCACCTTGATCGCATAACCTTCGGCGCCGCCGAGGTCGGCGTTGTTGGCGCGAAATTGGTTCCCGCAACCGAATCCGTCCACGACGGTGTGCGTCTGGTAACCGTCGACCAGTGCGCCGTCGCCACCGAAGGTGCCGGTGTTGCCTTCGACCAGATAGCCGTTGCCTTTGGCATCCAGCCAGGAATCCGCGGAGTTCTCCCCCGCGATCCCCTGCCCGTCGAAGGTATTGCCCCTGACGAGGCCACCCTCGGTGCCTTCCTTGATGTCGATGTGTTCGGCGGCCACGTTCGGCCCCAGCTTGTTGTTCAGCGCCTGATTGCGGTCGCTGCGGTCCGGGCCACCGTTCTCCCCGTACTGGTCCCAGTTGCTCTTCGCCGAGCCGAAGTAAATGGCCTCGCCGTACTGCGGCTTTACCAGGCCGATGTGGTGAATCCGGGATTCCTGGATCAGGTTGTCCGAACTGGAGGTCCGAAAGTGCACGGCTTCCTCGGCGATCTGGGACACTTCGACATTGTCGATGACGACGTGCTGGGAACGGTCGAGGACAATGCCCTTCTTGGCATTGCTGACCGAGAACCCGGTCAGCTTCCAGTGTTCCGCGCCGTCCAGATGCAGTCCGTAGCCGCTGCCGTTGGAAAGAACCGCCGCTAACGGTCCCATGAGCGTGATAGGCGCTTCGGCGGTGCCTTTCGCGGTCGCCACGAAGCTCCCGTCGTAGTTGCCGGGCGCCAGCCGGATCGTGTCGCCGGGTTTGGCGGCACCTAGCGCGGCACGGAGTTCAGCCGCGGACCCGACCGGAATCATGCCCGGGTCGGCGCTAGCCGCCTTGGTGGCGCCGGCAGCCAGGCCGAGAGCGACGCCCATCGAGACCAGGACCGCGCTGCGGAACTTGGAGACCATGACGTATGTCCTCCGCCGGGTCGGAAGAATCGGGTATTCGCGAATCGCCAGCAACGATATCCACAACATTCGGGAGGGGTCCCGAAAGCCATACTGTAATACCCCATGACTCCCGTCAGGCGCACACGCGATGGACGAAGCCCAACAGGTTCACCCGAAAAGATCAACACAAAACGCCCCAGCGGTTCGCCCCATCTTCAACTGCGGCACCACCAAACGTTAAGGCATCCCCTTATTAACAGATCGAGAAAAACCAGGGCGCCCAATGCCCTTTGGCATATTCCCTCGATTGGTCTGGTAAAGTCACGCAACCATCCTTAGTGGACTTATTGGTCGACTGCCGGGCGCCCCGCCGCCCGGCAGGCAGTGCGCTCCTGACCTGCTCAGCCTCCGTGGCCGCCCTCACGCGCCGATCGTGGCGGTGTCGATCACGAAGCGGTACCGCACGTCGCTGTCGGCGACACGCTGGTAGGCCGCGTTGACTTGGTCGGCGGCGATGAGCTCGATCTCCGCACCGATACCGTGCTGCGCGCAGAAGTCCAGCATCTCCTGGGTCTCCGCGATCCCGCCGATCATCGACCCGGCCAGGACCTTGTTGCCGCCCAGCAGCGAGAACGCGTTGTACGACAGCGGCTCACCGGGAGCGCCGACGTTGACCATCGCGCCGCCGACTCGCAGCAGCCCGAGGTAGGCGTCGACCGGGAGCTTCGCCGAGACCGTGTTGAGGATCAGGTCGAAACGCCCCTTTAACGCTTCGAAGGTCGACTCGTCGCCGGTCGCGAAGTAGTCCTTCCCGCCGAGCTTCAGGCCGTCCTCCTGCTTCTTCAGGCTCTGGCTGAGCACCGTCACCTCGGCCCCCATCGCGGCGGCCAGCTTGACCGCCATGTGCCCGAGCCCACCGAGCCCGACAACCGCGACCTTCTTGCCCGGACCCGCGCCCCACTGGCGCAGCGGCGAGTAGGTGGTGATGCCGGCGCAGAGCAGCGGCGCGGCGACATCCAGCTCGATGCCCTCCGGGATCCGGCACACGAAGGCGTCCTTCACCACGATCTGCTGGCTATAGCCACCGTAGGTGTTCTCGCCGTCGAACCCGACGCCGTTGTAGGTCGGGACATTGCCCTGGACGCAGAACTGCTCGGTGCCGGCCCGGCAGTACTCGCACTCACCGCAGGAGTCGACCATGCAGCCGACCCCGACCCGGTCTCCGACCTGGTAGTTCGTCACGGCCGAGCCGACCTCGGCGACCACGCCGGCGATCTCGTGCCCGGGAACCATCGGGAAGATCGCCATGCCCCAGTCCTCGTTGGCCTGGTGGATGTCGCTGTGGCAGATGCCGGCGTAAGCGATGTCGATCAGCACGTCGTCCGGCCGCAGGTCACGTCGCGCGATCGTCGTCCGTACCAGGGGTGCGCCCGGCGACGGAACGGCGATAGCGTGCGTGGTCGTGTTCATGAACCCTCCAAGGAACGGCTGTGCGGCAGGTCCCGTTGTAAGAACCCTCTTACATCAGCGACGTGACAGAGCTCTGACATATTCCGAGTGAAAGATGTGATCCACGACATGGGCGGTAAGTACCACCACGGGGACCTCCGCACCGAGCTTGTGCGCGTCTCGCTCGACCTGATCGCCGAACGAGGCCTGGCCGGCTTCTCGGTCGCCGAGGTGGCACGGCGGGCCAAGGTCAGCGCCGCCGCGCCGTACCGGCATTTCCCCGAGCGGGAGAGCTTGCTCGCGGCCGTCGCGGCAACGGTCGCCTGCCAACTCGCGGAGCGGGTGCGGGTCGCAATGGAGAGCCACGACGATCCCGTGGACGCCCTTGCCGCCGCAGCCGGTGCTTACACCGAGTACTTGATCGAGCGGCGCGCGGGCATGAACGTCATCTATGCGGACGGCCTACAGGGCCCCAAGCACGCCGAACTGCATGAGCAGACGCGACGGCTGACCGATCAGTTCCTGATGCCGTGCCTGGCCGTATCCGACGGACCACGGGAAGCGCTCGAACTGATGGAGCAACTGTTCACCCAAGCCCACGGTTACGGCATGTTCTGGCTCGACGGCGTCTTCACCAAGCAGGGCTACTCCCCCGAACTCGTCGTGCGCAAGTCCAAGATGGCCGCACGCATCGCCATCGCAGGCCACCGGCACCCCCCTGGCGCGGGCGATTAACGCCCTTGGCCGATCAGGGCACGCCGGTCGCGCAAGAGCCGCCAATTTTAGGCGAAATTGGAAACCACCACCGCCGACCACCAGAAGAACAGACACGAGAGCCCTTTTTCTCTAATTCTTAATGGCTGAACGTGCATAGTTGTTGCACGCGCGAGGCGCGCGGTTTAGGGCGGGGACCTGGCTGGCACATACTACGGTGCGTTGATCGTTTCGTCCTAGTACGAGTGTGAGCCGAGTGGGTGTTGTTGCGTGTCGCTGCTGGTGCCAGAGGAGGTGAGGCGGCTATTTCAGGTATTAACCGGTGAGGACATGACGGATGCGGACGAGGATGCGTTATTCGCGGTGGCGGCGGCGTTGGAGTCGGGTGCGGTGGCGGTAGGGGCATTGGGGCCGGCGGTGGGGGATGTGGTGGGGCGGGTGCGGGGCGGGTTTTCGGGCAAGGCGGCGGACCGATTCGCCCAGCGGTTAGAGGCGTTTGGTCCGGTTTTGGAGTCGGGTGGTGTGGGTGTGCGGGAGTTGGCTGGGTTTGTGCGGAATCTGGCGTTGCAGGTGCAGTATTTGAAGTTCGTGACGGTGGGGGGTTTGCTGCTGCTGGTGGCCGAGATCGCCTGGGCGGTGGCGATGGCGGGGCCTACTGGTGGGGCGAGTATGGCGTGGTTGGCGGCGCGGTTCGCGGTGATGCGGTTGCTGCTGACCCGGTGGTGGGGCCAGTTGTTCATGCGTTTGGCGATGAGCCAGGTGGTGGGGGTGGGGTTGCAGGTGGTGATGGATGCGGGGGCGCAAGGGTTGCAGTTCGCGTTGGGGACGCGGAAGAAGTGGGATGCGGCGATGTCGGAGATGGCGGTGGGGGTCGGCTCGTTCAGCGGGCTGCTGGCGGTGCCGCTCTCGGCGCTGGGCAATGTGGTGGGCAACGCGATCGCCAAGGTGTTGGTGCGGGGTCTGGGCGACAAGATCGATGCTGAGGTGTTGGCGGCGGCGGCGCGGCAGGTGGCCGAGGAGCATGCGGAGCAGTACCCGGTGGCTTCGATGGCGAGATTCGCCGATGTCGTGGCCAAGAACCTAGAGGGTTACACCGGCATGTCGGTGCGGGCGATGTGGGTGGCCCGCTTCGGCCACGGCCTGGGCGAATCCCTGGAAGAGGGCCTGACCGAAATGCTCGGCGAGGCCGGCTATGGCGCGATCAGTGGTCAGGGGGCGCAGTGGAATCCGTTCTCGTTCACCGCCGGGGTGTCGGAGGCGATCGGTTCGGGTATCGGGAATCTGGCGGGCCTGGCGATGCGCGGCCAGTTGATCCCGGCGGGCCGGGCCCGGGACAACGCCAACGGGACCGAGGCTTCCAACACCGACACCGACGCGTCAGAGGAATTGACGACCGATTCCGGGTCGCAGACGGGCAAGGGATCGCAGCCGGGCGAGAAACCCAGCTTTGTGGAGCCCCTTAACGACAAGCCCGGCTCCCCGAAGGACAAGTCCAATGTGGATTCCGGTGTGCCGGAACCCGAGCCGGGTGTTCCGGTCACCTCGACTGTCCTGCCCGCCGGTTCCGCCGGGATTGCCTCGCCTGGCGAACCGGGCCGCGTGGGTACGGGTGCCGTGGTGGGTGACAGACCGGGCACCCCTCCGCCGCCCTACAGCCCGCCGCAAAGCGAGGACCATGCCCGCGTCCACGCACCGGAGTCCGGCGACGCGACCAGTGTGGGTGACACCCCTACCGGCACACCGCCACCGGGCTACAGTCAGGCCGCCGATGCTCTTCGCGCCAGCCCAGAATCCTCTGGCGTGGATAGTCCCGACGATTCGATGGGACATCCGGAGCTGTCTGCGCCGCCGGTTCGTGGGTCGGTGAACCAGGACGGCCCGTTGGTTCCCGATGCCCGGGTGACGGCCGGGGAAACCCGTGTCGATGCGCCGCTTGACGACCACACCACGCCCGGACAGTCCTCTATGGACAATAGAGGTAATGGCCGGGGCGGCCCGCTGGGCTCCGATGGCGGGGTCACCACGGCAGGATCCCGCGTCAGCGCACCCCCGGTGCACGACCCAGTCGGTGCCACCCACGCGAACTCCGGCACATCTGACACGGGCAATCTGGGTGTGCCAGTTGAACACACGGTGTCTGTTGTGGACAGAATAAGCACTGCGGTGGACGATGCGCGCGCGGTCGAGCCCGCAACAGGCAAGCCCGGCTCCCCGGCGGACACGCCCGTGACAGACGCCACCCAGGCTCCCGGGGCGTCTTCCGGCGGCCCGGCGCCGGAAACGACGCCGCCTGCTGCGGCCGGGGAGGGCGCTGCCACCGAGGGCGGGGTGGCGGTGCCCGGCCAGGTGCCCGCGCGGGGCGATGGCACCGCTACCGGTGCGGCCGCGGGAACGGGGCCGGACGCGGGAAATACCGACGCCGCCCGCGGTGCTAAACCGCCATCCCCAGGCACGGTGTCCCCGGGCGCGGTGTCCCCGGGCGCGGTGTCCCCAGGCACGGTGTCCCCAGGCACGGTGTCCTCGGGTGGCCGGGTGCCGGGTGCGGGGCCGGTGGGATTGCCCGCCGATGCGGTGCGCGTGCCGGTGCCTGCGGAGGCGGTCTCCAGCGGCGGGGTTGCCGAGTTCCTACGCGCCCGGGTCGACGATGCCGGTACCGGACCGGTGGTGCTGGCCTCCGGAGACGATGCGGGCTCTGATGTAGTGGTCTCGCCGAATCAGGCCGCGGACGTGGCGCGCAGCCTGGGACGTGACATCGTCGCGCTGGTACCGGGACGCGGCCGGCGTGGCCCCCGGTGGATGCGGTTCGACGCAGAAGGCGCACGCCCCCGCCCGCTAAGCCCGCCGGGACCGATCCTGGCACCGCAACAGACCAGTCCAGGACGCCAGGAACTCGGTGCCGCGACCGACTCCGCCACCACCGTCCCGACCAGCCCGGCAGCGCAAGCGCGCCGCGCCAGCGACACCGAGCCCCACACCGCCTCCAGCCCGGCAAGAATGTCCGGACAGGACACCGCGTGGGCTCGCCAAACGCTAGCCGAGAGTGCCAGAACCCAGCCCACACCACGGGAACGGCAGCCGGAGGCGCGTCATGCCGGGCAGCCTTCCACCGGCACGTCACCCGCCGAGGGGGCAAGGGGCGTTTCTGCTGCTGTCGCGGTGAATTCGGCGGCGACAGACCATTGGCGTGATGTGACGGAGATCGGGCGCGGGACACGGCAGGGGGTGCGCTCGGCAGGCGACCGCCCCAGGCTCGAACCACTGCTGTTCCAGGGCCCCCGCGATTCCGGCGACCTCATCGAACGCGCCGCACGGTTGGCGCCCCACCTGCTCGACACCCAGATCGTCGGCGTCCACGTGACCAGGGACGGGCGCGCGGTCCTGGCAGACGGCAGCCTGCTCGAACCCGAAGGCTTCGCCGCACACGTCCAGCACGACCGGCGTTTCGTGCCGGGACCGGACATCGCCCTGCTGGGATGCGCCGCCTACCAACGCCCCCGCCCGGACACACCGTCCTTCGCCGAACGGTTCACCCGCGCCCTGGGCGAGCGCGCCTGGGTCACCGACACCGAGGTATTCCAGACCACCGACGGCGCGGTACACGCCACCGAGACCGTCATCACCGGCGATGGCCGGATGCTGCCGATGTTCCCCGACGGCCAGGGAACCGGCCACTGGTCCCTGCTCGACCCCGACGGGCACGAGGTCCTCTCACGTCGCGGCCCGGAACTACGGGCCGCACTGACCGGCACGACCCCTCCGCGCTACACCGACCAAACCCGCCCCGAACCCGTGATCAAGTGGTCAGACAACGGCGACGAGTTGTTGCGTGGGTGGTGGGCCGCGCGTGCGGATGGTGCGTCGTCTGCTGGACAGCAGTTGTCCGATGCGGATGTGCGCGAGCTGGCTGATGCGGTGGAACTGCGCTACCGGGATGGCGTGGATCGGCGGCCGGGCAAACGCGGCTGGGAGCGGTTGCGGGGCAGGCTTGTCCACGTCCTTGAGCTGACCGAGGAACTGGGCGGACAACCCACAATCGCCAACGTGCGGGATATCCGCCTGATAGCCGACTGGATCCGGGACACCGGCCGGATGCCGGGGCCCACGGTGACCGCCGCCGACGTCCACAACGCCGTGCAGGAACTGACCGAAACCACCACGAACGCCCGCCCGCACGAACTGCGCTACCTGGCCGATGTCCTGCGGCAGGTGGAACAGGAAGGCCAGCAGCGGGCGACCGTGCCCGAACTGCGCGCGCAGTGGCGGCATGGAGCCACGCAGGCCGTGACACTGCGGATGGGCGCCGAGGCCGAGAACACCGTGGCCTACGCGGCCAGCATGGCTTCATCGCGGTGGTGGCGAAATTTCCACGGCGGCAGAATAAACCTTGACCAGCTCCGGCAGGAAATGGGAATCACCCCAGACCGCGAACCGGTCATCGTCGTGGTCGAGGCCCGACGACGCACGGCCGGTGCCGAAAAGTCCTTCCTGATCAGCGACGAGATCCGCGGCACGACCGCGCGCCTGGACACCCCACGGGAGCTGGGACAACGCGTGGCCGGAACCGCGCAATACCAGCGAATCGCCACCAGCAACCCGGACGGCCCGCTCGTCCTGGTGGTCACGGGCGGCAACGCCGCACTCGGCCCACACCTCAGCCGCGACAATCTCGCCCAGGGATTCGCCGACGGACTCGGAGACAGCAGCCGGCAGGTCCTGCTTGCCGAGGGCTACATCTCACACGATCCCGCCGGGCTCGGGTTGATCGCCGTTGGCCCACGAACCGATGTTCGGCAACGCGCCGGGCTGGTGCTGCCCTCGGGCGTGCAGCCCAGCGTACTGGCCCTACGGATGGGTTCCACGCGATGGAACGCCATCGCCTACCCCATTGACGCCACGAACAGGGATTTCCTCCAGTACAGCTCGGATTCGGCACCGGTGTCTGGTGACGCTGCTTTGACGATCTCCGTGTCGGCACAGACCACACCGCAGGGCGGATTCATCGTCGCGGACCGGAACACATGGCAAACACAGCACGTCAGCCCACGCGAATTCGCTCAGCACGCGATCGAGGACGCTCGCTCCCACGCGATCACCTACCCAGACGACGAACGCCCCATCGTCGTCCACACATACGCCGGGACGCGTGAGCAAGCGCTGCCAGAGCACGCCCAACAGGAGCTGGCCAAGAGCTTGCGCGAGGCAGGACATCGCGGGCCGGTTCACGTGACGGCATGGGACAGTGCAACGGAAAGCATCTACCCCATTGCCGTGGTTCCGTGGTCGCCGCGAGTGCGGCTGACGATACGGACGGGTTCAAGGGTATTCGACGCGGTGGCATATCCGCGCAACAGCGATGAGGAGGCCACCTGGAGGCGCTGGGCGGAGTCGGGGCCTGACCTGGACTGGTTGCCAGCGCAAGTGCGGGATGAATCACCGATTCTCGTGCTGGCCCGCCCGGAGCCTGATGGAACTTTCACCTACGCCGACCCAGAAGCCCTGACAACGCAGGACGAGCTTCTGAGCGCGGGAGCATTCGGCCGGGAAGTGGCCGCGGCAGTGGGCGAGATAGCAGCCTCGAATCCCAGCAGGGCCATCGCCGTATTCGCCGTGCGGCCCCATGGCGGGGTGGCCTTGGGCAAGCACGCAAGCCAGCAACTCGCGAACGGGATACGCCGGCATGGCCACGAAGGACCGGTTTATCTCGCTACCGCTGTGCAGCGCGGTTACGGCGGCACCATCCGGCTATGGATTCAGGATGTCGCGCTGGTCGGCGGAGGTCCGCGCGAGGCCGAACTGTCGGTGCTGAGCCTGACTTCCACAACCAATCCGTGGGAGCGTCTGCTGGCGGCCGGTGGAACCTCGGCGGATGTGGACTGGTGGAAGCGGTGGTCGTCGGGTAGTTTCCGGACGGGTGACCTCGCCGGGTTCGCGCTGGGGCCACTGAACCCGACGGTCGTGCTCGCGCGGTTGTCAGGTGAAGAGTTCGTCACACCGTCGGGCACCCTGTCAGCCTTCGAATTCGGTCGCCAGCTGGCGCTCAGCGAGCCATATCAGGAGAGCCCGACGGCTCAAAGCTCTTCTCGGCGGTGGGGGCTGGTGTCCGGCAACCCTTCTCCTCAAAGCCCGACCGCTGGAAGCTCTTCTCTGCTGTTGGCGACGGTGGGAGCCGAGACCGGGCTCAGCGAGCGCGCCGCGCATGAGTTCGCCCGCGGCGTGCGCAGCACCGACCCGGATCGCACGATCTTCGTTACCGACCAGGACTTCCGGCTGCAGCACCTCTGGCGCGACACACTTGTCCTGCCCATCAGCATGCAGACGCCCCCGCGGTTGGTGCCGCTGCCGAACTGGTCCCCGGTCGCCGCGCTGAGCGGACCCGCAGACGACCACTTCGGTCCGGTGGTGACGTATTCGCCCTACAAAGGACAGCGGTGGCCGCAGCGCGCCCTGGACACCGGCTGGATCGCCTCGGAGGTCGGCCACAGCAGGCCATTCGTCGTGGTGGCAAGGCCGGTGGGCGGACGCTTCCACGTGCTCGATCCGCAAACCGGGAAGAGGAGGGCTCTAGGGCCCTTGGACTTCGGAACGATCGTGACCAGAAACGCGGCGTTCCAGCAGTCCGTCAGCGACGATCAGACCCGCCCGGTCGTGGTCATGCTCGAAAAATGGCCGTCCGGCTTGACCGAGCAGGACGCGCGATCGCTGGCCACCGGCTTGCGCAGCGACGGCGTCCAACGACCCGTCTTTCTCTCGATGGGCGAGCTCACCAACGGGCGGTCGCACGCCCTGATCGAGGCACCATCAGCGCAGTCGGCACGGCTCACTCACCCCGCCAGTGCCATCCAGGCGCAGCGGCCGACGCTCATCTCCTACCTGCACGGGAGCCATGCCAAGGTCGGCGCACAACTGCGTTCCTACGGGCTTTCCCGACTGCTGACCGAATTGGGGTACCGCAGCCCTCAGCAGCCGGTCGTCCTCCTCGTAGGCAGGGAGTCCAGCGGGTTCACCACCCCAGACGGGGAAAGAGTCTTCGATTCAACCTTGGGCGCTTTGCTGCGGCGAGACCCGGACTACCTCAACGCGATCCGCGGTGACTGGCGGCGACCGCTCGTGATCCTCCCGGTAGGAGGACAGAACGTCCCCGACGCCAGCACTCAGAACCTCACCGGCCTCACGGCAGAATTGCTGGGCACCCCGAACGCCGACCGGCCCGTCTACATCGCCGAACACAACATTCGGCCGGACGGGCTCGCGGTCGCCTTTCAGGAGGACAGGGGCGTCGTGGAGTCCGGCCTACGACTGCTGACACCCGACCGAATGCAGCCTCCCCCGGCGCGCGAATGCTTCGAGTCCCACACCTTGCATGTCGGCGTAGGTCAGGAATCGGCCGTCAACGCCGTGGCCTTCCCCGTGGAAAACGACACCACGGAGCGCTGGGAAAAATGGGGCTCGTTGGACTACGCCGGGCACGGGCCGGTGCTGCGGCGCGCGATGGAGGAATTGGACCCGGACCCGCTGTTCGTTTTTGTGCACGTACACAACGAAAACGTATTAGTGCGCAACAACTACGCGCAGCTTGAGGCACCGAATCCGGTTGAACTGGGCACACTCATCCAGGGTTCCCCACAGTTCCAGCGCGCCGACGGTGGGCACGAGGGCAGCACCATAGTGATCGTGCCGGACTCGGAGGATTCTCGGCCAATTCCCGACTGGTACGCCAGAGCACTCGCCGAAGGTCTGCGCCGAGTCGGTGGGCCACCGCGACCCGTGTACGTCTACGACGGCTTCTACCACGAGGCCGACGATACCGATATGGTGCTGGACCAGCTGCGCAGCGTGACACCCGAGCTGCACTGGCGGCAGGCTAGCGACGCGGCGGAGCCCCGGGAGATCCTGCCGCGCTACCAACGGGATTCACCGCCAAGTTACGACAACGCCGGAGAGATCGCGTCCGCGATCACGGCGGTCGACCGGCAACGCGCGGCAGCCCTGGCCGATACCACCCGCCCAGCACAGCCCGTTGAAGTCACTGAAACCGAGATAGCCGCCGTGCGTCAACGGTGGAGCAAGCAGTTCCACGACGCCGAACGCGCGCTGAGCGCACTTTCCGCCGACTGGGTGGCCGACTTACAGGCACGAGCCAGCGCAATCCTGAGCAGCGTGTGGCAACGCCCAAGGCAGGGCGATACATCCCCGGCAATGGCCATGCAAGACCTGTGGGACCAAATGGCCCAACGGATCGCCTTCCGGCTCTCCCACGACGAGGTGGAGACGGGCGCCTGGGCCGAAGCCGCGGCGATGGTCGCGACCGTTCCGTCCCTGCCCATCGTGCTGGCAGTGCGGGGGGCCGACGAGTCGATCACTTATCCGACATGGACGAGGTCACCGGGATTCGCGGCGATATCGCCGGACCGGGGCCGACTGCTGGTCCTGGGCAGCGACCACGTGATCGTGCCCGGCGAATCGGTCACCGAGGCACGGCGATCAGGCGCCGACCTGCTCGCGCGGACCGAAACCGAAGACGGTCCACAGTGGATACTGTTCCGGGCCGACGGGCGCGAACCGCTGCCAGTGGAACCACCGGCAGCGGTAACCCGGCTGGCCAACCCGACACCGCTGATGTACTTCGGACCTGACGATGGTGCCGTGGCGGCCCAGGCCGCGGCGCTGGCGTCGGATATGCCCGGTGTACAGGTCGTGGGAATACACGTGACCCCCCACGGGCGTGCGCGGTGGCCGGACGGAGAAGCAGGACCGGAGGAATCGGCCGAGCGCGCATTGTGCGACAGACGCTTCGTCGCGGGACTGCCGGTAGCGCTGTTCGGATGCGGCGCCGGACAACAATCGGGACCGGGTGAGACATCGTTCGCGCAGCGGTTCGCGGCGAGATTGCGCTCTTATGTGTGGACCACGAACGCCAGCGCCGTATGGCAAACCAGCGACGGCGCGGTACACGCGACCGACACCATGATCACCGCCGACGGGCGAATGCAGCCGATGTTCGCCAACGGCCAGGGAACCGGCCACTGGTCACTGCTGGACCCCGACGGGCAGCAAGTCCTCTCACATGGCCCGGAACTACGAGCCGCGCTGACCGGCACGGTCGCACCGCGCTACACCGACCAAGCCCTCCCCGAGCCGGTGATCAAGTGGGCCGACAACGGCTCTGCCGCGCCCGTTGCCGTGGATGAGGGGGCGCTCGACGAGCTGTTGAGTGGGTGGTGGGCCGCGAGTGGGCGTGCGGATGGCGGGCCACCCGCTACGCGGAGCCTGGCTGACCAGGATGTGCGGCGGCTGGCCGACGCGGTGGAACTGCGATACCGGGATAGCGCGGGTGGGCCGGGCACGCGCAGTGCGGAGCGGTTGCGGCGCAGGCTCCTGCATGTCCTGGAACTGACCGAGGAACTGGGCGGGAAACCAACCGTCGCGGACGCGCGGGATGTTCGGTTCGTTTCGGACTGGGTTCGGGATACCGGCCGAATGGAGGGGCCGACGGTAACCGCTGCGGACGTGCACGGCCTTGTGCAGGAGTTGACTGGGACCACCACGCATGTTCGCCGGCATGAGGTGCGCTACTTGGCCGGTGTTCTTCAGCGGGTGGAACAGGGGTTGGCACAGCGAGGCGAGCGGGCAACGGTGGCCGAACTGCGGGCGCAGTGGCGGCATGGAGCCACCCGGGCCGTGACGCTGCGGATGGGGGGTCGCAGCGAGAACACCGTGGCCTACCCGGCCAGCATGGCGTCATCGCGGTGGTGGCGAGCCTTCAACGGCGGCCGGGTGGACCTGGGCCAGGTGCGGCGGGCGATGGGGATCGCCGGGAATCGGGAGCCGCTCATCGTCGCGGTGGAGACGAGGCGGCGGTCGGCTGGTGCGGAAAAGTCGTTCCTGCTCAGCGATGCGGTTAGCGGTACGACCGCGCACCTGGACACCCCGTGGGAGCTTGGGCGGTGGGTGGCCGGCACCGAGCAGTACCAGCGGATTGCCGGGAACAACCAGGACGGCCCGGTCGTCTTGGTCATCCTAGGCGGCAACGCCGCGCTTGGGGTGCATCTGAACCGAGACCAGCTCACGCGGGGATTCGCCCGGGGGCTCGGTGCGGGTGGCGACGGTGTCCGGCAGGTTCTTCTGGCGGAGGGCTATATCTCGCATTCGGGGCTTGGGGTGGTCGCCGTAGGTTCGCGGCCCGGTGATCGACGCGATGCGGGATTGCTGCTGCCCTCGGGTGCGCGAGCGAACGTGCTGGCGCTGCGACTGGATTCCATGCAAGAGAACACGATCGCCTACCCCGTCGACGCGGAGAACGTCCACGAGCTCCAGCGATTGGCCGACTCGGATTCGCTGGATATGAGTTCGGTGCGGGAGGATGTGGACGCTGATTCACCGGTCTTCGTTTTGGCATGGACCGCACCGCGGGGCGGGTTCATCGTCGCCAGCGGGGATGCGTGGGAAACGCACGAGCTGACCCCGCGCCAGTTCGCTCGTCGGGTGGTCGAGGACGCTCGTTTTCACGAGATCGCCGGCAACGAGGCTGACCGCACGGTCGTCGTTTGCACGTACTTCCGGGAACATCGTGACGTGATGCCCGAGCGGGCCCGGCAGGAGTTGGCCGAGGGCTTCCGGGAGGCGGGACATCGCGGGCCGATTCACGTCACCGTACGGAACAGTGACATGTACGGGCCCATTCTGGATCAGGTGGACGAACCACGCGTGGAGCAGTCCTTCGACCACGTGGTCCCGTTGTCGCCGCAATTGCGGTTGGCGGTCCCGACGGGTTCAGGCGTGATCGACGCGGTCGCATACCCGCGCGACAGTACTGACGAGGCGACCTGGAGTCGGTGGGCAGAGTCGGAGCCTGACCTGGACTGGCTGCGGGAAGAGGTGCGCGATGAGTCACCGATCCTCGTGCTGGCGCGCTGGCAGCCTGATCAGACTTTCGCCCACGTCGACCCCGAAACCCGGGTCACCGGGGGCCTGAGCGCCGGAGCATTCGGGCGGCGAGTGGCGGGCGCATTGGGCGACATTGCGTCCTCGAATCCGGGCCGGGCCGTCGTCGTGTTCAATGTGCAGCCGGTTGACCGGGTTTCCACGGATTGGCACGTGGACCGGCAACTCGCGAGCGGAGTACGCCGATACGGCCACGAAGGGCCGGTTTATGTTGCTACCGTTGTGGAACACCATGAAGGCGGAGAGGTTCGGTTCGCACTATGGGACGTGATCCTCGCCGGAGGACGTCCCCGCGCCGTCGAACTGTCGGTGCTGGAGTTGGAAAACTCCAACCCAGAGCATCTCTTGCTGGCAGCCGGTGGAACCCCGTCGGATATTTTTTGGTGGTCCGAATGGTCCTCCGGTGGTTTCCAGTTGCGCGGTGGGCAACGATTCGGACTGCAGTTGACGAACATTGTGCTCGCGCGGTTGTGGGGCGATGAGTTCGTGACGCCGTCGGGCCCCCTGTCGGCCTTCGAATTCGGCCGCCGGCTGGCGCTCAGCCGGGCTTATGACGACTATGTCGCCAGTGATGTATCTCCTGTCTTGCTGGCGACCGTGGGAGCCGAGACCGGACTCAGCGAGCAAGCCGCGCGTGCCTTCGCCCGGGGCGTCTGGAGCAACGACCCGGATCATGCTGTCCTCGTCACGGACCGGAATTTCCGGTTGCTGCGCGATGCCAACAGCGGGCCCGTGCTCCACCTCGACATAGACCCCCCGAGGTTCGTGCCGCCGCCGAACTGGTCCCCGGTGGCCGGGCTGAGTCGGCCCGCCGACGACGGCTTCGGGCCAGTGGTGAGGTATTCGCCCTCCGCAGTACCGCCGCGAGATCTTATCTTGGACACGGACTGGATCGTCTCGGAAACCGGCCACCGCAAGCCATTCGTGGTCGTGGCGCAGCCGGTGCGGGGACGCTTCCATGTCTTTGATCAACCGGCCTGGACGACCAGGGTTCTCGGGCCTTCGGATTTCGGCACCAGCGTGACCAGAACCGCGGAATTCCAGCAGTCCGTCAACGACGATCCGGCCCGACCGGTAGTGGTGGTGTTCGATCAATGGCCCTCCGGCTTGACCGAACAGGAAGCGCGGTCGCTGGCCGAAGGATTGCGCAGCGACGGAATCCAGCGGCCCGTTTTCCTGTCGACGGGCGAATTCCACGAGACCGAGACCGGATGGCGCTCGTACGCCCTGATCGAAGCGCCCTCCGCGCAGTCGGCGCTGCTGGCTCATCCCGCCAGTGCTCCCGATGCGCAGCGCCCCCTGCTCATCTCCGCCGTGGGCAGCACCCACGCGGAGATTCCTGACCAGCATCCTTCATCCGGGGTTTCCCGGCTGTTGTCGGCGCTGGGATATGACGGCCCCGAACACCCGATTGTCGTCCTGGCGAGCAGGCAAGGCGATCATTTCACCTCCCCCGGCGGGAGAGAGAAGATAAGCCCGGCACGTTTCGGCGCTCTGCTGGCGCGAAACCCGGACTACCTGGCGGCGACCCGAGGAGACTGGCGACGACCAGTCGTGATCGTCCCAATAGGGGGGCCGCACCACCCCGGTGCGATGACGGACCTCACCGCCTTCACCGCGGCACTGCTGGGCACACCCGACGCTGACCGGCCCGTCTACATCGCGGAAGACAACGTCTCGACCTACCTGTTCACCGTGTGGGACACGGGGCTAAGACTGTTGACGCCCGACCGAATGCAGCCTCCTGCCCCGGCCTGGGGGTCGGCGGCGTACCGCTTGCATGTCGGCGTTGGGTTGGAGTCGGCCGAAAACGCCGTGGGTTTCGCGACGACGCCGGACTCGGTCCTGCGCTGGGAAAGTTGGGGCTCGTTGGACTACGACGGGTACGGGCCCATGCTGCGGCGCGCGGTGGGTGAGTTCGATCCGGACCCGCTGTTCGTCTTTGTGCAAGTGCGGAACCAAAGAATATTACTCGGCCACCACACTGCCGAGGTTGAATCACCGGATCCTGTTCAGCTGGGCATACACATGCAGCATTCCTCGCAGTTCCAGCACGCAAGTGGCGGACACCTCGGGCGAACGGTGGTGATCGTGGCGGAATCGGTGGATGCTGCGCCACTTCCGGACTGGTACGCCAGAGCACTCGCCGAAGGATTGCGCCCAGTTGGTGGGCCGCCGCGCCCCGTGTACGTCTACGACGGCTACCACCACGAAGCTTTCGACACCGATGACGTGCTGGACCGGTTGCGAAGTGTGACACCGGAACTGAACTGGCAGCGGCGTGCGGCCGTCCGCGACCCCGAGGAGCCGTCGGAAGTCGTTCCACGCTATGAGCGGGATTCCCTGCCGAGTTATGAGACTGCCGGGGAGGTCGCGTCCGCGATCGCGGGGGCCGACAGGCAACGCGAGGCCGCCCGGTCGGTCGCCGCCCGCCCAGCCCGGCCCGCAGAGGTCACGGAAACCGAGATCGCGACTGTATCTCGGCGGTGGAACATGGAGTTCCAGGAAGCCGAGCGGGTGCTGGAAACTCTCCCGGCTGATTGGCTGGCGGATCTTCAGGCGCGGGCCAGGACGATCCTCGGCAGTGTGTGGCCACGCCCGAGGCAGGGCGACACGTCCTCGGCGATGTCCATGCAGGACTTGTGGGACCGAATGGCCCAACGGATCGCCTCCCGCCTCTCCCGCGAGGGTTCGGAGACGGACGCGTGGGCCGACGCTGCGGCCATGGTGGCGACCGTTCCGGCCTTGCCCGTCGTGCTGGCGGCGCGGGACTCGGATGAGTCGGTTGTCTATCCGGAGTGGACGAGATCCCCGGGGTTCGCGCAGGTGTCACCGGACCGGACCGGCTTGCTGGTGGTCCTGGGCAGCGACCGCGTTGTCGTGCCTGGTGAATTGGTGGCTGAGGTGCGGCGGTCGGGTGCGGATGTGCTGGCACGGACGGACACCGGAGACGGTCCACAATGGATCCTGGTCCGGGCGGACGGGAGCGAGCCGCTGCCGGTGGAGCCACCGGCAACGGTAGCGCGCTCGGTGCGTCCGGAGCCCTTGATGTTCTTCGCCGCCGACGAGGACGCCGTGGCCGTCGAAGCCGTGGCATTGGCCTCGGACTTACCCGACGTGCAGGTGATCGGCCTGCACGTGACACCACACGGACACGCCCGATGGCCAGACGGTCAAGCCGGACCAGAGGAATCCGCCGAACGGGTATGGCAAGACCGACGTTTCGTCGCCGGATTGCCGGTGGCACTGTTCGGATGCGGTGCCGGACGACGGCCCGAGGCAGGTGAGGCATCGTTCGCGCAACGCTTCGCAGCCCGGTTAGGGGCCCATCTGTGGACGACGGATGCCACGGATGTGTGGCAAACCAACGACGGCGCCGTGCACTCCACCGACACGATCGTGACAGACGATGGCCGAATGCTGCCGATGTTCGTCGACGGCCAAGGAACCGGCCACTGGTCACTACTCGGCCCCGACGGACAGCAACTGTTCTCAACCGGCCCGGAACTACGAGCCGCGCTAACCGACTCGACCCCACCACGCTACGCCGACCACACACGCCCCGAACCGCTGATCAGATGGTCGGACGACAGCGATACCGAGGCCGCCGCAGGACGTGCCCGTATCAACGAAGCGGCGCGGCAAGAGTTGCGTCGTGCTTATGAGGCGGGCACGCCCTACTCCGCGTTGAGCTTGGCGGAGACGTACGGATTGAGCCTGGAGTGGGCACGGGCGCGGCTTACGGAAGTGCCGTCGCCGGAGTCGCGTCGTGCTCATGAGGACGCCGTGCGCTCCTCGGCAATGAGGTTGGCGGTGAGGTTCGGGGTGAGCCTGACGCGGGCTCAGGAGTTGCTCGCGGAAGGCAGGAATCAGCGGCCCCAGCCACCGCGAGTGCGGCGAGGCGGCGACCATGATGCGGGACAGTCGGCGGATGGCGCTGTGGAACGGCCGCTCGACGATCTGTTGAGCGGGTGGTGGGCCGCGACTGGACGTGCGGATGGCGGGTCGTTCGGTAGGCGGAGGCTGACTGCGGAGGATGTGCGGAGGCTGGCTGATGCGGTGGAACTGCGTTACCGGGATGGTGTGGGTGAACCGGAGACGCGTAGCGGGCAGCGGTTGCGCGGCAGGCTTGTCAACGTCCTTGAGTTGACCAGGGAGCTGGGTGGGGAACCGGTCCTCGCGGATGCGCGGGATGTTCGGCTACTAGCGGACTGGATTCGGGATACCGGCCGGTTGCAGGGGCCGACGGTGACCGCCGCGGACGTGCACCGCGTCATCCAGGACTTGACCGAGAGCACCGCAGTAGTTCGCCCGTACGAGGTGCGTTTTTTGGCGGGTGTTCTGCGGCGGGTTGAGCAGGGGCTGGAACAGGGCGGCGAACAACGGCGACCGACTTTGGCGGAGTTGCGTGCGCAATGGCGGCGGCAGGCCACGCGGGCTGTGACGCTGCGACTCGGAAGCCAAGCCGAAAACACCGTGGTCTACCCAGTCGACGAGGTGTCGTCACGGTGGTGGAAGGGTTTTCGGGGCGGCCGCGTGGACGTGGAACAAATCCGGCGCGAGATGGGCATCGCCGGGCACCGAGAGCCTGTCATCGTCGTTGTGGAGGCCAGACGCACGAGCCCGACAGGTGCGGAGAAGTCCTTCCCCGTCAGTGATGCGATTCGCGGCACGACCACGCACCTGGACACACCACGCGAGCTCGGACACCGGCTCGCCGACACCGACCAATACCAGCAAGTCACCGCACACAACCAGAACGGCCCAATCGTCCTGGTCATCCTCGGCGGCAACGCCGCACTCGGCGTACACCTCACCCGCGACCAACTCACCCAACGATTCGCCGAAGGACTCAGCGACGCCGGGGACAGTGTCCGCCAAGTCCTGCTCGCCGAAGGCTATATCTCGCACGATCCTTCCGGGCTCGGGTTGGTGGCCGTCGATGCTCGGGCTGGTGGTCGGCATGATGCCGGGCTCATGCTGACCTCCGGTGTGCGAACCAGCGTGCAAGTGCTGTGGCTGGATTCCGCACGCGAGAACACCATTGCCTACCCCGCCGACCTCAGCAGTTTCAACAAGTTCGAGCAGATGGCCGGCTCGGATTCGTTCGACCTGAGTCCGGTGCGGGCGGCTATTGGGGCTGATTCGCCGCTCATCGTGCTGGCATCGACCACACCGACGGGTAAGTTCACCGTCGCCGATGCGGCTACGTGGGAGACCGAGAATGTAAGCCCACGTGAGTTCGCTCGTCGGGTGGTCAAGGATGCGCGGTCCCACGGGATCGCCGCGCCAGACGATGACCGCCCAGTCGTCGTCTGCACGTATTTCCGGGGACGGCGTGGGCAAGCGCTGCCAGAGCGGGCCCGGCAGGAGCTGGCCGCGAGCTTCCGCGCGGCGGGACATCGCGGGCCGATTCATGTGACCACAAAGGACGCTACGACGCACGGCCCCAGCTTCACTCCCGCGGACGATCCCGTCATGAATCAGTCTTTCGAACGCGTGGACCCGTGGTCACCGCAATTGCGGCTGGCGATACCGGCGGGTTCAAGCGTGATCGACGCGGTCGCCTATCCCCGCAATAGCCATGAGGATGCCGAGTGGCGGCGGTGGGCGGAGTCGGGGCCCGACCTGGATGGGCTGCGGGCACGGGTGCGTGACGAATCACCGATCCTCGTGCTGGCGCGCCGGGAGCCTGCTGAAGGCTTCGCCTACGTCGACCCCGGAACCTGGTCCACCAATCGCCTGAGCGCCAGAGAATTCGGCCGGATCCTGATTGGCGCATTGGGCGAGCTAGCCGCCTCGACTCCCGGCAGGCCCGTCGTCGTCATCGCCGTGCAGCCGGCTAACCGGACTGCCGTGGGAGAACAGACACGCCGGGACCTCGCGAGCGGAATACGCCGAAATGGCTACGACGGGCCGGTTTATGTTGCTGCGGCGGTGGAAAGCGGTAACGGCGAAAACACCCGGTTTGACATTCGGGATATCGCTCTCGCCGGAGGCAGTCCGGGCGCCGTTGAGCTGTCGGTGTGGGAGCTGGCTCCCGCCAATCCGTCACATCGTTTGCTGGCAACCGGAACATCGGCGGATGTGGACTGGTGGGGCCAGTGGTCGTCGAATGGCTTCCGGGTCAGCGGTGCGCCACGGTTCGGGTTGCGTTCGACGACCGTTGTGCTCGCGCGGCTGTGGGGTGATGAGCTCGTCACACCGTCGGGCACCGTGTCGGCCTTCGAATTCGGTCGCCAGGCGGCGCTCAGCGCGCCTTACCAGTTCTCGGCGCTTTCCACGGACGCTCCTGTCCTGTTGGCCACGATCGGAGCCGCGACCGGGCTCAGCCGGCACGCCGCGCATGAGTTCGCCCGCGGCGTGCGGAGCAACGACCCGGATCGCGCGGTTCTCGTCACCGACCGGGATTTCCGGTTGCTGCGCGATGCGAACGGCGAGGCCGTGCTCCACCTCGACATAGACCCCCCGAGGTTCGTGCCGCCGCAGAACTGGTCCCCGGCGGCATGGCCGAGCCGACCCGCGGACGACAACTTCGGGCCAGTGCTGATGTATCCGTTCCACCCACGAGGGGTGCCACCGTTCACCCTGGACACGGACTGGGTTGTTGCGGAGGCCGGGCACAGAAACCCAGTCGTGGTGGTGGCATCGCCGGTGCGCGGGCGTTTCCACGTGGTTGATCCGTCGACCGAGGCGACGCGAGTACTCGGGCCTTCGGACTTCGGCACCAGCGTGGCCAGGAGCGCGGAGTTCCGGCAATCCGTCAGCCACGACCCGGCCCGCCCGGTCGTCGTGGTGTTCGACGAATGGCCCGCCGGCCTGACCGAACAAGACGCGCGATCGCTGGCCACGGGACTGCGCAGCGACGGAATCCGGCGGCCCGTTTTCCTGTCGATGGGCGAATTCCACGAGGCCGAGACCGGATGGCGCTCATACGCCCTGGTCGAAGCGCCCTCCGCACAGTCGGCACTGCTGGCGCACCCCGCCACTGCGGCCGATGCGCAGCGCCCGCTGCTCATCTCCTCGCTGGGCAGCGCCCACGCGCAGATTGCCGAACGGCTCCATTCGTACGGGGTATCCCGGCTGTTGTCGGCGCTGGGATATGACGGACCCCCACAACCGATTGTCGTCCTGACCAGCAGGCAGGGCGAAGATTTCATCACCCCGGGCGAGCGAAGGAGCATAAACCCGGCAGTTTTGGGCGCTGTGCTAGCGCGGAACCCGGATTACCTTGCGGCGACCCGCGGAGACTGGCGACGACCGGTCGTGATCGCCGCGGTAGGGGCACAGAACGACCCAGATGCGATTACAGACCTCAACGCGGTCGCGTCAACACTGCTGGGCACCCCCAACGCGGACCGACCCGTCTACATCGCGGAAGCCAACATCCACGCAGACAGGATGACCCTGCCGGACGGCCTGCAACTGTTGACGCATGACCAAGAACAGCCCGTTCTTCCGCAGGAGGAATTGGTGTCCCCGACCTTCCGGGTCGGCGTTGGCTGGGGATCGGCGCCGAACGCCGTGGGTTTCCCAGCGCGAAGGGTCTACTCACCTTGGGCAAGATGGGGTTCGTTGGACTACGAGTGGCACGGGCCGATGCTGCGGCGCGCGGTGGCTGAGTTCGAACCGGACCCGCTGTTCGTCTTCGTGCACGTGCGGGACGAAAGAATAGTACTGCTCAACCGGCGAGCCGGGCTTGAGTCACCGGAACCTGTCGAGCTGGGCATCCGCATGCAGCATTCCGATGGGTTCCAGCGCGCCGAGGGTGGGCACATCGCGCGAACGGTGGTGATCGTGGCGGATTCGGAAGGTACGTCACTTCCGGACTGGTACGTCAGAGCACTCGCCGAAGGGTTGCGTCGAGTCGGTGGGCCGCCGCGACCCGTGTACGTCTACGACGGCTACCTACACGCGACCTTCCACGCCGACGCCGTGCTGGATCAGTTGCGGAGCGTGACACCGGAGCTGAACTGGCAGCGGCCCGAGGGTGTCCGTGACCCCGACGAGCCCTTGGAAATCCTGCCGCACTATCAGCGGGATTCCCCGCCGAGTTATCGGAGTGCCGGTGACGTCGCGTCCGCGGTCGCGGCGGCCGATAGCCAACGCGAGGCAGCGCTGTCCGGTGCCGCCCGCCCAGCCCGGCCCGCCGAGGTCACGGAAGCCGAGATCGCGAGGGTGTCTCGGCGGTGGAGCGAGGAGTTCCAGGAGGCGGAACGGACGCTGAGCAGACTGCCGGCCAATGATGTGGCGGATCTGCAGGCGCGGGCCAGGGTGATCTTGGGCAGTGTGTGGGCGCGCCCGAGGCAGGGCGACACATCCTCGGCAATGGCCGTGCAGAACTTGTGGGACCGAATGGCCCAGCGGGTCGCCTTCCGGCTCTCCCCCGACGAGTCGGAGACCGGCGCATGGGCGGATACCGCGGCGATGGCGGCGAGTGTTCCGGCCCAGCCTGTCGTGCTGGCGGTGCGGGGGTCGGATGAGCCGGTTATCTACCCGGAGTGGACGAGGTCACCGGGATTCGCAGAGGTCTCCCCTGACCGGGATGGATTACTGGTGGTACTGGGCAGCGACCGCGTCGTTGTGCCTGATGAATTAGTGGCTAGAGTGCGGCGGTCGCGTGTCGATGTGCTGGCACGGACAGACGCCGGAGAAGGTCCACAATGGATGCTGGTTCGGACCGACGGGAGCGAACCGGTACAGCCGCCAGCGGAGATAGCGCGTTCGGTGCACCCGGAGCCCTTGATGTTCTTCGCCCCCGACGAGGACGCCGTGGCCGTCGAAGCCGTGGCATTGGCCTCGGACTTACCCGACGTGCAGGTGATCGGCCTGCACGTGACACCACACGGACACGCCCGATGGCCAGACGGACAAACCGAACCAGAGGAGACCGCCCAGCGGATATGGCGAGACCGGCGCTTCGTCGCCGGATTGCCAGTCGCACTGTTCGGATGCGGCGCCGGACGCCGACCAGACACAGGTGAGGCGTCGTTCGCCCAACGGCTCGCGACCAGCTTGGGAGCGCACCTGTGGACGACAGGTCCCAGCGACGTGTGGCAAACCAACGACGGTGCGGTGCACGCCACCGACACGATGGTGACAGACGACGGCCGAATGCTGCCGATGTTCGTCGACGGCCAAGGAACCGGCCACTGGTCACTACTCGGCCCCGACGGACAGCAACTGTTCTCAACCGGCCCGGAACTACGGGCCGCGCTAACCGACTCGACCCCACCACGCTACGCCGACCACACACGTCCCGGACCGTTGATCAGATGGTCGGACGACGTGGTTCTTGAGTTGACCAAGGAACTCGGCGGGCGGCCGGTCTTCGCGGACGCAGGCGATGTTCGGTTCGTGGCGGACTGGATTCGGGATACCGGCCGGATGCAGGGACCGACGGTGACCGCTGCGGACGTGCACAGCCTCGTGCAGGAGCTGACAGAGAGTACAACGAATGCTCGCCGACGGGAGGTGCGCTTCTTGGCGAGTGTTCTGCGGCAGGTTGAGCAGGGGCTGGAACAGGGGGACGAACAACGGCGGGCAACCGTAACCGAGTTGCGTGCGCGGTGGCGGCGGCAGGCCACGCGGGCTGTGACGCTGCGGCTGGGCAGCCAAACCGAAAACACCGTGGTCTACCCGGTCGACGAGGTGTCGTCGCGGTGGTGGAAGGGTTTTCGGGGTAGCCGGGTGGATGTGGATCAGGTGCGGCGTGAGATGGGGATCGACGGGCATCGAGAGCCGGTCATCGTCGTAGTGGAGGCCAGACGCACGACCGCGACCGGCGCCGAGAAGTCCTTCCCGATCAGCGACAAGATTCGCGGCACGACCACACACCTGGACACACCACGCGAGCTCGGGCAGCGGGTGGCCGACACCGAGCAATACCAGCAAGTCACCGCACACAACCAGAACGGCCCAATCGTCCTGGTCATCCTGGGCGGCAACGCCGCACTCGGCGTGCACCTCAGCCGCGACCAGCTCACCCAGCGATTCGCCGAAGGACTCAACGACGGCGGGGACAGAGTCCGCCAGGTCCTTCTGGCCGAGGGCTACATCTCGCACGATCCTTCGAGGTTCGGGTTGGTCGCGGTGGGGCCGCGGCCTGGTCGTGGGCAGGATGCGGGGCTCGTGCTGACCTCCGGTGTGCGAGCCAGCGTGCTCGCGCTGCGGCTGGATTCCGCACAAGAGAACACCATCGCCTACCCCGTGGACATCAGGAGTCGCAACAACTTCGAGCAGATGGCCGGATCGGATTCGCTGGACCTGAGTCCGGCGCGAGAGGCTGTTGACTCGCGTTCTCCGATCATCGTGCTGGCATGGATCGCACCGCGAGGTCGGTTCACCGTCGCCGACGCGGATACGTGGGAGACCGAGGATGTAAGCCCACGCGAATTCGCTCGTCGGGTGGTCAAGGATGTGCGATCCCACGGGATCGCCGCGCCGGACGATGACCGCGCGATCGTCGTCTGCACATTCGCCAGGGACCAACGGCACCGGCTGACCCAGTGGGACCTGCGGGAGCTGGCCGAGAGCCTCCGCGACGCGGGGCATCGCGGGCAGATCCACGTGACCGAACAGGACACCATGCCGTCCGGCCCCGATCTCTCTCCCGAGGTCGAAATGCGGGATCACTTCTTCGGACACGTGGACCCGTGGTCGCCGCGACTGCGGCTGGCGATACCGGTGGGTTCAAGCGTGATCGACGCGGTCGCCTATCCGCGAGACAGCCATGAGGAGTCGGTTTGGCGGCGGTGGGCCGAGTCGGGGCCCGACCTGGACGGCCTGCTGGCAGAGGTGCGCGACGAATCACCGATCCTGGTGCTGGCGCGCCAGGGGCATGATGAAACCTTCGCCTACGTCCACCCCGGAACCTGGCGTGCCGAGGATCTGACCGCCGGTAATTTCGGTCGGCGAGTGGCTGGCGAATTCCGCGAGATAGCGGCCTCGAATCCCAGCAGGTCCGTCGTTGTGTTCGCTGTGCTGCCGGGTTTCGGGCGTGGCCTAAGCGAGCAGGCGCGCCAGGAACTCGCCAGCGGAGTACGCCGATACGGCCACGACGGCCCGGTTTTTCTTGCTACCGTTGAGGAACGCGATGACGGCGACAATATCCGGTTTGACATTAGGAATATCGCATTCGTCGGCGGACTCCTGCGCGACGCCGAACTGTCGGTGCGCGAGCTGACTCCCCCCGGTCCGTCGCATCGTTTGCTGGCGGCCGGGGGAACTTCGTCGGATGCGGACTGGTGGAGCCAGTGGTCGTCGAATGGCTTCCGGGTCAGCGGTGCGCCACGGTTCGGGTTGCGTTCGACGACCGTTGTGCTCGCGCGGTTATGGGGTGACGAGTTCGTCACCCTGTCGGGCACCATGTCGGCCTTCGAATTCGGTCGCCAGGTAGCGGGCAACGCGTCGTACCAGGCATCGATCACTGCGCACCCGGGCGCTCCTGTCCTGTTGGTGACGGTGGGAGCCGAGACCGGGCTCAGCCGGCACGCCGCGCATGAGTTCGCCCGCGGCGTGCGGAGCAACGACCCGGATCGCGCGGTTCTCGTCACCGACCAGGATTTCCGGTTGCAGCGCGATGCGAACAGCGGGGCCGTGCTCCACCTCGACGCGGATCCCCCGAGGTTCGTGCCGCCACGGGGCTGGTCCCCGGTGGCCGGCCTGAGCCGGTCCGCGGACGACGGCTTCGGGCCAATGCTGAGGTATTCGCCCCACCCGGGCGGGGCGCCATGGCTTGTCGTGGACCAAGACTGGGTTGTTTCCGAGGCCGGCCACCGGAGTCCATTGGTTGTGGTGGCCCGGTCGGTGCGCGGACGTTTCCACGTGGTTGATCCGTCGACCGACGCGACGCGGGTAATCGGGCCGTGGGATTTCGGCACGAGCGTGGCCAGGAGTGCGGAGTTCCGGGAATCCGTCAGCGACGACCCGGCCCGCCCTGTCGTAGTGGTGTTCGACGAGTGGCCCGCCGGCCTGACCGAGCACGACGCGCGATCGCTGGCCGAGGGACTGCGCGGCGACGGGATCCGGCGGGCCGTTTTCCTGTCGATGGGCGAATTACAGGAGACCGAGACCGGATGGCGCTCATACGCCCTGGTCGAAGCGCCCTCCGCACAGTCGGCACTGCTGGCGCACCCCGCCGGTGCGGCCGATGCGCAGCGGCCGCTGCTCGTCTCCTCGCTGGGCAGCGCCCACGCGGAGGTTCCCAACCAGCTTCGTCCATTCAGGATCTCCCGGCTGTTGTCGGAACTGGGGTACCGCAGCCCCCAACAGCCGATTGTCGTCCTTACCAGCAGGGAGGACGAAAACTTCATCGCCCCAAGCGGGGAAAGTAAGGTAAACCCGGCACTTCTGGGCTCTATGCTGGCGCGAAATCCGGAATACCTTGAGGCTACCCGAGGAGACTGGCGACGGCCGGTCGTGATCGTCACAGTAGGGGTGCAGAACGACCCCGACGCGATGACGGACCTCGCCGCCTTCGCCTCGGAACTGCTGGGCACTCCCTACGCCGACCGACCCGTCTACATCGCAGAAGGCAGCATTCGGGCAGACAGGCTCGCCATGCCGGAAGGCGGGCGTGTTGTGGAGTCCGGCCTGCGACTGTTGACGCCCGACCGAATGCACCAGCCTCCCCCGCCGCGGGAGGAATTGGAGTCCCACACCTTGCACATCGGTCTTGACCTGGAGTCGGGGCCAAACGCCGTGGGTTTCCCGGCGGGAACGGACGTCGTCCCGCGCTGGACCGGATGGGGCTCGTTGGAGCGCACCTGGGACGGGCCCATGCTGCGGCGCGCGGTAGCCGAGTTCGCTCCGGACCCGCTGTTCGTCTTCGTGGAAGTACGGAACGGACAAATCAGAGTACGCAACGGAACTGGCGTGCTTGAGTTACCGGAACCTGTTCGGCTGGGCATTCGCATGCAACGTTCCTCGCAGTTCCGGCGCGCCGATGGCGGGCACATCGGACGAGCGGTGGTGATCGTGACGGAGTCGGAGGATGGCGTGCCTCTTCCGGGCTGGTACGCCAGAGCACTCGCCGAAGGCATGCGCCCAGTTGGTGGGCCGCCCCGACCCGTATACGTCTACGACGGCTACCCGCAGGCAGCGTTCCACGCCGATGAGGTGATGGACCGGCTGCGGAACGTGACACCGGAGCTGAACTGGCAGCGGCCCGAGGGTGTCCGTGACCCCGACGAGCCCTTGGAAATCCTGCCGCACTATGAGCGGGATTCCCCGCCGAGTTACGGCAACGCCGGAGGGGTCGCCGCCGCGATCGCGGCGGTCGACCGGCAACGCGACGCAGCCCTTTCCAGCGCTGCTCGCCCCGCTCGGCCCGCTGAGGTCACGGAAACCGAGATCGCCGGTTTGCACCGGCGCTGGAACGAACAGTTCCAGGAGGCCGAACGCGCGTTGAGCGCACTTTCCGCCGGCTGGGTGGCCGATCTGCAGGCACGAGCCAGAACCATCCTGAGCGGTGTGTGGCAACGCCCAAGGCAGGGCGACACATCCTCGGCAATGGCCATGCAAGACCTGTGGGACCGAATGGCCCAACGGATAGCCTTCCGCCTCTCCCACGACGGCCGGGCGGAAACGGGCGCCTGGGCGGAGGTCGCGGCACTGGCGGCAACCATTCCGTCTCTGCCTGCCGTCTTGGCGGTACGCGGATCGGACGAGGTGATCGCCTACCCGGCATGGACGAGGTCGCCCGGATTCGCGGCGGTCTCACCGGACCGGGACGGGCTACTGGTGGTGCTGGGCAGTGAGCACACGGCGGTGCCCGGTGAATCGGTGGCCGAGGCACGGCGGTCGGGCACGGATGTGCTGGCACGGACGAACACCGGAGACAGTCCACAATGGATGCTGTTCCGGGACGACGGGCGGGAGCCGCTGGCGGTGGAACCACCGGCGGAGGTGACGCGGTTGGCGAGTCCGGCGCCGTTGATGGTCTTCGCGCCGGGTGAGGGCGCGGTGGCGGCCGAGGCGGTGGCGTTGGCCTCGGATTTGCCGGGCGTGCAGGTGGTAGGTGTGCACGTGACCCGGCAAGGGAATGCGCGCTGGCCGGACCGGGAGGTCGGACCCGAGGAGACCGCAGAGCGGATATGGCGGGACCGGCGTTTTGTCGCGGGGTTGCCGGTGGCATTGTTCGGATGCGGTGCCGGACGGCGACCGGGGCCGGGTGAGGCGTCGTTCTCACAGCGATTCGCGGCGAGTTTGGCGGCGTTGTGCGGATGCGGGGCCCGACGCCGACCAGAACCGGGTGAGGCGACGTTCTCGCAGCAGTTCGCGACGAGCTTGCGGACGCAGGTGTGGACGACGGACGCCAGCGGGGTGTGGCAGACCAGGGACGGTGCGGTGCATGCCACCGAGACGGTGCTGACAGACGACGGACGGATGCTGCCGGAGTTCGTCGACGGCCGAGGAACCGGCCACTGGTCGCTGCTGGGCGCCGACGGGCAGGAGTTGTTCTCCCGTGGTCCGGAGCTGCGGGCCGCATTGACCAACTCGGCCCCGCCGCACTACCCCGAGCAAGCGCGCCCGGAGCCGGTGATCAGGTGGGCAGGCGACGACAATGCCGACCTCTCCAGACCCCGCGCTACGCAGACCCCCGCCGCAGACGGGACTCGTGGTGTCAAGCGCGAGCGTTCCGAAGGTGACTCCGGTTCAGCCGATGCTCCCGAGCGTCGGCGGGTCCGGCGATCTGCGGAACCCGAGGCGTCTGAGTCACCGCACGCGCATCGGGATGCGCCGGAGCCGACCACCGCGTCGGAGCCGGCCACTGCGCCGCCGCCAGAGCCCGCCGAGGCGCCGCTCGGCGAGGCGGAATCCCTTGTGGGTTCCGGACCGCCGGGCCAGGGTGTGGCGGCTTCCGGTCTGCCCGCTGCGGTGGATTCCGTGCCGGATCCGGTCGCGGAGTTCACTGAGCTGACCGGGCGGATGCAGCGGCATCTGGCGACGATGCCCCCGGATTTCCATCCCGAGGTGCGTCCGCAGGTGGAGCGGACGAGGCGGATGCTGGCCGAGCGGCGGGAGTGGACTCCGGCCGAGTTGACGAGCATGCGGGCGGGGCTGCCGCGGTCGAGGACCGTGGAAGGGGCGTTGCGCAATGCCCGGCGCCGGATGCTGCGGCAGGTGTACGACCGGGCGCGCGAGACTATGGCCCAGGGACGTGATCCGGTCCTGTATTTCCCCCGCGGTGTGCCGGGCGGGGTGAGTTCGAGGCCCGACGTGCGTATGGGGTTCGAGATCGAATTCCACCTCCCCGCCAGCGATTTCGTCACGCAGCTGGAACGCCTGGGGGCCCATCTGGACGACGAGGGGCTTTTGGACTGGGAGGACGCGGCATCGAGCCTGCTCGGTCCGGATGAGGCCAAAGCCGTGGTGGCCGGCGGGAAGTGGGCCCTGATCGAGGAGGACCTGGACCACGAGGTGGAGGTGATCTCGCCGATTCTGCGTGCCGGTGCCTGGAATGATGTGGCCCGGGTGCTGGCGGCGGCACGCAGGTATGGCGGCGATGCCCGGAACTGCGCGGGCCAGGTGAACGTCAGTTTCGACTGGCCATTGACTCCGCGGCATTATGTGCGGCTGGCGCAGTTGATCAAAAGCGCCGAAGCGCTGCTGTACCGGCTGGGCAACGTCCAGGGCAGCGGGGACGGGGGCGCGCACCGCAACCTCTGGAGGTCAGGCCCCATGCCGCTTCCGGTGGACCTAGGCACCGAGGGTCAGGGCTGGGACACCGTCACCGCTTACGAACCGGTGTTTTACCTGAACTCGAACAAGCACGACGCGGTGCAGTTTCATCTCGACCGGGAGGACGGCCACGACCGCACGGAGTTCCGGCTCTGGGCGGGGAGCCTGAACCCCGCCATCTGGCAGGTGCGCACCGAGCTGAGCGCGGCGATGATCGTGGCTGCCACCGATCCCACGATCTACCCGGCACTGGACCGGTGGATCAACGAGCCCGATCTGCTGGGCCATGAGGACCCAAGACTCGACGATCAGGCGCGGCTGGAGCACTTCCTGGAATTCCTGGAGCTGCTGCCGCTGAGTCACGCCGCCCAGACGCAACTGATGCAGCTGTTCGCCGCGACCCGGCCGTGGCGCGACACCGGCTCCAACGATCCCGAATACCGCACGCAAACGATCGACCTGCCCCACAACTCGATGTTGCTGCCCGCCCCCGGTACCTCGACGGCCGGGGCGGTCGCGGCCGCCCACTCCTACCAGCTCTACGACGACGCGAGCCTCATCCTGGCCACTACTACCCCGGATCACCAGGCGATCCAGCTCTGGGACGGCCGCGCTCTCGGACTCGACCGGTTCGCCCGGATGCTCGGTCAACGCGGCATCGGGATGTTCCATGACAGATGGACCGTGCTGGCGATTCGTGGTGGTGTTCCCCCGGAGCTTCCGGGCAAGGTGCTCGATTCTGGCCGAAGCCGGGTGCTGGTGCCGGCCGAGAATCTGTTCCGCACCCGCGACGGGCGGCTGGTGACCGGCCGCAGAGTCGTCGACGGCGGCGGCGTGGTCACCTTCCGGCCCAGCACCCGGGGATGGATCGAATTCGAGCACCGGTCCGCCGACGGGCGGCCTACCGGCAAGGCAGACCTGGGCGAGGCGTTGACCGAAGCCTACAAATCCCACTGGCCCGACAACGGACACGAGAGTCGGATGGTGCCGTTCTGGCCCGTCCGCGAACCAAGAGCCGGGTCCTGATCAGTGCGGGACTCCGGGCACACCTTAAAGGCCCTTAAAGGCCGCACGGTCCGGACACTCTCGCATGAAGCGGCTCCCGTTATGGGCTTTTCGGTCCGCCTCGGTTTCAAATCTATCCTGATGTCAACTAATCCGGAGGTATTGAAAAAAGAGGATAGCGGTCTACGATTTAGTTTGGGTCAAAATTCAAGAGATTCCCCGATCATCCAACAAGGGGACCAAGTGTTCGATAAGATTCAGTCGTTGACCTTTTCCGAACTGGCCGAGCACCGCGTGGAGTTTCTGCCCGCGCGCACGGTCATGTCGATGTTCTCGTTCGGTCACGGCTTACTCAACGACTTCGTCGTCAATGGCGGCAAGGGCGGCAACGGTGGCGCCACCGCCGGCAGCGCCGGTGGTGCCGGTGGCGCTGTTGGTGCCGCCGGTGCATTCGGCCACGGCACCGACGGTGGCCACGGCGGCAACGGCATCGGTGGCGCCGGTGGCCCGAATCTGCGCTGATCCGTATTGACTCGCTGACTGACACAACCGCTGCGCTGGCCACGCCCCGCGCTGGCGGTAACACCTCGCGTGCCATGCTGGATCAGGTCGGCGGTTTCCGGGACCCTCGGGCAGCACTCGCGTGTTGGGCAGAAACGGCGGGTCCGCACAGTTACCACGGGCCCGCCGCTCTTGCCGGGACCGATCAAAACACGGGACCCCCAGGACCACCGATCCCGTTGCCACCGAAGCCGTTGCCCCCGATGCCGTTGCCACCGGGACCGCCATGGCCAAAGGTGCCGCCGTTGCCGCCTTGGCCGCCACCGGTGCCGCCACCGGTACCGCCGCCGTTGCCGCCGTCGCCGCCATTGATCACGAAACCGCCACCGTTCCATGGGAATGTCGTCAAGACGGTGCGTGCAGGCAGGAACTCGATGCGCTGGTCAACGAGGTCGGCAGTGCTCAGTGGTTGAGTCGTATCGAACACTTGCTCCTCCTTTGCTTATGGGCTCGGAGTCCAAGCGGAGATCGATGCCTAGACAAGGTCATGAAACCCCCAGATCCCCTTATCCAACCCCCAGTTTCGTTGGCATCACGAGGCAGCGTATGTGCACCTTAGATCCGGCGCAGCCCGAAAGTGGCGGCAAGGGGCGTGCCGTCATGAGCAACAAAGACGCCAGGCACGGCTCGACGCCGGGTTTGCGCCGGTCATGGGTGGCCTGCGGGCCACGAAGTTCAATCACCGTCACAGCGGCGGGTGATATTGAAGAAAAGTGATCTCGTTTCGACACACGCCGGTTAGCACCGGCGAGTTCCGCCGCAATATCAAGCTCTGCTGGAAACACCGTGCCCCGACGTCAAGATGACATCGCACCGCTGTTTGAAAGCCATCCGCGCCCAGATCATTTGTGATCATATCGGCGCGGCGAGTCGCGGTTCTCGCCGACCACCGCCCGCCGAGAACGCCGCTCCCGCGCACACCTCGGCATAGCACGGCGATCGCGCGGAAACGGCGATGTGTCACGAACAACAGCCGGTCGAGGTATCACGATCCAATTCCGGGCAATTAGTCCATAGCGTGCCGGGACTTTTGTCACCGCGCCTTGGCCAGTGCCGGGACTTTTGTCACCGCACTGGCCGAATTTTGTCCGGATACCGAACCGGACGATCAACAATTCGGCTACCAAAAAATCATGGGCCGCGCGGGAATGCCTGGCACTCCTGGGCGCGTTCCTCCAGTGTCGGTTCGAGCGCCGCATTTCCCCGCCTCTGACGAGGAGTCAGAGCTCGATCCGGTGTGTGATTTTTTGTTCACTAAGATAGGGGAACTGTCCTATGCGTACAGGTGCGCGAGCGCTGGCTGGCTTGATGCTGGCAGCGTCCCTGGCATTGGGAGTCGGCGGCGTCGCTTTTGCTGCCGTGAACGACTCGTTGGGTGTGGCGGCAACGCAGCAGGTGATCCAGCTCCAGCCCCAGGGGAACGGAAACGGGAATCCCGGCAACTCCGGCGGGAACACCGGCTGATGCGCCATAGAAGTCGTCCGACCACCCTCGCCGCCACCCGCGGTGCGCGGTATCGGGGCATCGGTAAGTAGTACCTACCTGCCGGGAGACGGCTACCATCTCCCGGCTACCAACTCACCCGTGCAGTGGGCGAATGGAGTCGTCCACACGCTGAAAACCCTGGCGGAAGAGCATCATTCGACGACGGCGAAGATGGCGCGCCAGCAAACGACGTCCATCGTCACGCCGCTTGGTCGATGTGTCTGCTTCGAAGCCAGGGGCTGGCGTGTGTTCAGTCCACCATGCCGGTGGGATCGCGTGTGCTGGGTCTCCTCCCCATCGCTCCTCCTGACAGTCCGATCTGTCCTGTTAGGTCTTTGCGCGTCGAACTCCGCCGCACGTTCATGGTCCGGGTTCCACGACGAAGGAGGTATGAGCCGACGGGTTCAGCTCGGATTCAGTTGGTGCTACTAATCAATCCACCGTCTCGGTTCAGCCGCACTACGGGTAAGCCGGGTGAACTCGCGGCGCTGTGCTGGGCAGGAAGCCAGCGGCGGCTGCAAGGACGGGCGGAAGTGCTTGTCCTGTCTTGTGATCGAAGATCACGTATTGAATTAGGGGCGAAAGTCCCCTTTACGCGCAGGCCTTCGGCCTTAGGGTGGTAGATGCACTACAACACGGTAATGGGGGCGCTTTTCTTGCGTCCCCGCTGAGGGATTGATCGCGCACTTCGGCCATGGTGCGTCAGCACGCGTTCCGGAAGTGCGCCGGTGTTGGTGAATCGCACAACACGCTTGACACGGAAAACCGAGAAAACCATTGCATTGTTCAGAATTGCGAGGGATCACGATGAAGATCAGCACAGTGTTCGGCCGGACCAGCTTCGGAAACCGCACCAGCTGGGGCGGCTGGGGCGGCTGGGGCGGCTGGGGCAACAACTGGGGCGGCTGGGGCTGGGGCAACAATTGGGGCGGCTGGGGCGGCTGGGGCTGGGGCTGGGGCGGCTGGTGCTGAGCACCTCCGGCCTTTTCTCCAAGCCCATCCCCTAAACCTCAACCCATTTAGCCGCAGTTGCTAGGCCCAGAACCTAGTCCTGCTCTATCTGTAGCTCCCGTTCATGCAGTGGGCGGGAGCTACGTTCAGGCATTGAGAGATGCCACGTCGTAGGAGACCCCGCAGCCTCCCTCAGGCCGGACAGTCAGCGTCTACCCAACTGCGAAAGAGCTCGACGTGCTCCTCCGGCCAAGGTCCGTCGCAGGGCATCGTCCCATCCGAGAGCTGCGCGAGGATTGCGTCGGCGTTGGCACGCACGTCATCGTAGGACGCGAGATCGAACGCGATTGACATCGAGCTGATGTCCTCCTCGCGGAACAGCGGACGGATATCGCGCTCGTACCCGACTTCTGCTTTCGCCATGTCGACTCCCGTTTAAGTTTCGTGTTCCTGAAGAGACCGACTGCGTCGCCTTCCAGGGACATGACGGTGCTGCTGCGCAAACCCCTGGCAGCGGGTCAGGTTCACCACAAACCGTCGCATCTAATCTTCGGGCCAGTGCCTTCACGTTCCGCGTGGAAGGCGGTTGCGACCAAGTGCCGAAAGTCCACCCCCGCTGCGCGGGCCGCAGGACGTGCTCGGCAGCTTGGCCGAGCAGCAGCTTGCCGACGCGGGTCGAACCGGTGAAGGAAATCTTGCGCAGTCGTGGGTCGGCCATCATCGGCTGCACGACGCCAGCCGCGTCGGTCGTGGTCACCACGACCTGGATAGGAAAGGAGCGCCTCACCTACCCCCGACGCAGGTAAAGCGCTCCTCGCAGCACCCCCGACCCCGACACCGAGCCCGTGCTGCCACCACCAAGGGTGCCAGAAAACCTATTCTGGCAAGCATAAAGATTTCGAAAAGACAGCGCCTCAGGACCTTGCATGCGTCTGCGGCGTCACATTTGTTCACATCTGTCATTCGCATCCGAAATGCACCTCGCGTGACAGCCGTGCGCCCGCAGACGCCTGGCGGCGCCGTTACGGCGAACTGTGCCCTGGTACGACGTCGCTACCTGCCGCCACACGAAGGCCAACTCCCATCCCGGCGACACCTTCGGCTACCGGACGACGCTCGTCCGGTCCGGCTCCAGGGAGCAGTAGTCCTCGAATTCGCGCAGCACCCGTGCCCGGCACAAAGCGGCGGGTCCGCCCAGGCAGGACGGGCCCGCCGCGCATGCCGGGACGGATCAAAACACCGGGCCCCCCGGCCCGCCGACGCCGTTACCGCCGACGCCGTTGCCGCCGATGCCGTTGCCGCCGTGACCGCCGTGACCGAAGGGGCCGCCATTGCCGCCGTCGCCGCCACCGGTGCCGCCACCGGTACCGCCGCCGTTGCCGCCGTCACCGCCGTTGATCACGAAGCCGCCCCACGGGAACGTCGTCAGCACAGTGCGTGCAGGCAAGAACTCCACGCGCTGGACATCGAGCTCGGCAGAGCTGAATCGCTGCGTCGTATCGAGCACTAGCTCCTCCTTTTCTAATGGGCTCGGAGTTCATGCGGAGATCGATGCCCGGACAAGCTCATAGCCCCCAGATCCCCTTATCCAACCCCCCAGATCGTTGGCATCAGGGGGCAGCGTATGTGCACCTGGAATCCGGCGCAGCACGAAGGTGGCGGCAGTGCGCGTGTCCTTAAGAACAACAAAGGCGACAGGTATGACTTGGCGCCGGGTTCGCGCCGGTCATGCCGGAAGTAGCGTTGATCACGCCGAAGCGTCAGGCGCCATCGCAGTCGGTGGACGCCCTGCTCCGACATCAGGATGACATCGCACCGGTGTGCAAACCCGGCCGCGCCCAGGCATTTTATGATCACCTCGGCGCGAAGCGTACTTCCGGGCAATGAGTCCTTCGCAATAGCGGGACTTTGGTCACCACGCCGCGCGGATTTCGTCCGGAAATCGAACCGACGATCGACAATTCAACTTAGGAAAAATCACGGCCATGCGGGAATGCCCGTCGCTCCCGGGGCGTTGCCGCTAGTGTCGGTTCGAGCGCCGCATTTCCCCGCCTCTGACGAGGAGTCAGAGCTCGGTCCGCTGGCAAATTATCTGCACTATGGTAGGGGAATTTTCCGATGCGTACAGATGCACGCGCGGTGGTCGGCTTGGTGCTTGCGGCCTTCTTGACATTGGGACTCGGCGGCGTCGCTTCCGCTGCCGTGAACGACTCGTTGGGTGTAGCGGCTACGCAGCACGTGGTCCAACCCATCTCAGGCCACGACCACGGAAACCACAACAGCAACCCCGGCAATTCCGGCGGGAACCCAGGCAGCAACGCCGGCAACAACGCTGGCAACGGCCTCGGGGCCGCCGGTGGCACATTTTGGGTCGGCTAGGCGCGCATTGTCTGGCGGCGGTGACGCCCTAAGGAGTCGTGCGACCTAGCGCATTCTTGGTCCGGCATCCCCGTGCCTCGCGAGGCATGGGGATGCGACTATCCGTAGAGGCACCAACTGCTTAAGACCGCGTGTCCCATTCGGACCGCTCCTGATCAGCCCTCGCACATGTGGCGACTCGGTGCACAACACCAACTCACGAACCACATCGGTCAGTTCTCGACCGAACTCCCGATTCGCCATATTCGCCAGCTTTCCACCGCGCGTCCAGGTTGGAGCGGGAAAGCCTTGCGATGCAACGAGACTTCAACGACTACTACACCACTGGGCCGCGCGTCGAGGTACTGGCATCGCTCGCCACGAGCGAGCGGCGCAGCGAGTCGGAGCGGGCCACAGAGGACGGCAGGCCCTGCGCGTGACGGTAGCGCGTGCCGGAAACCAGCGCCTGCCAACTATGCCCTTTCATGCCCTACCGTCTGCCCCTCCGGCTCGCCCCGTCCGGTCTCGCGTTGACCGGCACCGTGCGGCTACCTACCGTCACCATCTAACACGTGTCGGTAAATACCCCTTCGGTTCTTACCCGAACAACCTATCCAGTTCTTACCTGCCCTATTCAGCTCTTACCTGAATTTCGAGGCCCGCGTGGACAACGGCAACAAACCCGCTGACTTGACCTGTTCTGTGACCGGACTTCTCGGTGAGCTAGATTCGACACGTACCGCCCGTTGGCCGCTTCAGCAATGCGAAGCGGCCGTAGCCGTGTACCGGTACCTTGACGAGTGGACGCGCGCCCGTCCGGATATTAAGCTCTCGCGGAGTAGTGCGGCTCTTCCCTGGTCATCTTTGCTTGCCGCGTACACCTTTGCGGGCGCCTTCAATCAGACGGTACGCGAGTTTGCCGCCCAATGTCTCACGCTATTCATGTATGACGACATCATAGATGACGAGTCGGGAATTTTTACCGAAACGGCCTTGCAAGATCTTACGGACGCTTGCTTAGGTGTCACCAAACTTTCCGCCGTACCCGAGGCCAGAACTCCCACCCCGTCCAACGTCATCCCGGACCAGCGGGGATCTGCGAAGGGCGACTCCGGCGCGCTGGATAACGATGGCGCTTCGGCGAGTGCGACCGGCCGGCTTTCCGCTGTCGAGCAGACCATCTCCTGCTTCGCGGATTGCATGGGTGGAGCCGTGCGTCGGGCACAATCGGCGAAGTGTGCGGAAATCTTCGTTGATGTGCTGGCGAAGACTCTGCGAAGCCACCTGGTAAATCGCAACTTGCGAGCAAACGACGAATCTACGCCGACGCTCGACCAACACCTCGCGAACGGCAGCTATGCGGTAGGCACTCCAATACTGTTGCTCAGCGCCATGATGACCAATACGCCGCACGATATCGACCCGATCGAAGTCGACCGTTATCGATCTTGCTGCCTAGACCTCGGCTGGTGTGTCCGAGTGAGCAACGATATCGCCAATCTCGACGACGATATGCATGCCGGACAGGTCAACACGGTCACCCTCCTGGTCGAGGAACAACACGTCGACGAGTTGCGAGCGATTCAAAACTTGCTGTCCGAAGTGCGCGGCAAGATAGCGCACATGCATCGAGTCGCCGACGATCCCGGTCATCCGCTCAGTCAGCATTACCGATGGCTCGCGCGCTGTGCCGACTTTCACGTTGATTGGTATATGACCAGAGCAACCTACTCGTTCACCACCGAAGACTGGGTGACCTTCGGGCAAGTAGACGACCATTTCGGTAAGGCCGTCCGCGCCGCGATCAGACAGGGAAATGGTTATGACGAACGCATCCACACAACCTGAAACCGCTTCATTCGACTTTTCGGAGGAGTCCTTATCCGCGCTTACCTCCTGGAGCGAACAAGTTAAGCAAGTAACCCTCGCAACGGGTGAAAAGGTTTGGCTTGCCAAGGGGTACGAAGAGGTGCGGTTGATTCTTTCGGACGCCCGGTTCGGCGCCGGCGATGAGCCGATGCATCGAGCTTCCTGGTCCGAAGAGGAGCGCAAGATCGGTCGGCTGCTGCATAATGACCCACCCCAACACGGATGGTACCGCCAGCCCCTGAACAAGGCATTCTCTGCCCGCCGGATCCAGCAGCTGGAGCCCCGGATTCGCGAAATCGCCCGGGAACAACTCGACGTGCTCTCAAAAAGAGAGAACCGATCAGCCGATCTGATCGAAACCTTCGCCCTGCCGGTACCAGAGCGCGTTATTCATGAAATACTTGGCATTCTCCCCGTTTTTCGCTCTGAATTTAGAGAAATAATCGAAGGTCTCTTGCGTCGAGGGCAGACGGCGGAGGAAAGCCGGGCAGTCGTGGACCAAGCCCTTGATCATATGTCCCGGGTGATCGAGGAGATTCGGCGCGCACCCACTGGCGGCCTCCTTGACGAGCTTATCGCTACCGGGCAATTCGCCGATGTCGTGCTCGCCGACTTGGCCGTGACGTTGCTGATGGGCGGATATTTGACCATCACCGGGATGGTCACCGAAAGCGTAGCCGTGCTTAGTCAGAACCCGGAGGCACGCCGCAACCTTCTTGCGGGCGCGAAGCAAAGCGCAGAAACCGTCGAAGAACTACTGCGCTACATCACGGTCATTCAGTACGGCGTAGACCGGGTGGCCCGCGAGCACATCACGCTTGGCGATCAGGAGATCAAGGCAGGGGAACGCGTGGTAGCATTTCTCCCCGCCGCGAACAGAGATCCGGCTCTTTGTCCCCATCCCGAAGCGATGGACGCAACCCGCCGCCGAGTTCGGCACGCATCCTTCGGCTTCGGCCCGCACCAGTGCCTAGGGCAGCAGCTGGCGCGAGTCGAACTTGACGTGATGCTGACAGAACTGTTCGGACGTTTCCCCACCATGCAACCGGCGCGCGCCTGCGAAGCCTTGCCGCGCCGTATTGAAACGGTAATCGGCGGGTTCGATCGGTTCCCCGTCACCTGGTAGTCCGACCACTAGGGACCAATAACAATGAATTCGGTTACGCATCGACTCGTTCAGGCGGGTGACGTCCGCCTGCATATCGCCGAAGCCGGTACCGGGCCGCTGGTGCTGCTCTTACACGGCTTTCCGGAGGCGTGGTATTCATGGCGCCATCAAATTAACGCACTCGCCGAGGCCGGGTTTCGAGCGGTAGCGGTGGATCAGCGCGGGTACGGCCAGAGCGAGCATCCCACTGCCGTGGAAAAGTACTCCATTATGCATTTGGTTGGCGATGTCATCCACCTGCTGCACGCTCTCGATGAGAAAGCGGCGGTGGTCGTCGGTCACGATTGGGGTGCGGAAGTAGCGTGGCATACGGCGCTCATGCGGCCGGACCTGGTACGTGGGGTGGTCGGCATGAGCCTGCCGTACCGGCCCCGTGGTGCGCAGTCGCAACTCGCCGATATGGTCGAAGCTTTCGGCGATGGTGTTTACACCAATTACTTTCAACGCCCGGGTGCGGCAGACGCGGACCTCGGCGCGGACCCGCGCAAGACCTTCCGGCTGATGCTTCGCGGTGCCCGAAAGTCGGCCCAGCCCCGGGCTCATTCCCGGCCACCCGCGCCCATCGTCCCTGCTGGTCGCACATATCTCGACATCTATTCAGAGCCCGCGAACCTTCCTGCCTGGCTCACCGAGGCCGATATTGAGGCCTATGCGGCCGAATTCTCGGCCGGCTTCAGCGGCGCCCTCAATTGGTATCGCAATATGGATCGCAACTGGGAACTCACCGCCTTCCTGCACAACGGTGTGATTCGTTGTCCCGCTTTGTACCTGGTGGGCCAACAGGACAGGTGTCTGAACTTCCCTGGAGTGCGGGACGCAATCGAGCGGCTGGACGAGCTCGTGGTGGGTCGAAGCGAAGCCGTGGTCCTACCTGACGTCGGTCATTGGACGCAGCAGGAAGCTCCAGAGCAGGTCAGCACCGCGCTAATCGAGTTCGCGCGTTCGGTAGCTCCGATCGCATACGAACCCGCGCGCTGACGGACCTGCCCTTTGAGCTCTTGGCTGGTCACGATTGGTGCAGGAGCGCGGCGTCGGTGAGCTCGTCGATCTCTTCGGCGCTCAGGCGCAGGTTCGCTGCCGCGATGTTGTCCTCCAGGTGCGAGAGCTTGGAGGTGCCGGGAATGGGCAGCATGACCTCGGAGTGAGCCAGCAACCACGCGAGCGCGATCTGGGACGGGGCGGCGTCGTGTGCGGCTGCGGCGCGGTCGACCGGTCCGCCCGGGCGGGCGAGTTCGCCGGCCGCCACCGGTGCCCAGGGGATGAAGCCGATGCCCTCCCGGGTGCAGTAGTCCAGCACGGCGGCGGAGCTGCGGTCGGTGAGGTTGTAGCGGTTCTGGACGGTGACGATGTCGGCGATCTCGCGTGCCTGCTCGATCTGGCCGACCGTCACCTGGGACAGTCCGATCGCGACGATCTTGCCTTCGTCCTGGAGGTTTTTGAGCTCACCGACCTGCTCTGCCAGCGGGATCTTCGCGTCGATGCGGTGTAATTGGAAGAGGTCGATGTGGTCCAGGCCGAGCCGGCGCAGGCTCATCAGGGCCTGCTGCCGCAGGTATTCCGGGCGTCCACCGGGGGCCAAGCCTTGGGGCCGAGGCGCACCATCCCCTGATCCGTCTCGATGACGTCGGGGCCGTTGCGGGTGAGGCCGGCCTTGGTTGCGATGAGCACGTCGTCGGGATACGGGTGAATGGCTTCCCGGATGATCTCCTCGCTGATGTGCGGGCCGTAGGAGTCGGCGGTGTCGATGAGCTGGACGCCGAGTTCGACAGCGCGGCGGACGACCCGGACGCACTCGTCGCGGTCGTCGGGTTCGCCCCAGACGCCGAGTCCGGTGAGGCGCATGGCGCCGAAGCCGAGGCGGGCGACCTTCTTGCCGGCGATCTCGAAGCGTCCGGCGGCGTGGGCGATGGGTTCGGTCATGAGTGAATGTTTCCCTTCTCCGAAGAGGTGTTCTGCTCGGCGAGCCGGCGTAGCAGGATCAGGCCGTCGCCGCTGGGGCTGCCGGGCTTCGCGCTGTAGACCGACAGGTGCTGTCCGGGAGCGCTGGTGACCGCCAGCGCCTCGAAGTGCAGGTGTAGCTCGCCGACCCGAGGGTGGCGGAAATGCTTGTCCTCGTGTGTGCGCGGGCGGATCTCGTAACGTGCCCACAATGTCGCGAAGGCCGGACTGTGCACGCTGAGTTCGCCCACGAGACGCTCAATGCGCTCGTCGGCGGCGGCGAGCTGCGCCGACGAGGCCCGCAGGTTGTTGACGGCGATACCGGCCGCCTTGTCCCAGTCCCCGTAGAACTCGCGGGCGAAGGGGTCCAGGAAGATCATCCGAAGCAGGTTGTCGAAGCGAGCGAAACCGCGGTACAGCTCCTCCGCTATCGCGTTGGCGGCCAAGACATCCTGGGATGCCGCGACCACGAACGCGGGCACGTCGCGCAGGCTGTCCATCAGCCGCAGCAGATCCGGGCTGACGGTCGTAGTCGGCACCGGGGACCCAGCGAGAGCGGGCAAGCCGAGCCGGAACAGGTGAGCAGCCGCGGCGTCGTCAAGCCGCAGCGCCCGCGCGATCGCCTGGAGGACCTGCTCGCAGGGGTGCCGCTCGCGGCCCTGTTCCAGCCGGATGTAGTAGTCAGTGCTCACCCCGGCGAGCAGCGCCACCTCGTCCCGCCGCAACCCCGGCACCCGCCGGGAGCCGTCATCGGGCAACCCGACATCCCGCGGCGTCGTCACATCGCGGCGAGCACGCAGATAATCACCGAGCCTGTTGTCCCGTTCCACGCCGACCAGGCTAATCGCGATCGCGAGGGTGCGAATGGGTGCGATGCACCCTCCCCGAACGGCGTGCCCTTCGTCACGGCATCACCACAACCACCGCCACGGCAGCGTTGTCTCAGGTGAGATCCTTTGCCTTGGTTTCTGGGGTGAGCAACGTGGTCACCACACCGACGGCGACGAGTACCACCATGTAGAGGGCGAAGGCCCACTGAGGTCCTTGCTGGTCAGCCAGGTCAGCACGTATGGCGCGGTGCCACCGAAGATCGCGACGACGAAGGAGTAGGGCACCCCGATGCCCGAGGCGCGCACCGCGGTCGGGAACAACTCGGCGAAATAGGCCGGCATGATGCCCACGAAGGCGCCCAGGAAGAACAGCGCGATCATCAGGACCAGCGCCAGCCGCAGCGCGGAGCCAGTAACGCCCAGCAGCAGCGGGAACGAAAGCACCAGGAAGGCCACGCCGTAGGTGAGGAAGACCGGCTTGCGTCCGAACCGGTCCGACAGCTTGCCCCACAGCGGCAGAGTGGCCATGAAGAACAGGTGGGCGACCACAGTGGACCACATGGCCGGCGCGGCGGGGACGCCCTTGCTGGCGATCGCGAAGCTGGAGATGCCGATTGCCCAGGTGTAGTAAACGACCGTGCTGGCGAGGCTGAATCCCAGGATGCGGGCGAGGCTGGTGCGGTTTTCGGCCAGGCCGCGCAGGAGCTCGCGAGTGGAGCGGCGTCGGGTAGCGGAGCCGGCGTGCTGGACGAACGCGTTGGTTTCGGGAAGGGTGCGCCGCAGGTACAGCCCGACGAGACCGAGCAGGGCGCCAGCCGAGGTGTTGACGACCACGATGTCCCGCAGATCCGGCGCGCAGGTCGGACCAGCGGCGCTCGGGCGCAAGCGCGGCGAGCCGGTCGGCGATGACGCGGTCGATCGTGGTCCGGTCGAGGTCCGGTACCGGTATGCCCGATAGCTGGATGCGCAGTGGCACGTCGGCGACGCCGCCCAACACGACCTCTCACGACAAGCGGGAGCTCGGGGGTGGGAGCAGGCAGGCCGTCGTGACCACCGGCCAGGAGGACTCGGCGAACTTGAGCTTGTAGTAGCCGGCGGCCCAGTCGCCGCCGTGCGCCGGCACGACGATCTCGCTCAGGAACTCGCCCGGGCGGAGATCGGGCCGTTCGGCCCGGAGGAAGAAGTCGTCCACCGGGAGGTGCCGCACGCCGGCCGTCGAGCGAAGCAACAGCTCTGTTCGGAGGGCGACCAGCACGGTCGGAGCGTCCGACTGAGGTCGCGCGGCGCATGCGGCGCCCCCAGCGTGCCCTGGTCAACGATCCGGTCGATGCCGAGCTTGCCGAGGTCGACGACCTGCGTCGGCGTCAGCTCGCCGCGCGCGAGCATCGGGACGGCAAGGGTGCCACCCGACGACACCTCGTCGACGGCCAAGGCGACGAGGGGGCTGCGCAGCGTCGGACGCCGCCGCTCCGAACCTTTACCATCCGCCATTGCCGAGATCCTTTGGCTTTCGCAGGTGTCGCTGAGCCACGGTAGCCCTCGCCGGCTTCGGAGGTGGGTGCACCACACCCTCCCCCGACAGCCGCAGCGTTCCTAGCGTCGACGGCACGACCGCTTCCTACCTGCGGTCACCGCACCCCACTCGAATACGGAGAACACCGATGCCCGAAACCTTTGCCAGCGCAGTCATCCCTGCCGAGGCCGCAACGGTGTGGCGCACGGTCCGCGACTTCGGCGGCCTGGCGGACTGGCAACCCGCCGTCGCCCGCAGCGACCTGCGTGCCGGGGACGCGTCCGACCGCGTCGGCAGCGTCCGTTCCCTAATCATGTCCGACGGCGCAACCGTGGTGGAAACGCTCGTCGCGATGGATGACCAGGAAAGGTCGCTGACCTACGACATCGTCGAATCCCCTTACGCCGTGCGGTTCTATCGCGCGACCGTGCGGGTCCTGCCGCTGACCACCACCGGCGAAGCGTTCGTGGGCTGGTCGGTGGTCTTCGATTGCGAGGCTTCCGACGCCGACGAACTGGTCGGGTCCTTCCGCGACGGCATCTTTGCCACCGGATTACGCGCCCTTGCCGAGCGCTTCGCCACACCCTGACCGCCAGGTGAACTGCGCGCTGTGGCCGCCTGTTGAGAAGCACGGGCTCGTCGCCCACTACCCCGCCCTGCCCTCTCGGCCGGGGGTTGGAGGCTCGTTCTCTGACCGACACGCGCGGTCTTGACCGCCCCCAAGCCGCGGGCCTGGGTCCGGCCACCCTCGAACTCCGCCGCCCGCCGTTGGTGCGCAACACCCCGAGCGTGTGCGGCGTCCCGGCCCGGTGCCGCGCTGACCTCCCCGCGAAGCGGGCGCGAAGGCGAGGACCTTTTTCCGTTGCCGGGTAGCTGGGCCCGTAGGAGCGTTGAGGTCGGGTCGGAGCCCCGTATCGACGGCTACGGGGCGATGCGAGTGCGTTCGTGGCCGTCCAGCGCCGATCGAGGCTTCCGTCTCCGACGCCTAGGAACAATTTCGACGCGACTCTCCCTTGCAGCGGGGAGTGGACATGAGCGACAACACCAGCCTCCTGGTCAACGTCGCGGACGACGACGCTGACCCCGAGGAACTCGAAAACCTGACCCGCGCACTTCGCGCGGAGCTCCTCGAACTCGACGTAGCGGATGTGGAAGTCGTCCCCGCCGCCGACCCTCCGGCGTCCTCGCGGGGGTGGGCAGGCATCGAGCCGGACGCTCTTCTCGTGCTGCTATCACCGGAAGTCCTGCGTGCCGTCGTGTCGGCGGCGGCGCAGTGGTTCGGTCGCATGGGCTCTCGGTCGCGGCAGCTCAAGCTGGTGGTGGGCGATGCCGAACTCGTGCTCACCGACGCTTCGCCGGAGGAGCGGGAACGCTTGGTCGAGCACTTCATCGCTGCTACCGCGGCGAGGTGAGGACGATGGGTGTCAAATCGGCTTTGCTCGTCGCCTGCGACGATTACACCGACCCGACGTTGCGGCACCTGCGCTCGCCGGAGGTCGACCTCTGGCGCCTCAGCGGCCTGCTCAGCGCCGACAACATCGGCAACTTCCAGGTCGACAGGCTAGTGAACCGGCCGCACTACGAGGTAACCAAGGCGCTCTCGCGGTTCTTCCACAACCGGGCGCCGGACGACTTCCTCCTGCTGTTCTTCGCCTGCCACGGCGTCAAGGACACCAACGGCGAGATCGTGTTGGCCATGCACGACACCGAGACCGACCTGCTGGAGGCAACCGGTGTTCCGGCCAGCTTCGTGCTCGACCAGATCAACCGCTCCCGGTCGAAGCGGGTCGTCATCATGGTGGATTGCTGCTTCAGCGGGGCCTTCGCACGCGGATTCGTCTCTCGCGGTACGCAGACCGTCGACGTGGTGGACGCACTGCAGGGCCATGGCCGGGCAATCATCACAGCGTCCTCGGCGATGGAGTACGCCTACGAGGCCGATGCGATCCAGCAGTTCGGCCCGCCCGGATCCTCGGTGTTCACCAACGCGCTCGTGGAAGGACTCGGCACCGGCAACGCAGACGCGAACGGCGACGGCCGCGTGACCGTGCAAGAACTGTACGACTACATCTACGACCACGTCAGGACTGCGCATCCCGAGCAGACCCCCAACATGCGCAGCGAGTTGCAAGGCGACCTCTACATCGCCCGGACGCTGTCCGGCCCCTGGCGAGCGGGCACGCCAGCGCCGGAGGCCGAGGAGCCACCCCGTCCACCCACACCGTCGACCGCCCAGGAGGAGGTGGTCGCGCGGGCCAGCGGACCATCGGACTCGAGCACGCCAGCCCGTGCTGTGGAACCTGAAACCGCTGCCCCGGAGACCGCTAGTTCGATCACGGCTGACCCGGGTTGGTGTCGGTGCATCGTGCTCTCCCTGTTCCTCGTCTTCTTCCCCACCGTCATGCTCGAATTCTGGGTGCTCGCTCCGCTCAAGGGCTTGGTGAACAGCAAATGGCTTGTACCGGCGGGGCTGGAACCGCTCGGCGCGCTGCCTCTTCCGCTCGTCCTGGGCGGCCTCCTGTGGGGCATCACCAGCAGCTTTGTCGGCACGATGTGGTACCGGCATACCTCCGGGCACCGACCACGAGCGTTCATCCGGCACGTCGTGGCCGCGTGGATCTGGATGCCGGTGCTGTGGATACTCACGCGGGGCGTCGGAGCCTGGGGCACCGAAACGTTCACCGCGGTGTTCCTTTTCAGCACCGCCCTGGTTGTCGCCGTGTACTGGCTGGTGAATGTGCGGCGCATCCGGGAGTTGACGCGAGCTCCAGGCACTACTTCCACTTCGTGATAAGGAAACGGCGCGCTGTCGGTACGCAGTGCACCTCCGGACGAATTGCAGACGTCACAGGGACGTCATCGGACAAACACGCAGCTGACATTCCGCTTTTGCACAGTGCTGGCGTGCGTTTGACGAAGTTCACCGACCTGGCGCTGCGCGTGGTGCTCCGGCTCGCGCAATCGCACAGCGCGCAACTGATCACCGCCAGGGAGGTGTCTGTCGCCGTCGGGGCGCCGTATTCGCACGTTGCCAAGGCGGTCAGCCGGCTACAGCACCTGGAGATCGTGGACGCCAGACGCGGCCGCAACGGCGGGTTGGCGCTCACTTCGTTCGGCCGGAACACGTCAGTCGGCTGGATCGTGCGCGAGTTGGAGGGCGTCGGGGACGTCGTCGGCTGCACGGACGATCCGCCGTGCCCTCTCCTGCGGGGGTGCAGGCTGCGCGACGCTCTGCGGACGGCCCAGGAGGAGTTCTTCGCGTCGCTCGACCGGGTCACGGTTCGGGAACTGGCCGAGGGAAGCCCGCTGGGTCTGGCCCGGAGGCCGGCCACGACGTGAAATGCCTCGGTTTCCTTCCACGGCTCCCACGCATCGGTGGCTACGCTCGCGAAGCAGGGGGCACCGCCAGCCGGTACCCGCGCTTGGTCACGGTCTGCACCAGCCCTGGCCGGCCCAACTTGGTCCGCAACCTGCTGATCGCGCTTTCCACGGCGTGCTCCTGGCCACCGCCGGGAAGCACGGCGGCGAGCGCACTGCGGGAGATCACCCACCCCGGTCGCGTTGCCAGTGCCCGCAGTACGGCCATCTGAGCCGGCGTGGTCTCAAGCAGCCGGCCGTCCACGACGACCGCTTGGCCACGCAGTTCCAGGCTCGTTCCGTTGGCGTCGATGTGCGTCGTATGCCTCCGCAGGGTCTGCACGGTCACCCTGACCAGTGCTCCCACGCGGCTCCGTGCGGGTGCCACCGTCGGAATTCCCAATGCGGCAAACGGTCGTGCGGTGATCGGTCCGACGCATGACACCACGACTCTCGACTTCAGGGCGTCCACCACGGCTCTGTGGCGCCCGGTGCGCTCGGCCATCGCGAACATGCTCTTCGCAGCGGGTGCGCTCGTGAACGGCAAGGCGTCGATCGAGCCTTCGAGCACCGCGTCCAACAGCCGGTCCAGCTTACCGGGATCAGCGGGCTCGGCCCACCGGTAGACCGGGATCTCGACCACTTCCGCACCCGCCTCGCGCAATGGTGTCACGACGTCCGGCAGTGCTGATCCGCACAGCTGCACCGCGATCCGTCGACCGTCCACACCGGACTCCAGCAGATGCCGCACCATCTCGGCGGCGCTCTCCGATGCGGGCGAGTACTGCTCCTGCAGCCCGGCGGAACATACCGCGAACCTCGCTTTCTCCCCTCTGGCGAGCACCTGCACGCCGCGAAGCCGACGCAACAGCGGCTCCCGGAGCCCCCAGCCATCCGCGGCCTCCATCCATCCGCGAAATCCGATACCGGTGGTGGCGACGACGGCATCCACGCGTTCCCGCAGCAACCGGCGCGTCGCCGCGTGCAGCTCCGCGGCTTCGGCGAACGGCAGGAACCTGATGGCCGGAGCGTACTGTATTCGCGCTCCTTCACGTATGAAGAGCGCGCCAAGGTCCTCGGCGCGGCGCGAGGCGGTCACACCGATCGCGAAGCCGCTCAGTGGCGGGATTTCGCGACCATCGGAGGCCGAGGTCACCGCCATCTCGGCCGCCCCTCGGCGATCCCTCCGCCGAATGGCGGACCGAACACTGCGAACGGGCGCAGGTGCGGACGCCGTGCCGTTTTTCGAATTCTGGAGTGCCCCATGCGTATTTAGTAGTAAGCATGCGTTGCGCCCGTTTAAGGCCACTGTGACAATCGCAAAAACCGTTGCTCACAGCGAAAGAGCCGGGCTGTGAACACCTCCACTACCTCGGGGAAGGAGGGAACGCCGATCTCGCGCGACAACGCCAACCCTGCCACGCGGTCTTGGCCACTTCCACGTCAGCTATGGTCGATCGCCTGTGTGCTGTCGGCTTCCGCGCGGAGCCCGGCGAGCGAACGGGTGTACTTCAACACGGCCGGACCGAGCGGGCCGAACTGTTCCGGGATCAACCCGAGGTTGTGCGACGCGTTGGCCAGCGATCGGCTGATCCGTGCGAGGAGGACGATGATCGCCCCGAGTCCGACGGCCAACGCTCCCACCAGCAGCGCCGTGGCGACTAGCAGAACTACTCCGGTCAAAGGCATGGTAGTTGTTCCTGTTCTCTCGTCGCGTTCCTCAGTCCCGGCGGAGCGCATCCGCCGTCTCGGCCATCGCCGAGATCTCGCCCACCGCCTGGGGAAGCGACTGGGTGATCTCCCGGGACAAGCTGCCGATGCTGACGATCGCCCGGTTCGCGGCCGAAAGTCCCCTGATGATCCTCAGCAGGAGCAGCACGGCGATCGGGAAGACGACCAGGATGAGAATGCCGTCGCCGATCCACCACAGGAATGTGGACATCAGTCAACCTCGTCAATGGTTCGTGGAGAAGATTCCGGGCAGCAGGCCGAGTTGCGGGCGCTCGTTGTTGACCGAGTTGACGCCCGCGCCCCTGAGCAGGCAAGCGCCCCGCCGATGGCGCGGACACACGGTGGAGGGCCTCATTGGCCCAGAACCGGTTGTGCCTGCACGATGTCCTTGCGGAGCGCTTCGAGGATGGCGAGCACCTTCTCGACCGTGATCGGTCGCACGTCGCGTGCGGTCAGCGCATCCGCGAGGTGCTGCAGAACCCGGTCGAACGAGCCGCTGTCGATGGCGAGCCCGGCGTGGGCGGGCCCCATCATCTTGCCGGTGTAGGTCTCCGACGCACCGCCGAGTGCGACCGTCACCAGCGCGCGCTGGTGGCTCTTGATCCGCTTCATGTCCTTGCCCTCGAAGAACCTCGTGAGGTTCGGATCGGCCAGGATCCGGTCGTAGAAGTTCTCGACGATCGCTTTCACCGCGGGCTTTCCGCCCACTTCTTCGTAGAGGGTTTGTCCGGTGCTCACTGCCAGCTCCTCATTCCGCGTTCGTCGGTGCATTTTTCGCGGCCGCCCGCGATTGGCGGAGCACGCTCAAGCGTCGGCGCAATTCGGTCGCCGCCGGACCTATCGCGGCCACGTGCTCCCCGACTTCACGCGCCCCTGGCTCGACCTTTTCCGCCAGGGTTTCCGCGATGTGGCCGACGACCGAACCGATGAGGTAGAGGTATGCGCTCAAGACGGCCGCCAGCGCCGCGATCACCACGACCGAACCCGTCACCAGCAAGGTTTCGCTCATTTGCCCCGCCCCGTCGCAGTCCGCACAGTCGGATCGGTGGTGGCTTGCGCATCTCGCTCGAACGAGGCGACGTTGCGCGCCGCCGAGCTCAATTGCGGGGCGGCGGTCAAGGTGTGGACGAACAACCCCACCGCGGCGGACCAAACGTGGTCAACCCTCTTGTCGAGAGCCCGAACCGATTTCAGCAGCAGGTGCACCAGGACGATGACGACCAGGAGCACCACGAACCCCACCCCGACCGAGACGGCCCACAGCACGCCGACCTGCGATGCGGCCGGATTCATCACGAAACACCCCCCGCCTGGGTCGCCGTGGAAGGCCGCGGTACGAGCAGGGCGCGCAGGTGGACGTTCGCCTCGACCAGGTCCTCGAACGGACTGCTGGCCTCCTTCCCCGCGGACAGGTGCACGACGGTCATGGCGGCTTGCTTCTCGATCCGGTTCACCTTGGTGATGATGGTGACGACCAGAGCGACCACCGCCACGATCACCACGGCAGCGATCCAGAAACCGTGCCAATAGGCGGCAATAGCGGGATCCGAAGGGGGTTCGACTCCCGGCGACGACAGCATCGATGAGTGCATGACCCGAAGGTACGAGGCGGCTATTGCACCGAAATGGTCGTCGGTAAATGGTTCGTGTACGTCGTCTCCCGCGCACCGGAACCACTTGCGAGAATCCCGTTACACGTTCGTCACCCATGCCTCCGGAAGAGAATGACGAGCACGCAACAACGTCGGGCTTCCCCGGCCGGAACGCCGAATTCCAAACAGACTACGCCGCATTCGATCTCGCCGTGTAGCTATGGGTAGTGCGTTTGAGGTTGACCACGAGTCCGGTGGCGGCTTCCTGCACGATGATGTTCGCCTCGGTGCTGTCCCAACGCACTGCCGCTAGGCGGGCGCGGTCGAAGCGCGCGGCCATCACCACGTCCACCGCGTGCTCCCCGAACGCGTCGGTGCGGGAATGTCGCAACGCGCTCGCTCTGACAGCGGTGATGCCCGGTGCCACCGCGAGCGCTTCGCGGACCGTAAGCAGCACGTGTGACGAGACGAGAACGGTGTGGAGCTTGCAGCGTTCCGTCTTGGTCAGCTTCTTCAAGCTGAGGTTGCCGGCCGCGGTGGTGGTCGGCTTCCTCCTCGTCGTTAGTTGGTCTTGTTGGGTGGATCTGGGTGTGAACTTGATCGAATAGGTTGTCGTGAATCGTGGTGTTGTGTGAGGCTCACTCGCTGGGCGATCACGGTGCAGTAGGTTACTGGGGGTTTGGCGTGGATCAGGTCGCGATGGCCTGCATGCCAAGCTGCGTTCGCTGGTGAGCAACTACGTTGAAGCCAGCGCAGCGAGATCGAACTGCACGGCGTCGGGGACGCAGCCGGCAAGGTGAGCTACCTCAAAAGCGGCTGGATGAAGCTGCCCGACGGATCCATTAAACTCAATACGCCCTTCACGGGATTCACGAGGTAGCCATCATGCTGGAGCTCTACAGCAGGGTCCGCATCACCACCGACAAGTTCCTCGACGAGGACAACGTTCCTGCCGGAGCCGTCGGCTATATCGTCGAGTGCTACCCCGACGGCAACTACGAGGTCGAAGTCTCCGACGACAACGGCCACACCATCGGCCAATTCGTCGCCACCGAAGCCGACCTGAAATGAGCCGCACTCTGACCAGCTGCGTGGCCGACGCATCACCGGCCGCTGAACCCGACCGCACCGTCCGGGCTGCGACGATTTCGCGAAACCGCCCACCCCGCTGCGCGGGCCCCTAAGCAAGTCGCGCTCCCGGAGCCCGGCGGCGTTTGAGGTTCCGTTACCCGCACCGGAACGGGCCTCCCGCCAGGGAGAAAAGAGCAAACCACTTTTGCAACACTCTTTCTCTAGAGCGCTCTCGACAGGACGGCTCCGTCGAGGGCTCCGGGTGCGGCTAGGCCGACCGTCGCCGAGGTGACCACGAGCCGGTCGCCGACGACGCAGATGCTCGTCGGCTGCACGGCGGGAACGTTGACGACGCGGTCGAGTTCGCCCGTCGGCGCGTACCTGCGCACCTGGCCCGCGCCCCAGATGGCCGACCACAGGAACCCCTCCGCGTCGACCGTCATGCCGTCCGGGCTGCCTTCCTCGACCACGGCGAAATCGGTCTGCCCCCCAAGCTGGCCGCTGGCCGGGTCGACCGCGAAGCGGTGGATCACGCCACGCGCGCTGTCGGCGAGATACATCGTCGTGCCGTCGGCGTCGAAGGCCGGGCCGTTGGGCACGGTGAGCTCGCCGAGCACGCGGGTGACCGTGCCGTCCGGGTCGGCGCGGTACAGGGACCCGGCGCCGGGGGCGTTGTTGTAGGCCATCGACCCGGCCCAGAACCGGCCGTACGGGTCGGTGACGCCGTCGTTCATGCGCATCGGCGTGGCGGCACCGTCCTCGGGGCGGGCGAGCCAGTGTTCTATACCGGTGTCGCCGAGAATCGCGATGCCCGTTCCGGCTGCGGCGATCCAGCCGCCGCCGGGCCGGGGCGCCACGGCGCCGAGCGGTTCGGCGAGCGTGAGCAGCACGCGTGGTTCGCCGTCCTCGGGCACCACCAGCAGCCGCCCGGTGAGGATGTCTACCATGATCAGCCGGTCGCCGGTCCGGCGCAGGCCCTCGCCGAGGGCGAACCGCTCCCCCGGCCACGCCGTCCAGTTCTCGTTCATCGCAACGCCGCTCCCTCCTCAGCAGATCGAATTCGGCTTTCGCGAGTCGCGCGGGCAGATTGGGGTGGGCGAAACCGCCAGGAACCGCACACCGGAGGCCACCAGCGTCTCGGCCGTCTCTTCCCGCTTCACCACTCGGCGAACGAGCCGTCGTCGTGACGCCACACCGGCGGCCGCCACCGGTGTCCGCGCGCGTCGGCGGCGCGTACCGCGGCCTCGTCGATCTCCACGCCCAGGCCGGGCGCCTCCCAGCGGCGGATGGCGCCTTCGGGGAACGCGAACGGCGTGCGGTCGACGACGTAGTCGAGCAGTTCCGCGTCGGTGTTGTAGTGGATGCCGATGCTTTGTTCCTGGATCAGGAAGTTGGGAGTCGCGAAGGCGACCTGCAGGCTGGCGGCGAGCGCGAGCGGCCCGAGTGGACAGTGCGGGGCGAGCAGCGCGTCGAAGGTCTCCGCGAGGGCGGCAATCCTGCGCACCTCGGAGATACCGCCCGCGTGCGAGAGATCCGGCTGCGCCACGGCGATCCCGGCCTGCAGCGCGGGCAGGAATTCGGTGCGCGAGTATAGGCGTTCCCCGCAGGCGATGGGCACGCTGCTGCTAGCGACGACATCGCCGAGTCGGTGCACGTATTCGGGCAGCACCGGCTCCTCCACGAACAGCGGCTGCAGCGGCGCCAGCTCGGGGATCACCCGGCGTGCTGCGGCGACACCGAAGCGGCCGTGGAAATCCACCGCTACATCCCGGGAATCGCCGATCACCTCCCGCACGGCCGCCAGCCGCGCGACGACGCCGTCGACCTCTTCGCGAGTGGGCATGCGCCCGATGCGACCCGAGCCGTTCATTTTCACCGCGGTGAGCCCGCTCTCCACCTGCCGCGCCGCCGCCTCGCCCACCGCGGAGGGCTCGTCGCCACCGATCCAGCCGTAGACGCGCACCTCGTCGCGCACCGCGCCGCCGAGCAACTGGTGCACCGGCACGCCCAGCGACTTGCCGAGGATGTCCCACAGCGCCTGGTCGATTCCGGCCACGGCGCTGGAGAGCACCGGCCCGCCACGGTAGAAGGCGGCCTTCGTCATGAGCTGCCACAGGTCCTCGACGCGCCGGGCGTCCTGCCCGACCACGATGTCCGCCAGCTCGGCCACGGCGGCGCGGACGGTCTCGGCCCTGCCCTCCACCACGGGCTCGCCCCAGCCGACGATGTCCTCGTCGGTGGCAACCCGGCAGAACAGCCACCTCGGCGGCACCAGGAACGTCTCTACGGAAGTGATCTTCACTCGCTGACTGTCGCTTTCTCTTCGGTGTCGTCGTTGGTTCCGAGTACCCCGGCGGCATCTTTGGCGGCCTTGTCCAGCAACGAGGTCACCGCGGCCGCGGCCGCTTCGGGGTCGCGCCTGCGCACCGCCTCCACCACGTCGGCGTGGCTCGGCACCGGGTCGTCGGCGTCGGTCTCGTGCACAAGCGCGTCGCGCAGGCGCAGCGCGGGCTCGATGAACACGTCCATCCTGGCAAGCATCTCGTTGTGCGTGGCCCGCAACATCGCGCGGTGCCAACGCAAATCCGCCGCCACCTCGGCCGCGGCGCCCTGCCCCACGGCGTCGGCCATCGCGGCAAGCGCGGCGTCGAGCTCGGCCATGTCGTGCTCGTCGCGGCGCAGCGCCGCCATCGACGCGGCCGCAGGCTCGACGACGGCGCGAACCTCGGCGAGGTCGCGCAGCACGGCGGCGGTGTCGCCCGCCTCGCTGCGCCAGCGGATCACGTCGCTGTCGAGCAGGTTCCAGTGCTCGCGGTCGCGCACGTAGGTGCCGCGCTTCTGCCGTGCAGCCACGAGTCCCTTCGCGGCGAGCACCTTCATGGCCTCGCGCAGCGCGGTCATGCTCACCTCCAGGTCGCGGCCGAGCGCGGCAAGGTCGATCACGTCTCCCCCGCCGAGCTCGCCCGACACGATGCGCGCACCGAGCGCGGCCACTACTTGCCCGTGCACCCCACGGCCGCTGTAGCCGCTCATGTTGCGCTCCTCCTTGCTTCTTCGATCCCCATCACGACGAGGTCTTGTACACACTCCAGCCACCGTCCACAGTCAGCGTGGCACCGGTGATGAAGGAGGCGTCGTCACTTGCCAGAAAGGCGATGGCCGCCGCGACCTCGGCCGGCTCCCCCAACCTTTTCACGGCGGTCTGCGCCGCGGACAGGCGCCGGTCGTCCTCGCCGATACCGTCCCACGCCGCGGTGAGCACCGGGCCGGGCAGCACGGAGTTGACCCGCAGCACCGTCCCGTATTCGGCGGCGAGCTGCCGCGCCAGGCCCGTGAGTCCCGCCTTGCTCGCGGCGTAGGCGGGCCGCCCCGGAAGGCCGACGAGAGCGTGCACCGACGAGGTCAGCACCACCGCACCGTTGCGTTCCCGGGACAGGTCCGGCAGACACGCGGTGAAGCCGAGGAACGTGCCGGTCAGGTTCACCGACAGCTGACGTTCCCACGACGCGACACTGGTCTCGTGGGCGGGCAGGACATCGACGGTGTAGGCGTTGCTCACGAGCACGTCCACCGCACCCAGCTCCGCGTGGCACCGCTCAAGCGCCTGTGCCCATGCGGTCTCGGAGCTGACGTCGCAGTACACGCCGATGGCCCGGCCACCTGCCTGGCTGATCCGCGCGATGGTCGCGGCGGTGTCGACGATATCGAGCACGGCGACCGCCGCGCCGTCGGCGGCCAGCCGCTCGGCGGTCGCGGCACCGATCCCCTGCGCCCCACCGGTGACCACGGCGACCTTGCCGTTCAAGCCGTGCATGCGCTCACCTCCACGTCGATCGTCATCGTCGTCTCCTCGCCGGGAGGTAGCGTGGTGAGCGGGCCGAGCACCTCGCATTCGACGATGCGGGCCGGCGGGTTCAGCTCACCCAACTCCGCCAGTGGCTCGGGCAGCGGGTGCTCCAGCCACACCTCCACGCGCGAGCCCCGGTCCGGGTACTCGGCGCCGGTATCGACGGTGAACCGCTGCGTCAGGGTCGAGCCGCCGCCGGTGTGGGAGAGCCAGCCCGTCGCGGCGGGGAAACCGAGCTTGCCCACCACGTCCTGGTGCGGGATGAACGTCGCCGCGCCCCGCTGCTCCCACTTCGGGTAGCCGGTGCCCGCGAGCAGCTTCGTCACGTGCTCCGGCCCGCCGACGAGGGTGCCGCCCTCGCCGTCGGCGGCTAGCTGGGTGACGTTCCACAGTGCCCAGCGCACGTCTCGGTCGGAGGTGTTTCGCGCGGACAGCGTGAGCCGGTAGGCGCTCTCGCCGCGCCGCAATTCGAACCGGCGCCCCAGCCGCAGCCCGGTGCGGGGCTCGTCACCGCTGGTGAGCGTCACGACTGCGGCATCGGCGCGCTCCTCGGTGGTCACCGTGTAGGCGCCGGAGTCGAGCACGGGGTCGGGCGGGCCCGCCCACTGGTCGGCACCGGCCCAGCCCTGCGGGGCCGGCCAGGTTTTGTCGCCGCCGTAGTTCACCCAGTCGCCGAGTCCGCCCGACACCGGCCGGTGGAGGTGCCCATCCCGGAATCGCAGGTCGTCGGTGAGCAAATCATCGTTGCGCCACAACAATTCCCGTCCGTCCTTTCCGGACAGAGACAGCAGCCTGCCGCCGAGCTCGGGTACGATCCCGAGGCGCAGCCCGTCGTTGGCGAGCCACCACACCTCGGGAGTGCCGTCCTGGCGTTCGATCACGAGCCGGACTCCTCCGACGGCAGCAGGACCACCTTGCCCCGACTGGCCCCGGCGGCGAGCCGGTAGGCCTCGTCGGCCTTCGCCAGCGGGAACCGGTCGCTGACGACGCGCTCCGGGCGCAGTCCCCAGCATGCGAGGTGCACTGCCAGCTCCGCCATCGCGGGCAGCGATGTGACCCATGAGGCATAGAGCGTCAATTGCTTGTGCAGCAACGCGTCCGACACCTCGGTTTCGAGCGTGCCGCCCTCCCCGACCAACGAGACGCGGCCCCACTCGGCGGCGGCCGCGATGGCCGTGGACCGGCCGGCCCGCGAGCCGGAGCAGTCGATGGTGGTGAGCGCACCCGGCGCGCCCAGCACGTCGCCGACGAGTGCCGCCGTCGCCTCCGCGCCGGTCTCGGGAGCGAGGGTCGCGTCGAACACCCCCAGCCCGTCGGCCCACGCGCGCCGCTGCGGCGATACCTCGACGCCGACGACGCGCCGGGCGCCCAATCCCTTGCCGATCATGCCCGCGGCCAGTCCCACCGGGCCGAGCCCGACGACGAGCAGGTCGCCATCGCCGCTGACGCCGATCCGGCGCAGGCCCTCGTAGGCCGTGCCGAAGCCGCACGCGATCAGCGCACCATCCACATAGGACAGTTCGTCGGGCAGCGGCACGCAGGTGGACTCCTCGGCCAGCAGGTAGTGGGCGTGCCCGCCGTCGCGCTGCCAGCCGTAGGACTCCCGCTGCGGCGCGCTACAGCTGATGAAGTAACCGCGACGGCAGTTGTCGCATAGCCCGCACCCGGCGATGTGGTAGACGATCACGCGGTCGCCGGGGCCGAAGCGGCGGCATCCGGGGCCGGTCGCGACGATCCGGCCCGAGGGCTCGTGCCCGGCCACGACGCCGCGGTACGCCGGGCCGTCGACGCCGCGGTGTCCCTTGTGCTCGTGGTAGATGTAGCCGATGTCGGAGCCGCAGATTCCCGAGGCACCCACCTCGATCAGCACCTGCCCCTGCCCCGGTACCGGCACGGGCAGCTCGCGCAGGAGGGCGGTCGAGTCTCCGGGCAGGTACACACCGGTCATGACGTCGGTGCCCACGGCGATCTCTCCTCTCGTCACGCTCATTAAGTCTCCCTCGTCGCGCGGGCCCGCTTCGTGATCACGACGTTGACCAGCACGGCAACCACGATGATCACACCGCGGATCACGTTCTGCAGGAACGAGTTGACGCCGAGCAGCACCAGCCCGTTGCTGATCACGGTGATGAAGACGACGCCGAGCAGCGTGCCCAGCATCGTGCCGCGCCCGCCGGCGAGCGCCGTGCCGCCGATGACGACCGCGGCGATCACGTCGAACTCAAGGCCGGACGCCGCACCGCCGTTGCCCGAACCGAGGCGCGCCGCCAGCAGCACACCCGTGATGGCCGAGAGCACGCCGGTGGTCGCAAAGAGCAGCACCCGGACCCTGGCCAGGTTGATGCCGGCCATCCGCGCCGCGGGAGCATTGCCGCCCACGGCGTAGACGGAGCGGCCGTAACCGGTGTAGCGGGCCACGTAGGCGAAGACGAAGAACAGCACCACCATGACGATCGCCGGCGTCGGGATGCCGAGGATCGAACCGCCCAGGGTGTCCATCAGCCCGCTCTCGGGAAGCACCACGGGCAGCGCGTCGGTCAGGTAGAGACCGAGGCCGCCGAGCGCGCTCCAGATACCGAGGGTGGCGATGAACGAGGGCACGTCGAAGCGGGCCCGCAGCCAGCCCGCGAGCGCTCCCCACGCCGCGCCGGCGACGAGCGTCAGCAGGATCGCCGGGGCGATGCCGAGGCCCCATTCGGCGGCGCCCTTGGCGACGAGCACCGAGGAAAACGCCACGGCGGGGCCGATGCTGATATCGATCTCGCCGGCGATGATCACGAGGGTGACGCCCCACGCGGCGATACCGACGGTGGCCGCGTTGCGCAGCATGCCGAGTTGGTTGTCCAGGCTCAGAAATCCCGCCGCCGTGCTGCCGAGGACGATGTAGAGCACGACGATCGCGGCGATCAACCCGATCTCGTTGAGCGAACGGCCTGCGAAGGGTCTGCCCACGCGGTCGCGACGCTGCGCCGGCGCGGTCTGGGTAGCTGTCATTTCTGGTTCCTTGTCGAGGGTTTCAGGCCGCCATCGCGGCGGAGAGCACGGAATCGGTTGTCAGCTCGCGCCCGCTCAGCTCTGCGGCGACGCGACCGTCCCGCAGGGTCAGTACCCGGTCGCACACCAGCGGAAGCTCCTCAAGCTCCCCGGACACGAAGACGATCGCGGCTCCGCGCTTGGCCAGTTCCCGCACGAGGCGGTAGATCTCGGCCTTGGCCTGGACGTCGACGCCGCGCGTCGGCTCGTCGAGCAGCAGGATCCGGCTGCCTGCGTGGAGCCAGCGGCCGATGACGGCCTTCTGCTGGTTGCCTCCGCTGAGGTTCACGATTGGCGTGCGGGCGGAGGGGGTGGCGATGGACAGCCGTCCGATGAGTCGTTGCGCGGCCCTGCGCACCCGGCCGGGCCGCACGGTGGGCCCGGAGCTGACGGCGGAGAACTTCGAGAGCACGAGGTTTTCGTCGACGCCCAGCAGCGGCACCACACCCTCGTCCTTGCGGTCCTCGGGGGTCATGCCGACGCCGAGGCGCTTCATCACCGTGGGTGTGGGGCGAACGACCTCGGTGCCCTCCACGCTGATCGTGCCCGCCGAGGCCGGATCGAACCCGGCGATCGCGCGCAGGACTTCCGTGCGCCCGGAACCCATCAGCCCACCGATGCCAAGCACCTCGTCCGGATAGACGTCGAAGGAAACGTCGAGCACCTTGGGCTGCACCGAGAGCCCGCGCACAGAAAGCAGCGGCGTTGCGTCGCGATCGACATCCCGCTCCGGCGGGCGTTGCGCGGCTTGCGCGGCGTCGCCGATCATGAGCGAGACGATCGTGCCCGTGTCGGCGTCGCCGACGTCCACAGTGTCGACGATCTCGCCGTCGCGCATCACGGTCGCGCTGTGCGCGATCCGGCGGATCTCCTCCAGCCGGTGACTGACGTAAAGCACGGCGACACCTTCAGAGGCGATACGAGTGACGGTATCCAGCACCACGCCGACCTCGGCGGCGGCGAGTGCGCTGGTGGGTTCGTCGAGGATGAGCAGGCGGGACTGTTCGCGCACCGCGCGGCAGATCTCGACCAGCTGCCGGGTGGCCAGCGAGAGCGAGCCCACGGATACGGCGGGGTCGATGTCGAGGCCGAGCCGCGCGAACACCTCGGCGGCACCCGCCCGCATCGTGGCGTAGTCGACCGCGCCCCCTCGGCGCGGCCAGCGGCCGAGGTAGAGGTTCTCGGCGACACTGAGCTCGGCGACGAGGCTCAGTTCCTGGTGCACGGTGTTGATGCCGAGCCCAGCGGCCCGGCGGACGCCGCCATCGCCGAGCGTTTCGCCCGCGACCGTAACGGTGCCCGCGTCGGGACGCTCCACTCCGGACAGTACGCGGATGAGAGTGGACTTTCCCGCCCCATTGCGGCCGAGCAACGCGCGGATCTCCCCCGCGCGGATGGACAGGTGGGCGTCGGTCAGCGCGCGCACGCCCGGGTAGTGCTTGGTGACGCCGTCGACCACGATGACGGTCGAACCGCTGGCGACATCGGCAGCCACAGCTTCTCCTTCGCTGGTTCGGTTTCGGTCAGGCAGGCCGGCGCGGGCCATCACGGCACCCCGTCCGGGTGCGCGCCGAGCCAGTCGCTGCCCTGCTGCGGCGCCGCGTAGAGATCGATCGGGGCGGGGACGACGAGGTAATTCTTCAGCTCACCCCGGCGCGCCTGGTCGGCCGAGCGAGCCGCGAGCTTGCCGACGGCGATGCCGGAGATATCGACGACGCCCTTGAGGACGTCCTCGGCGACGAGTGCCTGGGCCGCCTCGGTGGACATGTCACTGCCGAAAACGACGGTCTGGCCGACCTTTTTGCGAGACTGCACCGCGCGCACGGCGCCCATGGTCGCGCCGCCCGCCTCGCCGTAGAAGGCGTCCAGGTCAGGGTTGGCGGTCAGGATGCGCTCGGCGACGTCCACGGCCTCGTCGATCGTCGAGCCCTCCTGGTTGGCGACGATCTTGGCGCCGGGCAGCTTCGCGTGCAGCGCCTGCTCGAAGCCGTGCCTGCGCTGGATGCAGACCTCGACGAACTCGCAGTTGACCACCGCGATGTTGGGCGCGGTCTTGCCGACGGAGAGGAAGTACTCGGCGGCACGTGCACCGAGCAGTTCACCGAAGCGCACCGGGTCACCGAGCACGTACGCGGAGACATACTGCCGAGCGCTGTCCTCGGCGATGCAGGTGTTGTAGCAGACGACGGGGATGCCGCTCTCGTGCGCGAGCTTGATCGCGGGCACCGAGGCCGTGGCCGAGGCGGGCGAGAGGACCAGCGCGTCGACCTTCGCAGCGCTGACCTGATCGATGAACGTGCTTTCCTTGGAGGCGTCGCCCTGCACGTTGAGCTGGAGCAACTGCGGCGCCTGGCCGAGCGACTCCGCCTCCTGCTGCATGCCCACCCGGACACCGGCGTAGAAGCCCTGCGCGTCCATGTAGACGACGCCGAACCGGCCGTTCTCTCCGACCTTTCCGCCGCAGGCGGCCAACACGCCGAGCAGCACGACCGCCATCAGCGCCAGGCCTGCCCGGCCACGACGCATCGTTGCGCCCATCCAGTTCTCCTCGTTCCTCGGACCCGGCCCGCCGGGAACCGGGCGGGCCGTGCGATCAGTGTCCGTCGCGGCAGACCCAGAGTCAACATTAATTAATAATTAATGTGCTTGAGACCAACGCGGGCCGGACGGGGCATGGGGGCAGTCCTGCTCCTGCGGTTCGCAGCCAACGTGGCTCTTCTGATGTGTCCGTGGGTGGTGTTGACGACCCTCGATGCAGGGGCGCGCGCGGGGGCAGGAGAGCCCCAATTTTAGGCAAAACCGGAAAAACAGCCCTAGCCCAGGGCCGGGCGGGCTGGTGGGCTTGTTGACATCGCTGTGGTTGCTGGGGGCGGCTGCGTCGGGTAGACGGCTTCGCAGTGGGTGTTCGGGTCCGGGGTTTCCAGCGTGATCAGGTACCGGTCTACCTTCTCCCGCACGCAAAGGCTGCGGTAGTACTGGCCGTGGCCGATGCCGTCGTGGTACAGCAGCACCGAGTTGTCGATCTGGCCCGCTACCGCGAGATTCCACGCGCTCGGCGTCGCCACGTCGTACCGGGCCTTGACGATCAGGATCGTCGGCGCACCCTTGATCGACAGCTCGTGCTGCGGATTGCCCGCCTCGACCGGCCACCCCAGGCAAGAGGTCACATCGGCCCAAAACGGCGAGAGTTTCGTGTGCGGCGCAACCTGCTCCGCCTTGTCTCGGTAGCTGCGCAACTCCGCGAAGTCACGGACCGTCCAGCTCCAGTCATCGCACCAGATCCCCTGGTAGGAGTTCTGCACCGGCTCCGCCCCAGCCGCCACCGCAGTGACCGCCGGGCCGCCCCGCGACAGCGCCTTCAGCCGGTTCGCCAGCCCGAACCACACCACCTCCGGCCGGTACATCGCAATCATCAACTCCCGGAGCAACGAACCGACGCTCAGCGCGGCGCCGGTCGCAGGATCTCGCAGAGTTCCGGCCTCGGCCTGGGCATACACGCCATCCCACACCGCCCGCACGTCCTCGCCGTACAGCGAACACGCCACGGTCCGCTCGCACCAGTCGGCGAAAGTGTTGAACGAACCTTCCAAATCCTCACTGGCCGTTTCGATATACCGGCCACCGGAGCGCATGCTGTGGTCCATGTTCGAGTCGATCGTCATCGCCCGAATCCGGTCCGGGAACAACTCCGCGTACTGCTGCCCCACCTGCGTGCCGTAGGAGGCACCGTAGAAGCTAAGCCGCTCCTCGCCGAGCGCGGCGCGAATCGCGTCCAGATCGCGGACGGCGCTGGTGGTGTCGACGAAGTCGAACACCGGCCCGGTGATATTCCGGCAGTCCTCCCCCAGCTTCGCGTTGTAGGCCAACAGGTCCCGGTATTCCCGCTCGTTCGAAGGGAACTCGCGAGGAGCCTGGGCGAGCAAGTCTCCGCTGCACTGGACCTCGTTGCTGCGCTTGACACCGCGCTGGTCCCAGCTGACGATGTCGAACCGCTTGCGCAACTCGCCACCTTGCAGCGGGCCCGCGCCGAGGATGTAGCTGTCGATGCCGGACCCGCCAGGACCGCCGGGCGCGACGAACAGCACCCCGATCCGGTTCTGCGGCTCGGTGGCGCGTAGTCGGCCGATGGCGATCTGAGTCTTGGCGCCATCGGGGTCATCCCAGTCGATCGGCACCTCGACGGTGCCGAATTCGCCCTGCCCGTCGCCACACGGTTCCCAGGCGAGCCTGGCGGGTTGGGACAACGCGGATTGCCCACGGGTGAGGGAAAAGAGCACCAGCGCGGCCGATGCCGTGGCGAATAGCAGTCGTCTGCTCACGAAAGTGCCTGGAGCGGACCGCTGGGCGGGCACCAGCTCGTCGACCGATTCGCGCTCCCCCTGCCCGGGCCAGCGCACGACAGCCTCTATCCGCGCACCATCCGGATACCGCGACGGAACAACATAGCTCACCGCAGCCCGCAATTCCGGGCCCGAGGAACCCAGCAGCTCACCCTCCGACCCCAACAACGACCAACGACCGGTGCCCACACCATCCACGAACCTCGGCAACAACCTGCCATCCGAGGCCACCGACACCTCGGTGGCATGCACACCGCCGTCCACCGTCTGAACCACATCGGTATCGGCCACCCAAGCCGAACCGCGCAACGCACGAGCAAACCGCTCGGCAAACGACAACACACCCGGACCCGGACGCCGATATGCACCACACCCCAGCAACGCCACCTTCAACCCCGGCACAAACCGCCGATCCCGCCGCACCTCCGCCACGAAATCCTCCGGCCCGACCCGCCGCCCATCCGCCAGCACCGCACTCCCCCGCGCCGTCACATGCACACCCACAACCTGGATATCCGGCAAAACAGGCGCCAACCGCGCCGCACGATCCATCAACCCACCGGAATCACCAGGACCCGCGAACAACAACGGCTCCGGCCTCGGCCGACCCGCCAACTCGGCAGGAGGATCGACCAACCGAGGCCGACTCCCATCCGCCCCGTACAACATCCACGCCGGTCCTCGACCAGGGTCGACCCGCGCCAACACATCCGCCCCGACGCCCTGCACCTCGGCCAACGCGTCACCGGAAACAACCATCTCGTTGTGCCCGAGCACCAGCAGCGGCCGGGCACCCTGCGGGGCGGCGGCGGCATGATCCGGCGACCGGGTCCACCCGGCGTACTCGGCACGTTCCCTCGCCCCCTGAACCGACAGGCTCACCGAAGCGCTGGGCTCGCCTGCCACGGGTTCTACTGCTCGCACGCCGACCACAGCAGCGCTTGTACTGTCCACACCAGACGAGTTCGCATCGGCTTGGTCAACGCCAGCAGTCTGGCCGTAGGCCGACGGTGGCGAATCGGCACGAGTGCCGTGCCTCCCGGTCGGATCCTCAGAACCCGTTGCATCGTTACGGAAAAGGCCGTCGCCCGGATGCGGGCTATACAGTGGCGGCGGCGTGCCCGGCCTGTCCTGCCTCCGCAACGCGCCCGGAGCCGTCACACCGCCCGGCGGGGCATTCTCGGTGACGGGACCAGCAGGCAGGAGAATCGGGGCCAGCGGACCACCCGGCGCCAATGCCGAGTCAGCGTCCGCCTTTTCGGAACCGGGCAGTGGCACCCAGGAATGCGCCTTGGACATTTCCGTCAAGGATCCGGGCTTCTCGCTGAAGGTCGCCACAAATGTGGGTCTTTCGCTCGGCTGCGAACCGAAATCGGCCTTCGACTCCTCCGACGTGTCCGTGCCGGCGTCATGGCTATCGGAAGTCTCGGTCTCGTTGGCGGCGTCTCTGGCCCGGCCCGCGGGAATCAACTGACCCCGCAACGCCAGACCCATCAGGTTCCCGACGCCGGAAACCACCGCCTCCGACAACCCCGCCGTGAACGAGAATGGATTCCACTGCGCCCCCTGACCACTCAACGCCCCATACCCCGCCTCGCCGAACATCTCGGTCAGACCCTCTTCCACCGACTCCCCCAGACCGTGACCAAACCGCGCCGCCCACATCGCCCGCACCGACATCCCCGTGAAATCGTCCAAGCTCTTCGACACCACATCAGCAAAGCGCGCCATCGACGACAACGGATACTGATCCGCGTGCTCCCCCACAGCATGCTTCGCCGCCGCTGCCAGCACCTCAGCATCGATCTCGTCACCCAAACCCCGCACTAGAACCTTGGTGATCGCGTTGGCCACCACATTGCCCAACGCCGACAACGGCACCGCCAACAACGCGCTGAACGACCCCACCCCCACCGCCATCCCCGTCAGCTGCCCATCCCACTTCTTCCGCGTCCCCAACGCAAACTGCGCCCCCTGCGCACCCACCTCCACCACCAACTGCAACCCCACCCCCACCACCTGAGCCACCGCCAACCGCACGAACAACTGACCCCACCACCGCGACAACAAAAACCGCATCACCACAAACCGCGCCGCCAACCACGCCATACTCGCCCCACCCGTCACCCCCGCCATCGACACCGCCCACACCACCTCAGCCAACAACAACAGCAGGCCCCCCACCGTCACAAACTTCAAATACTGCACCTGCAACGCCAAATTCCGCACAAACCCCGCCAACTCACGCAACCCCACACCACCCGACTCCAAAACCGGACCAAACCCCGCCAACCGCTCCGCAAACCGATCCGCCGCCTTCCCCGAAAACCCACCCCGCACCCGCCCCACCACCTCCCCCACCACCGGACCCAACACCTCCACCGCCACCGCACCCGACTCCAACCGCCCCGCCACCGCAAACAACGCATCCTCATCCGCATCCGTCATATCCTCACCCGTCAGCACCTGAAAAAGCCGCCGCACCTCCTCCGGCACCATTACCGACACGCAACAACACCCACTCGGCTCACACCCGGACTAGTGTCGTGTCCAGGTACGTTGGCTGGGTAATCGAGGGTCCCGCCCAGCAGGGTTGGCGATTTCGCGCGCCAAAACGGATTCCTTGCGACGCCCGGAAACGACCGCAAGGCGGCACCGAGCACGACACGTGCCCGGCGCCGCCGCGGTCGCGGTTCACCCTGCAGGCTGCGCAACTTCCAATTGATCGGATCAGTGTCCCAGAGGGCCGTCGACCTCTGCTTTCGGTTCCGCGACAGTGGCCGCCGCCCAGAACAGCAGCGCAATCCCGACGGCGCCCGGATCCGGTTCGCCCTTCACGCGGTCGCCGACGTAGCTGGCCCGGCCCATCCGGGCGCGCAGCTCAGCGGTGTGGTCCGCCCCGACCTTCGCCGCTCGCGCGGCGGCGGCGAAACCCTGCGGAATCGCGGCTACGGCGGGAGCGAGAGCGTCGACCAGGGTACGGTCGCCTACCTCGGCTTCGCCGACTCGCTGGATCGCGGCGAGCCCGGCTTTCGCCCCGGCACCGAACGCGGCGGCCTGGTCGTCATCCCTGCCATCCAGTGCATGCGCGATCTCGGTGAACAGCAGTCCGAGCAGCGGGCCGCTGGTGCCGCCAACCTCGTCGAGGAACTCCTCGCCGAGCGCTTCGAACGCCGAAACGCCGCCGGCCTCGAAGCGGGCCACGGCCTTGCGCAGACCGCCGCGCAGGTTGTCGCCGAAATCCCCGTCGCCGCTGCGCTGGTCGAGCTCCGTGAGTTCGGCGTGGGCGTCCTCGACGGCCTGCGCGTATCGGCGCAGCACGGCTTCCTGGTCGATCATCGGGCGGTCTCCTTCGCGGTGCGCGGGAAAGCTGGGGTGATCGCGGGTGCCGCCCACCACTCCTGCCAGGATTGCTGCATGCGGGTCAGGGTGAGCGAGAACCCGGCCATGTCCAGCGCCGGCACCAGGGTTCCGACCAGCGTGCCGGACACCGCCAGCCCGCGCCGGGCCAGCCCGTCGAGCACCAGGTCGTGTAGCCCATAGAGCTCCAGCGGGGTGGTGCCGCCCATGCCGTTGACCACGGCGACCACCTCGTCCGGGCCGGCCGGGAGGCCGGCGACGATCTCGTCGAGCATCCGGTCAATTAAGTCCTCAGTGGACGGACGCGGGATCGTTTTTTGGGCTCGTTCGCCGTGGATGCCCACCCCGTACTCCAGTTCGTCGGCCTCCAGCTGGAATGAGGGAAGCCCGGTGTGCATCGAGGTCTGCGCGCACGAGGCCACGGCGAGGCTGCGCGAGGCGGCCGCGAACCGGGCACCGAGGTCGGCAAGCTCGTCGATCCCCAGCCCGGTGTCCGCCGCCGCGCCGAGTAGCTTTTCGACCACGACCGTCGCGCCGGTGCCGCGACGGCCGGTGGCGGTCTCGTCCGACTCCGTCGCCAGGTCGTCGTCGACGAGCACGCGCCGGACCTCGATTCCCTCCAGGCGCAGCCGTTCCGCGGCGATGCCGAAGTTGATCCGGTCGCCGGTGTAGTTCTTCACGACGTGGATGACCCCGCCGGGGCCGGCGGCTTGACGACTGGCCTCCAGGACCTGCTTGTTGTGCGGCGAAGCGAACACCTTGCCGGGGGCGACCGCGTCGAGCATGCCTCGGCCGAGGAACCCTGCGTGCAGCGGCTCGTGACCGGAGCCGCCGCCGGAAACCAGCCCGACCCGGCGCCCCGGATCGCGGTGCCGTGCGACGAGGTGGGCCGGTTTCTCGTGCAGTTCCACGAGGTCGGCGTGAGCCCGGGCGAACCCGCGCAGCGCAGCTGGCACCGGGTCGCCGTCGGCGGGATGGAAGGGCAGGGGCATCAGACGTTCTCCCGAAGACGTTGCTGAGTCTCTTCTTCTGGTCGGTGGGGGCGTGCTTGTCGGCCAGAACCCGATCAGCCCGATGGTACGTCGGCGGCCGCGGAAGGTGTTCGCGTCATGCGTCTGGGTCGAGGCGTTCGACCTTGTCAACGGTCAGGCGATGAGCTTGACGTCCGCGGCCTCCAGAGCGGCACGGAGCGTGGCGCGCTCGGCGTCGCTAACGGGAGTCAGTGGGGAAAGGCCGCAACCGCCGTTGCGGCCCTGCATCGCGAGAGCGGCCTTGATCCGGACGGTCATGTTCGGGCCGTCGATCGCACGCCAGACCGGCAACTGCTTATTGTGCAGATCCAGTGCCGTGGCGAGATCGCCGCGCTGAACGGCATCCCACTGCCGCAGGCACAGCTCGGGGACGACGGTGAGCGTGGCGCTGATCGCGCCCTGGGCTCCCAGCAGATAGCTCGGGTAGAGCAGGTCGTCGACCGCGGTGAAGACCTTGCCGCCCTTCGGCGCGATGTGCAGCAGGTCGGCCAGCTGGTGGATGTTCCCGCCGGACTGCTTGACGCCCACGACGTTCGGGATCTCGTTGAGCACCCTGGCGACCGTCGTCGCGGGGATCAGCGCGTAGGGGATCACGTTGTAGATGACGATCGGCACGCCGGTCTCGTCGGCGATCCGGCGGTAGTACTCGACCGTCGTGTCCTCGTCCGGCTGGAACAGGTAATGCACCGGCGTGACCTGCAGGGCGTCGACTCCGGTTGCGGCGATCGCCTTGCCGTAGCGGATCACGTCCTTGGTGCTGTCCCGGATGATGCCCGCGACGACCGGCACGCGGCCCGCGCTTTCCTGCACCGCCACCTCGGCGATCGCGACCGAGTCCTCGATCGAGAGCATCTGCCCGTCGCCGGTGCTGCCGGTGACGCAGAGGCCGTGCACGCCCAGGTCGAGGTGGTAGCGCACCTCGCTGCGCAGCGCTTCGAGGTCGGGCTCCTCGTCGGCGGTGAACGGGCTCACCAGCGGCGGGATGATGCCGTGCAGATCAAGAGCCATGAGGGTCCCCTTCGGTTGGTGGTGGTGCGGCGGCAAAGCCCTCTGCCGCGCCCGTCGAATGACGGTCAGGTGTGACTCACACCAGAATGTAACCGGTGACATTTTGCAGCATGGGTGATCCGCCGGGGTGCTGTCAAGACACCGCCTCCGGGCGGAGCGGTTCGAGGCGTGGCGGTGTTCGCCGCTCAGTCACCGACGCGAGCGCAGGATTCGCGAATGCGGAACTCGGTGGGGAGCACGACGTCCGCCGGCGCCCCCTGCCTGCCATTCAGCCGCTCGAACAGCAAAGTCGCGGCCTGTGCGCCGATCTCGTAGGCGGGCTGGGCGATGGCGGTGATCGGCGGATCGACGAACGGGAAGAGGTCGGTGTCGTCGAAGGTCACCAGCGAGAGGTCGTGCGGGATCCGGACATTCCGCTCGCGGACCGCGCGCAGAGCACCGATGGCCAGCACGTTGTTGAAGGAGAAGACGGCGGTCGGCCGCACCTCAAGGTCCAGGAGCTCGCAAATCGCCTGGTAGCCACCTTCGGTGCCGAGGAAGCCCGTACGAACGCACTCCGGCCGGACCACCAGCTCCGCTCCCCGGCACGCCTCGCGGAAGCCGGCGAGGCGCTGCGCCGCAGTCGGCATCTCGGACGGACCCGAGATCATCCCCAGGTCGGTGTGCCCGAGGTCGATCAGGTACTGCACGGCCTCCCGCGCGGCCGAGAGGCTGTCGGTCCGCACCAGCGGAATCGTCGAGGCCGCGACCGGCGGCCGACGGTCCACGAACACCGTCGGGATCTGGTTGCGCACCAGCCGGGACACCCCCTCGCTCAGCCCGCTCGACGACAACAGCGCCACGGCGTCGACCGTGCGACGCGCGAATGAGTCCAGCACCTTCGCCTCGCGGTCGGCGTCGAAGTCCGAGCTGGCGATGAGCACCTGGTAGCCGTGCTTGATGGCCTCGTCCTCCAGGCCCCGGGCGACCTGCGCGGTGAACGGGTTGGCGATATCGGACACGAGTAGGCCGAGCAGCTTCGTCCGCCCCTGGGACAGGCTGGCGGCGATCCGGTTGCTCACGTAGTCGAGTTCTTCCACGGCCCGCAGGACGCGCTCCGTTCGCGCGGCACTGACCGGCGTGCCGCCGTTCAAGACGCGCGCAACGGTCGCCGTGGACACCCCGGCCGCCTTGGCCACGTCCCGGATGTTCGCCATGTCCGATCCCTTCCGCCGTCAGTCAATTATGGCGCTCCGTAAAACGGCTTTACGATCATGCGCCCCGGTCGCCCGATTTCGGCCACAATCCACCTCCCTGTTGACAGCCCGCCCCTTGGACACCGACACTTCCGACGCGATGTAACCGATGACATTTTGTCGTCCATTTTCAGCCATGCGGCCTGAACAGGGCAAACGCACAGTGAGGTGACGTTATGGCAGTAGAGAGCGCTAGCGGCGAGACCGCCGCCCCTGAGCAGACTGCGCCACCACGCAGGCCCCGGGGACGCAACGTCCGCTGGTCGATCATCACCGCGATCACCGTACTGACGATCACCAGCTACCTGGATCGCGGGAACCTGTCGGTCGCCGCGCCGGTGATCCGGGACGACCTGGGCTTCAGCGCCACCGAGATGGGAGTGATCCTCTCGGCGTTCATCTGGCCCTACGCGATCATGAACCTGCCCTCGGGCTGGGCGGTCGACCGCTTCGGCCCGAAAATCCTGATGACCGTGGCAGCACTGCTGTGGTCGATCGCCGGTGCGGCCACCGGCCTCGCCCGCAACATCGCCACCTTCCTCGGGCTGCGGGTGGTCCTCGGCGTGGCCGAAGCACCGCTGTTCCCCGGCGCGATCAAGGCGACCAACGAGTGGTTCCCCGACCATGAGAAGGCCCGCGCCACCAGCGTCTACATCGCCGCTACACAGGTGGGCCTCGCCATCGCACCGCCCATCACCACGGCGCTCCTGCTGGCCTTCGGCTGGGAGTTGATGTTCGTGCTCATCGGCGCGCTGGGCATCATCGGGGTGCTGGGCTGGCTGCTCGTCTACAGCAAGCCGGAAAAGCACCGGCGGCTCAGCCGCGAGGAACTCACCTATATCCGGGAGAACCAGCGCACCGGCGGCGCGGAGGAAACGAGTTCGGCCGAGGTCGGCCGGCAGTGGCTGCGGCTGTTCCGCTACCCGACGATCTGGGCAATGATCATCGGCGGCTTCTGCCTGCAATACGTCTTCTGGTTTTACATCACCTGGCTGCCCAGCTACCTGGAGTCGGCGCAGCACTTCTCGCTCAAGGCCGCCGGACTGCTCTCGGCCCTGCCCTACATCGCCGGCGGTATCGCGGTCATCATCGGCGGCCGCTTCTCCGACGCGCTGGTCAAGCGGGGAATGCGCGCCATGGACGCCCGCCGCCGCACGATCGCGGGCGGATCCCTGTTGACCGCGATCGCGCTTGCCGCGACGGCGATGAGCAGCGGTCCGGCGATGGCCGTCACCCTGCTGACGGTCGGCATGTTCACCTACAGCCTGACCACCGCCTCCTACTGGGCGCTGGCCACCGACGTGGTGCAAACGTCCACAATGGTCGGATCGGTCGGCAGCATCCAGAACTTCGGCGGATTCCTCGGCGGTGCCTTCGCCCCGATCGCGACCGGGATCATCGTCGACCGCCTGGGCGGATTCGTCCCCGCCCTGATCATCTCCGCCGCCCTGCTGCTGGTCACGGTCGTCATGTACGGAGTCCTGGTCCGTCGCCGGCTCCCCGTCTGAACCGCGAGGTACATCTCATGCACGAACAGCGCACCGACGTCGACGCAAACATCGATGCCACTGCCGCAACCGACGTCGAGGCCGATGTCGTGGTCGTCGGGGGTGGCTCGGCCGGGATCGCCGCCGCGGTCTCCGCGTCCGAGGAGGGAGCGCGGACCCTGCTGCTTGAGTCGAGCGGTTCGGTCGGCGGGACGCTTGCCTGGCAACTGCTGGAACACTCGGCCGGTTTTCACGATGTGCGGGGCAACCAGGTCGTCGGCGGATTCGGTCAACGACTCGTCGACCGCCTTGTCCGCGGCGGCGGTTCCCCCGGACACGTCCGCGACGATGTCGGCTACACCGCGACGCGCACCCCCGTCGACCATGCCGAGCTCGCCCTCACCGAGTCGATCATGCTCGCCGAAGCTGGCGTGGAGGTATGGCTGCAGTCCGGCCCGCATGCCATCCACCGGGCCGGCGACGTGATCGAGTTCTTGGCCGTCCACACCCCGAACGGGCCGAGGCGGGTCCGGGCACCGGTCATCATCGACGCCAGCGGCGACGCCGTGGTCGCTTCGCTGGCCGGCGTGCCAATGCAACCCGACACCGCCGACACACAACCCGCGTCGCTGTTGTTCAAGCTGGGTGGCGTCGATGTCGGCGCGCTCCTCGACTACCTGCGCGAGCACCCTTCCGAGGTCAGGCCGGGAAGCACCCTCGGGTACGGCACCGACGAGCACGCCAACGTGTGGGGGCTCGGCGAGCTGCTTTCCGCCGGGTACACAAGCGGAAAGCTCGGTCTGCGCCGCACCGAGCTGCATCTGGCCGCATGGCCGCAGCGCGGCGAGGTGGTCGTCAACGCCACCCGCACCCCGGTCCGGTCCGGCGACGGATGGGCGGGCGCGGCTCACGCGCAGCTGAGCCACCAGGTGCTCCAGTTCGTCCGGTGGATGCGCGAGGACGTCCCGGGGTTCGCGCACTGCCACCTCACCGCGGTCGGCGACCGGGTAGGCATCCGCGAATCCCGTCGCGTCGTCGGTGTTTACACGATGACCGGCGACGACGTCCGGTGCGGAGCCCGCTTCGACGACTCCATCGGATGCGGCGCTTTCCCGATCGACATTCATTCCGCGGATCGCCCCGGGCTCTCCCACACCGACGCCGTCGGCGCCGGGTTCGAAATCCCGGCCCGCATCCTGTTCGTCCCGGCCTGCGCCAACCTCGTGGTCGCGGGCCGATGCCTGTCGTCGACGCACGAGGCCAACGGTTCCCTGCGGATTACCGCCACCTGCTTCGTCACCGGTGAGGCCGCCGGTGTGGCCGCGGCCCTCGCCGTCGAGCACGGCATCCATCCCGAGAAGGGCGACTACGACCTGCTACGACAACGCCTTCTGGCCAGGGACGCGATCGTGTCCCTCAACGGCGGTTCCTGAACGGGAAACACCGCTTTCGCGCGAAAACGCCAACAATGCCCGGGAATGCCGTGATCTAACCGGCTGCGTCAACCGCCAGGTAGTCCGGCCGCACCGGTCGCGTCGATGTGACCGCCATCGTTCGGAGACATCCCGCCCGCCTGTCCGGATGCGCCGGAGCAGAACTGATTTTGCGACGACATGCCTGGTTCGAACGACTCGTGCCCGTCTGCGTTGCCGAAGTTGGCATTCGCCGGAGTCTGGTTCGAAGCCCCGCTGGCGCCTCTTCAGGAGACGGGTTCGCGGTCCAGCAGAGCTGGTTGGCCCCGCGATCCGGTGGGCACCGGGTAATAGCTGTGGTGGGTGGTCGGATCCACTGCGACCACGTGCGAGCCGTCCGCCAAAAAGCCCGAGCCGACCACGGCCGGCCGACGATCACGCAGGTCCAACACGGTCAGCCACCCGCTTTCGGCGGCCACATACAGCCGCTGCGCGCCCGGATCGTAAGCCAGGACATCCGGTTCCCGGCCGACCGGCGCGGTATCGGTCACCGTTCCCGCGTTCATCTCGACGGTCATCAGCGTGGCATTGCCGTCACAGGCCACGAAAGCCAACCGCTGTGCTGGGTCGAGGGCTAGGCCGTGGTCGTGGTCGCAGCCCGGCAGCGCTATCCGCCTGGTTATCGCGAGCCTGGACGGGTCGAGGACGGCGAGCTCATTGCGGCCCTGCACATCCACCAGCATTTGGTCACCGACCGGGTCATAGGCAACGTTGCCGACCTCTGCCCCCAGCGCGACGGTGCCCCGCACCGCGCCGCTGACGGCGTCGATGACCGTCTCCGACCCACCCTTCTCATTGGTCGTCCACACCGCGTTCCGGCGCGGGTCAAATGCCAGCCCGTCAGGATATTCTTCGGTCGGAGACTGGTTGACCACCTGCCCGGAGTCCTCGTCCAGCGCGACCATCGCGTTCCTGCCCGTCGCCGTGGCATACACCCGGTGCAGCGCGGGAACGACCAGCACGCCATGCACTTGCGACACGTTCGGAATCACGCGCACCACGCGCAAAGACCGCACATCGACCTCGATGACCTCACTGGCGCCCAGATGCGCCACGAACAAAACGCCCCGGTCCGCGTCCAAGCTCGCATAATCGAAGCGTGAACCGCCGCCCGGCAACTCCACCTCTCCCACGGCGCGCAACGGCAAAGCCACCGCGGTCGGCTGAGCCCGCGGCCACAGATGCATCGTCGCCAGCACCACGGCCAAGGCCAGAACAACGACACCGAGCACAACCAGTAGCCACCCGCGACCACGGCGGAACGTGGCAGTGATCCCAAGCCGGGACGGCCTCATCGCGCTCCTCCCCTCTCGGTGCCCCACCGAACCAGGCTCGGTCGGCCCAACCGATCTTTTCCGTTGCGTGGATCGACATTCGCGCTTGATGCTGCTACTGGTGCGGTTTGGCATTCGTGGCGTCTACCGCGGTCCGGAGCGTCTTGGCGAGGGCAACGCCGTCGTCGGCCGCCCAGAAGTGCAGGTAGAACAGCCGGGGTTGGTCGGTGAGGCTGTGGTTGTGGAGTTCGACCACGATGATGCCGCCCTTGCGCAGTGCCTGGATCACTTTCTCGACCTCGGGCGCGGTCAGCACGAAGTCGCCGTTGATGACGGCCCGGCCGCCCCCGACGGGCTGGAAGTTGAGCGCGGTGTTGACGCCCGTGCCCGGCGGGAGGACGTGCCCGGCGTCGGTGACGATGTCGTTGCGGGCGATGGTGAACTTGTAGATGCCGCCGTCGGCGGTTCCGTTGCGGCCCAGAGCGTTGTCGATGCCGGCAGTGTCCAAATCGATCGGTGGTTGCTGCGTCGCCGCAGCGGCTCGCGGTGTCGCGGTGGCATCCAGAGCCGCCCGCACGCCCTGCGCGAGTTGGGTGGGGTCGCCCATGCCGTGGATATGGGTCCACCACACTGGCGGTGACTGCTCCAGCAGGTGTTTGTGCAGGGCGGTTTGTTCGATCCCATGCGCCTGCAGGGCGTCGGTGACCCTGGGCAGTTCGCTTTCGGTGGCCACGAGGTCGCCCATGAGCATCGTGGTGTCGTCGTATTTGGTGAAGGTGGCGTAGCCGCCCAGGGACAGGCCCGGTTTGATCGGAACTCCTTGGGAAACCATGTTGTTGAGGTCCGAGCGGGTCAGGGCGACGCGGTAGACCGTGTTGTCGTCGGTGAGCTTGCCCGCGCGGCCCAGCGTGTCGGCCACGCCCTTCCAGTCCGTGTCCGCGGTGGCGACCGGCTCATGCGCGCCTGGGCCGGGCTGTCCGCTCTGGCCTCCAGGAGCCGGTGCGCCGCCGCATCCGGCGAGCGCCACCAGCAGTAGTGCCGCGAGGGGAACCGCCGCGCGATGGGTCACCGCTGTTCCGATGCCGATCTTTGCCCTTGCCTGCATGGGGATTCCTCCCGGATGCCGGTTGTGCAACCGTGGGTCCTGGGCACAGGTGTATCGCCTGGACATGAAGCGTCGATGAAGACGAGGCCGTGCTCACCCCGAAGCGGTGCCAGGCTGGGACCGGAGGTGAACGGGCGATGCGGGTACTGGTCGTTGAAGACGAGCCGAAGATGGCCGGGTTGCTGCGTCGGGGCCTGGCCGAGGAGGGCTATGCGGTCGACATCTCCGCCGACGGCCGCGACGGGTTCGGCGCGGCGGTCAGCCGCGCCTACGACGCGGTGGTGCTGGACGTCATGTTGCCCGAGCTGTCCGGATTCGAGGTCTGCCGCCAACTCCGCGGCAACGACGTGTGGGTGCCGGTGCTGATGCTCACCGCCCGGGACGGGGTCGATGATCGCATCACCGGGCTCGACGGCGGCGCCGATGACTACCTCACCAAGCCGTTCCACCTCAAAGAACTGTTCGCTCGGCTGCGGGCGCTGACCCGGCGGGGCCCGGTGCCCCGGCCGGTGAAGCTCACCGCGGGGGATCTGCGCGTGGACCCCACCAGCCGGCGGTGCTGGCGCGGCGAAGCCGAAGTGGTGCTCACCACCAAGGAATACGCGCTGCTGGAGGCCTTCCTGCGGCGCCCCGGCGCGGTCCTCACCCGTGAGGTCCTGTTGGAGCACTGCTGGGACTTCGCCTTCGAGTCGCGTTCCAACGTCGTCGATGTCCACATCCGCGCCCTGCGCGAGAAGATCGACCGCCGGTTCGGAGTCACGTCCCTAGAAACCGTGCGAGGCACCGGATACCGGCTGCGGGCGGACGGCGGCCGTGCGAACGCGAGGCCGCGATGATCAAGCGCTGGCCCATCCGCCTGCGACTCACCGCCGCGTTCGCACTCACGATGGCGCTGATCCTCACCGGCGTGGCGGTCGGCACCGTGACCAACTCCCGAGCGTCCCTGGATGAATCGATCACCGAAACGCTGCAATACCGGCTGCGTGACGTGCAATCCGCTGCCGAGGCGGTGTCGCCGGTCCTGCCCGGCGGCCGAGACTCGGCCGAGCAGATCCTCGACGCCAACCAGCAGGTGGTTGCCGGCTCTCGCGAAGTAGCCGGTCAAGTGCTGCTGAGCCCCTGGGAGCTCGCGGGGGCCCAACATGGCCCGATCATGGTCGAGCACCCAGGCGCCGGCACGCTGGCCGGACCCGTGCGCATCGCCGCCTCCCGCGCCGCAAGCGGCTCCCGCATCGCGGTCGCGGCGGTGAGCCTCGCCGACCGGGACGCGGCAGTGGGAGACCTGGCGCGGGAGCTGGCAGTGGCGTTCCCGCTCGTCCTGGTGGCCGCGGCCGCCGGTGCCTACCTGCTCACGGCCGGGTCGCTGCGCCCGGTGGAGCGCATGCGCGCCCGAGCCGCCACCATCACCGCGGAGAACCCCGAACAACGCCTGCCACTTCCGGCCAGCCGGGATGAGATTTCCCGCCTGGGCAGCACTTTCAACGATCTGCTCGCCCGCCTACACAGAGCACTCAACCGCGAGCGGCAGTTCGTCACCGACGCCAGCCATGAACTGCGCACCCCGCTGAGTCTGCTCACCACCGAGCTCGAACTCGCGCTCCAGCGCACCCGCTCCCGAGACGAACTCACCTCGGCACTGCGCTCGGCGCTGGAGGAAACCGAACGGCTGTCCCGGCTGGCCCAAGACCTCCTCCTGCTAGCCCGCACCGACCGCGACCACCACCCCGCCAACGTCGAACTCCACCCACTCCTGCGGTCCCTTGTGGATCGGTACCGCATCGCCGCCAGCGGACCGGACGTGACCCTGGACTGCCCGCCGGACCTGGCGGTACGCGTCAACCGTGACGACCTCGACCGGGCGGTGAGCAACCTGCTCGACAATGCACTCCAGCACGCAGCCACCCCCATCACCATCCACGCACACCGAACCCGAGCGGACGACAACGGTCGCGTGGCCATCGAAGTACGCGACCACGGGCCCGGGATAGACCCCGAATTCCTCCCACACGCATTCGACCGCTTCACCCGCGCCGACACCTCCCGCACCAGCGAAGGCGCCGGGCTGGGCCTAGCCATCACCGCAGCACTAGCCCACCGAAACGGCGGGCACGTCACCGCGACCAACGCCGATGGAGGTGGCGCCGTCCTCGCCCTCACTTTCCCCACCGCGCGAGCATCCGCGCGACCGCAGCAGGAGGTCTGACACACGCAAGGACTCGTTCTCCAACAGGTCGGACCTTTGACAACATTTCGCCCCAACGACAGCACGGCGCAAACGCGCGGCCTTACTTCCGCACTTGGCTGCTGTTGTCAGCTCGGACCTTTGCGTCCCACCAGATGAAAGATGCGACTGAGTTGGCGGTAGGGGTCTCGTCGGCTGGCTTCCAGTTCGACCGCGGCCGCCGCCGCCACTTGCTGTGCATCGGTTGGGTCCACCTCGGCTCCACTCAAATCGAGCCAGTCGACAAACAGCCATACCCCATACCAGCGCAGTGGCTCCACGCCGCGGCTGCGCACGAGCTCGCTGAGTTCCTCCACCGTGTCGGCCCGAGTTGGCAGTCCCAGCACCCCAACCTCGCTCCTGGCGTCAAACGACGCCAAAGCGTCGTCCCACCGCCGTTCCAAGGCCGGGCGCACCGCCGACGCCTTGGCATTGCCCGCCATGATCGAGACGATGCCACCGGCAGCAGTACACCGGCACAGCTGATCGACCAACGGCTCGGGCTGCTCTAGGTAGCCGAGCACGCCGTGACACAACACGGCGGCGAAGCGTTGACCATTCACCGCCTCGTCGGCGTTCTCTCCGTCGGCCTCCAAGAGCGTCACCCGCCGCTGGGTCTCACCAGGCAGCCGCTGGAGTCGCTGTTGAGCTTTGTCCAGCATCGCCGACGACGGGTCCAGCAACGTCACGTCGTAACCGGCTTGGGCCAGTGGAAACGATTGATGGCCCGCGCCGCCGCCGACGTCGAGCACGGGCGCTGGAGGAGCCGGCAGATGCTCCAGCAGCTGTTGGTGCAACACATAGGTGCGCACGCGCCCCTTCGCCGAGGCATAAGCCTCATCGGCAAAGTGGTCAGCCAAGCTGGCCCAGGTGTCATCGCCCACCACCCCACGATATCAGTTAGTAGTTAGTAAGTAGTAATCTGATCGCCATGGCTGCGCGTATGAGCGGATCCCAACGGCGATCCCAGGTGCTGGGGATCGCCGCGGGCGAGTTCGCGAATCATGGACTTCACGGTGCGTCGATCGAGGCAATCGCGCGCGAGGCCGGCATCACGCAGGCCTACGTGTTCCGGATGTTCGGGACCAAGAAGGCACTGTTCCTGGAGCTGGTCGGCGCGGCCTTCGATCGTTTCAGCGACGGCATGTCGCAAGCCGCCAAGGGGGCCCGCGGCATTAGCGCGCTGGCGCTGATGGGGGCGCAGTACTACGAGTCGCTGGCGGACCGCACCACTCTCTTGTTGCAGCTGCAAGGCTTTGCCGCCTGCGGTGATAGCGAGGTCCGTGATCTGGTGCGGGCGCGAGTCGGCCGCATGTGGGACACGGTTGCCGATACGGCAGGCCTTGACCCGGTGACGGTGAAGTCGTTTCTTGCCTTCGGCATGCTGCTCAACAACATGGCCGCCCTCGATGTCGACGAGCTGGATGAGCCGTGGGCCAACGGGGTGCGCACCCGTATCCAGGCGGGGCTATTCGAGCACATCACCGCCGACACCAACCAATGAAATCGGCCACCCCAGGCCGGTTTGCCTGCGCTAGGACCAGCAGGTCCGGCGCGTGCGGCAGCTCGTCGAGAGCACCGGCAACTCCTTCACCTACCGCGCGTTCCCGACCATGCCGCACTCGATGCACGGCCACGACCCGGCCACGTACGTCGCTACGGTCACCGACTGGCTGACCACGCTCAACCGAGCGCGCACTCACGAGGCGTCGTGAACGCCACCGGCGGCCTCGCTAGGCCAATCGGGTTGTCCGAGTCGATTGCAGAGCGCCGGAAAAAGATCAGCCGCTACACCTGAGCGAGGCGGTACCCACCGCCGCTGGCCTCTCTGGGGTCCGGGGGAATCTTCTGATATCGGAGGACGATAAGCATGTCTCGCACGCTTCGCTCATTATCGGTGGCCGGTGCCGCCGTCTTCGCGTTCAGCTCGCTCGCTGGCGGGATCGCTCAAGCCGACACACCCACGGCGGCATCGGACGGCCCCGCGGTCGCGCCGCGGGAGACCACCGCACCCAAGTGCATGCTCGACAAAGAGAAGAAGGGCACCATCTACACCACGGTGTGGGTTACCAACACCTGCAAGCGAAACTACCGAATCCAGCTCATCATGGCCCGCGGTGCGGACAGCCGGTGCTTCTCGATCACCCCGGGTCAGACCCGCAGCCACAAGTCTCGTGGCGCGAGCCCGTACCTGGACCGAATCATTCTGTGCTGACCCACGCGAAATCGCCTACGTAGTTATTCCACTGACTTCGTGCCGCAGTGGAGCGCAGACCCGGATGTCCCGCCTCACGGGGCATCCGGGACTGGGGCGAGGTGTCCGTCGCGTCAATCGCACCGCTGATCTCCAGCCTCGTCCGCACCGCGACGACCGCGCCCGGCAACGGACGATCGGACCAATGTCCACCTCCTCGCCGCGAGCGATCAGACGTTCGCTATCCTCAAGCGCCGTATTGCGTTGACGCAACGTGTTGCTGTCGGAACTGTTCGTGCCTGGGGTGGTGGTGCCGTGGCCGGAAAGCGCCGCGCGTTGCTCATCGCCACCGACACCTATTCGGACCCCACCTTTTGCCAACTGCGGGCGCCGCGCGCCGATGCCGACGTGCTGGCCGCCGTGCTCGCCGATCCGGCCATCGGCGGGTACGAGATCGACTCGCTGCACAACCCGGCCGCGCACGAAACGAATTTGGCGATCGAGGATCTCTTCGCGGCGGCGCGGCTGGACGACCTGGTCCTGCTCTACCTCTCCGGGCACGGCGTCAAGGACGACTTCGGTCAGCTGCACCTGGTGATGACCAATTCCCGCCACGACCGGCTCAACGCGACCGCGGTCAGCGCCCAGTTCGTGCGCAACCAGATGAGCAACACCAGATCCCGCTGCATCGTGGTCGTCCTGGACTGCTGTTTCGCGGGCGCGTTCCCGCCAGGATCCGCCCACCGCGCCGGGGAAAGCGCCGACGTGCTCGCGCAGCTGGGCGGGCGCGGAAGCGCGGTCATGACATCCTCGTCAGCCCTGGAATATTCCTTCGAGCCCGGCGAAGCGGCCAGCTCCACGGTCTTCGGCAGTGCGCGCCCGTCGGTTTTCACCGGAGCACTGGTGCAGGGACTGCGAACCGGCGCCGCCGATCGCAACGGCGACGGCCTGATCGACGTGGACGAGCTCTACGAGTTCATCTACGAGGAGGTCGAAGCCGCCGGCAAGCCACAGACTCCGGGCCTGGACAGCAGGTTTCAAGGTCGCTTGATCGTGGCCAACAGCCCGACAGCCAACGAACTCCCGGCCGAAGTCGCCCTAGCCATGCGAAGCACCCTGCCGTCGGTGCGCCGCGCGATCGTGGGCGAGCTGTCCGCACTCCTGAGGTCGGCGAAAACCACCACGGCAGAGGCCGCCCGCTCGGCACTGGGCAAGCTCGCCCAGGACGAGAACAGCGACGTTGCCGCCGCCGCGCGGGCTGTGCTGGCACCTGCTCCGGAGAAAGCCGTCATGCCCACGATCTCGCCCGGCACCGCGGTCGTTCCGGACCAAGCCGCGCAGCAGAACACCAGGCCGAGCCCGCCCCGGCCGGGAGACGCACCCCAGGTACCAACACCGGAGCCGCCCAGGATGGGGGTGCGCCGAAAGGTCTTCATCGCCACGGCGATCTCCGCAGCGGCTGCCGTCATGGCCGCTGCGATGACGTTCCTTCCCGACCTCACAAGCGCCGGTCGTGACTCCACCGCGCAGCAACAAACTCAGCAACCGACACAACCCGAGCAGATCCCGGCCGGCTTCGTGCCCCCACCAGTGCGCCCATCCCCGCTACCCGACACGGTCTACTGCCAGTACCCCCCGGACGGCAAGACGTCGAGAATCCCGGTGAAACCCCCGGCCAGCGGCCCGGTTTCCACGAAAGGCACTGTCCGGGCGACCGTCAACACCAACGTGGGGGGCGCGATCCCGCTGCTCCTGGACCGGTCGCTGGCTCCGTGCACGGTCAACAGTTTCATCAGCCTGGCCAAGCAGGGCGCCTTCAACGGCGTTCGCTGCGCTGGTGGCCGCGTGGAATGGATTTCGTGCGGTCAACGCAGCAGCCCTGGCTACACCTTGGCCACCGAGAGCTTCCCCGGGCTGCGGTACCAACGCGGCTACCTGGTGATGGATGACCTCGCCTTCTTCGGCACGACGTTCGCCATGCACTTCGGCGACTCACAACTCGTGCCGGAATACACCGTGTTCGGAACGATCTCCGAAGAGGGGCTGAAGTTCATCGACAGCCTCATCCCCCCGGGCTACGACGGCCAAAGCGACCAGCTGGACAGCGTCATCTTCACCAGCGTCGACATCCAGGACTGACCGGACGATGTGTCCATTTCCATTGAAATCGCCACAGAAGGTGATCCGTGGAAGGATGCCGTCATGGCTGAGCACGCCAGTATCGGAAGAACCATCGGCAACGGCGCTCTGTGGACCCTGCAGGTACTGCTGGCCGCCTACTTCCTCTACAGCGGATACCTGTTGTTCGGCGACGATTTCGTGCAGAAATTTGACGAGATCGGCGTCGGCCACTGGCTTCGGTACCTCACCGCCGTACTGGAGATCGCCGGCGCGATCGGCCTGCTGATCCCGCGCCTGTGCGGGCTGGCGGCGCTCGGGTTGGCCTGCGTAATGATCGGCGCGGTCGGCACCGAGCTCTTCCTGCTGGCGCATGGGAACGCGGTGCTCCCGGCGATCCTTTTCGTGCTCGCCGCAACGGTGGGATGGCTGCGCCGAGACACCATCACGGCCCTGCTCACCCGCCCGAACGCATAACCTTCTAGAAGCACAAGCAGGTCGCCCCCGATCGCTGGCGCGTGCCCAACACGGTGCAGACGCTCGATCCGGTTGGCGGTTCTGCGGCGGAGCGCACCCGCGCTCCGCCGCAACCCGGAGAAGTCAGTCGTCCCATCGCCAGTCCAGGGCGATGCTGTCCAGGCCACGCTTGGCGGTCTCCGCATTGGGGAGTTTGATCGAGCCGAGCAGTTTCCCCTCGTTCAGGTCGATCATCAACAGGTGCTTCCGCTTGAACTCGGGAAGAAAGGCGTAGTCTCCACCCGCCGGGCTTTCTCGACGGCCGGACCTGCCGGTCGCGGCACGGCCTGGACCAAGCTGCGCAAGCGAAGCACGGGATGCGCACCTTCTGGTTACCTCGGCTCGCCGAGCTTGGCTGTAACCTGCCGCGCGAGGTCACGGGTAGCCATCTCGTGCTCGGCTTGTGGAGAATAGTCGTTGCTGAAGCCGCGACTTCCCCATCCGCGGTATTCGACCGTGACGTGGGCGTTCGCACAGCGGAAGTCGACGGTGGCCACCTGGCTACCGGATGCCGGCTCCGGTCTGCCCGGTCGGAAGCCGTGCCGGGACTCATCACCGATCACATCCGGCGGCTTGTCCGGAACCTGGCCAGCGCGCCCCTTGATCCTATACCCGTCCTCCGCGGCACGGATGTCCGGATCGCCGTCCTCGCTCACCGACACCCGGACAGTCACGCGGATCAACGCGTTCGCCGGAGGACTTCCCCATCGGGGCGGGTGGAACGACTCCCATTCGCACGTGCTGGACCGGGTCGTGTCCGTGTCGCCTGTCTTGGCAGTGTTCGGGAACTGGACGGCCTCCGGACCGAGTTGCTCGACGATGATGTGCTCCGGCAGCAGCGAGCAGGCGCCCGGGTCTTCGCGGTATCCCTTCGCGGGCTGCGAGCACGACGCGAGGAACACGGTCATCCCGGCGAACAGCACGCCGAACCGGATGCCGCGCCCACCGACTGCGTGCGCCCTCTGCTTACTCATCGAAGCCATGTCGGGGGCCCCTCGTCCGCATCGGCCTCGTCCAGAAAGCCGCGTCGGGCAGCGCCGCGTTCGCAGTGGTCTTCCGCCTCGTCCTCGAACTCCAGGTTCTCGGCCTTCCGACGCGCCTTCCTGGTCGCCTCCTGGAACGCCTGGATCAACTGCGCCTCGTCGCCTTCCAGAACACTGCCGGGTGTGATCCGGCAGCGTTCCGTCCTCCCGAGCGAATCCACCCACACCGTGACGTTCCGCGCCGTCCCGGAAAAGCTCCCCTGCAACACGGCTTCCGGGTTGCGACGAGCTTTTTCGATGTTACTCTCCAACTGCCGCATCGCCTGGGCGACCCGATCTTCGATATCCATAGCCATGGCCCCCGACTTAGCCAGCACCGTCAGTTCTTGATCGTCCGCATGACGACCGTGCACTCGTTGACGACTGCCTCAGCAGCCTTCTGGCGATCCTCGACCGCTTTGATCTGCGCTCCGGCGTACGCCACCAAGGCCACCAGCGCACCGACGATGGCGACGATGATGCCGATCACCTTAGTCACAACCGGCTCCGGAACAGCGAGCAACGCGGTCAAGATTCCACCGATCGCAGTAAGAACCCCACCAAACCCGGCAAGCGTGGTCATCACATCGCCAACGGACTGCTCGAACTTGTCCGCCATGTCCGTCAGCGCTTTAGTGAGCTCGGCCAACGGTTTGGAGACGTCGTCCAAGTCGTTCTTCGCCTTGTCCGCCGTCGAGTTGAAGGCGATAAACGCTTCACCTTTCCAGCCGTTTTCGATGTAGCTCTTCGCATCGGTGACGCTGCTGCGGCTATCAGCTATGTCGGTGCGCACCCCTCCCGTGGTCTCAGACTCCCCCCACACGTTCTTCGCGACGTCCTTGATCTTTCCGGTGTCGACCTTCGCGATCAGCTCGAACTGAGATAACAGGTTCCGTACCTTGACACCGGTCTCGTCCACGATCTTGTCGAAACTCCTGACCGCTTCCCAGAATCCCGACGTGGCCATCTCCATCGGATTCGCCATAGCGCCCCTCTCCACGCTGGATGACTTAGCGGGGGTGATCCACGTCCTGCATCCCGGACGCAGCCTGCTCGTCCCGCATGCGGTACTCCTGAATGGAGTCGGACACGTCGCGCGAGAGTTGGTCCAACTGCCGATGAGTCTCCTTGAGGAAACCGTCGACCGCATCGACCGTCGCCTTGTAGGCAACCCGGACGGTCTGCGCGATCATCGTTTCGAGCTGGTCGATGTCCGGTCCCATGAGCCCGGGTGTCGCGACCGGAATCTTGTCACCGGAAAGAGACGGGATCGCGCTGTCCAGTGCCGCACGGTCGCGAAAATCCGAAAGGTGCGCACCTAGCGAATCCCTGGCATCACCTGCACACCCCCGCCCGCCTGTACACACTTCAGCGCCGACGAACTCCGGCAGTCGCGCGATCACGACATGCCACGGGAGCGCGCAATAACCCGCGCTCCCGTGGCACGGACCTCAGCCGACATCCCGGGCGCACACGTCCGCGTCGTCGCCGAAGCCAACGGAATAACTCCCAGCACGCCCACGCAACCTTCGGTCCCAGTTGTGGATCGGTAACCAGGTACCAGCCACGCCCGGCGCCGACTGGCCCGAGATTGCCCGGTGCGGAACCGGGTCCGGCTCAGGTGCCCTGCGGCACCCTGATCACGTCCCCAGGTTGAATGAGGTTCGGATTGGTGATCGTGCCGGGGTTCGCCGCCACCAGCCGGTAGTAGAGGTTCCCGGAACCGTAGTACTTGGTGGCTATGCCCCACAGCGTCTCCCCAGACGCCACCACGTGCTCCAGGTAGGTCTGATAACCCGGGACGATCTTCGGTCCCAAGATGATGGGCACGACTACCTTGTCCAACTCGGCGCCGTCCCTGGGAGAGACGTGGAATACCTCCAGGAACAGACGGTCGAGCACGAAGCTCGCCCCGGCCACATCGACAGTGATCTGGAACTGGCTATGCCCGCCCGCGCCGTCGCCGGCCATGAAGTTGCCCGTAGCCTCGTCGTGGCCCTCATGGACTCGGTACTTGAAGTTCGCCTCGAATGCCCCACCGGCGACTCCGGCCGCCTGGATAGTGTTGCCGACCAAGTCATATGTCCTCGGCTGCTGCACGTCGATCGTCATGACTCGTTCCCCCAACCCCTCGCGGAATCACGTGTCTGTCCGGCAAAACCCAGAACGACGTCTGGCATCGTCAACGCCAGGTGGCGCCCGACCGGTTCGTGATGTTGGCGTCGTTCGCTCCGCCACGACTTACCCCAACCAGCCTGACGCGACCCCGAGGGCGCTTGCCACGGCAGGAAGTCCCAAACGCGGCTCCCGTACTGCCGCCGAGCTGCTTTCATCCGGTCGCGCAGCGGTCCCAGGTTCTCCGGCGCGCGCAGTTCGATTCCGACCAGTGCGGGCCCGGTTTCGCGGTTGTTCCGCTTCACGTACTCGAAGCACGTGATGTCGTCGTCCCGCCCCACTACGTTGTCGAGGAACCGTCGCAGCGCCCCCGGTTCCTGGGGGGCGACTACGCCGAAAGCATCATCCGCCGCATCACCAGCCCACAGGCACGATCCGCGACGCTCAAACTTGTCCGCCGCCTGCCGTAGTCCACTAAGGACATCGGCTTACGAGCACGTGCTGGCCTCCGACGTCCGCTACCGTTCCGTCATCGACATCGCCAACCTGGCCTGACGGTCGCTGCGGTAGTTAGTGCCGTGTCCAGGGACGTTGGCCGGGCAATCGAGGGGCCCGGCGTTTCCCCGCCTTCGTCACAGCGTGCTGTTGTCGATCACGAACCGGAACCTGACATCACCGGCCAACCTCCTACGCCCGGGCTGGGCGGCCGACGGGCTCACGACACCTGCGGTTCGGGGCGGCCTTCGGTCTCCGAGCGAAGATTCTTCTCCACCTTCGCCAGCAGCCTGGCGAACTCGTCGCGCTCGCCCCCGTCGAATCCGTCGAGGACAAGCTCTTCCAGACGCGTCCAGGCATTCGCGACCTCGGAGCGCAGCTCATAGCTCTCGGGCGTGGCCTGGACAAGCATGACCCGCCGGTCCAGCGGGTCGCGCGAGCGTGTGACATGCCCGCCTTGCTCAAGCCGCTGGAGCATCAGCGTCACGGTAGACGGGTCCAGATCGAGAATCCGGGTCAGCTCGGGCTGGCGGATCGTGCCCGCGTTCCACAGGAACATCATCAGAAACTCCTGCCCGGAACAGAGGCTGGTGGGGCGCAGCAGTCTCCCGCCCGCGACGCGGTGCAGCCGGGCGATGCGGGCGAGGGTCTGACTCACGGGGCCGCCCAGGCCGGGGTCCGCGAGCTCATCGACGTGCGTGGCGGGCTCGGAGGTCATGAGACCAAGAATACATTGGCCGACCATCGATGGTCGACCAATGAATGGCCTAGAGTTGCCCCCGGCTCAATCATTGGCCGACCAAGGAACGTCGGTCATCGCCGTGAACCCGCGCAGGAGGCGCCATGACGACGGCTTTCGACCCCATCAATCTCTCCGGGCTACACCTGGCCAACCGCATCGCTATGTCCCCGATGGGACGTGCTCGCGCCTTCGGCCCTGGTAACACGCCCACCGATTCCACCGCGACGTACTACGCCCAGCGGGCAACCGCCGGCTTGATCGTCACCGAGGGATCTCAGCCCTCGGTCGTCGGCCAGGGCTTCCCCGCCACTCCCGGCCTGCACAGCGCGCAGCAGGTAGCAGCCTGGCGCCGAGTCACCGAGGCGGTCCATGCCAAGGGCGGGAAAATCTTCGCTCAGATCTCTCATGTCGGCCGGATCGGCGACCCGGCTTTATTGCCCGACGGCCAAGTACACGTCGCCCCTTCCGCTGTCGCAGCCCCCGGCCAGGTTTTCACCCTGGACGGGATGAAAGACTTCGTCGCTCCCCGGGAGCTCACCTCCGCCGAGGTACGGCAGACCATCGCCGAGTTCGCCGCCGCCGCGCGCAACGGGATGGAGGCCGGTTTCGACGGGATCGAGTTGCACGGCGCCTATGGCTACCTGATCCACCAGTTCCTAGCTCCCAACACCAACCTGCGCACAGACGAGTGGGGCGGCTCGGCCGAAGGCCGGATCAGATTCGCCGTCGAGGTCGCCAGCGCCGTCGCCGCGGAAATCGGTGCCCACCACACGGCGATGCGTATCTCGCCCGGCACCCCGTACAACGGCATCGAGGAACCTGAACCCGCGCCCACCTACACGGCGCTGGCCCGCCGACTGAGCGAGCTCGGCCTCGCCTACCTGCACGTCGTCGAAACCTCACGCGAGCTGACGAACATCCTGCGCAAGGAATTCTCCGGAACCTTCATCCTCAACCCGGCAACCGACGGCTTCACCAGCGCCGACGACCTGGCACTCATCGAGAACGGCACGGCGGACATGATCTCCTTCGGCGCGCTCTTCCTCGCCAATCCCGACCTACCCGCCAGGCTGAAGGCAGGCGGCCCATACAACAGCCCGAACGAGACCACTTACTACGGCGGCGGCGACAAAGGCTACATCGACTACCCCGCATTGGCCGACTGACCGTCATCCCTGACGAGGACACCGACCATTTGGGACGGTCGGGGTTCCGGGACCCGTAGGACTCCAGAGTGATCGAGGCCGGCTCGGGTCCGCGCCGCACGCCACGGTCGAGCTCTGCATCGACCCCCGGGGGGCCAAGCGCGAAATCGGCGTTTCCCCAGGGCGGCCCGGACGAAGGCGGTGTCGAACAGCACGTCGTGCGGGCCGGGATCGCGGAGCTCGATCGTGGTAGGGCGGAACGTCTCCTGCGGTCCCGCGATGGCGCGAGCCTTCACAGGAACCATCTTTGTTCTCCTCATGATGCTCGAAAACACTTGCTGTTGCGTCGATTTCAATGGCTGTGCGCGGCGAAGCCGGTGAGCCACGCCGAGGAAAATCGTAATGCCGGTTTTCTCGTGCAGGGCGTCCAGCAGCAGGTTCCGGTCGAGGAGATCATCTTCAAGTACCGCACGCGCCTTGCCTTGCCCTAGGTGGCTGGTGTTTTGGGTTGCTAAGGATCGGGGTGTGTCGGTGTTCCGTCGGGGTGATCGTTTGGCAGGATGTCGGGGGTGACGTTGGGACGCGCGCCGCGGCAGGGTGATCTGCTGCGATCGACGGTGGATTACTGTGAGGGCCGGGTCGCGGCGGGTTCGATTTATGGGGTGTTGCATCGGGAGTGCTTCAGTCTGTTCCCGGATGAGATGTTCGCGGATCTGTTCACCGATGTGGGTCGCCGGTCGGTGCCGCCGATGATCGTGGCGGTGGTGATGGTGTTGCAGCGTGTCGAGGGCCTGTCGGATCGGGAGGCGGTGGAGCGGTTCGCATTTGACACGCGCTGGAAGTACGCCGCCGGTGGCCTGGATTTCGACTATCCGGGGTTCGTGCACACCGTGCTGGTGGACATGCGGGCCCGGTTGGCCCGCTCGGCTCGGCCGGACCGGATCTTCGAGACGGTGCTGGATGTCGCGCGTCAGGCGGGTCTGGTCGGGTGCAGGAGGGTGCTGGACTCGACCCCGTTGTATGACGCGGTCGCGACGATGGACACCATCACCCTGATCCGCTCGGCGATCCGTGGTCTGCTGGCCACCGCTGAGGCCGGACTGGCCGCCCGGTTGCGGGCGGTGCTCACCTCCGGAGATGACTACGCCGGAGCGGGCAAACCCCTGATCGACTGGGACGACCAGGCCGCCCGGGAGGCGTTGATCGACTCCCGGGCCCGGGACGGGTTCGCGATGCTGACCCTGATGGAAGGCCAGAAGTGGACCAAGTGCGTGGATGAGGCCGCGCGCCTGCTGGCCACGGTGCTGGGCCAGGACCTGACCGAAGACAGCGACGGGGTGTTCCGGATCGCCCGCCGGGTCGCCCCGGACCGGGTCATCTCCACCGTCGATCCCGAAACCCGCCATGGCCACAAAACGCAGGCCCGCGGTTTCGACGGCTACAAAGGACATCTCGCCATCGACCCCGACAGTGAGATCGTCACCGCCACCGAAGTCACCCCCGGCAACAGCGGCGACGCCGAGACCGCCGAGACCCTCCTGTCCGACATCCTGCCCTCCGAAGCCGAAGCCGAAGCCGAAGCCGAAGCCGAAGCCGAAGCCGGGGATGAGGGTCAGGCCGCGGTATATGGGGATGCGGCCTATGGGGCGGGGGAATTGCTGGAAAGGCTGGACGAGAATGGGATCCACAATGGGCTCAAGGTGCAACCGCCGGCTGCGGTGAAAGGCCATTTTCCCAAGGACCGTTTCGATATCGACCTTGAGCAGCAGACCGTGACCTGCCCGGCCGGGCATACCGCACCCATTCGCGCCCGTGAGCGTCACGCTGGGGCGGCCAACTTCGGCGTCGTGTGCGCCACCTGCCCGCTGGCCGCACAGTGCACCACCGCCAAGACCGGCCGCACCATCACCATCAGCCCCCACGAAGCCGCACTGGCCGCCGGTCGTGCCCGCCAGACCGACCCCGCCTGGAAGGCTGACTACCGCGCCACCAGGCCCAAAGTCGAACGCAAGATCGGCCACCTGATGCGCCACCGCCACGGCGGACGACGGGCCCGTGTCCGAGGACTGCGGAAAGTGGCCGCTGATTTCTCGCTGCTGGCCGCCGCGGTCAACCTCGCTCGACTGGGCGTGCTCGGGATAACCCGCAAGGCAGGCGGATGGGCCGTGACGACCGCCTGACCAGACCAACGCCCAGCCCATCACCAACACCACACGTCCTCCCCACCGATAACCGGCACACGCGACACACAAACCCACCGACCACACTCGAAAACGATCGGCAATCACACCCACCGCCCGCCACGCTAAGACCAGAGCAAACACCTCAAAACCCCGTTCGACACCAGCCACCTAGGGCGTTTATCCGCGGCGTAGGCCGCTTGCGGACCGCTTCGGCCACTGAACGCGCGACGCCGCGAACCTAGAGGGTCCATCGAAGTTCTGAATTCACGGGGCGATCGCTTCCGCAGTCCTCAACTGGCCGGTCATGATGCCGAACTCACGGCTTGCTGGCGCGGATGGCGTCGGGGGCGGCAGCCGTTGCGCATCCTTGGGGTGGGCACGTGCGCAGTCCTGGCACTTGGTCAGCGGCCGCGCGGAGAAGGTCGCGTCGTTGGAGGGAAACGCCAGCAGGTTGCAGGCCGTCCAGAATGCGACCCGGCCCCGCACCATCATCGGCCGGGCGCCGGCGAAGATCCGGTGTTCAAGGTCGCGGAATACGCCCACACCGACCATGTTCTGCTCGGCCGGGCACAGCCCGGCCCCGGCGACAACTCCGGTCATCAGACGGCCCTCCCCTGCTCGGCGGTGAACCCAGTCAGCCAGTGCTCGGGCAGAACGAAGACCTCCAGTGGCGACGCGGTCATCGTGCACCACCCCAGGGCTCCTGCGGGCGCGCCGCGCGCCACATGCCGCCGAGTTCGTTGAGGCGGTCCAGCCACGGGTAGCCCGACTCCTTGACCCCGTCCGAGTCGTGGTCGCGCCGGTACAGGACCGTGAACTCCTGGCTCACGCGGTCCCGGAAAACGTGCACGACCTCGCCCCGGGCGCGTTTGCGCTGCTTGGCGTACTCCAGCTGCGGATGCGCCTGCCGGACGAAGTCCAGGAAACCGGGCTCCTCCAGCGGCGGCAGATGCGCGGGCCGTTCCTTCAGATGCTCGCTGTCGGCCAGCAATAGCAGCGGTACGACTGCGTGTGCAGGGATCGCCGTCATAGGGAGATCACTTCCTCCGATAGGTTGGTCGATCAGTCGTCCAGTAGGGCTTGCTGGGGCTTGCACGTGTCGAGCTGCCTTGGTCCGTCGAGCACCCGGCTGAACCTCTCCGGCGGGGTCGGCGAAGTTCAGCCGGTGTTGGGCGGAGGTCGTGACCTCGGCGACGACACCTAGTCAGGATTGTGCGGTACTCGCCGCTATTTCGCGTGCGAGGACGTGGGCACGTTCGACGGCCTGGTCGCGCGGGATCCGGGCCATGCTTCCCGCAGCGTCCACGTCCCTTCCGGAAAACTCCATTTTCAGGTTCAGGTTGCCGACGACGATGATGTAATCGACACCTTTGGGTGTCTTGCTGCGCACCGCGTACTCCCCCACCCCCAGCACGCGCTCGAAGTTATTTGGCGAGTCTTCGCTGAGCCGGTCCAGTTCTTCCAGCGCCCCATCGGAACCGGATCTCGTGTCGCTGCTGCGGTGCAGGCTGACGTGCAGGGACAGTCTCCGTTCCAACGGGTGGGCGCCTTCGGACCCCAGATCCCGGTACGTCCACGCACAATAACCGGTGGTTTCGACCGAGAAGGTGTCGGTCGTGTAAGACTCTCCTATCAACCGGCCCGCCGTCGTCGGTGAGACCAGATCGCAGATCCGCGGCAGCGCCTTGTACCGGTCAATGGCCGGATTCAGATTGGGGTTACCGGCGCATCCGGCCGCGAGCAGACCCAACGACGCCAGCACCACAACCCGCCGCAGCGGGGTCAAGATCCTCATTTGTCAGCTTTCCTCAGATAGGTTGAATCTACGGGCCGCCGCCACGCCGTCGGGGGCGACGGTCACCGGATCTGGAAGGCAGGACGCGGCAAGGTCTGTCCACAGTGCAGCGTCCGAGCGCGCTAGTGCCTCGTCGGGCACGGCATGGCGTGGACAGTGGCGAGATTCCCTGGCCAAACCAACAACCGCGGGGCTACAACTTCCGTTGTTGCAACGACACGCATGGGCGCATTACAGGTGTGACGCTTTCCCACTACGCTCAGAATCCACCTGTTTTTCCCAAACCTCCCCGCGCTCACCAACCGCTACCGGCACCTCGACTCGGGCAACCTCTCACGGGTCCTCCGGTCGTGGGTGGACTCGATCCCTATTCTGGATTCGGAGGAATTGGGGCCTGACGGGACGCCGTTGCCGTTCGGCAGGACCAAGATCTTCCCCTACGCGTTCCGGCACACCTTCTGCCAGCGCTACGCGGACGCCGGAATCCCATTGCACGTCCACCAGTCTTTGATGGACCACCGGTCGGCGGATACCACCTCCGCGTACTACTCGGTGTCGAAGAAGATGAAGCGTGAGGCGGTGGACACGTTGCAGGTCCATGCGGTGGACCGGCACGGCCATCCCGCGCCGATGGCATCGGCGGAGGCCTACGAGGTGCGGTCTGTCGCGGTGCCGTGGGGTAACTGCGTCGAGCCGTCCAACGTCAAGGCCGGTGGCAAAGCCTGCCCGATCCGGTTCCAATGCCCAGGATGCTCGTCGTATCGGCCCGATCCGTCGCATTTACCGTCCATTGAGGACCAGGTCCGGAGCCTGAAGGCCAACCTGGAGGTGGCCCGGGCAATGGGGGCGGCCGGGTACACCGTCAAGGGCCTGGAAGGAGAGATCGCCGACTATCAGACCGTGGTGACCACGATGCGGGCGAAACTGGAGTCCATGTCCGATGAGGAGCGCCGCGAGGTCGAGGAGGCCAGCAAGATCCTGCGGCGCCTGCGCGCCGACGCCGCGATCAGTGGTCCGGTCGCTTTGCCCATGCCTGTCATTCGCTCTGCTCGCGAGGACGGCAGGTGACCGCGAAGCGCCGGCCCGCCGATGTGCTCCGCGAGGCCCGCAGACGCGACAGCCTGGCCAAACGGGCCAGGGTTATCGCCACCGTGGATGAGTTGAAGGCGAGTGGGGAGCCGATCACGTTTCCTTGGGGTGGCCAAAGCCGCGGGAGTGTCGAACTGGCTCGTCTACGCCGAGGGCGTGCGCGAGCACATCGAGGCGGCTCGCGTGTCCCAGCAGGGCGTGCGCCGCCGCGAGCGGCGGTCGGGCGCCTCGGCCAGCGCGGCGAGCCTAGCGGTCGATTTGGAGCTGGCCCGCGTCGAGTTGCGGACTCTTCGCCAGGAGCGGGACCGGCTCAAGGCGAAGATCCAGCGCAGTCTGGGACATCAGGTCGAGCAAGCCGGCAACGAGGAGGCGACGTAGCGGTCGCACACCACGATCTTGCCCTCGCGCAGCGCGGGCAGGATCTCGGTGGCCAGCTGGTGGTGGCGGTCGGCGGCGGACAGGCACGCCAGCGCCATGCCCCGATATGTGTCGGTGCCGTGGCGGGCCAACTTCCCGAGCGGGGCGCCGGACGGCTGGGTGGTCGCGTGCACGGGCAGCCCGACTACGGCCAACGCGTCGACGACCAAGCGCGTCACGGTGGACTTGCCCACCCCGCCGGGGCCGTCCACGGTGATCAGCGTCCCGGCCGGGTGTCCGGACGCGTCGAGCGGGCCGGTCACGCGGGCATCAGCGGCAGCAACCGACGTCCTCCAGTCTGCGTGTCCGTGCTGATCGGGCACTGCTCGGTGTCGACGTCGCCGATCCAGCCGCCGGCCGCGACGACGGCGGCCGGGCAGCCCTTGCCACAGCCGGAGTTCATCGAGCACGCCGAGCAGGTGGCGTTCGCGCCGACCCGGTAGCGGTCATGGAAGCGGTAGTCGTCCAGCCGCCGGGCGATGTCGGAGTCGGTGAAGATGTTGCCGACGATGAACTCAGCGTCAGCGTGCCGCGATTGCGGGGTACGTGCGGCGAACACCAGGTACGGGCACACGGTCACCTCGCCGGGAGTGAACACATAGATGATCGTCCCAGCCTCGCACCCGGCCAGCGGCTTGCCGTGGGTGTTGGGGAAGCGGATGTGCGCGATGTCCAGCTCCGGGCCATCAAACGGCGCGGTCAGCTCGAAGATCTCCTGCATGTGCAAGGTCGTCTTGGCCAGCTTGTCCCGTGACTTGACCCCGCGACCCATGCTGCCCAGCGGGTTGAGCAACACGTAACGCGCCCCGTTGTCGCGCAGTGCAAGCCCGAGAAGCAGCAGAGGCCGCCGAGGACACGTTCGGCCAAGCCGGTGCCGCCTACCAGCGGACGTGCGCTCTGCTGCGCGCCGGCCGCCTCGACGACGCCGAACAGACGGCCGTGTCAGCAGCTGACACCGTACGGGGTACCGATCCGCAGAGCATGACCTGGCGGGGCGCCTTGACATTGATCAGCGCGATCATCGCCGCTCGCCGCAGCGATTCCGCTGAGGCAGCTGATCGATGAAGCGCGCGGTCAGGCTCATGCAGCGCAGCAGGAAAAGATACGCGAGCTTCGAGGCAGCTTGACGGTCGCATCGACCCCGACGACCCGTCGCGACCGTCGCGGAACAACGGCTCGCGGGCGGTGAGCATGGGGTGATTGACCACGGTCATGAGGGCCGCCACCGTCAGCAGTGGTGGCGACTCCCGAAATCGCATCTCCCCCCGTCCGCCGACAGTGTGATGTTGCCAAAACCCCATCCGGTGATCGAATCTGTTGAGTAGCGTGATCGGTGATCTTGTATCGAGCTTGCGCGCTGCGGTGATCACGATCGCTGGCGTCCAGGCTGCAGCAGTTGGGGTACGGGTGGGTTCGTCTGACGGGTTCAAGGTCGACCATGAGGTGCTGTTTCGGTCGTCTGTGCGGTTCCTCGACTCCAAAGAGTTCGCCTACAACATCGCCTCAGGCACGGCAGGGGACTTGCAGTCCTCAGCGGGCATGGTGGGAAATGACGACACAGGGAAGGCATTCGCAGGCAAATACGAGCCCGCTGCGCGGGCCACGGTGCACGCCATGGGTGTTGCCGGTCAGGCGTTAGCGAAAGTTTCGGCGGAACTGCTCACCATCGCCTGGTGGCACCTGAAGATGGACGACACCCTGGCCGCCGCATTCAACGGCGGGCAGATCGACACCGCATCGGCCATGGCCCCACCACAGACCTCCGACTGCGACCCCAGCAACGCCGCAGAAACCCTTCCACACATCACGGGCACCGGGCAGGAAAGCGACATCCCAGTGATCGGCAAGTTCTGGCCACAAGCCGATCCCGACAAGCTGCGAGCCGCAGCCCACGTGTGGAACACCGCCGCCGACTTGATGGACCAGGCGCAGCGCAACGCCGCCGGCCATGCCCAGCCGGTGCTGGCCTCGGCCGAAGGCGCGACCGCCGACGCGTTCAAGGCGTACTGCGCCTCAGTCTTCACCGGCAATCCCAGCGGAGGCGACCACGCCGAGGAAAAAGCGCCACTGATCGACAACGTCAGCGCGTCGTGTCGCAGCCTGGCCAAGATGTGTTCGGCCTTCGCGGATCAGGTTGACAGCGTGCGTGACACGATCATCGGCATCGGCGTAGGTGTCGGTATCGCAACGGTGGCCGGGGTGGCACTGACCGTCTTCACGCTCGGCGCGTCGGATGAGGCTGCGGGCGCGAACGATGCCGGGCTCGTTGCCGAGGCATCAGCGGCGGCAACCGAATTGGCTGCGGCAGCGGGTACCAGCTCTGAGGCCGCCGTCGTTGCCGAGGCCGAACAGATCATCGCGCAGGCGGCTTCCCGGATACCCGTGGAAGTCTCGGCGCCAGGGGAGGTACCGACCATCCCGGCGGTCACCATCGGTACGAGTGGCGCGGCAGCACCAACACACCCGGCATCGACCACTCCCTCGCGCATCGAAACCGCACTGAACCCTGAATCAGGCGCAGTCGGCCCGATCCCACCACCCGAGCCATCGCCCTTCCCGCTCTACAGCCCACACCAGCAGACCGCCGCCCAAACCTGGGTTCAAGGACTTGAGTCGCGACCACCCAACTACGGCACGCCAGCCGACCGTGCCTACCAACTCCGCGTAGCCGGCGAACCCGAACGCAAGATGAGCGCGGAAAACGGTAGGACGGTGTGGGCTGATGGCTTCCGACCGGCTGATGGTGCCATCATTGACGCGAAGAATGTCCGCAAGCAGGGTTGCAGTCCACGGAGCCTCCAAGGAGTACACGACAACTCGTTTGAAACTCAGCTGTTGCAGACGGGAGATGAAAGAGAGCTGAGCAAATACCAAGGCGCGATTGAGAACCCGAGCAATCACGCTCAGTACCTTGAACTCGACACTAACGACCGCGAGACCGTCGGCTACTGGCAATTCCTCTGTGCCGAGAACCATGTCAAGAGCAACGTGCGGTACGCCCCGTAAGCGCTAAGGAGTCCGCAATGCAAGACGGCATCTTCATTGCCGCGCCACAAGGGCATCCCTGGGAGGTCAGCCTCGATCAAGTTGAGGGGTGGCTTCGCGAGCGATTCCCGCAAGCCCTGATCTTTCGGGAACGCACCCGATCATCCCGAGTCGAGTACCTCGACTTCGAGTGTGCGATTGAGGGAGAGACGCGACACGGAGCGTTCTTCGAACGTAGCCATCTGTTGCTCAACGATGGCTCCCCCTCGTTTTGGGCCGACTTTATCGTGTGGTTTCTCGGTCGGCTGCCGACTGGAAGCCAAGCTGTCGGCATGTTGGAGGCCGTACCTGAACCTCGCCCCTTGCCTACCGACGCAACCCCCGACCAGGTCATTGCATTTTTCGATGACCTCGCAGCGTCCGACAATTGAGCCGTGCGTTTGATGGTACAGGACGGTATTATTGTCGCCGCGCCGCTCCCAGTGAACGGGCCTCCCGAGCCCGGCGCCACGCGCCATGAGATCGCCTCCGTCACTGGCCAGCTTGGTTCTTAGTTCGGCGTTCAAGGTCATCATGCGTGGTGTCGAGCGTCACCTGTTGTTGAAGCTCTTTTTTTGCAAGAGAAAGTGTTCGATGGACCGCTGACGTCTCGCCGCAAGTAGCGACGCGAATCCTCCGCCAACTCCGCCGACAATTGCCGCCGCGGTGCGTACAGCGTCGAGTTGTTGCCTGTCGACCGGAGGAACGATCCCGCCCGCCCACCAGGCCGCAACGGTGGATCTGCTGCGTAGCCTCGCCGTACGTCCTGGTGTTGTGTGTCGAGTATCCAGCTGTCAACGACGGCCGAACGAATTCTGGCTCTGGGCGCGGTTTCCGTGACGCCCCGGGCGCTGCCCGCCCTCCGCGGAATCCGGTGCGCCTGCGCGTGGGACTTTGGTTTCGCATCCGTAGCGCCATGATCAGGGATGTTGTTCCGTTGTATCGGCAACTCGGTGGGCAACTCATGGGTTTCCGACGAATTGCCGGCACGAGTTGTCCACCGAGTTGCTGTTGCCTTGTTCCGCTTGCTGTTACATGCGTTCTGGCGCGCTGATGCCGAGCAGGTCGAGGCCGTGTTGCAGCGTGCGCGCTGTGAGTTGGCAGAGGGCGAGGCGGTTGCTGCGGATGGGTTCTTCGGCGTTGAGGACGTGGCAGGCTTCGTAGAAGTTGGTGAAGTCGCGGGCGAGGTCGTAGAGGTAGCCGCAGAGCTTGTGCGGCTCCAGGGTCTCACTGACGTCGGTGAGGGCCGTGCCGTAGGCGTCGAGTTCCAGGGCCAATGCGCGTTCGGCGGGCTGGAGTTCGATGGTCGGGTCGATCGCGACTTCAGGGTTTCCGGCCTTGCGCAAGATTGAGCGGATGCGGGTGTGGGCGTACTGGAGGTAGACGCCGGTGTTGCCGTTGAAGGACACCATGCGGTCCACGTCGAAGGCGTAGTCCTTGATCCGCGAGCTCGACAGATCGGCGTACTTGACCGCGCCGATGCCCGCCTGCTCGGCGATCCGGTCCAGTTCCTCGGCTGGTAGGTCGGGATCCTTTTCGTGGACCACGGCGCGGGCGCGGGCCACGGCTTCGTCGAGGAGATCCATCAGGCGCACCGTGCCGCCGGAGCGGGTCTTGAACGGGCGTCCGTCGGGGCCGAGAACGGTGCCGTATGGCACGTGGGCGGCCTCGATGCAGTCGGTGAGCCACCCTGCGCGACGAGCGCCCTCGAAGATCAATTGGAAGTGCAGGGCTTGGCGGGAGTCGGTGACGTACAGCAGGCGGTTGGCCTTGAGGTCGTGGATGCGGTAGCGGATGGTGGCGAGGTCGGTGGTGTCGTAGCCGTAGCCGCCGTCACGCTTGCGCACCATCAAGGGGGCGGGATTGCCGTCCGGGCCGTTGACTTCCTCGGAGAAGATCACCAGCGCGTCGTCGCTTTCGACGGCGATTCCGGCCTCGGTCAGTTCGGTGACCACATGGGCGAGCAGGTGGTTGTAGAACGATTCGCCTACCGAGTCTTCGGGGATGAGCAGCACGCCGAGCCGGTCGTAGATGTCGCGGAAGGCTTTTTCGGACTCGGTGACGATCTCTTTCCAGCGCGCGATGGTGTCGGGGTCGCCGGATTGCAGGGCGACTACGCGTTGACGTGAGCGGTCGGCGAAGTCGGGGTCGGCGTTGAACAGGGCGCGGGCGGCGCGGTATAGCTCGTCGAGTGCCGAGACGGCCGAGGTGCCCGGTTCCAGCTCGTCGTGGTGCCAGGTGGTTTCCGGGTGCTCGTTGAGGTATTGGATGAGCATCCCGAATTGGGTGCCCCAGTCGCCGAGGTGGTTTTGGCGGATGACGTCCACGCCGAGGAACCCGAGCACCCGCGCCAGGCTGTCCCCGATGATCGTGGTGCGCAGGTGCCCGACGTGCATTTCCTTGGCGATGTTGGGCGCCGAGTAGTCGATGACGGTCCGCTGGCCCTCGTTGGGCGTCCCGACGCCGAGGCGGGGACTGGCCAAGCGGGCGGCGAGTTGGTTCCAGATGAGCTGATCGGGCACGGTGATGTTGAGGAATCCTGGTCCGGACACCTCGACGCGCGTGATCGGCCCGCGGTCGCCGGACACGGCCGCAGTGAGCGCTTCGGCGAGTTCGGCAGGCTTGGTGCGGGCGCGCTTGGCCAGGCCGAGGGCTGCGTTCGACTGAAAGTCGGCGTGCTCGGATCGGCGGACGAGCGGATCGGCTCCGGCCAGTTCCGGGCGGGCATGGGCGATCGCCTGGGATACGCTGTCGGCCACCTGGCCGAGCAGCGGCAGCACCTCGTGGTTCGTCACTGAGTAATCCTCCTTCTCAGCGGGCATTGTCCCAGGCGCAGCATCTGGCCCACGCGCAGCCCGAAGTTGCCTGATCACGGCCTGGCACGCGCGGCGATCAGACTCGAACCGTCGGCCGTCAACCTGACGGAGGATCCCGTCTCGCGCGAGCCGAGCGAGCCCGCGACCGAGCGTGTTGCGTAGGTGCCCGTCGGAGGTGTAGCCGAGGAAGTCTTCACCGGTGGCCTGCTGGGGGCCGATGGTGATGGCCGTGATCGCCTCGTCCAGCGTGAGGCTCGTCGAGCCGCCAAGAAGAGTCACCGCGAGCAGGGCAACGGCGTATTCGGCGCGCTCGCGGTGTCGGGTATAGGTGGCGGCGTCGCCGCCGAGGAAGACATGTGGTCGGCGTTCGGTGCCCATGCGGTGCCGCCACGGCGCGTGTGTGTCAGTGCACCCTCTCCGGCGGCCTCGGCGTCCCGAAGTGCGCTCAGTAGGAGATTTCGGGTGTAGCTGCGGCCTTCCTCGGGAAATGGCGCGATCTGCTCCCACAGACGGGTCACCAGCCGCTGTTCGAGGGTGTCAGAGTCGAAGAACAGCGCCAGCAGGTGCCCGCCGGGAGCGAGCAGGCGCGTCATGTCGCGGACGAACGCGCTGGCCTCGACGCGGGCAGCGGCGACGTCGGCGACCGGTTGAATGCCCGCGGCGTTCATCGATTCGAAGAACTCACCGAGCGGATAGCTCAGCGACCAGAACGCGCCGACGAGATCGAACGAGCCCGCGCGTCCTTCGCCGAACAGTTCGGCGACCGCATCGCGGGTATCGGCGCGGAGGGTACCGGCCTGCGGGTATCGCTCGCGTACAGCGTCGATCATGGTTGGGCTGTAGTCAGCGACAACCAGGTGTCGTGCGTAAGGCGCGAGCCTGGCGGTGACGCGCCCGGTGCCACACCCGAATTCGACGACGGCGAGATTACGTGCGTGCTGACCATAGTGGACGGTCAGAAGTTCACTGATCAGGTCGAGGTCTTCGCGGCCGTCGTAGTAGTGGGGCAAGAGGCTGCGGTCGTACACGCCGCCGGTTTCATAGACCGAGCGGAAGTGCTCGACATCGGTCACCGGATGTCCCCTTCGAGCTCGCCACCGAGTTTGGTCACGTAGTCGATCACTTGCGCCATGTGCGCTTCGGTGGTGCGTGGGTTGTTGGCCATGAACCGCAAGGGATAGAGCGTTGCTCCGGCGCGGAGTCGTCCGTGATCGTCCGGCAGGCTGAACTGGTGGAGGTACCACGTTCCTTCGGCGAGCATCCGTTCGTGGATGCCCTGGTTTACCTCGTTGATCCGCGCGATGTGCTGCTCAGGCAGTGGGGGCTCGGGCCGGATGTCGCTGGGCACGTAGACAAAGGCGACGGCCGCGAGGTCGGGCTCGTGCAGGCGCAGCAGGCGCGGATGCTCATCAAGTAGGGCGGCGAACCGGCGGGCTTTGTTCACGCGGTGCTCGGCGAGGGCGGCCAATCCGGCACGGCCGCGGGAGAGCATCATCATCCATAACTTCAACGACAACCACCCCTTGGTGCCGATGAACGGAGTGACCTGCCCGAAGGCGTAGTCCTCCTGCATGATCAGGTCCGAATAGCTCGACACCGCGCGCAGACTGGAGGGCTCCCTGACTAGCAGAGCGCTCAAGCTGTAGGGCACGGCCATCACCTTGTGCGGATCGACGGTCACGCTGTCGAACTCGCTGATCCCGTCAATGAGGTGGCGGAGCTGGTCGCTGAACGCCGCCACGAGCCCCCAGCAAGCGTCGACGTGCAGCCAAATCCGGGGATCGATCGCGCGGACCACATCGTGAACGCGGCGTAGGTGCTCAACGGTCTGAGTGCGGCTGTCCCCGGCATAGGCGATCACGGCCATGATCTGCCCGCGATGCCGGCGCACCGCCCGTTCCAACTCGACGAGGTCGTAGCGGAAGGTACGGGTGTCGACCTCGATGGCCTGGTCACCGACTCCGATCCAGGTCAACGAGCTCTTGACGCTGTAGTGCCCAATCCCGCGCGGCACGATCACGCCAAACTGGCCTGGGTTTCGGACACCGCCGTGCATGGTCTCGGGTTCCTTGTGCTCGCGAGCGAGCATCATCGCCGCCGCGTTGCTGGTCGTCCCGCCATGCGTGATCACGCCGCCCACATCCCACACCGTGCGGATGTCGGCGACCGGTGGATTGTCGTAGCCCAGCAGGTCGCGTAGCCAGCGCAACACCGCGATCTCGACGAACGTCGCGCTCGGTGAATCGAAGCTCTGATTGATCAAATTCTGCTGCGTGAACAGGGCCAGCAGGCCACCCGCAAGCGCGGCCGGATCGTCCCCGGTGTCTCCGAAGCCGAGAAAGCGAGGACTGGCCTCGTTCTTGCAAGGCGGCAGGGCGGTCCGTTCAAAGGACTCCAGAACGGCATCGAGAGTGCTGGACTCTCGGGGAAGCTCGAAGACCAGCAGGTCTCGAATCCGCTCTGGTGGTAGCCGCTTGCCAAAGATGTCCTGCTGGAGCTTGAAACGCATCCCGACGTCGACCACTCGGTGAAGCATCTCGGACGTCGCCTCGGCATCGGCTGGTGCTATGGCAGTCGATTCGCGATCCACCGGCCGGACGCTCACTCGAAACTCCTTGTCACACGGGAAAAGCGGACACAAAAGATCAAGTCTAGCCACCAAGCCATCGCAGTGGCCCCGCCAAAAGGGTGCGTCCGGAGCCTCATGTCACGACCGGCAATCAGGGATAAGGCCGACCGTGCAGAGGACGCCAACAGCCCATTACGAGACAGGTGGATGCAGCACGGAACCAGCGGATCAACCCCGCGTCGGACGTCCTCGGCGACTCGCGAAGTGGGACGAGCACGGCAATGCGATCAGCTCAATCTCTGCGCCTCAGATTCAGGCTTTTATGTTGGAGCAGACCGACATTCGGCCGGGCATACGGGTTCTGGAGATCGGGTTTGGGCGGCGGATGGGACCGGTGTTCTCCAAAGGTGTCGGACGCCCGGCTGCCGTTTAGGGGATAGCGTGCCAGCGGGCTGACCTGTCGCCGGCGCGTAGGGACCGGATGCGGTGGTGCAGTTCGGTGGCGGCGGCGGGTTTGCTGGGGGCGAGGCGGATGTAGGAGCCGAGGGAGTGCAGTTCGGTGATGTCGCGCAGCAGGGTCCAGCCAGGCTGGTCGAGGATGTTGTAGCCGTAAGCAGCGAGGAACGAGGTCTGGTCGGCCTCAGGCTCGTGGAAGTGGTTGGGGACGGCGGTGAGCAGGTCCAGTTCGCGGGGGCCGATGCAGGTGTTGTCCCAGTCGATCAGCAGCCATTCGCCGTCGTCGTGAACCATGTTCTCGTTGTGTGCGTCGCCGTGGACGAACCCTTCCCCTAATGGAAATCGGGTGGCGGTGAACGTGTCGAGCAGTGTCGTGGCCCGGTCGAGCAGCCAAGTATGGTCAGCCGCCGCCAGCGCCGGTTGCTGACGGTCTTGGTCGATCGTCAGCGACTCGTGGAGCCGTTGCAGCGGTTGATAGCGGGGCACGGGGAATGGTGGGTCAGGCAGCGCGTGTAGCCGCCGCATGAGCACTGCCAGGTCGGTCAGCGAGGGCGGTGAGGTTGTGGCGCGGTGGGGCCAGAAGGTGGCGACCGCGCCGTTGGTGATCACTGGCTGCTGGCCGGGCATCGGTGGCAGCGCGACGGGTGCGGGCTGGGTCGCCAGCCAGCGGGTGACCGTGATGGTGGTCTGTGCGCGGCGGCGACGGACCGGGGTGTCGGGGGCCAGCCTGGCGACGATCTGCTCGTGTGGAAGGAGGTAGACCGCGTTGGAGCGTCGCTGCAACGGGCGGACGTCGGTGGGGTCGACTCCGAAGATCCGGCAGGTGGCGTAGAGCGCGTCCAAGCCGGGCAGGCGGGTATCTGGTGTTGTTGGCAGGCTCATGCCGTTGTGGTGAGCGCGGTGCGGATATGTTCACGGAGGTCGGCGACCTCAGATTTGCCGCTGTGCGGTGCGGCCACGGTGTCCAGGACGCGCAGTCGAGCGTAGCCACGGGTGGAGGACAGTCCGCTGATCGCGTTCACCGCGTCGTAGCCGGTGGCCACCGCGGCGTCGATATCACCGGCCTGGAACTGCGCCGAGGCCAGCGGGGGCAGGGTCACGGCGCGGGTGCGCTCGTATTCCGCGCCGTATCTGGTAGTTGAGCTGGTCAGTTTCTCGATGGCCTCGGGTGCGAACTCCGGGCGGGACAGCGACAGCAGGTACAGGGAGTAGCCCTGTTGGCCGGTGATCTCGGCGTCGGTGACGAACTTTGTCCACGGCGGTGTGGTGGCCGGATCGGCGGCGGCGTAGGTCTCTTGGGCTTGCCCGATGGCACGGCGGGTGGGCTCTGGCTCGCCGAGCGCTGCGCGGCACCAACCGAGGACCGCGGAAGTGTAGCCCTGGGTGATCGCGCCGACCGGGTGTTTGCGGTTGGCGGCGGTCGCCGAGGCGAGCTGCACTAGGCGCAGTGCCTCACTTGCGCGTTCGAGGTGGAGTGCTTGGTGTGCCATGTCCAGGAGCACGCGGACTGCCAGGTCGGTGGCGCGGGGATGATCGTCGGCGGCGCGGTGGGCGGTGTCCAGGGCGTAGGTCCACAGACGGCGGGCGGCGTCGTGATCGTCGACGTCGTAGGCCGCCCACCCTGCGATGCGGGCATGGTTGGCGATGGCCACCAGCAGGCGGGTGCGGATCTCCGGCGAGCAGAGGGCGTCCTCCAAGCGGCGTGCCTGGTGCAGTTGCGTAGTGGCCGCCGCGCGGCACAGCCCACCGCCATGAGCCACGGATGACCGGCGGAACCCTTCGGTGATCGCCTCGATGGCGTCGACGTCGGCCGCGCCGATTCGGGGCCGGGTTACCGGCTCGGCCTGGCCGGGCAGCAGTGAGCCCAGCCGGGCGAGTTCGGGATTTAGACTGGATCCCAATGTGGCGGCCGTGACCAGGGAGAGAAAGTCCCTGCGTTCCAACCAACTCACCTCCTTGTCAGTTTCATTACCCGTTACGGTATGGCCGGTGGGAAATCCGAGCAAGGGGGCCGGGATGCGCAGGACTGTGGCCATCCGAGCGGCAGTCCTGACGTGGGTCAGCCTTCGCTCGCCCCGCTCGACAGCGGAAACCCGGGATTGGGACAAGCCGAGCAGGTCGGCGAGCTGAAGTTGCGAGAGCCCGGTTTGCTGCCGCACGGCGGTGAAAACCGCGCCGAAGTCATAGGTTTCCAGCGCAGTGCGCAGGTCCGTGTCCTCGTAAAAGCCCTCTGGGATCGGCTCACGGAACCCGGCGGCGCGGGCGCAAGGTCCGCACAACGCGTCATTCACGCCGACACGCAGCACAGTGCCGCAGCACTGGCAGCGTTGTCGCGGACCATTCATGGCTCGCCTTCCATTAACGGACAAGTGCTCGTCCCGGGGCCACGGCGTTACGCCCTTCGGTCGAGGTGTGCCGTGCACCACTACAGCGGTCGATCATAGTCAGTCGTATCGGCCATCGCGCTGTAAAGCCCCATTGGGGCTAGCACCGTTGGGGATTGGAGACCTCGGCGCGGATGGCGACGATCAACGGCATGGCACAGCCAACGTCGCCCGCGCTGCGAAGGACCGAGCACGACGCTCTCCGGCCGATCCCCACTGGTTCATTCGCCCTGCCAGCAATGGGACGCCGTTGCCGGCCGGGCGGTGGACGTAACGGGTGGACAAGGACTTCAGCGGTGGATGAAACGTTGGCCCGAGCTGGCATATTCCAGGGTGTTGAGCCGACACTAGCACTCCCCCAGTCGCTGGAACCGGTGGAGTTCCCGCGAGGAAACATGATTTTCGCCGAGGGCGAGCCGGGCGACCGGCGCTACATCGTTCAGTCGGGCAAGGTGAAGCTGGGGCGCAAAACCCGGGATGGCGGGACGAACCTGCTGGCGGTCTTGGGGCCGTCGAACATGTTCGGCGCACTGTCCCTTTTAGACTCGGGTCCGCGGGCCTCGACGGCGACCACGGTAACCGAGGTTCGTGCGTTGAGCATGGACCGCGCGGTGCTGCGGCGGTGGATCTCCGTCCGCCCGGAGAACGCCGAACAGTTGCTTTGCATGGAGGCACGCCGAGTACGCCGCACTACGGAAATGGTGTACGACCAGGCATTCACTCGGGCGTCCGGCCGCGTTGCCAAGGCGCTGCTGCAGTTCGCGCAGCGCTTCGGTCACCGGGAGGCGGGGGTAATCCGTGTCGATCACGGCTTGAAGCAGAAAGAGATCGCCCAGTACATCGGCGCCGCACGGGAAACCGTCAACACGACGCTGGCCGACCTCGCACACCGCGGCTGGCTGCGGCTTGAGGCGGACAAGACCGTTGTCCTCCTCGACCCCGAGCCACTGGCCCGCTACGCAGGCACACCACGCTCGCCACACGCGAAGAAACAACACTTAGCTCGGACCACGTCACCGAAGCTATCGGACCTCAGCGCAGGGCGCCGGCCCCGACACACAGCCTAAAGCGGGTGATGGGTGCGGTGAGTCCGTCATGATCTGGCGTCTGCGAGCAGTGCTGGGCCGCTGGTGGGAGCACTGCGATGCGCGCTGGCGGCGGGCGCTGCGGGAGCACTGGCCTTCTTTGAGCTCGCCGCAGCCTATGGACTCGGCCTGGACTGGCGTCGTCGCCGGGAATCAGGACGTGACCGGGCCGCCGCCCCAACGGCGTGGCAGCGGCCCACCAGTTCAACTGTGTCCCAAGGAGGTTGACACCTGATGAGGAGCTTGACTCCGCTGTGGCCGGTTGTGGTGCTGGCGTCGGTGGGTCTGCTCGTGGCCGGATGTGTCGGAAACTCCAATCTGGATCCGGCCCGCGACCGGTACCAGGCGTTGCCGCGGATCTGCGATCTGGTCTCGCCGGCGACGGCGAGTCGGGTGATCGGAGCGTCGTTGCAGACCGACGCCCTGTCGGTCGAAACCACGGGTTACTGCGCGTGGACGTACCGGGATCTGGGGTCTGAAGGCGCGCACCCGCTGGAACGGAGGTTGTCCCTGCACGTGAGCCTGCATCGCAGCAGTGACACGAGATCCGGTTCCGATGGGGCTCTGGAAGAACTGGACCGGCTCAGCGAAGACTCGCCGAATGACTTCGAGCGCGTGCTGGGCTTCGGGGAGTACGCGGTGCGCAGCACCACACCGGACGGTGTCGATTACATTATCGTTGTCGGCAACCTGAACCTGAAGATGGGGTATTCCGGGCGGGATGTGGACGCCGCGGGTCAAATGGCCCCGATGCCACGCGACCAAGCCACCGAACGGGCCGAGGTCCTCGCCCGCGAAATAGCGGCGAACACCGCAAGAACCTGACCACACGGTGCCGTCGCCAACGTCCCGGCCAGCGTGCCGAAACCGGTGACACCCCGAGCTTCTGCCTCGTTTCCTTACCCCAACACTAGCTGAACTCGGGAGTCGGCCGCAGGTGTTTCAGCGGAGCCCGACGACCCAAAGCAGATCGACACGTACAAGCCCCAGCAATCCCTAGTGGACGACTGATCAACCAACCTAGTCGAGGACGTGATCCCCTATGATGGCGAGTCCTGCACACGCAGTCGTGCAGCTGCTAATGCTGGCCGAGCACGACATCGTCGGTGTGGGCGTTTTCCGCGACCTTGAGCACCGAATCTTCGCCGGTGCCCGACCAATTGCCGTCCGTGGCCGGGTCGCTTACTGGTCAGCGTGCAACTCGCCAGCGTTTCCGTCCAACGGCGATAGCTTCTCCGCACGGACTCTGACCAAGTGCCAGACTGCGCACGTGCCCACCCTGCGGATGCGCAACGGCTGCTGCCCCCAGCACCCTCCGCTGTGGCACACGGTGGGTTCGGTACCGTGACCGGCCAGTTGAGTGCCGTGGAAGGGATCGCCTCGTGAGTTCCGAACTTCCGGAGCCGGTCGGTGCTGGTTGCGTACGCCGCCTGCATTCGAGGAAACCATTATTTCTCAACAGAATTCGATGTCTCCCGTACTACAAGGCCAAGACTCTTGTCTACAAGCATTTAACCCCTCAGCCCGCCTACCCGGAGACGGTGCGCTGGATGGAAGGACTGAAAATGACCTTGGCGATTTCAATGGAAATCGGCGCGTTGGTTTCCATTGAAATCGCCCTCGAAATCCGCAACAACCACAGTTGTGGGACCCCGGTTGTTGGTTTCGTTGGCGAACCTCGGCACCGTGCACGTCATGCCCTCGCCGAGTCAGACGACCTCCGAGCTGATCGACCACGCCTCGCCCCAAGGAATCATCTCCCGACACCACACTGTGGACAGATCGCCGATGGGCTGCTCGCTACCGCCGCATCCTGCTTTCCAGACCCGGTAACGGGTGCGGTGAGTCCGTCGTGATTCCGCGCCTGCGAACGGTGCTGCGCCGTTGGGGCGAGAGCTGCGATGCCAACTGGCGGCGAGCGCTGCATGAGCACTGGCCTGCCGTGCGTCCGGACATCTGCCCGCGTCGCGGACCCCCAGGCCATCCCCCGCAGGTGCCCACCGTGGGCTCAGAAGCCACCGGGGGACCGCCCGCGCATCCAAGAAAAGAAGGCGCTGCCCGTGGGGCAGCACGACCAGAAAGCATCGCCATGAACGAGTACACCTGGCGGCAGTCCGGGCTGGACGCCCTCAACCACGCCTTTGCGTCCGAGGGCGGATTCATCCACACCGTCGAATCCGATTCGCAGACTCCTGCCGAGGTAGCGGAGTACCACGTAAGCGCCTGCCGCGAGATGCTTCCGCTGGCATTCGTGATGTACCAAGGCGGCGGCGCGCCCTGTGAGGTGTGCCGAAGCGCAACCACCTATGAAAAGTCGCTGGAACTCCGCACCGGCAGCGTCGTCGATCTGAACCGACAGCCCGTCCGCTGATTCAAGCTCCGGCCCGCCACCGTTGCACTCCCCCTCCCCGCACCGGCGGCGGGCCGGTCCCGCGTGCGCGCACTCGCCCGCGGGACAGCAGAGCCCCCAAAGCTTGCCGTCTCTCGTCACTCGTTGCCGTGCGTGAGAACGGTCTTCGGCGTCTGACCGATTGCCCGCATTTGGGTGATCTCGCCGAGGCCCGCGTAGTTGGGTCCCGCTATCCGGGCGATCGGCCGCATCGCCACCGTGTTGATCCACGACATCAACTGGGCACAACCCTCGATGCGGCACAGGACGATGGGGTGCTGGAGTAGCTGGGGGACTTAGCCAAGACTCGCCGAACGACTTCGCACGCGTGCTAGGTGTCGGGATGTATGCGGTGCGCAGCTGCACACCGGCAAGCTGGCTACTGCATCCCCAATCTGAACCTGGTTTCTGATGTGACGGAAACGCGACGAGATCGGGTATCGTGGCGTGTTGAGAGCGGCCTCGCCGATTCGGGAGGGGTGTACCCCGATGGACCATGAGGATAAGGCCCTGGGCCGTCGCCTTCGTGAGGTGCGTGCCTGGCGTCAGCTCTCCCTGAAGGAAACCGCGGATCTCGCGGGGATCTCGTTCGGCTACCTCGGCCGGATCGAGCGGGGAGAGCAGCCGGTCACCTCGCGCGCCACGCTGGAGGCGCTGGCCAACGCGCTCCGGATCGACCCTGGTGAGTTGACCGGAACGCCTTACGCGCCCTGCGATCCCGTGGGAAGCGACGCACACGCGGCCTTGCGGGAAGTGGAAAAGGCGCTCTCGTCGCTGGACCTGGGCGTGGATCCCGGTGTCCAGGCCAGGCCGTGGGCGGCGCTGGCGGCCGAGGTCGATCACCTCAACAATACGTTGAGAGCCGCTGCGGACTATGCGGCCCAGGGTGCGGTAGTGCCAGGGCTGCTGACCGAATTGCACGCCGCTTACGTGCAACAACCGAATGAGCGTCAGAACGTCTTGGTAGGTCTGCTCCACACCTTTGATTCCGCCGCAGTGTTGACGAAGAACCTCGGCGTTCGAGGATGGCCGGTGATGGCCGCCCGTCTCGCCGAGAACTGTGCGCAAGAGCTGGACCGGCCTGAATGGCTCGGCTTTACGACCTGGTTGCGGGGACACACCGCTGGCTCTCATAGCCGCACGCACCAGTACGGGGTGAGCGTAGGCGGAATAGACGCCTTGGCATCGCACCTGGACTGCTCGAATGCTCTCCAGGCCGCCGGAATGCTGCACCTCAATGCCGCTCTAGCAGCTGCGGCACAGTCGGACGCGGACACCACCCGCGATCACTTGCGTGAGGCCACAGAGCTGGCCTCGCGGCTTCCCGAACGGCACGACAACTTTGGATATCTTCACTTCAGTCCGGACAACGTGGGGATCTGGCGGGTGAGTTTGGGAACCGAGCTTGGGGAGGGGGCGAAGGTCGCCGAGATCGCCCGTCACGTGCGCCCTGAGGCCGTGCCGGCAAAGGCCCGTCGCGCTATGTTCTACGCGGACCTGGGCCGAGCACTGGCCAGCGAGAAACGAACGCGGGAGCAGGGAATCCGGGCGTTGATCAAGGCCGAGTCGATTGCTCCGCAGCGTATCCGTAACAACATCTTCGTGCGTGAGACCGTGGCGGACTTGCTTCGGCAGGCCCGGCGTGATGCCGGCGGCCGTGATTTGCGTGGGCTCGCCTGGCGGATGGGAGTTGTCCCTACCGGGTGATCTTGAGGTCAGTTGTCCTCACAGGACAAACCCTCATCACGCCAGCTCGTAGCGTGCCCTCCATGTCGGAAGGAACGCGCTCCGCTAGCTCGTGGACTGATGCCGACGGGGGCTGCGGTGGAAATGGAAGCGCTGTTGGACATCCCCTGCGGTGGCCTCCGTATTTGCCCGGAAGTTTCCCGGAAGCTACGCCGTCTGCTACCGGCCGTACGCGGCCGACGTGGAACATTTCGCCGGGCTCCACGTATTTCTCGCTTCCGGATGAGACCGTCGGCGTTCTCGATGAGCTGTTTACCCACTGCGGTAACGGTGTTCGAGCTGGGGAAGTAGCGCTGGTGGCTTCGTCGGGACAGCAGAGATCGTGCTCCTCCCGCGCACTGATGCACCAGTGTCGATGCACCACTGTTCGATGCACTCTCTTTGCCTGACAGGAAAAACTACCTGTTTCTCGCTCGTGGCTGGGTTATGACTGCCGGCGCTATATCGCAATTGGCGTAGTCATTCTCATGACGGCGTGTGAATCACGATCACGGGACAGGAATGGGAATTGACCGTTCACGGGGCTGCGTCACTGCGGAAGCGTGGTGCCCCACGGGTGCGGTGAGTCCGTCATGAGCCAGCGCCTGCGAGCAGTGGTGGGCCGCTGGTGGAAGCACTGCGATGCCCGCTGGGGGCGAGCGCTGCGGGAGCACTGGCCTTCCTCCCAGTGTCTTTCCGTCCGCGCTGCGCGCCGACTTCTCGCTGTGGCGCAATATTCAGCGGGAATACGCCGAAGAACTCCTGGGGCAAGTCGAGTATGACGGCAGCGGAAGACGATACGCTACGTCCAGCAGGAGCCCTTCGCGAGCATGGATGCGGCTCAGGTCGACGGCAGGATCCAGGTGTGGTGTCTTGGCCTCACGCTGGATGCGTTGACCTTGTGTGGCGACATCCTGACCGTCGCGGTGATCGAACCGGAGTTCTACGACACACTCTTCGGCGCGGCTGCCGTTCGAAACAATGCCGAGGGGCGCGTTCCCACACAGGTTCTTCCCTTCGAGGGGAACACCATCCGGCGGTTGCCCCTCTGTCCTCAGGGAACTGTCCCACACGCCACATGCTCGGATGCTTGAGGACCGCGTGCGGGTGCTCACGTCGGCGAGGTCGGAGTCGAAACTCTCGGGCTGCCCGGCATCGGCTCGGCGCTGGCGCTCCTGGCCTAGGTCAAAGCCCGGCTGGAAGTATTGAAAGGCCTGTCGATAGTCCTGACCGCGGGCAATGGCCGCACCGAACACCGCAGAGAATGTATGACGCGGGACCCCCAACCAGTCGGCCCAGGTGCCGTACTCTCTGGTCTCGTCTACCAACGTCTCACCAACGTCGAAAATGACCGCACAAATCACGGGTACCTCCCGGCAGTTTGTGATGTTGCTGCAGAGCCTAGTCGGCCTTGCCATGCCGCTGTCCGCTGCCCCGCACAACGCAATGTCACTTTCTGGACCTCGCTCGGGCGGTAAGCAATGGCCCGCCAGTGGCCAATACTGGAAAGAGCACTTTTCTGCTGTACTCGGCTGACAAGAACTGCCCGTTGGCCTTCGTTGAGCCTGCGGTGAGGAGAAGGTCGCGATGTCATGGGTGGTAAGCGAACGGGAAAAGAGCTGCCATGCGCTACGTACAGCACGGGTGACGGGTGCTGCCGTGATCACTATCTGAACTGGTTTTTCTGACGTGACGAACACTAGACGAGATCGGGTACCGTGGTGTGTTGAGATCGGCTCCAGCCGCTCGTCGAGAGGGGTGTACCCCGATGGACCATGAGGATAAGGCCCTGGGCCGTCGCCTTCGTGAGGTGCGTGCCTGGCGTCAGCTCTCCCTGAAGGAAACCGCGGATCTCGCGGGGATCTCGTTCGGCTACCTCGGCCGGATCGAGCGGGGAGAGCAGCCAGTCACCTCGCGCGCCACGCTGGAGGCGCTGGCCAACGCGCTCCGGATCGACCCTGGTGAGTTGACCGGAACGCCTTACGCGCCCAGCGATCCCGTGGGAAGCGACGCACACGCGGCCTTGCGGGAAGTGGAAACGGCGCTGTCGTCGCTGGACCTGGGGGTGGACCCCGGTGTCCAGGCCAGGCCGTGGGCGGCGCTGGCGGCCGAGGTCGATCACCTCAACAATACGTTGCGAGCCAACGCAGACTACGCCGCCCTGGGTGCGGTAGTGCCGGGGCTGCTGACCGAGTTGCACGCCGCCTACGTGCAACAACCGAATGAGCGTCAGAACGTCTTGGTAGGTCTGCTCCACACGTTTTATTCCGCCGCAGTGCTGACGAAGAACCTCGGCGTTCGAGGATGGCCGGTGGTGGCCGCCCGTCTCGCGGAGGACTGTGCGCAAGAGCTGGACCGGCCTGAATGGCTGGGCTTCGGCATCTGGTTGCGGGGGAACGTCGCCGGGGCTCAGGGCCGCACGCACCAGTACGGGATGAGCGTTCGCGGAATAGACGCCTTGACTCCTCACCTGGACTGCTCCAATGCTCTCCAGGCCGCCGGAATGCTGCACCTCAATGCCGCTCTAGCGGCTGCGGCACAGTCGGACGCAGACACCACCCGCGATCACTTGCGCGAGGCCACAGAGCTGGCCTCGCGGCTTCCCGAACGGCACGACAACTTCGGATATCTCTACTTCGGTCCGGACAACGTGGGGATCTGGCGGGTGAGTTTGGGAACCGAACTCGGGCAGGGAGCGAAGGTCGCCGAGATCGCCCGTCACGTGCGCCCAGACGCCCTGCCCCTGCCGGCCAAAGCTCGTCGCGCGGTGTTCTACGCGGACCTGGGCCGGGCGCTGGCCAGCGAGAAACGAACGCGGGAGCAGGGAATACGGTCACTGATCAAGGCCGAGTCGATTGCTCCGCAGAAGATCCGTAACAACATCTTCGTGCGTGAGACCGTGGCGGACTTGCTTCGGCAGGCCCGGCGTGATGCCGGCGGCCGCGATCTGCGCGGACTCGCCTGGCGGATGGGAGTTTCCCCTACCGGGTGATCTTGAGGTCAGTTGTCCTCACAGGACAAAACCTCATCACACCACCTCATAGCGTGCCCTCCATGTCGGAAGGAACGCGCTCCGCTAGCCCGTGGACTGATGCCGACGGAGGCTGCGGTGGAAATGGAAGCGCTGTTGGACATCCCCTGCGGTGGCCTCCGTATTTGCCCAAACTTTTCGCGAAAGCTACGCCGTCCGCTACCGGCCGTACGCGGCCGACGTGGAACATTTCGCCGGGCTCCACCCATTTCTCGCTGCCGGATGAGACCGTCGGCGTTCTCGTTGAGCTGTTTACCCACTGCGGTAAAGGTGTTCGAGCTGGGGAAGTAGCGCTGGCGGGCGCTGCGGGAGCACTGGCCTTCCTCGATCTCGCCGCAGGCTATGGACTCGGCCTGGACTGGCGTCGTCGCCGGAGTCAGGCCGTGACCGGGCCGCCGTCCCAACGGCGTGGCGGCGGCCCAGCGGTTCAACTGTGTCCCAAGGAGACTGACACCTAATGAGGAGCTTGACTCCGCTGTGGCCGGTTGTGGTGCTGGCATCGTTGGGTCTGCTGGCGGCCGGATGCGGCGAAAACTCCAATTTGGATCCGGTCCATGACCGGTACAAGGCGTTGCCGTGGATCTGCGACTTGGTCTCGCCGGCGACGGCGAGTCGGGTGATCGGAGCGTCGTTGCAGACCGATGCCCTGTCGGTGGAAACCACGGGTTATTGCGCGTGGACGTACCGGGATCTGGGGTCAGAAGGCGCGCACCCGCTGGAACGGAGACTGTCCTTGCACGTCAGCCTGCACCGCAGCAGTGATACGAGATCCGGCTCCGATGGGGCGTTGGAAGAGCTGGACCGGCTCAGCGAAGACTCGCCGAATGACTTCGAGCGCGTGCTGGGCTTCGGGGAGTACACGGTGCGCAGCACCACGACGGACGGTGTCGATTACATCATCGTTGTCGGCAACCTGAACCTGAAGATGGGTTATTCCGGGCGGGATGTGGACGCGGCGGGTCGCATGGCCCCGATGCCACGTGACCAAGCCACCCAACAGGCCGAGGTCCTGGCCCGCGAAGTAGCGGCGAACACCGCACAAGCCTGACCGCGCGGTGCCGTCGCCGAAGTCACGATCAGCGTGCCGATGCTGGGGACACCCCGAGCATCAGCTGAATTCGGCAGAGGCCGCAGATGTTTCGGCGGGTGCTCGACACGCTCCAAAGCAGCTCGGCACGTGCAAGCCCCAGCAGGTTTTAGTGGACGACTGATCAACCAACCTTGTCGAGGACGTGATCCCCCTATGACGGTGAGTCCTGCACACGCAGTCGTGCCGCTGCTATTGCTGGCCGACAGCGACGATGTGAAGGAACGTCCTGCTCATCTGCCTCCGCTGGAGGAGCCGGGTTTCCTGGACTTGGTTCGGGAGGTGCATCCGCAGTTGGAGTACGCGATGCAGCGCAAGCGTGCCCGTGGCGAGGTCGTGCATGTTTTCCGGGACCGTGTCAGCCAGGAGTTCACGATTTTGTACCGGCGCGAGCACGGTTCGGATGGGGTCAAGGAGTCGGGCTCTCCGTGGCTGGATCGCCTCAACGAACTCGGCGGCATGTGGCGCGCGGCGCGCCCGCAAAAGTCCCGGAGTGGTGCGCGATGATCCTGTCCCTACTGGAGGTCGCCCTTCTGCCCGAGCACAAGCTGACTGGGTTCACCGCCGAGCAGAGGAGGGCCGTCTGATGACCGGTGTTGGCGCCGAGACCGGGCTGCCCCCGGCCGAGCACGACATGGTCGGTGTGGGCGTTTTCCGGGACCTTGAGCACCGGATCTTCGCCGGTGCCCGGCCGATTGACGTTTGTGGCCGGGTCGGTTACTGGTCAGCGTGCAACTCGCCAGCGTTTCCGTTCAACGGCGAGAGCTTCTCCGCACGGACTCTGACCAAGTGCCAGGACTGTGCACGTGCCCACCCTACGGATGCGCAACGGCTGCTGCCCCCAGCGCCCTCCACTGTGGCAAACCGTGGGTTCGGCACCGTGACCGGCCAGTTGAGCACTGTGGAAGGGATCGCCTCGTGAGTTCCGAACTTCCCGAGCCGGTCGGTGGTGGTTGCAACGCTGAGACCCGTCAGCTACCGCAGCGCTTCGTGTCGTCGCGGACGTCCCCCAGCGGGTGCCGATACCTCTGGAGAGGGCCGGCGTATGTGCCCGCGACCACGGCCCCATACGCCGCATCACTTCGAGGAAACCTTTATTTCTCAACAGACTCTGCCGGGTTGTTCTTGCTGACTTTCTCGGCATGCGTCCTGACGCTGATCGAGATCTGCGATGAGAAGAAGGACAATCGGTGCACGGCAGATGCCGTCCGGACACGCCCGCGTCGCGGACCCCCAGGCGATCCCGCGCTGGTGCCCAGCGTGGGCGCAGACGCTACCGGGGACCGCTCGCCCATCCAAGAAGACGCTGCCCGTGGGGCAGCACGACCAGAAAGCATCGCCATGAACGAATACACCTGGCGGCAGTCCGGGCTGGACGCCCTCAGCCACGCCTTTGCCTCCGAAGGCGGATTCATCCAAACCATCGAATCCGAATCCCAGACCCCTGCCGAGGTTACGGAGTACCACGTAAGCGCCTGCCGCGAAATGCTCCCGCTAGCGTTCGTGATGTACCAAGGCGGCGGCGCGCCCTGTGAGGTATGCCAAAACGCCACCACATATGAAAAGTCGCCGGAACTCCGCACCGGAAGTGTCATCGATCTGAACCGACAACCCATCCGCTGATACAAGCTCCGGCCCGCCGCCGCTGCACCTCCCCTCCCACACCGGCGGCGGGCCGGTCCCGCATGCGCGCACTCGCCGCCGGGACAGAAGAACCCTAAAAACTTGCCGTCGTCACTCGTTGCCGTGCGCGAGAACAGTCTTCGGCGCCTGACCGATTGCCCGCATTGCTCGGCAAAGTCGTCGGAGAACTGGTCCGGGTCGCTGCCGCGGCCACCGCCGTGAATCGCGCCGGTGAACAGCAGGCCGCCGAGCCGGCATGCCGCGGGGACGGGATTCTCGTGCGAAAAACTTTCCAGCTGGATGCTCTTCCGCCGCGGCATCGTGGATTCCTTCGTCCCAGGTCAAGTGAGGTGCGTCACCGACGCTAGGGAGTGCGGGCCGCGTACTCAAATCACATCCGAAGCGGATTGATGCATCATGCGCATGAGTCGCTTTGATCTTTCCGATCGGCGCCAGCATCCGCCGCCACGACGACGCGCCGTCGTCCGTCGTCTGGTCCATTCAGGACGTTGGACTAAAAATTCCCTGCCCGGGAACCGCGATCATGTGATGTGGAGGCAGGGCTTGGCACTCAGCGATTGAACACCGGCAGCTCGGCGGGAGGTTGCGGGATGAATCCGCCGTGCTGGGCCATCTGGTCGTAGAGGTAGTCGTGCGATTCCGCGAGCGTCGCAAGCGCGCCGTCGACGTCGACGTGCACCAGTCGGCCGTCACGTTTGACCACCCGCCCGTCGACCAGCACCGTGTGCACGTTGCCCGAGTTGGCCTGCGCGATGATCGCGCCGCAGGGGTCGGAGCGGTTCCAGCCGGCCTGGCTGACACCCGACATGTCCAGCAAAACGATGTCGGCGTGCTTGCCCGGAGCCAGGGTGCCCGCCACGTCGTCGACGCCAGCGGCGCGGGCCCCGTTGACGGTGAGCCACCTCAGGGCGTCGCGCGTTTTCCACCGCATGACCGTCGGAGTCGTCGATCGCACGTAGTATTCCTGATCGTCTCGCCACCGGGTCGCCTGCAGGACGAGCCGCGCGTGCGAAATCAGGTCGCCGCCCGTACTGCTCGTGCAGTCGATGCCCAGGCTCGGTCCGGGAGTGTTATCGGTGGCCTCACGGATAACCGGGAATCCCATGCCCATTTGCATCTCGGTCTCGGCGCAGACCGAGACCGTGGTGCCCGTGCCCCGCAGCAGGCGCCATTCGCTCTCGGTGCTGAATGTCGCGTGTACCAGGAGCAGATCGCTGCCGAGCATGTCGTGGGCGTGCAGCACCTCGATGTCCTTGAACAGGTTGGGCACGAGGACCTGGTTGGAGTGGAACGTGATGCGTGCGCCGAGCTCGCGGGCCAGCTCGAATTCGCGCTTGACGTCCCCGAAGGGAGCGATGGCCAGTTCCTGCGGGGCGATGCCGAAACGCAGCAGCTGAGCCTCGCTCGGGAAGTACTGATCGCGGATTTCCCGCGCCAGACGTGCGCGCCGGGCGAAGTTCCCCTCTTCCGCCGACTCCTCCAGCCCGCCTTGGGTCTCCGACCACGTGTTCGACGTGATGGGCAGGAGGCCATGTCCGTACAGCGCGCGCACTCCCGAGTCGCGCAGTCCGGCGACAGCAGCGTGTGCGTGGTCGTCGGTGACGATGTTGTGGCAGTAGTCGACCAATGTGGTCACGCCGGAGTTGAGGCAGTCGAGGCCACCGAGGTAGTTGCCCGCATACATGTCCTGCGGGCGGTACATCGTGGCCATCTGCAGCCGGAATCCCCTCAGGTAGTCGAGGATGTTCCCGTCGGCCAGAATGCCGCGCAGCGCCGTTTGCCAGGTATGCCGATGGGTGTCGACCATGCCCGGCATGGCGATCATCGACGAGGCGTCGATTCGCTCGGCATCGCCGACGCCGAGGTCCGTTCCGATCTCGGCGATGACACCGTCCTCGACGAGGATGTCGGCTCGTTCGAAGTCGCCGAGAACGTCGTCCATCGTGACGACCGCAGCGTTCTCGATCAGAGTTCGCATGGCCTCGTGCTCCTCTCCGTGTGGCGCGCGATCGGATACCTTCCGCACGTGCCGCCGTTCGGGTTGATCGGCCTCGGCGACGGTGCGGTCTGGGCCCATGCATCGGTACCTCGGCCGGAGAGTCCGTCGGCGGTGTCAGTCGGATTCCGGTGCGGTCTCCCGTTGAGTGACCCAGGCGGCGATCTGGGTTCGTGTGGTGAAGCCGAGCTTGGTCAGTATGTGGTCGATGTGGGAATCAGCGGTGCGGCGGGCGATCACCATGTCGGCGGCGATTTCTTTGTTGGTCTTGCCCTGCGCGACCAGCGCCGCCACTTCTTGCTCGCGCGGAGTAAGCATGGAGGCGTGCGATTCTTCGGTCGCGCGGCCTTTTATCTCCCCGGATTTGTTCGGGTCTTGGGTTATCCATGCGATGCCCTCGTCGAAGCCGAGCTGCGCGGCCCGGCGGAAGACTTTCTGGAACATCTTGTCGCCGAGCGACCTTCGTGCTCTTGCCTCGTAGCGGTCGTGGAGGCGCGCGATATGTTTATGGCCGGACAGCGACGCGTCGACGTTCTGTTTGATCGTCTGGCACATGCCGAACAAGGTCGCAGCCCGCACCGCGTCACCGTCTGCGCTGGCTATGCAGGCCAGGATCTCAACGCACAACCCGATCTGGAACTGTTCGTGGAAGTCGAGCCGCAGGACGAGACTTTCCAGTTGCGCCACGGCGGCTTGCTGATAATTGCCCGCAAGCAGGTCGGCTATTCCCTGCGCCCACAGGGCAAGCGATCTCATCCACTGTTCGCCGTAGGTTTCCTCGATGGCTGGGCACTCACGGAACAGCGCGGCGGCGCGCTCGTGATCGCCAAGGAACGCGACGGACAACGCGAGCTCGATCTGATCGTAGGCAGCGGCAGCATGATCGCCAATCAGCCGATGCCCGGCAAGGGCCTCCTCGAAGAGCGTGCGCGCCCGCGCAGGATCTTCATTGAACAGGGCGGTGAGCCCCGCGATCTGCGCGACGTAGGCCGCCCCTGGTTGATCTCCCAGCTCCATGGCCAGCGCTCTGGCCTCCTCCAGCAGTGCGGTCGCGGATGGCGCGTTGTTGAGCGTGGTATTCAAGTACCCGTTGACGTAGAGCGCTTTGACACGCACCGAATCGCGTTCCGCGGTCAACGCCAAGAGGCGATCAAGCCAACGACGTCCCTCGTAGACATAGCCGCTGCTGAGCCAGAAAAACCGAAGAGCGGCGGCGATCACCGATCCGGCCTGCGCTTCGCCGGGTTGGGAAGCCGAGAATTCCATCGCCTCACGCAGGTTGGCGTGCTCGGCTCGTAGCCGGGCGAAGACCGTGGTGTGTCCGGCGCCTAACCATTCCGCCTCGGCTTTCACGGCGACGTGCCGGTAGTAGTGGAGATGCTTGCGACCGACGACGGTGGTCTCACCGAGCTCGGCAAGCCGGTCCCGGCCGTAATCCCGGAGTGTCTCCAGCAGCCGATAACGGATCTTGCCCGGATGCCGCTCCGCGGTCACAATCGACTTGTCGATCAAACCTCTGATCAGATCGAGCACATCGGCGGTCTGGATGTCATCGCCGGAACCGATCGCTTCGGCCGCCTCCAGGTCGAACCCGGGACCAAATACGGACAGCCGTGCCCACAGCACCTGTTCGGCAGGAGAGCACAGCCCGTAGCTCCAGTCGACCATGTCTTGCAGGGTCTGCTGTCGGGTCGGTGTCGCCCGGGTTCCGCCGGTCAGCAATTCAAAGCGATGATCGAGCCGCATCACGATCTCCTCGGCCGACAGGAACCGAAGAGCGACCGCGGCCAGTTCAATCGCCAGTGGAATGCCGTCCAGCCGACGGCACAATCGCATGACGACCGGCGCGTTGTCCGCGCTGACCGTGAAAGCTGGGTTTGTGGCTTGAGCTCGCTCCTCCAGCAGCGCGACTGCCGCGTATCGAAGGGGCTTCGTCCGTCCCGGAAATCCTGCGATCTCCAGGGGAACCGAGAAGGGAGCCAACTCCAGGACGGTCTCGCCGCCGATGCCCAAGGGTTGGCGGCTTGTGGTCAGGATCCGCATCAGCGGGCACTGTTCGAGCAGCGAGTGCGCGAGCTGCGCGCACGCATCGAGGACGTGCTCGCAGTTGTCCAGCACGAGCAGGAGCGGGCGGGTACGAAAGCGCTCGGGCAGGTTCGCCAACTGCGTCGTGCCGGGCTGGTGTCGCAGGCCGAACGTGGCGGCCACCGTGTCGGAGACGAGTCGAGGGTCGTTCAGGCTCGCCAGCTCAATGATCCAGACACCGCCCGGAAACGACCGCCTCAGCAACGAGGCTGCCCGCAGTGCCAACCTGGTTTTGCCCACGCCGCCGACACCGGTGATGGTCACTAACCGCGAAGAGCTCAGGAGTTTCTTCACGTCGGCCAACTCGCGCCGACGTCCCACAAAGCTCGTGAGTTCCACCGGGGGTTGAGCTGCGCGCCAGGTGGGTGCATCCACGAACATGACCGATTCAGCTTATTCGTCGATAACGAACAGGTCAAGCAACCATTCGAAAGATCGCCCCACGGCTCGCCTCCACCGGCGCGAGTCATTGGAGTGGAGCCCGCCTTCCCCTCGATGTCCCGCCCTGGAACCCGTTGGCGTCAGGCTGCGCAGCGATCGCGGGTTGCCTCCGGTGCCGCCTTCCAGCCGGCGGGGTCCGCACCGCGCTCACGCACAGTGACGTCTCGCCAGGGTGGCCGCCGTGGACGTGGGCTCGGCGTGCCGGACCAGATGCACCGTTGAGCGGACAGGCCCGAGCCGCAGGCTCTGGGTTGGGCGGATCTGTTGCGCTAGTTGAGGAAGCCGAGGAGTAGTTGACTGAACGATTCTGGTTGTTCGAGGGGTGCGAGGTGGCCGGCGCCCGGGATGATGTTGAGTTCTCCGGCGTCCAGCGCTGCGGCGAGTTTCGCACCGCCTTCGTAGAAGTCGGGCATGTCGTGTTCCCCGACCGCGATCAGGGCGGGGTGGGAAAGTTCATCGAGGGCTGCCGGGTCGGACACCTCGGGCGGGGTGTCGCCGCCGATGTACTGCCGTCTCAGGTTGTTGCGCAGCATGTCGGTGGCGTGTGCTTTTACTTGCGGTGCAGCGCTTTCGGCGGTCCAAGCTTGCACTCCGGCCTGGACCGCGGCGTCGAGATCGTCGGCTTGCAACGCGGCCTGTTCACGCTCCCATGCCTTGGTCAGCCGTGGGGAGGCTGGCTGGTCGTGTGGCCGGTAGCCGACCAGCACCAGCCCGGTGACGCGTTCGGGGGCGTGGATTGTGGTGTGCAGGGCGATCAACGCGCCGAGCGAGTTGCCCGCGAGCGCGAACCGGTCGACGCCGAGGGCATCGACCGTATCGAGCACGGCGGTCCAGGGTGCGATTTCCGACGCCGGTGCCTGGCCATAGCCGGGCAGATCGACCGCGATCGCGTGCGCCCCGCCGTCGGCGAGCAGTGGCAGGTGCCGGCGCCACATCGTGCGGTCGGCCGGCCTGGCATGAAGCAACACGACCGTTGATCCGTCCCCGGCTTCGTCGACCGGAAGCCGCATCCACAGGCTCCTTACTGAGGTTGGTGAGGTTGGTGAGGTTGAACGTGGCGAAGATGGTGGGCTCGTCGATCTACCCGGTCGCACACCATCCGCGACAGCCACGCTAAACCCCCGCCACACCGCTGGGGAGGGTGCAGCGCACCCCCTCCAGCGCAGGGCCAGTTACCCAAACCTTCGGTAGCGACACGCATACCGGAAACCAACCAGACACGAGTGATCGGCGTCATGGCTGTCCATCCCGCCCTGACCGCATGGCGGGGTTGGCGATTTCGCGCGAAAACGGCGTTCCTCGTGCGGAGCTGGCGGCGATTTCGCGCGAAAACGCCGCTTCCCCAACGTAGCCTCGGCCTGAGTGAACGGACACGCGGCCGCTAGGCGCATCCCAGCTCCCGGATGAGAAGTTCGTACAACTCGGGTGAAATGTGGCTTCGCGCGATCGCGGCGAGCGTGCTTTCGAACGACCGGCCGGGGTCGGCCCATCCCGTCCACCCCGACGCCGCACGGACCTCAACGACCGGACCCTGCACCCTGATCGTTCGCCCGTGGGGTTCGTCGGTGACGACGAACCCGCGGTAACCAAGGCGATCGCTGAGCTCCGTGCCGGAGCGGTCGGTCAGCAGCGCGACCTGGGCGCGGATCGCGGCTTCTTCCTCCGGCGTCGCCTCCCATGCCGGGTTCGGCCGACCGCTGAAGATGTCGAGCTCCACGCGCATGGGCGTTATTTGATCCGGTTCCGCTGCGACAGGCAGGTGTAGAAGTATCCGCAGAACTGCGTGTACATCCCCCGGTCGCAAGTCTCCGGATTCGTGATGAGGCGATTGCTGTTGTCCACGTTGCGTGCTGCGGTGCCGCCCGGCTTATGCCCCCAGAAACCCTCTTCGTGGGTATGGATCCGATACCAGTGGTAGTCGATGTCCGGCGCCATGACCAACGCGACCAGCCGTCGCGGCTTCTCTGAGTCCGGGAAGCAGTCGAACTGCCGGTGGCAGCCATCCGCGAGCGCGGCTCTGGTGACGTCCTGACAGGACAGCGACTGCCACACTTCACCCGCTCCCAGCCCGGGTTGAGCGAAGGTGTCAGTGCGCCAGTCGGACGCGTAGTTGTAACAGTTGTTCTTGGTGATGACGTCCGCGGCATTCCAGAAGTCGGGGTCGAATTTGTCGCTTTCGATCCCGCAGGTGTCGTCGCGAGGGGATGGCTCCGACTCGCCCGGTCCCCGAGCGTCCCTCCCGGTGGCCGCGCCAGGGGGCTCACGCAGGAGGTCCACTAGATACTGCATCAGGCTCGCGCCGACCGGCGTCGAGTCCGGCGCCGGCTCGTGATCGGCCAGCCCGCGGACGAGGCGTTCGGCGATGTCCAGTCCGTTCGCTTCGTCGGCCGCGGCCCCTCCGCCGACCTTGAATTTCGCCGGCAGGTCGCCTCCGAACTCATCGGCCAGCGCGTCGGTGAGCGACTCCACGATGACGCCCCGGAAGCCGAGGCCGTCGAAGCCTTCGGCGACGCCGGTGATGGTGTCCCGCCGACGGGCGACGTCCTGGAGCAGGTCGCGCGCTTCGGCGTCGGTGAGCTCGTAGGAGGGGTTGGGCCGACCCGAGAACACGTCGATGGTGATGCGCAACATGGATATCATTCCTTCCGGTTATTCCATAGGTGCCGGTATTCCATAGGTGCCGGACGGGGCGGTCCGATGCTGGGTCGGGCGCGCGTTCTGCTCAGTCCGGGGTGGGCTGTGACGCCAACAGCGTGCCGTCCGCCGGAGTGAATGTGCACTGTGGACGGAGCGGGCATGCTTGACAGGCTGTGACCGGGAAGCGCACACGATCGATTCCCGTCCGCGTTCGGTTCGACGGCGAGGGTGGCGCTCAGCCGCCGGTGACGGCCCAGCGCTGCTCGCGGACGCGGGTTTCGAAGCAGGGCTCAGGGATCCGTCGTGGTAGCCACCCGAAGAAGATCATTTCGTTTGGTGGGTGACGAGGTTGTCCAGCTGGTTGTAGATGGCGTCCTCGCTCGGGCACAGCATCCGCACCCTGATGGTGAGGGGAGTGTCGGGGTCGATGGTGTGCTTCTCATCGACGTTGGACAGCACCACCCTGCCGTCGGATCCGTCCTTGTCGACCTTGGCCCAGAATTCCTTGACCCAGGCCGGATCCAGGACGGCCCCACGCCGGGCGTCGAAGGAGACGGTCCATTCGTAGACGCGGTCCTTCTCGGCGTGGATGGTCAAATCGTAGGAGTAGATGTACTTGCCATTCTGTTGCCAGTGGTTGTTCAGCTTCTGGTCGGTCTTGAGGTTGTGATCGGCGACAGTGAAGTGGACCGCCGTAGGCAAAGACTGCTCAGTGGCCTTGTGAGCGACGGCGCTGACCTCGTGTTTGCCGAACGCCCAAGTGCTTTTGGGCTTCAGCGTCCAGTCTGTCCCTTTCAGCTCAGCGGCACCGAGGTCGGTGGCACCGTCGGTGAGGGTGACTTTGTCGGCGTCGGGCACGGTGCCCTTGATCACCTGGTCGGCGGGGACCTGGTCGTTTTCCTTCGGTGTGGTGATCGTTGGCGGCCGCACCGGCGACAAGACGTTGCTGACCCGGAGCAGCTTCCCTTGACTCTGCCTGGTGACGTAGGCGTTCTTGCCGTCGGAGCCCATGCCGTGGCAGCCCTGGAAACCCGTGGTGACCTGTTCCTTCTCACCGCTGGTGAGGTTGACTCTCCACAGGATGCCCGTGTCGTAGTCGGGGACGTAGAGCGACTCGTGCCCGTCCAAGGCCAGGTCGTAGAGCGTTGAGAAACCATCCGCGAGAGAAGTGTTTTTTCCAGTGCCTAGGTCGACCCGCAGGATTGCCTGGAAGTCGCGCACGACGTAAGCATTGGCGTGGTCGATCGCCACGCTGTGGTAGTCGCCACTAGGCAGGTCGAACTTCTTGACCAGCTTTCCCGTGGTGTCGAGCTGGAAGAGCGGCCCACTCGAGCGGTGCAGAACATAGACGCTGTCCTTGGCCGGAGCCATCGCGATCCCGAAGGCATAACTGGCCTCCTCAGGACCGAACGTTTCGCTCTTTCCGGTGGACAGGTCGACCTTTCCGGTTCTCCCGCCGATGTCGGGAGTGTAGGCGTGTCCCTGGCCATCGAGTACGACCGTGTGCGGGTCGCCCAGCCCGGTGGCGACCGTCGCGGTGGCGCCGTTGGTGAGCGTGACCTTGGTCAGAGAACCTGATGTGCACACGTAGGCGATGCCGGCGGAAGCATCGACGGCAAGCCCTGTGGGACGACTCAGTTTGTCGGTCACGAGTGTGGTCTCGACGGTGTTCGGCATAAGTAGCTCCGTTCACAAATTTTCTCGCAGTAATTGACTGACTACCCAGTACGTTGGTACGGCGATGCCCGTAATGCCGTAACCACTACCTTGGACACGGGCACGCCCGTCCGCGATCTCGCCGAAAATGAAACTGCAATAATGTTCGCCGGTGAACCACACCGCATCATTGTCACGTTTGCGTTTTGTCCGGCTCACACAAGTCTCCGCTGTGGCTTGTAACTCCGTCCCCATAAACCTTCGCGGGTCGTCGTTCTCGACATACACCCGCGTGCCACGCATCGTTATAGAAAACCAGCGAAACGGGACAAATCTGAATTTGTGCACGGGTACGTCGCCGAAGTGCTTGCCCCGGGAGCTCCCGCCGTACGCCGTGAACCACAGTCAGGAGGACCTGCCACCTCCTCTGCGCGCACTTATCGTTGTTCAACGGCAAGACCGACCACGGCACCCGGTATGTAGTCCTTCAAGCGCCGATCGACATCGCTGCCATTGCCGTTGAAACTAGCCCAAAACAGCGATCATATCCAAGTGATGTTGTTCCTCCCCTGACGGATTAGCCAACACAAGAAGCATCGCCCACTCGGGCCCGATGCGAAAGTCGACCTCGGGCGCGAGGGAACATGCGAGGATCATTTTTACACCGATTCTACATTTCATGATCCAGCGCTACCGGAATAGTAGTTTTCGGTATATTCCATGAGCCCGATGCGCCTCATTACTTCAACCAAATGCTTGCTGGCCGCATGCTGCTGCAAGAACTCTCGAACTTTCGCATCCAGCATGGCGTCCTTTGGTCAAAGGACGGGGCGCACCGCCGACTCGACGACGCACGTACCAATAACTCCACGCCGCACGAAAACGAGGACCGCTGATCAGCGATCGGGTCTTCAGCGCTGGGTTGGCGTTCCCCAGGACCACCCGTGCGGTGGGTTGTGTGCCCGAGGTGATCTATACCCCGACCGAAATTCCTGGACGATGCGCCTAGCTGGCCGGTGACGGTAAGTAGCCGGATTCGACGAAGAAGCGCACGTACCTCATGAGGGTTTCCCGAGTGACCACCGGGTCCTCAAGACCGGTCGTCGCCAACGCTTTCGCGGTTTCGCTGTTGTCCACCAGTGGGTAGCCGGCGCCGGATGTGTGGATTGCGACGAAGTCGTCCAGCAGCGGGGTCAGCGCGTTGCCGGCGTCCGACTTGACCCGCTTCAGCCAGTCCTCCCAGTCCAATTCGGACAGTTGGTAACCGGACTCGCGCAAGCAGTCCACCAGTTGGTCGAAGGCGATCGCGGTCTCGTTCGCAATGTTGAATGTGCGGCCGTTGTGGCTGGGGTCGGCCGAGAGTTCGAGCACGGCGGCGCTGACGTAGTCGACGGGCACCAAGTACAGCCGTCCCGCGAGGCCGCGGGGCACGGCGCCGGCCTCGACCATGCCCTTGACAGTGAGCCAGACGAAGTCGCGGGTTTGACAGGCGCCGGTGTCCCGAGCGCCGGAGATCGTGTCGACCCGGTACACCGAGACAGGCAGTCCGCGATCCCGCCCGATATCAATGATCTGTTCGGCTACCCATTTGCTCTGGCGGTAGCCGGTGGTCAACGCCTCGCCGGGGCCGGTGGGATCCTGCACCCGGAATGGCGTTCCGGGATCCGCGGGCGTGGGATAGACGCCGGTGGAGGAAATGTGGTGCACGGGCACGCTTCGGATAGCAGCGAGGCGCAATACCTCGGTTGTGCCGCCGACGTTTGCGGCACGTAGCTCTGGATACGGGAACAGCCAGTTGGGCATCGCTCCCGCGTGGTAGATCACGTCGGCCTCGTCGGCCAGCTTCTCGAAGTTGGTGGGCTCCAGACCGAGCAGTGGCTTGGTCAGGTCTCCGGGCAGCACGGTGATCCGCTGGCCGTAGTCGTCCGCCCAAAGCCCGTACCAGCGCAGATTTTGCCGGATCCGGTCGAGGCCGTCCTTCTCGTTGTCCGCCCGGACGAGACAGTGCACGTGCATAGGCGTCTTCCGGAGCAGGTCGCGCAGCAGGAAAGCCCCGAGGAAACCCGTGGCGCCCGTGAGAAACGCCGAGACGGCGACATGCCGGGGTGCGCCCGTGCCGGGGACGATGGCATCGTGCAGGTGGATTTCCGAGGCGAAGTCCACCGCTGGTCGCGGTGAGGTCTCCCCGTGGCTCTCGCCATCGCCCAACTGGTTCATCAGGTGCTTGACCAACGCACTGGGCGTGGGGTGGTCGAAAATGAGAGTGGCGGCCAACCGGAGCCCGGTTGCGGCGTCGAGTCCGTTACGCAGCTCGACCGCGGACAAGGAGTCGAATCCGATTTCCAGGAACGGCCTGTCGTCCGCGATGGCATCGGCATCGCGGTGGCCGAGCACGGTAGCGGTCTTGCGGAGCACGAGTTTCCGAACAGCGGACCGAAGTTCGTCCCCGGACAGCTCGGCCAGCTGTTCAGCGCTGGTCGATGGACCGTCGGCCTGCTCCGGTGTGCCGATGGTGAGGGTGCGCAGCAGTCCGGGGGCTGTCGCGGACGTCTCGATCAGCGTTCGGTCGATCGGGCTCGCGACGACGGTGGGTGCTTCGCTGCCCATCGCGGCGTCGAACAGCGCGAGGCCGGCGGAGGGCGTGATGGGCTTGATGCCTTGGCGCGTGACTCGGTGAATGTCGTTCGTGGTCAGGCGTGCGGCCATGCCGGTCTGGGATGTGTCCCACAGGCCCCAGGCGATCGAGGTGGCGGGCAGTCCTTGGCCGTGGCGGTGGTGGGCGAGTGCGTCGAGGAAGGTATTAGCGGCCGCGTAGTTGCCTTGTCCGGGGGCGCCGAAGGTGCCGGCGATGGAGGAGAAGAGGACGAACGCGTCCAGGTCGAGGTGTCGAGTGAGCTCGTGCAGATGCCATGCCGCGTCGACCTTGGGGGCGAGCACGTTGTCGATCTGGGTGGGAGTCAGCGAATTGATCGTGCCGTCGTCGTTGATGCCTGCGCTGTGGATGACGGCGGTCAGGTCGATCCCGTCGAGGAGGTCGGCCAGGGCAGCGCGGTCGGAGACATCGACGGCGGTGATGTCGGCGTGGGCGCCCAGGGCGGTGAGTTCGTCGCGTAGTGCGGTGGCGCCGGGGGTATGGATGCCGCGGCGGCTGGTGAGCACCAGTTTGCGGACCCCATGCCGGGTCACGAGGTGGCGGGCGAGAAGGCTGCCCAGGGCGCCCATCCCACCGGTGATCAGCACGGTGCCGTCGGGAGACCACCGGACGGGTGTGGTGGAGGTGGGCGGCGGGGCGAGCGCGGGGGTGAAGGTGCGTCCACGGCGCAGCGCAAGAACGGGCTCGTCGGTGTGGATCGCCTCCGGCAAGGCGGTGCGGCTGTCGGGGTGGGTGTCGTGGTCGATCAAGGTGATGCGGCCGGGGTTTTCCGACTCGGCCGACCGCAGCAATCCCCACACCGCGGCGATGGCCGGGTCGACCGGGTCGGTGCCGCCGGTACTGAGGGCGCCGGTCGCCGTCACCACCAACCGGGTCGCGCGAAGTCGTTCGGTGCCCAGCCAATCGCGCAGCAGTGCCGCAGTCCGTTGGACACGCTCGTGGGTTTCGGTGATCACGTCGCGGGACGAGGCGGCCAGTGGGAGCTGGATCGTGTCGGTGTCGTCGTCGACGGCACCCAGATCGGGGTGTTCGCCGTCCAGCCGGACCACCCGGGCCGCTCGGGTGACGCTCCGGGAATGATCGTTCCAGCCAACGGTGAACAACCCGTCCACTGGTGACACCGCGGCCATGGTCGGCACGCTGCTCCAGAAGCGTTCTCGCTGGAAGGCGTAGGTGGGCAGGTCCACGACCCGTGCGCCGGGATAAACAGCCCGCCAGTCGACGCTGCGACCAGCCGCGTGCACCTGCCCGAGTGTGCTCAGGACGGTGTCGACCTGCGGCTTGTTGCGACGTTGTGTCGCGACCGCGGTATGTCCGGTGTCCTGCAGCAGCGCGGTCAGCGTCGCATCCGGGCCCAGTTCGACCACAGTGGACTGTTCGATCGCGGACATCGCGTCATGGAACCGCACCGTGCCTCGCACGTGCCGCACCCAGTAGTCGGGATCGGTCAGCTCCGCCTCGGTGGCCGGCCGTCCGGTCAACGTGGACACCACCGGAATCACCGGTGCGTGGTAGTCGACGGTGCCCGCGATCCGCCGGAATTCCGCCAGCATCGGCTCCATCAACGGCGAATGGAACGCATGGGACACCGTCAACCGCCTGGTCTTACGGCCGCGCTCGGCGAGCACCGTCGCCACCGCTTCCACCGCCTGCTCCGTCCCGGCGATCACGACCGAATCCGTGGCGTTGACCGCCGCCAGGTCCACCGACGATCGATCCCCCAGCAACGGCACTACCTCGTCCGCACCGGCTTGCACCGCGGTCATCGCCCCACCCGCCGGCAACGCCTGCATCAACCGGCCACGCGCCGCGACCAGGGCCGCCGCGTCGGCCAACGACCACACCCCGGCCACATGCGCCGCCGCGAACTCGCCCACCGAGTGCCCCACCACCTGGTCCGGGACGATCCCCCAAGACTCCAGCAACCGGAACAACCCCACCTGCAGCGCGAACAACCCGGCCTGCGTGAACACCGTCCGGTCCAGCTCGGTCTCGCCACCGGCCGTGCCGAACACCACGTCGGCCACCGCGAACCCGACATGCCCGGCCAGCTGCCGGTCCAGCTCGCCGGCCGCCGCGTGAAACGCTTCCGCGAACACCGGGAACCGGCCGGCCAACTCCCGCCCCATTCCCCGGTATTGGCCGCCCTGACCGGAGAACGCGAACAGCGTCGCCGACGGACCCGCCCGCAACACCGAAACGTCCCGCAACTCCCCCGCAAAACCCGCAATAGTGCTCGCGGTAACCACCGCGCGGTGCTCGAACCAGGTGCGGGTGGTCGCCAGCGAGAAGCCGATGTCGACCGGGTCGGAACCCGGGTGAGCGCGCAGGAACGCGGCCAATCGCTCGGCCTGCGCGGTCAGGGCACGCGGTGTGTGAGCGGATAGGATCCACGGCACCACCCCCGCCTCGGAACGCTCACCAACCCCGGCACCGGCTTGGTCGGTGTCCTCGGGCGCCTGTTCCAGGATGACGTGCGCGTTGGTTCCGCTGACCCCGAACGACGAGACCCCGGCCCGGCGCGGCACGCCGGTCTCGGGCCAGCGCTGCGCCTCGGTGAGCAGCCGCACCCCACCGGACGCCCAGTCCACATGCGGCGACGGCTCATCCACGTGCAACGTGCGCGGCAGGACCCCGTGCCGCATCGCCTGGACCATCTTGATCACACCGCCCACCCCGGCGGCCGACTGGCTGTGACCGATGTTCGACTTCAACGACCCCAACCACAACGGCCGCTCCGGATCGCGTTCGCGCCCATAGACCGCCAGCAACGCGTCGGCCTCGATCGGATCGCCCAACGTGGTCCCGGTGCCGTGCGCCTCCACCGCGTCCACCTCACCGGGCGACAAGCGCGCCGACCGCAACGCCGCACGGATCACCCGCTGCTGCGACAGCGCGTTCGGCGCGGTCAGCCCGTTGCTCGCCCCGTCGGAATTGACCGCCGACCCCCGCAAGACCGCCCACACCCGACGACCGTTTCGCCGCGCGTCAGAAAGCTTCTCCAACACCAGCACACCCACGCCCTCGGCCCACCCGGTGCCATCCGCAGCCGCGGCGAACGCCTTGCACCGCCCGTCCGCGGACAACCCCCGCTGCCGGGAGAACTCCACGAACACCCCCGGCGACGCCATCACCGTCACCCCGCCGGCCAACGCGAGGTCGCACTCACCCGACCGCAACGACTGCGCCGCCAGATGCATCGCCATCAGCGAGGACGAACACGCCGTGTCCACCGTGAGCGACGGCCCCTCCAACCCCAGCACATACGACACGCGACCCGAGATCACGCTGCTGTGCTTGCCGGTGAGGAGATGACCTGCGGAACCGGTGTCGGATTCGTGCAGGCGAGGACCGTAATCCTGCGCGCTGCCACCGAGAAACACGCCGGTCGGGGTGCCGGCGAGGTCGCTCGGCGCGATCCCGGTCCGCTCGACCGCCTCCCACGCAGTCTCCAGCACCACCCGCTGCTGCGGATCCATCGCCGCCGCCTCGCGCGGTGAGATTCGGAACAATGCCGCGTCGAACAACGGTGCGTCGTGCAGGAATCCGCCGTAGCGGGTGTGAGTACGCCTAGGCGCGTCCGGGTCCGGGGAGTAGAGCGCGTCGAGATCCCAACCCCGGTCAGTAGGAAAATCGCCGACTACGTCCTTTCCGCCGTCCACGACCTGCCACAACGCCTCCGGTGAATCCACCCCGCCCGGATAGCGGCAAGCCATGCCGACGATCGCGATCGGCTCGCGAAGCCGTGCTTCGGTCTCCGTCAACCGGTTGCGGACCTCGAACAACTCCGCCGTGACGCGACGCAGGTACTTGCCGAGCTTCTCGTTCTCGTTCATAAGACACTTTCGATGGTTCTGGCGCTTGGCCGGTGACGCTCACGCGCCGAGGGTTTCGTCGATGAGCCGGAACAGTTCCTCGTTCGTCGCCGCATAAATCCGGCTGACGACAAAGCTGGATCGTTGATCGGTGGACGTGTCCGTGGTGCTCGTATCGGCACCGGGCTCGGGTTCGGTCGGCACCAGCCTCGTGCGGAGGTAACCGGCCAGCGCGTCAGGCGTCGGGTGGTTGTACACGATCGTCGCCGGCAACCGCAGTCCGGTCGCCGCGGCGAGGCGGTTCCTCAGTTCCATGCCGGCCAGCGAATCGCAGCCAAGGCTCAGGAACGTGGCATCGGGCTTGATCGGATCCGGGTTGGAATGGCCCAGCACGAGGGCGACATGAGTACGGACCAGACCGAGGAGTTCACGCTGTTGCCCCGCGTGACTTAGCCCCGGCAGCCGCTGGGCGAGGGAGTCAGTCTCCGCACCGTCCACGGAGCCCCGTGCCGTCGGCGCGCTCGGATCCGCCTCGGTGGCGAGGTGGCTGAGCAAAGGCGGGATCGTGCCGTCAAGGGCAACCGTACGCAGAGCCTGCTGGCTGAACCGGACGGGAACCAGGGTGTCGGCGCGAGCGCGCAACGCGGTGTCGAAGGCCGCGAGTGCTTGTTCGGTGGGCAGTTCCGTCATGCCTGTGCCGCGGTGCATGCGTGCGACGTCGGCCGTGGTGAGGTGGCCGGTCATCCCGCTCGACTCGGCCCAGTGGCCCCAGGCCAGCGAGATGGCCGGCAGCCCCTCGGCCTGGCGGCGCGCGGCCAGGGCGTCCAGGACGGTGTTGGCGGCCGCATAGCCTGCTTGTCCCGAATTGCCCAGAACACCCGCGATCGACGAATAGAGGACGAAGGCCTCCAGAGCGCAGTGCCGGGTGAGACGGTGCAGGTTCCAAGCGGCGTCCACCTTGGGACGCAGCACCGTATCGAGCCGCTCCGGGGTGATATTGCCGATCACGGCGTCGTCGAGAACTCCCGCGGCGTGCACGACCGCGATCAACGGATGGTCTTCGGGGATTGCGTCCAGTACCGCCGCCAGGGCGACCGGGTCCGCCACGTCGCAGGCGACGACGGAGGCGTTGCAGCCCAGTTCGGCAAGTTCGGCCGTCAGCTCCGCCGCACCCGGCGCGGCGGCTCCGCTGCGGCTGGTCAGCACGAGGTGACCTACGCCGTGGTGGGTCACCAAGCGTCGTGCCGTAAGCGCGCCGAGAGTGCCGGTTCCTCCGGTGACCAGGACGGTGCCGTGTGCGGGGAACGTGAGAGGCGGCGCGTCGCCCACGTTGACCGCACGCCGCAGCCGGGGCACGTGGGCGATGCCATCGCGGATGGCGATCTGGGGATCGTCGGACCGGCAGGCGCCGCGCAGCGCCGATTGACTCGCGGGGGTGCCGTCCAGATCGATCAGCTGTATCCGGCCAGGGTGTTCCGACTGGGCCGAACGCACCAGACCCCACACCGCTGCGGCCTCTAACACGGGAGCCGGATCCTCGCTGCCGGTCGTGACGGCATGGCCGGTGACCAATGACAGCCGCACGTCGGCGAGCCGGTCGTCGGACAGAAAGCCCTGGACCAGCGCCAAAACCTGATGCGCAGCGGCGTGCACGAGCGACGCGACGTCCTCGACTTCCGGACGTGCGACGCTGGGAACGGCCATCATCACCACATCCGGTGCCGGAACACCCGCGCCGAGTACACCGGCTAGGACCGCCAGGTCCGGATAACCCGGCGCATCGCCGATGCTGGAGGCGGCCAGGTTCGCTCCGATGACCGCCACATCGGCGTGGCCGCTCTCCGCGAGAACTCCGGGTTCCCAGCCGACCTCATGGAGAACGTCGTCCGTGAACAGGCCGAGATCTTTCGCCGCGGGGGCCGGGCGGCCGCTCTCCAGCCAGTACCGCGTCCGCCGGAAGGCATAGGTCGGCAGCTCGATCCGCCTGCCACACAGAATTCCCTCCCAGGTAACGGAAACGCCGGACACATGAGCCTCGGCGAGCGCCGCGATGAACCGGTCGAGCCCGCCTTCGCCGCGTCGCAGCGATCCCAGCGCGGTAGCGTCCAGTACGGGCGCCAGCACGGGGTGTGGGCTGCACTCGATGAACACGTGCCGGTCGAAGGCACGAATCGCCTCGTCGAACCGGACCGTCTGCCGGAGGTTTTCGTACCAGTACTCGGCGTTCAGCGCGCTGCCGTCGACGAATTCGCCGGTCACCGTCGAGAAGAACGGAATATCCGCCGCACGTGGCGTGATCGGCGCGAGCACGTCCAGCAACCCGTCGCGGAGGATGTCAACCTGCGCCGAGTGTGACGCGTAGTCCACGGAAATCCGCTTCGCCCGGTCCCAGGTCGTCAGCACCTCCTCCAGCGCGGCCGGTTCACCGGACACCACCGTCGACTGTGGACCGTTGATCGCGGCGATCGAGACCCGGCCTTCCCGGCCGGCAAGCCCCGCGCGTACCTCGGCGACCGGCAGCGGAACCGAAACCATTCCCCCGCGACCCGCCAGCGAGTCCCGGATCATCTTGCTGCGGGACACGACGATGCGAGCCGCATCGCGCAGGCTCAACGCCCCGGCGACGCAAGCGGCCGCGATCTCGCCCTGCGAGTGACCGATCACCGCGGCGGGTTCGACGCCATGTGATCGCCAAAGCGCGGCCAGCGAGACCATGACGGCGAACAATGCGGGCTGAACGACGTCAACCCGCTGCAAGGCGTCGGCGGCGCCCAGGACCTCGAACAGATCCCAGTCGGTGAACTCGGCCAATGCCTGAGCACACTCGGTCATCCGCGTAGCGAACACCGGCGAGGAGGCCACCAACTCCTGCGCCATCCCCGTCCACTGCGCGCCTTGGCCGGGAAACACGAAGACGACCCCGCTGCGCTCGGCAACGCCCTGAACGACATCCCCGGACGGGGTGCCATCGGCCAGTGCGGTCAACCCGGCGAGCGTGTGGTCGAGGTCGTGGCCGAGTACCACCGCCCGATGCTCCATCGACGACCGATGAGTCGCCGCCGAATAGGTCACGTCCGCCAGCGCTGGCCGGGACTCCAGGAACTCCGCCATCCGCGCTGCCTGCCTGCGCAAGGCGTCCTGGTCGCGAGCCGACAGCAACAGAGGCAGTACGCCGGAGGCGGGTTCGACAACGTCATCCTCCGGCTCCGCGGCCTGTTCCAGCACGACGTGCGCGTTCGTCCCGCTCACGCCGAACGAGGACACGCCGGCTCGGCGCGGCCGACCCGTGTCGGGCCAGGGCGTCGGCTCGGTCAGCAGTTCGATCGAGCCCGCCGACCAGTCCACATGGGACGTCGGCGCGGTCACGTGCAGTGTCTTCGGGAGCAGACCGTGCCGCATGGCCTGGACCATCTTGATGAGACCGGCGAGACCCGCGGCCGCCTGCGGGTGCCCGATGTTCGACTTCACCGAGCCCAGCAGCAGCGGCCGTTCGCGATCCTGGCCGTATGTCGCGAGCAACGCCCCGGCCTCGATCGGGTCCCCCAGCCTGGTACCCGTGCCGTGTGCCTCCACGACGTCCACATCGGAGGGACGGAGTCCCGCGTCGGCCAAGGCAGCACGGATCACCCGCTGCTGAGCACGGCCGCTCGGTGCGGTCATCCCATTGGACGCGCCGTCCTGGTTGGTCGCCGAGCCTTTCACCACGGCCAGGACCCGGTGACCTTCCCGGCGGGCGTCCGACATCCGTTCCACCAGCACCACGCCGACGCCCTCGGCCAAGCCGAACCCGTCCGCACTCGCCGAGAACGCCTTACACCGGCCGTCCGGCGCGAGCCCGCCTTGCCGGGAGAACTCCACGAACATGCCCGCGCCGGACATGACCGTGACCCCGGCCACGACCGCGAGGCCGCACTCGCCACGGCGTACCGCCTGCACGGCCAGGTGCAATGCCGCCAATGACGACGAACACGCCGTGTCCACCGTGAGCGCCGGGCCCTCGAAACCGTACAGATAGGAGATCCGGCCGGACATGACACTGCCGGTCCTGCCGGTGAAAACGTACCCCTCCGCCTCGGTTCCCTGGTCCATGCGGGGGCCGTAATCCATGGTCATCGCGCCGACGAACACACCGGTCCGGGTGCCGCGCAGCGAAGCGGGCACGATACCGGCCTGCTCGAACGCCTCCCACGAGGTCTCCAGCAGCAGCCGCTGCTGCGGGTCCATCGCGGCGGCCTCGCGCGGACTGATCCCGAAGAATCCCGCGTCGAACAGGTCAACTCCGCTCAACAATCCGGCGTCGCGCTGGTAGAAGGTGCCAGCCGGGCGGGACTCGCCGTCATAGGAGCTCGCGAAGTCGTCTTCGCGGTCAGCGGGAAAGGACGACACGGCATCCACACCGTCACACACCAGCCGCCACAGATCGTCCGGGTTGCCGACACCACCGGGATAACGGCACCCCATGCCGACGATCACCACCGGATCGTCCTCGGCCCGCACCGTGAATTCGTCGACCGTCGGTGCAGCATCCGTCAGCGTGACCCTGATCAGCTCGGCCACCTCGGCCGGGGTCGGATAATCGTAGACCGTGGTCGCGGGCAGGCTCATTCCGGCAACCGCGGCGATCCGGGTACGGATTCCCAGCGCGGTCACCGAGTCGAAACCCATGTCGCGGAACGGCCGATCCGGACGCACCGCGTCGGCCGAGCCGAGTAACGCCTCGACCTCCTGGCAGACGACGTTGACCAGCAACGCCTTCTGGTCCTTTTCGGACATCCCGGTCAGGCGTTCGCGAAGCGGTGGTTCGGGATCCGCCTCGACCTCCGGCATGGCCTCGGGAAGGTCGACGATCTGACGGTCGTGGTCTCGGTAGACCGCTTTCCAGTCGATATCGACGCCGTCGACGAACAACTCACCGAGCGTCCGCACGACCTTGTCCATTCCCGCCTGACGACGACGCACCGAGGCGCGGACGGCGGCGCGCACACCGGCCGACTCGACGGTCTCCTGAATGGCCGCGGTGAGCACCGGATGCGGGCTGACCTCAAGAAATACCGCGTTTCCGGCGGTGAGCGCGGCGCGGACGGCCCGTTCGAACTGGATCGGGCTACGCAGGTTGCGGCACCAGTAGTCGGCGTCCAGCGCCACGTCCTCGGGCAATTCTTCGGCGATGACCGACGAATAGAAACGCGTCTTGGGCGGGCGAGGGCGCAGCGGGGCCAAAGCCTCGCGCAGTCGCGGTGTTATCCGGTCGATGTGCGCGGAGTGCGCGGCCAGGTCCACGCCGATCGTCCTGGCCTTGATTCCCTGCCCGGCGAACTCGTCGCGCAGCCTTCGAGCGGCCTCGGCATCGCCGGAGACGATCACCGACCGTGGGCCGTTGACCGCCGCGATCTCAAGTCCCGCAATCAATCGTGGCCGCACGACGTCGACATGTGCCGGAACGGAGATCATCGCGCCGTGGCCGGACAGCGTGGCTTGCAACTGGCTCCACCGCGCCACGATCCGGGCGCCGTCGCCCAGCGACAACGCTCCGGCCACGACCGCGGCGGCAATCTCGCCCAAACTGTGCCCAAGCACCGCAGACGGCTCGATTCCGTACGAACGCCACAATGCCGCCAACGAGAGCATCACGGAAAACAACACAGGCTGCACGACGTCGGTGCGTTCCAGCGAAGGAGCGCCCGGGATCTCGTTGACGACATCGAGCAATGACCAATCGATGAACGGCGTGAACGCCTCCGCGCATTCCGCCATCCGCTCCCGGAAAACCACCGAGGACGCCATCAGGTCGAGCGCCATACCCTGCCACTGCGACCCCTGCCCGGGGAACACGAACACCACGCCACCATCGACCGGGCTTCCGTCCGCCAGCCCGGCGGCACTGCGCCCTTGCGCAAGGGCCGTAAGCGCCTCCAGAAAGCCATCCCGGCTGTCGGCGGCGAGCGCCGCGCGCCAACCTTCCGCTGGGCACTGAGCGAGCGACCAACCCACGTCCGCCGGCCGCCAGTCCGACTGCGCGCGTAGCCGGTCGAGCAACAAACCTGCCTGCGCCCGCAACGAGCCCGCGCTTACCGCGGACAGTCCCCACAACAGCGAGTCAGAATCGCGTTGCACCGTGCCATCGCTCCTTGATCATTTCCGAACCGACAAGTCCTTCCGGTTCGGCGGTAAGAACTCCCTGGCATGCTGGGGAAACGCCGCGGTCCACACGAGACTCACGATGTCTCACCGGCGCTTCTTCCGAACATCATGACCGGAAAGAGGGGGCTACCACGGCGAGGAGCGCGCCACCAAACGCCGACCCGGTCAAATACCCGTTAAACCTGCCAACGTGACGCGTGACAGCAACTTTAGTCCGGTGCGCCGCGACAAATCCAAACACGACTGCCAGAAAAGGGATATCTTGGCAAGACATTCAGGTCCAATCGAACCAACGTGGACGATCTTGGTGCTCTCATTTGCGTTGCCGCAAACGTAACAGATGTGGCATAGCCGCATGCCATTAAATGTGCCCTTTGGACCCCAACCCTTGCACATTCGCGCCAGCGAAGGTGCTGCGGTCTGTACCGGTTGAGGTACACCCGCCCCGCTGTCACATACCGGCGAAACCATACGAATCCGGATGACCGACTCTGTCTGCCACAGAAACCGGATACTCCCGGCCTGCCGCGAACCGAGGAACCGGCGCCCGGAGCCGCCCAGCGGTGACACCGAGCCACCGGCTGTGCACGCCAAGGCTCAGAGCTTTGGGTGCATGCGGAGTAGAATAGCATTCAATCAGCTGGTGGGACGGTGATCGGCAAGTCCATGGGCGAGAACGAGACGAACGTGGTCGACACATCACTGAGTGATCGTCTGGTCGACGAACTGCAGCGCCGCATCTTCAGCGGGGACATCCCGGTCGGCAGCTGGCTGCGCCACGCGGCGCTCGCGGACGAGTTCGGCGTCAGCAGGACCCCGGTCCGCGAGGCCCTGCGGGTGCTGGGCGCGCAGGGGATCGTCACGATCGTCCAGAACCGGGGCGCTCGCGTGAACGGGCATTCCGGCCGGGACATCCGGGAGCTGGGCGCCGTGCGCGCGGAGCTTGAGGGCCTGGCGGCGGAGCTGGCCGCCGAGCGCATCGATGACCGGCAGCTGGAGCGACTGCGGTCGGTGTGGCCGCAGTACGAAGCTCGCCAGCGGTCGGCCAACCCGAGCGGCGCAGCGGATTCGCCGGAGGACCCGAGGCAGCTCTGGGCCGAGGCGAACGAGGCGTTCCACTCCGTCATCCTGGAGGCCTCCGGCAATCGCCAGCTGGGGATCGCCATCGCCGACATCGGCCGCCGCTTGCCCCGGAACTCGGCCTACTCGGCTTACGCCGGTAACTCCCGGCTGCTTCGGCAGAACCACGAGCAGCACAAGGCCATCGTCGAGGCCATCGCGAACGGCGACGTCCGGCGCGCGGGGACGGCGATGAGACGGCACATCCGGTCCTCGGCGGAGGCGATGGCGCGCTGGATCGAGGACCGGCAGGACACCTCGGCTTGAGCGAGGCTGCCCCGACGGCAGCAAGCCGCTGACCGGTTCACTCCGAGGATTGCCCGCGATGTTTCCTAGCCGGTCTCGCACTGGTTTTGCCGGACCGGTGGGTCACGCTCCGGATCCAGGGGGTGACGGCCACCAGCAGCGTCAGGATCGCGGGGAGTGCCACGCCTGCCCATACCGCGAAGTGGACGAGCACCGCGCCGAGCGAGGCGCCCGCTCCAATGAGGACGATCGCGCTCGCCCGGCGGAACCAGGGCTGCCGGGCGCGCCGCGCGATCCAGGAATCCGCGGCCAGACCGGTTATCGTCGACGTCACCACGACGGTCGTGACGTCCTTGACGCCGATGTGCCGGGCGACCGAGGCTTGGAGGCCCATCCCGGCCGCGAGGAGCGCCGTCAGGACGAATGCCGGAGCGGTGTGCGGCGTCACGGGAGACACCGCGAGCCCGGTGGCGGCGGCGAAGGCCAGTCCCACAACGGTGAGCAGCCACGCGCTTCGCGGTGTCCACCCGGCACTGACGCCGCGCATCGACCGGCCACCCACCGTCGCGCCGGCCATGAAGGCGGCCAGTGCGAGGACTGGGCCGGCCACCGGAAGGCGTGCGGCGCCGGCGATGCCCATGCCAAGGATCACCACGTTCCCTGTCATGTTGCCGGTGAAGACCTTGTCGAGGGCGAGGTAGCCGACCGCGTCAGCGACTCCCGTCGAGAAGGTGAGGACCAGTGTCGCGGCCACGGGGAACCGGTGTCCGGGCCTCGAACGTGGCCGGGTGGCTCGCGAGCTCGGGGGGAGAGCGTTCATCGGCCCGCCGCATAGCCCTGGGCCCCGCGGGCGTTGGCCGCTGCGGAGAGAAATCCCGTCGCCGGGTCGCGTGTCACCGTGGAGAGACGCCCCAGGCTCCAGTCCGATGAGACGGTGACCCGGTGCCCTCGGCGGAGGAGTTCTTCGATGACCTCGCTACCCAGACGCCGCTCGACAACCGCTCCGCCGGGAGTCCATACGCGCGGCCAGAAGCTGCTGATCGCCGAGACGGTGTGGAAGGCCGGCGCGTCGATGGCCTGCTGGGGCGTGTACCTGCCGACGAGCGTCCTGAGCAGGTAGAGCAGTTGCCACTGGTCTTGTTGATCTCCGCCGGGGGTTCCCAGTGCGGCTAACGCTTGCCCGTCCCGCAGCAGCAGGGTGGGGCTGAGAGTGGTGCGCGGGCGCCGCCCGGGACGCAATCCCGATGGGCTCTCGGGGTCCAGCCAGGTCATCTGAAGCCGGGTGCCCAGGCAGAAGCCGAGTGCCGGCACGGTCGGTGAGGACTGCAGCCAGCCTCCCGACGGGGTGGCCGAGACCATGTTGCCCCAGCGGTCGACCACGTCGAGATGGGAGGTGTCGCCGCGGGTGTCGCCGGTCGGGAACACGGTGGGCTCGCCCACGCCGGCCTGCTGCCCGGGGGACTCCGCGACGAGCAGCGGCGGCACCCGTGGCTCAAGGCCCGGTGCCCGGCCCGGCCGGTAGTCGTGCGACGCGGTCTCTCCGATGGCGGCCGCACGCTCCCGCGCATAGTCAGGGGACAGCAGCGAGGTCAGGCTCCGCGGTTCGCGCCCGGCCTCGCCGTAGTAGCAGTCACGATCGGCCAGCGCCAGCTTCAAGGCTTCCAGGATGGTGTGCGCCCCGAGCGCGGTGGACGGATCCAGCCGGCGCTCGTCGACGGTGTCAAGAATCGCCAGCGTCTGGAGCAGCACGGGGCCCTGCGCCCAGAAACCGGGCTTGGCGACGGTGATGCCGCGAAACTCCAGACGCATCGGAGCTTCGTAGGCCGGGCGGAACTCTTCGAAGTCTCTGACGGCGATCACGCCGGCATGGTCGGTGCCCGAGGAGTGCCAGTGGGCCGTGGCGGCGAACTCGGCGATGGCCGATGCGACGAACCCGGATCTCCATGCCTCGGCCGCCTTGCCGATGCGCTCGCCCCGAGACGAACCGCCGCCGGCCGCGCAGGCGAGGAGCCGACGAAGCGTTTGAGCGTAGGCCTTGTTCGTGATCACCTGCCCTGGTTCCGGCGCGGCCCCGCCCCTGAGCCATTGCGCGGCCGAGGTGGGCCAGCGGGTGATGAACTGCTCGGCCATCGTCGCGATGACATTGCAGAGCCCACGCCCGGCCGCGTGGCCCGTTTCGGCGTAGTGAATCGCATAGGCCAGCACATCCGCCAGCTCCCAGGTCCCGTGCTCGGCGAGCAGATCGAGCCACGACGCCACCGCACCGGGAACAGCCGCGGCCAGCGCTCCCGCGCCAGGCACCTCGGTCAGTCCCTCCCGCCGGAAGTGCTCGATCGTCGCGCCCCGAGGAGCCGGGCCCTGGCCGTTGACCACCTGAACGCCCCCCGAGGCCGGAGCGATGATCGCCACCAGGTCACCGCCCGGACCGTTCAGGTGGGGCTCGACCACGTGCAGCACGAACGCGGCCGCGACGGCGGCGTCGAAGGCGTTCCCGCCACGCTCCAGGACCGATTGAGCCGCTCCGGTCGCCAGCCAGTGGGTCGACGCGGTCATGCCGAAGGACCCGGTCAGCGTCGGTCGCGTGGTGTCCGCGGGCGGTGCGGTAGACGTCCGGGCAAGCGGGTCATGAGCCATACAAACAGTATGCAAACCTTTAGTATTGGATGCAATAAAGCCGAAGTCAGTCGGGACCATAGTCCTCCGAGGGCCCCAAACGGCGCCCCAGTGCTGCGTATTTGGCCAGACTCGCTAGACCTCCCGTCGCAAATCCGACTCCGACCGCCCCGCCACACCGACCGCCTCCGGCAGGGTTGTCCACAAGTTCAGGCAAAATCGGGAAATCCCCCTCCGGGCCAGAATCCATCCACCCCGTACTACCCAGCACCGGATCCCAGTGGCGACGTCGTTGTCCTTGGCCGCGTAGTGCAACGGGGCACGGCCCATGCGGTCCAGGTCAGTCACCAGTCACTCCTCGCGCATCACGGATGCCACCTGTCGGCGGGCATAGCCGTTCTGCTCAGCTTCGATCTTGTACCGTCACCACTCCTCACCCGGACCGTGCCCGAAGTTGAACTCCCCTGGGTTGATCAGGACCGGGCTCTCCCATCCGGGTAGGTCGCCGTCAGGTTCGCGGTCGGCTTCCAAGTAAAAATCACGATCTTGTGGCATTGCTGCTCCATCGGGAAGCACGATGGCGCCATGTGCATTCTTGATGCGCCTTCTTTTCGCGGCGTGGTCGACCTATGTTTCGACTGCGGTTCCAGAATTCTGCGAGAGGCGATCGTGGTTTATCAAGTCGTTGTCACGAGAGGTTATGCCGAGCCCGACGGGAGCACCGTTTTTGGTGACATCGGGCTGTCCCGGCTGACCGATGCCGGTTTGGCTTGGCGGGTGTTGGACGATGCGGTCGAGGAGTTGCGGGCCGATCAACTCCAGGACGCCGACGCCGTACTTGTTCTGGGGCCAGAGCGAGTTTCGGCCGACTCGATACCGGCATCCGGGAGGCTCCGGCACGTGGCACGGTTCGGTGCCGGCTTTGACGCCATTGACCTCGATGCGTGCACTCGACGCGGTGTAGCGGTGACCAACACGCCCGACGCGGTCCGGCTGCCGGTGGCGGATTCCGCGATCGCGCTGCTGTATGCCTTGGCGCACAACCTGGTCGTCAAGGACAAGCTGGTGCGGGAGGGCCGGTGGGCAGAGCGCCCGGCTTGGCGAGGTTCAGGCTTGGCCGGCGCGACGGTAGGGATCGTCGGATTGGGCGGCGTCGGGATGGAGACCGCGCGCCGGGCGCGCACGCTGGGGCTGCGCGTGCTGGGTTACAACCGGACCGACCGGGGTAGCGCGGCGGCCGAGATCGGCATCGAATCGCGCTCGCTCGATGACGTGCTGAGGTTGAGCGACTACGTCATCGTCGCCGTCGCCGCCACCCCCCAGACGAAGCATCTCATCGGCGAACCGGAACTATCGCTGATGAAACCGACCGCCCGGCTGATCAACATCGCTCGTGGTGCGGTGGTCGACGAGAACGCACTCGTCGCCCGGTTATCGGACGGGCGGCTGGCCGGCGCCGGACTCGACGTGTTCGCCGAAGAGCCGTTGCGGACGGACAGCCCACTGATCAATTTGGACAACGTCATCCTCGCGCCGCATTCCCTGTGCTGGACGGACCAGTTCACCGCCTCGGTTTCGGCAAGCGTGATGGCCGCGCTCATCGCGGTCAGCCGTGGGCAACGGCCACGAGACGTAGTCAACACATCATTACCGCCGGCTGTTCGGTCTGGTCGAGACGACAACAGGGACACGATATGAGAGACAACGCCGACCTCCGCAGTGGTACGGCGGTCATCACTGGAGCCGCGTCGAAGCGAGGAATAGGGCGCGCGCTCGCGGGGCGGCTGGCGGCGTCGGGTTGGCGTCTTGGCCTTCTCGACATCGACCTGGAGGTCGAAAAGGTCGCCGCCGCATTGGGTGCCGAACACGATGTCGCCGCAATGGGTGCGGTCGCCGACATTGCCGACCCGGAGTCCGTGGACGCGGCCGTATCCGGTTTCGAGGCCGAGTTGCCACCGATCACCGCCATCGTGAACATCGCGGGCATCAGCGCACCGACATCGCTTCTCGACGCCGACTTCGCCACCTGGGAACGCGTTATGCGAATCAACGCCACCGGCACGTTCGTCACGTGCAAGCGCATCGTGCCCGGTCTGGTCGAGCGTGGCTACGGCAGGGTGGTGAATCTGGGGTCGACCGCAATGCAGAACGGCGGCGGGACTTACAGCAAGTCCACCTACGCGGCTTCCAAGGCAGCGATCGAGGGATTCAGCCGCGCACTCGCACTGGAGGTGGCACCCAGTGGCGTGACCGTCAACGTGGTAGCACCGGCCACGATCGACACCGACATCATGGGCGGCCGGATCACCGACGAACGCAAACCCGCATTCCTGGCGCAACTTCCAGTCGGCCGACTCGGCACGACACGCGAGGTCGCCGCCCTCATCGAATTCCTCATCGGCGAAGAGGCCGGCTACATCACCGGTGCAACGTACAACATCAACGGAGGTCTTCGCATTGGCTGAGTCCCCGAGAACCCGCACGCCGACGACCGTGCACACCGAGCGCCCGTCGTTGGCATGCCCGTCCGACCTCCGCACTCCCCATGCTCCCGACGACTGGCCAATCGCCGCCGCCATGCTCCAGTTTCCCGCGTATGCGGCGGACGAAACGCCCGTGGACGAGCTGAAACCCGCCGAGTGGCGTCGTCTTCTGCAGCCTGTCGTCGACGCCGGGTTCACCCACCTTGAGCTTTCCACAGCCTGGCTGCGTCTCGGCGATCTCGACGACGCGCGTCTAGCGGACCTGCGCGATGTCCTGGACGACGCCGGCCTCGCGGTTCCGGGAGTGGGTGTCGTGCGGCAGAGCGTGATCCATCCGGACCGGGGGGAACGCAACCTCGCCTTCACACACAGAACCATCGACGCGGCCGCCTTCCTAGGCGCCGACATCGTCTGTCTCGGGCTCCACGATGCGCTGACACCGCAACAACAGCAGGCACTGTGGTTCTGGACAGTGCCGCCGGACACCGCACCCCCCGACCCGGAAGTGCGGGAGCTGGCGGTGCGGCGGTTCCGGGAACTCGGCGATCACGCCGCCGCAGCAGGCGTGGCGATCTCCCTCGAACTGTACGAGAACACCTACCTGGGCAGTGCCGACGACGCGATCAGATTCCTCGACGACATCGGCCATGACGCCGTCGGACTCAACCCCGACATTGGGAACCTGATCCGCCAGCAACGGCCGGTCGACACCTGGGAATACCTGGTTTCGGTCACCGCTGCGCGCGCCAACTACTGGCATATCAAGAACTACGCGAGACTCGAAGACCCCGCCACCGGGACGGTTCTCACCCATCCGACGTCTCTCGAACTCGGGATCGTGAACTACCGAGACGCCGTACGCTACGCGATCGCCAACGGCTTCTCCGGTGCGTTCGTGGTCGAACACTACGGCGGCGACGGGCTCAGTGTGGGCGCCACGAACGCCGCATACCTTCGGCGCATCCTCCCCCATGCCAACTGATCGCACGCCAGGAGAATCGTTGACACCGCCGCATCAGCCCGCCGCTGATTTCCCCCGTGAACGCACCGCGATCGTTACTGGAGCCGCCTCGGCGCGCGGGATCGGCCAGGCAATCGCTCATCGGCTGGCGGCCGAGGGCTGGTCAATCGCCATTCTGGACCTTGACGAAGACGCGAGCCAGGAGGTCGCTGCCCGAATCCAGGACACGCACGGAGTGGCCTGTCTGGGTGTTGGAGTAGACATCAGCGACCGGAACGCGGTCCTTAGCGCCGTGGAAAACGTGAGCCGATCGTTGCCGCAACTGGTAGGGCTCGTCAACAACGCCGGGGTGAGCTCGCCTGTTCCCTTCCTCGAAGTCACCGAGGACGAATGGCGCCGCGTGATCGCGGTCAACCTGCACGGAACCTTCCACGTCACGCAGGCGGCGGCGAAGATCATGGCCGCGAAGGGAATCGGTCGCATCGTGAACATCTCGTCGACCTCTGCCGAGCGTGGCGGGGGCGTCTACGGGCTCGCCGCGTATTCGGCGTCGAAGGCGGCATTACTCGGATTCGCCCGCACACTCGCGCGAGAACTCGGACCGTATGGCGTCACGGCGAACTCGGTCGCGCCCGGCTCCATCGACACCGACATCATGGGCGGACCGCTGTCCGACGAACGGAAAGCGGTACTGCTACGAGAACTCCCGGTGGGGCGGATCGGCACGGTGCGCGATGTCGCTGCGGTCGTTTCTTTCCTGCTGAGCGAGGACGCGGGTTACCTCACCGGCGTGACCTACGACGTCAACGGCGGATCCCACATCGCATGACACACGACGAGAAAGGCAGCACTTCAATGAGTGCACCGTTCACCGCCGATCTGACCGGCAGGACGGCGCTGATCACCGGAGCCAGCTCAGGAATAGGCCATGCGATCGCCGACCTCTACCTGCGCAATGGTGCGACGGTGGTGGGCGTACACCGCCGAGCCGTCACCGGGCACGCTAGTGGGTATGTGCCGGTCATCGCGGATCTCGGTGAGCCGGCGCAGGTTCGGGCCGCTGCGGAAGAAGTGCTTCGACAGCATCGGGTCGACATCCTGGTCAACAATGCGGGGCTCAACATCCGCCACCCCTTCGAGGATTTTCCCGGCGAGGATTGGGATCGGGTGCAGCAACTCAACATCCGGGCAGTCATGGAACTGACCCAGTTGATCGGTCGGCCCATGCTCGAACGCGGGGCGGGCGTGGTCATCAACCTGGCTTCGATGCTGTCGTTCACCGGTGGGTTCACGGCCTCCGCGTACGCCGCATCGAAGGGTGCGATCGCGCAGTTGACGAAGTCAGTGGCCAACGAGTGGGCACCGAAAGGCGTCCGCGTCAACGCGATCGCGCCGGGCTTCATCGCCACCGAAATGAACGTCGCGCTCGTCGCCGACAAGACCCGCAACCGTCAGATACTCGAACGCATTCCCGCTGGGAGATGGGGTACCGCTCAGGACATCGCGGGCGCGGCGCTCTTCCTGGCGTCCGACGCTGCGCGATTCGTCCATGGAACCGTGCTGCCCGTCGACGGTGGTTACCTCGCGCGCTGAATGCGCCACAAGGGAAAGGAGGCCGTTGCCGTGAAAGCCGTCGTTGTCCACGGGCCGGGCGACCTGCGTGTGGAAACACTTCATGATCTCCGGGTAGCGCCGGACCGTGTGGTGGTCCGCGTCGTGTATGGCGGGATCTGCGGATCGGACCTGCACTACGCGGCGGATGGTCGCAATGGGCCGTACCGCATCACGGAACCTCTGGTGCTCGGTCACGAGGTGGTCGGTGTCGTTTCCCAGATCGGCCATGACGTGGCGAATGCCCCGGCCGTGGGCACGCGTGTCGCGATCCATCCTGCGACGCCGACCGCTCCCCCGGGCGCCGCACGCGGCACCGGTCTGCATTTGCATCCCGGCGGCACCTATCTGGGCAGCGCGTCGACTCGACCGCATACGCAGGGCGGGTTCGTCGAGCTTCTCGAAGTGTCACCGGGCCAGCTCCGGCTGTTGCCGGACGAACTGCCGTTGCGCCGTGCCGTCCTCGCGGAACCGCTGGCAGTCGCTCTGCACGGAGTTGCCCGGCTGGAAGCACGGCCGCTGGGTGCGCGGGTACTGGTCAGCGGCGCCGGCCCGATCGGTGCCCTTGCCATCGCCGCACTCCGGCACGCGGGCTCCGCCGAGATCGTCGCCGCGGATCTCCAGGGATTCCCGCTGAAGGTCGCCGCCGCCGTCGGTGCCGACTCGACCCGGAACCTGTCCGACGGCGACACGGTTGAAGAGTCGTCGTTCGATATCGTGGTCGAGGCGGCCGGAGCGGTGGGCTCGCTGGTAACCGCGCTGGATGCGGTGCGTCCCGGCGGTGCCGTCCTCCAGCTCGGGATGCTCCCGCGCGGACCGATACCGGTTCCCGTTTCGGCGATCATCGCCAAGGAGGTCACGCTCTACGGCTCGCAGCGTTTCGACATCGAACTCGATGCCGCGATCGCCTTGCTCGCCGGGGATCCATCGCTCGAAGCGGTACTCAGTCATGAGTTCGACATCGACTCGGCCGCCGAGGCATTCGCCTGTGCGGCGGAGTCGGCAAGGTCGTCAAAGACGGTGCTGCGGATGTCCGCGGATCCGGAGTCCTGAACAAGACACCAAGGAACAGGGAGTGTCATGATTCACGTGCGCACGAAATTCGACCGGCCGGCTGCGGAAATCATCGCGGCGCTCGGCCAGTTCTCCGCCGCGACGATCCACGAAGCACAGGGCCGCAAGGGCGCCCTGTCGCATCGCCTGAAACCTGTCGATTCTCGCATGGCGTTCTGCGGCCCGGCCTTCACCGTCGAAGCCCAGGCCGGCGACAACATCATGGTGCAGGTCGCGATCTCCTACGCCCAGCCCGGAGACGTCGTGATCGTCGCCGGGGCGGAGTTTGAGCAGGCGGGTTCCTTCGGCGACGTGCTGGCCACCGCGTGCAAGAGCAAGGGACTGGCGGCATTCGTCACTGATTCCGGGGTGCGCGACAGCGCGGACCTGAAAAAGCTCGGTTTTCCCGTCTTCTCCGGTTCGGTCTGTATCGAGGGAACGGTCAAGGAGACCCTGGGACCCGTGAATTACCCGATTTCCATCGGCGGGCAGATCGTCCGGCCCGGCGACATCCTGCGCGGGGACGCCGACGGTGTCGTCGTGGTCGATCCGCTGGAGGCCGAGGACGTCATTCGGCTGTGCCAGCGGCGCGAGGATCACGAGGCGGAGATCCGCGCCCAGCACCGTCGTGGCGGCAAGTCCCTGATCGAGGTGCACGGGCTCGTCGACAAGCTGAAGGCCAAGGGACTGGTCGTCGAGGAGTGAGCACATTTACCGTCGGCGTGATCGGCCTCGGCCCGATGGGCGCGCCGATCGCCTCGCATATCGCCCGCGCCGGGTTCCCGCTTCAGGTCTGGAACCGTACCCGCACGAAGGGCGCCGCGGTGGGCGGCAAAGCCGTCGAACGGCCCGGAGACCTTCGTGCGGAGATCGTCCTTTCGGCGCTGCCGGATGTCGACCAGTTCGACGAGATCGCACCCGAATCCGTGGCGAGCCGTTGGGCCGCCCGCGGCACCACGCACGTGGTCGTGCTCAGCACCACCTCGCGGGAGAAGATCCGCGGATTGTCCGAACGTCTCGGCCAGGTTGGTATCGCCGTGGTCGACGCGCCCATGAGTGGCGGTGATGCCGGAGCCCGGGCAGGCACGCTGAGTCTCATGGTCGGCGCGAGCCCGAGATCGTTCGTCAAGGTGGAGGCCGTGTTGCGCTCGTTCGCCGCCACCGTCGAGCACATGGGACCGGTCGGGACCGGAACCGTGTCGAAGCTGTGTAACCAGGTTGTCGTCGCCGGGACGCTCGTCGCCGTGGCCGAGGCCCTTGATTTGGCCCGTCGAGCCGGAATCTCCCGTTCGCAGCTGATCCGGGTACTTCAGGGAGGTCTCGCCGCGAACGCGGTGCTCGACGCCAAGGCCACGAAGATCTTGCAGCGGGAGTACAGCCTCGGCGGGAGCGCAGCAAACCAGCTCAAGGATCTTCGGTACGCGACTGCGCTGGCCGACGAACTCGGTGCGGGCTTGACGCAGGCCCGGCACACAGGTGCCTTGTTCGAGGAACTGGTCGACCGTGGACTCGGCGACGAAGATCATGCGGTCGTCTACGAAATCGTTTCATCGGCCGTGCGCAACCGACCGCCGTCCGGTTGAACGTCGGTCATGAGCCCCCGCAGCACGTCGGCCACCAGTTTGGCCGCGTCCGACAGAGGTTGGACCTCCGAGGTGCACAGTGACATTCCGGTGCGCATGCGGGCGTCGGCAAAGCGGTAGGCGCGGACCTCTTCGGGGGCGAAGTAGGTCCGTGCCGCCGACAACGGAAGTACCGTGGCCCCGAGGCCGCCCACCACGGCGTCGCGCAGCACCATGCTCGGTTCGATCTCGGCCACGACCGAGTAATGCAGGCCCGCGGCGTGAAAAGCGGCATCGGTGATCCGCCGTACGGTGTGGACCTCGCTCGGCAGAATAAAGTCCAATCGGGACGCGTCCTTGAGCGTGACGCCGTCGCCGCAGACCGCCATGGGCCGGGTCTTCGTGCTGGTGATCAGATGAAAATCTTCCTCCAGGACTTTTTCGACTACGACACCCTTGACATAGCCGGGGTCGTAAATCAGCGCCATGTCCACCTGGCCGAGCAGGAGAGCCTGGCTCATTACCACGGTCAGGTTCTGGATCAGCTGCAGTTGGGTGTTCGGGTACCGTTCACGCACGATCCGCAACAGCGGTACCGCCAGGCTGGACGCCATGCTGTAGGAGGCCAGGCCGACGGTCACCAAACCGGCCGGAGAATCGGTGCGGTCACACAGATCGATCCGCGCGGCCTTTTCCAGACGCAGGATTCCCTGCGCGTAGCGGTAGAGAGATCGCCCGGAATCGGTGGCCTCCACGCCGCGCCCGGTGCGTTCCAGCAGTCGCGTCTTGAAATCCGCCTCCAGCGCCGAGATGTGCTGGCTCAACGCGGGCTGCGTGATGTGCAGCGACTCCGCGGCCCTGGTGATGTTGCCGGTGTCGACCACCCTGACGAAGTAGCCGAGCCTGCGGGTGTCCATAGCGCTCTTCCTGGCCGCGGTCTCATCGGGAACGGTGATGAAGGTATGGGTCTTCCTGATATGGCTTCATTCCGCGCCGCACCGAACCTAATGTCTGTGGGGACCATAGTCCAACAGCGGGCCCGGTTGCACGAGCGCCGGACACGGTGCGCAACGGGCCCCCGGCCCCGGTGGGAAAGGATCCAGGCTGTGCCAACCGTTGATCTCGTGGCCGACCTCGGAGAGAGTTTCGGCGCCTACACAATGGGCAACGACGCCCAGTTGCTGGACCTACTGACCTCGGCCAACGTGGCATGCGGATTCCACGCGGGCGATCCTCGTGTCATGGACGCGACCGTGCGGGCCTGCGTCGAGCGTGGTGTCAGTATCGGCGCACACCCGAGTTTTCCCGACCTGGTGGGCTTCGGACGCCGAGCGATGGACCTGACCGAGAACGAAGTTCGCACCGACGTGCTGTACCAGCTCGGCGCGCTGTCGGCGTTCACCCGGGCACATGGCGTCCGCATCACTCACCTGGCACCGCACGGTCGGCTCGGCAACCTCGTGGTGACCAGGCATGACTACGCCCGGGCCATCGCCGACGCGGTGCAGGCATTCGATCCCACCCTCGTGATCCTGTCGCAGGAAGGCGAGATGGCAGCGGTCGCGCGGGAACGCGGCCTACGGATGGCCATGGTCGGTGTCGTCGACCGGGCCTACGAAGATGACGGCACGCTGGTGCCGAGGTCCGAGCCGGATGCGGTGCTGACCGATCCGGACGAAGTCACCCGCCGGACGGTCCGGATGGTCACCGAAGGAGTCATCGCCAGCCGGAACGGGCGGGATGTGCCGATCAAAGCGGACTGCGTCCAGTTGCACGGCGATGGCCCCGCGGCACTCCAGCTCGCTGCCCGGATCCGCGGCGAGTTGCAGACCGCCGGGGTCCGGTTGGCGCCACTGGACAAGATTCTGGATGTCCCGGCGGCATGACGGGCATCCAGATACCGGCCAAGATCGACATCTCGCCGTGCGGCGACGCGGCGTTGCGCGTCACCGTTGACGGCGCCGACACAGACGAGGTGTGGACGACCGTGCACCGGCTGGCGGCACGGCTCAACGGCGGCGGATTACCCGGAACAGTGTCGGCTGTGCCGACCTACGACGCCGTGCTGGTGGAGTTCGACCCGTACCACACGACGGCCGACGCAGTCGCCTTGCACATCCGTTCCTGGGATAGTGCCACCGACGCGGCGGAGCGGGTCCGTTCGCGAGTCATCGACGTGCCGGTGCTTTTCGGCGGCGCCGCGGGCCCGGATCTGGAGTGGGTCGCCAGCCTCGTCGACGAGCCGGTAGCGCGGGTCATCGACATCGTCTGCTCGCGGGAGCACCTTATCCGCTGCCTGGGCGGCCCCGCCGCATCGGCCATGACGGACGGTCCGGATTTCCGGGTACCGATCCCCCGGCTGGCGATTCCCCGGCTGCGAGTGCCTCCCGGCGCGATCTCGGTCGCCGGCAGCCAGACCGTCATCGGCCCGGTTGCCGCACCCAGCGGCTGGCGGCAGATCGGCCGCACGCCGTTGACCATCCTGCAAACCGAGGACGACAACGTCGTGCCTTACCGGCCCGGGGACAGGGTGCGGTTCTTCCCGGTCGATGAGCGCGCCTACGCGGCCCTGCTCGGGACCCCGATGCGCTACCGAGACGATGTCTGATCGGCCGGAACTCTACATCGAGTCCGCGACCGCATGCGTGGTTACCGATCTCGGCCGCACCGCCGGGCCCGCGCGCGGGCTGGCTGTCAACGGCGCGCTCGACCAGTTCGCCGCCCGCGCTGCGAACGCCCTGGCCGGCAACGAACCCTCGGATCCGCTCATCGAGGCCACCGGGTTCGATCTCACCATCTGTCCCAGCCACGATGTGCTGATGGCTGTCACGGGGGCACCAGCAATGCCCACCGTCGACGGACGACCGCACGCCCCGTGGGCGCCGCTGTCGGTACGGGCCGGGCAAACGGTGCGGATCGGCATCTCCGAAGCCGGCCTACGAGCGTATGTCGCCGTGCACGGGTCCTTCGACGTGCCCCTGCTGATGGGCAGCTGCGCGCCCGATTCGATGATCGGGTTCGGCACCGCGGTCACGTCCGGAACATCCCTTTCCCTGCTCCGGCCCCATCCGCCCTTGATCAACCCGCACTTCGACGCCACCATCTTCCACTTCGGCATTCCCAGCAGCGTGGCTCACGTGCCGACCGTGCTAGATGTGATCGACGGACCCGATGCCGGAGAATTCGGTCCCGAGCTCGGGCGGCTATTCGACTCCCCCTACACGGTCACACCGCGGATCAATCACGTGGGGCTGCGCCTGTCTGGACCCGTACCGCAGCGTTCGGTGACCGGCGAGGTGTTGTCGAGAGGAGTGCCGGTCGGCGCGATCGAAGCCCCCACCGGCGACGAACTGCTCGTCTTGATGCGCGGTCGCGGAATCACCGCGGGATATCCGGTGCTCGCGGTGCTCACCTCGCTCTCCCAGGACATCGCGGCTCAGCTCAGGCCCGGTCAGCAGATCCGCTTTCGGCGCACGAGCAGGGCCGCGGCCACCGCCGCCTACCTGGAACGGCGCCGATTCCTCGATCGAATCGCGGTCCGCGCACGAACCGCGTTCGCCGCACTTTCGAACACCTCGCAGCTGTGTGGCGGGCACTGCAAAAGGAGCAAGCAATGACCTTTTCCGAAGCGCTGCAAACACCCCTACTGGCCGAGCGGATGTCGCGCGTAAAAGAATCGCCGAGTTCACGGGTCGCCGACCGCGTACGAGCATTCCAGGCCGCCGGCAGGCCCGTCATTCCCTTGACGATCGGCGAACCCGACTTCGATACGCCGGAGCATGTCAAGGACGCCGCGATTCAGGCAATCCACGCGGGCGAGACGAAATACACCTCGGCGGACGGGACGCCGGCACTGCGGGAAGCGATCAAGGCCCGACTGCTGCGTAAGACCGGGCAGTCCTACGGCGCCGGCGAGATTTGCGTCGGCGGCGGCGCGAAACAGTTGATTTTCCTGGCCTTCCTGGCGACCCTCGACGAGGGCGACGAGGTGATCATTCCGGCCCCCTACTGGGTGTCCTACCCGGACATGGTCACGGTGCACGGCGGCCGCCCGGTGGTGGTCGCCACCACGGCATCGACGGGATACAAACTCACCCCCAGCCTGCTGCGCGAGTCGATCACCGACCGGACCAAGTGGGTCGTCCTCAACTCGCCCAACAACCCCACCGGCGCGGTTTACAGCGAAGCGGAGCTACGCGGGCTTGCCGACGTCCTCCGCGCGAACCCGCGCGTTTCGGTGCTGTGCGACGAGATCTATGACGCGATCAACTTCCGGGCGCAGCCGGTGCCGAGCACGGTCACCGCCGCCCCCGACCTGCGGGAGCGCATTTTCCTGGTCAACGGCGTATCCAAGACTTACGCCATGACCGGCTGGCGGATCGGCTACGGCGCGGGTTCCGCGGCATTGTGCACCGCGATCACCACGCTGCAGTCGCAGAGTTCGTCGTGCCCGTCGTCGGTGAGCCAGGCGGCGGCCGTCGCCGCACTGGATGGCGACCAAGAGTTCGTCGAGCGTGCAGTACGGATCTACGCCGAGCGTCGCGACCTGCTCGTATCCGGGCTCGATGCGATCGAGGGCTTGCGCCCCGTGATTCCGCAGGGCGGCTTCTACGTGTGGACCGACTGCTCCGCACTGGCGGGCACCGCGACGCCTTCCGGGGCGAGGATCGAATCCGACGCTGATCTCGCCGAGCACATCCTGGAAACCTCCGGGGTCGTGGTCATCACCGGCGACTCCTACGGCTGCCCCGGACATTTCCGGGCCAGCTTCGCATTGTCCGCCGACACCATTCGGGAAGCCGTCGCCGGACTCGCGCATTCGATATCCCTGCTGCGGCGCGGCTAAAACAACGTCGGCGCATCCCACCCGAATCCCCGCAGGCATAAGTTTTCGTTATGCCGACAGACAAAACAAAACTAGGCATGGCAACCGTGTATAAACGCCAGTAATATCGCGGAAATAATGATGGGCCACAGTTCCTCATGTCGGTGACCCATCGCAGCGAACAGCGGCACGAAGCGGCCCGGGACAGCCAATTGTCGAGCCGCGCAGCGAGATGGCCACGATCGCCGGTCAACCGGCACCAACCTTCCAGTGACGACGACGTCACTCCCCGAGAAAGGTAGCCCTCGTGAACAGCAAGGTTTCTGACATGACGCTGCGCCCGTCGCCGCCCAGAGCCACCAAAACATCAATTTTCGGTGGCCTCGTCGGCGTCTTCATCGAGCTCTACGACAACGCTGTCTACGGCTTCGTGGCCGGGACTCTCGCGGTCGTGTTCTTCCCCAGCAACGCGCCCAGCACCAGCGTCCTGCTGACATTCACGGCGTTCGCGATCCCGTTCTTCTTCCGCCCGCTTGGCGCCGCAATGGCCGGGTCGTGGGGCGACCGCATCGGCCGCAAACGCGTCCTACTGATACTCATCACCCTGATGACTCTCTCCACCGGGCTGGTCGGGTTACTCCCCAGCTACGCCTCGGCGGGCATTGCGGCGCCGATCCTGCTGGTGCTGCTACGCGTTGTTCAGGGCTTCGCAATGGGCGGCGAGCCCGGCAACGGCAACTCGTTCCTGGCCGAGCACGCCGGGGAGGGGCGGCGCGGGCAGGTCGTCAGCTACGCCAACGCCGCCACGTTCATCGCGATGCTGCTCGGCACTCTCTTCGCCGCCGTGCTCACGGCGGCTCTCAGTACCCCGGACATGGTGTCGTGGGGCTGGCGACTGCCCTTCCTGCTCGCCCTGCCGCTGGGCGTGGTTGGCCTGATCATCCGGCGATTGGCCGATGAATCGCCGGAGTTCGCCGAAGCCGAGGTGGAGGGCCAGGTGACCCGTAGCCCGCTGCGGGAGGCGGTTACCTCGCGGGAGACCATCCGCGGGATGGCGATCGCGGTCGTGCTCCCACTGTTCAACAGCTCCGGATACTTCATCCTGTTCATTTACATGCCGTCGTTCATGAAGAACGAAATGCACTTCACCGCGGTACAGGGTTTGCTCGTCACCGGCATCATGCTGGCGGTCGGCACGGGCGCCGTGCTCTATGCGGGGCGGCTCTCCGACCGTGTCGGTCGTAAGAAGATGCTCGCGACCTCGGCGTTCGTCATGGTTGTCATCGGCTTCCCGTGCTACTGGCTGTTGACGCATGGATCTTTCGTCCTGGCAACGATCGGCGCGGTGCTCATGTCGCTGTGCTTCGCCGGCACCAACGGCGTGATGCAGGTGACGCTGGCCGAGCTGTTCCCGACGCGGGTGCGCACCGTGGCGTACGGATTGGGTTACAACCTCGGCACCGCGATCTTCGGCGGCGCCGCGCCGTTGGTCGTCTCGGCGCTCATCGTCTCGACAGGAAGTACCTGGGTCCCGGCGTTCTATCTCGTGCTGACCTCTGCCGTCGCTGGCTTCACTGCACTACGTATCCGCGAAACGGCCTTCGAACCGCTCAAGCGCTGATCGTCACACACGAATCCGAAAGGATGGTGGGCCCCGTGGCAAGAACGGCCACGAGCCAGGCCGGAGCCCGGCTGGACCGGCTCCGGGAGCAGATGCACAAGGCAGGCTTCGCAGCCCTACTGCTGACCTCGACCGGGGGTCGACAGCACGTTCTCGGGTCGCTGCCTGAGCCCATCGGCGAAGCCGCCGTCGTTGTCACCGCAGAAGGCGCCGTGGTGGATGCGGTGGACTGCGACCTGCCCACGGCGATTGCCGGCGCCTTGCGGAAGGCCGACGTCGTCGATGGCGCCGTCGGCTACGACGTTGACCTGCCGTGGGAGGTGTTCTGCCAAATCAGCAGCGCCGGGCCGAGCCTTCGGCCGGCGGCCGACCTCGTCTTCGCCGAACTAGCGAGCTGCACGGACGCCGAAATCGCCAGTTTCGCCGCAGCCGCCGAACTCGCCGCCGTCGGCTACACGGCGGTGATGGACCACCTCCATGTCGGCATGGATGTCCGGGAGCTGTCAGGCAACGTCGATCGTTCGATCCGCCGAGCTGGTGGTCTGCTCGGCTGGTACCCCCCGGACGGCCCGGCAGCCGGCTCGGATCTGGTAACAGTCCGGGGTCATGACCCGGCCACCGCCCGGCTCACCGCCGAAACACCGGTCCGCTACGCCCTGCACCCGCTACTCGATGGCGTCGCGGGCTACGCCGCCGCCACCGCCTTGCTCAGCAAGGCCGACGGCACACTCCGCGCCGCCAGCGACGCCTGCGCAGCAGCGACATCCTCGCTGCTGACCGCCCTCAAACCAGGCGCTTTACTACGCGATGCCTACGACGCATTCGGTAACGAAGTCGGCGCGCACCTGGCAACATGCCGGGTCGTCTCGCTCCGGGGCGGTACGACTCAGGCGCTGCCTCGCAGCAGTGCGGTGGTCGCGCAGTCCGGCATGGTCCTCGGCATCCGCACCGGAATCGCGGTACCAGGCCGTGGCGCAGTGGAATTCGGCGAGACCGTCGCTCTCACCGGGTCGGGGGCGGACCTACTGACGGGAACGCCGCTGCGGCTTGTCGAGCTGTACTGACCACACCTCCACTACGACCGCATGAGGAGAACCGCCATGAACACGACCCTCCGGTACGGAGCGGACCGGGTGCCCACAGCGGACGTGGGCGGCAGCCGGGCCATGCCGCTACTCGGCTTCGGCACCCATCCGATGCGCGGAGACCAGGCCACCGAGGCCGTGCAGGCGGCGATCTCCGTCGGCTACCGGCTCGTCGACACCGCCACTCGCTACCGCAACGAGGAAGCCATCGGCGCGGCGCTGGCCCAGGCCCGCGTCCCCCGCTCCGAGCTGTTCATGACCACCAAAATGCCGCCCGACCAGGTCGGCAGGGAACGGCTGACACTTGAGCAGAGCCTTACCGCGCTGGGCATCGACTACGTCGATCTCTGGCTGATCCACTGGCCGCCGGGTGGCTATCCTGGCGTCGCCAGCTGGCACGAGTTCATCCGGGCCCGCGAGGACGGCCTGGTCCGCGCCATCGGGGTCAGCAACTACTCGATCGAGCTGATCGACGCCCTGCACGAAGCGACCGGTGTATATCCAGCCGTGAACCAGTTGCAGTGGGGGCCGGGCGACTACGACGCGGACTTCGCCGAAGCGATGCGCCGGCGAGGCGTGGTGCTCAGCGCGCACAGCCCGCTGCGCAGCACCGACCTCAGCCACCCCGTGCTGGTCGAGGTTGCCCGTCGGCATGATCGTTCGGTGCACGAAATCGTCCTGGCTTGGAACCTTCACCACAAAGTCGCGGTGACGGTGAAGTCCGCGCACCGCGACCGGATGGTGCAGAACCTGTCAGCCGCCGACGTCACGCTAACCCCGGATGAAGTCGGGAAAATCGATGAACTGTCTGCCAGCGGAGCAGCGTGACAGCAGAGCAGCGTGACGGCGGACGGACCCGAGCTACCGGGTTGGCGATCTCGCGCGAAAGGAGTGAGTGATGACGCAGCGCGTGCTCAGCACACGCCGGGACCTTCCGGGCAGCGGCCTGGCTCGCCTCGAGTCCCAGGTGGAAGTTGTCTCCTGGACTGGAACGGGCACGCCGAAACCTGCCGAACTGGCCCGAATCGCCGGTGGCGCCAACGGTATCCTCGCCCTGGGCAACGATCGCATCGACGCCGAGCTGCTAGACGCCGCCGGACCATCGTTGCGCGTGGTCAGCCTCGCGAGCATGGGATTCGACGCGGTCGACCAACAGGCCGCCGCGGACCGAGGCGTCGTGGTCACCCACACGCCGGGGGTGCTGGCCGAGACCACCGCCGACCTGGCCTTCGCCCTGATCCTGATGGCACGGCGCCGCCTTGCCTCAGCCCGCGACTGCCTGCACGCGGGCGGCTGGAGCGTGTTCCGCATGGACGACTACCTCGGCCTGGACGTGTGCGGCGCGACGCTGGGCCTGCTCGGTTACGGCCAGATCGGACGAGCCGTCGCTCGCCGGGCCGCCGGCTTCGGCATGCGCGTACTCCACCACGACCCGTTCGCCCCGCAGGACGATCACCTGTCCTGGGCGGTTGACTTCGCAACACTGCTCGCCGAGTCCGACGTCCTCTCGCTGCACGTGCCGCTGACCGACTCCACTCGAGGCATCATCGGCGCAGACCAGCTTCGCGCCATGAAGCCGACCGCGACGCTGGTCAATACCTCGCGCGGCGGTGTCGTCGACGAGGTAGCGCTGTTGGCTGCGCTTCGCGACGGCGTGATCCACTCAGCCGGACTGGACGTCTTCGAACGCGAACCGCGCGGTGCGGACGTAACCGATCTCGTCGAACAGTCCCGGCTGGTCGCCCTACCGCACGTAGGATCGGCCACCGAGGCGACCCGCGCGGCGATGGTGGACCTTGCCGTCGACAACCTCCTTGACGTGCTTTTCGGCCGCTCCGCCCGCACCCCGCTCCCGGGCACTGCCGCGAAGCCAGGCGCCGAAGAAGCCGTGCGATGACCCACCCCGCCTTCGACATCCGCGACCGCGTCGCCATCATCACCGGTTCCAGCAACGAAATCGGACATGCGCTGGCGCGGGGCCGCGCACTTGTTTCCGGTGTTCTCACCGAAGCGAAACAGGCGGTGTCCTCGGTTACTCAGTCACCCAGGCCACCGGCGAACGGCATCGTTCGCCATTGCTCGATGGACGGTTTCAGTGCCTCCGCGAGCATGGGCAACTGTGGTATGAGCGCGAGGCACGCCACTGTCCGGGACATGCCAATGGCGTTGACGACGCGAAGCACATGTCCCATTCGACCGGTCCGAGCGTGGCGAGCTCGAAGTCGGAGTACAGTTCGCCGTCCGAGGTGGCGACGATATTGAACGCAGGTGCGTCCCCGTGAATCGGCTGGAAGTCGATTCCGGGGCACGCCGCCTCGAACCCCGCGCGCGAGCGGACAACAGGTTCCAGGATTTCCCATTCCCGCCGCGCGCGGTCGAGATCAGCCGGGTCGATGAGGTACGGGACGCGCTTCGAGGGCGGCAAGACCCGCTGTGATCATCTTCGGTTCGGCCGACGACAGGAACGGCAGCTCGCCCGGGTAGTCGCGCAGCGGATGGCTCGGCCCTGATGCGGCATCAGGCTGCGAGGGCGCACACTTCCGCACGCGCTCGGCGGCTTTCGAGCGCGGCGGCCAGGCTGGCTCGGCAGGTTCGGAGGATCTGCCGCGTCGCCGCCGTGTCGGGGGCCCGGCCGCAACGCGTGCAGACAACGTTGACCGAACCCGAGACCTCGTCCACCGCGACGGAAGCCTCGGCTTCGCAGCGCCGGCACCAGCGGTGTCCGGTCACGGCAATGACGTGCGTAGGCGAGCTGATGCACTCGTGCACCCATCTGCGATGCACGTGGCAGGAGATGCGGTCTAGCGCCGAGATTTCCTCGCGTTCTTCCGCAGCGTCTTCCAGGATGAGCGTGTCCGCTAGGCGGCGATCATGTAAGTCGGCGTAGCGCTCACCGAACTGCAGGAGCTCCGCAGGTCCGGGTCGGGATGGGCGCAACGAACGACGTGGCTGAGGACGCTCGGCCTCAGTCCGTTCGGGGCTGGTGTGGAGGAGCACGGGCTCTGCCTTCCTGGGGGCAGCGTTGTCGGGTACTGACCAGTGTCTTTCGTCCCGGCTACGGACACATTGGTGTCAATACGTAGGGGGCTACCCATTCGCGGTAGGGGCGCAGTCCGTCTCCTGGCTCGGTTGGAGCGACTTGCCGAGCGCCGGAACGCCGATGAGGCGGCAGGTGGTACGTGGCGGAACGCTAAGGTACCGGGCGCAGTGGCCGTGGTGAGAATCGGAGTAACGAGTGGCTGATATCAACTACAAGGCGCCGCAGTCGCCGCGGATCTGGAACTACTGGCAGGGCGGCAAGGACAACTACGCCGTCGACCGTGCTGCCGGCGACGAGTGGATCGCTCGCCAGCCCGAGATCGTGCAGATCGCCAAGCAGTCTCGGCAGTTTCTGATCCGGGCGGTGCGCTTTCTTGCCGCCGAAGCCGGTATCCGCCAGTTCCTCGATATCGGTACGGGCTTGCCAACCCTGCAGAACACCCACGAGGTGGCCCAGGAGGTCGCACCGGAGTCGAGGATCGTCTACGTCGACAATGACCCGCTGGTGCTGACGCACGCCCGAGCGCTGCTGAGGAACACCACCGACGAGGGCGTCACCAGCTACATCGACGCCGACTACCACAACCCCGAGTTGATCGTCTCCGACGCCAAAGCAGCCTGAACTTCACACGGCCGATCGCGGTCATGTTCATGGGCGTGCTTGGGCATGTCGCCGACTATGCGGAGGCGGTGTCGATCACGCGCCGAGTGCTGGCGGCGGTTCCGTCCGGCAGCTATTTGTTGCTGTGGGAAAACACCGACCTCACCGAGACCGCCCGCCAGGCCGCCGAGGTGTACGCCAAGAGCGACGCGATCCCGTACCGGCTGTGTTCGGTCGAGCAGGTGGCGGGTTTCTTCAAGGGGCTGGAACTGGTCGAGCCCGGCCTGACCCCGATCAACCAATGGCGACCCGACGCTGACCAGAACGGCACGAGCGAGCCGCTGGACGCCTATGGCGCGATAGGCCGTAAGCCATAGTGGCGTGTGTTGCCTACCGCTGAGCTGACTCTGCGGCGCGGACGGCCGCAGCTGAGCGCTTGGCCCGCGACCACGCGCTGATCGACCTGCTCTCCAACGCCGAGTCGTCGGACACCGACCTCCGGCCCTGCATCGCCCACGTGACGCAAGTAGGGCAGGACGCGATCGAGCGCTCTCGAATCGACGGCACGCTGGCCGAGGGTGTCACGGCGACGGACATCGCCTATCACTTCGTCGCCCTGATGTGTGGCATGCAGCTCTCGCTCACGCAGGACCCAGTCGACATCGGGCACCACATCGACCTTGCCGTGCGAGGCATGGCCCGCCACTGACCCGGCGATCACGACATCTCCGTGGACTAGCGAATAAGCGTGCCGCTCCGGTGCGTCATAGCGACCACAGTTGAGTATGCATGACGGGACTTCAGACCGTTCTCCACGCCGCCATGTCGGCCAAAAATTCGGACACGAAGCAGCCACAAAACAGTAGGGATAAGTTCAATGCGGACGTGTATACGAACAATTGCCGGCCTGGTGCTGGCAGCGGCCGTGGCGCTGGGGCTCTCCGGAGCGGCTTCTGCGGCTGCGGTTGACTCGTTGACCCCCCAGGCAACCCAGTTCGCCGCCTCCGGCGGCGGCGGAAACCACGGAAATCCCGGCGGCGGCGGTAACCACGGCAACCCCGGTGGCGGCGGTAACCATGGAAATCCCGGTGGCGGCGGAAACCACGGAAATCCCGGTGGCGCCAGCAACGAGAGCGGCGGCGGTAACGGGACCGACCTCGGCGACAACCCGGTTGACACTGCGCCCACCGGAGCATCGTTCTGGCAGGATTTCCTGTGAAAATCGGTAGCCACTACTGAGTAGCTGACGCAACCTGTGGTGATCGACAATCACCGACAAATAGACGCGTAGCGCTTCAAAAATTGGACGAAGTACCGGCTCGCTCCGCTCCACCCGTTGGTCCCGCCTTCAAAGCCGAGTGTGCAGCACGTGCAGCCGAATTCTCCTCGGAGAACTGCGCAGTGTGATGGAGTATCCGGATTTCCAGGCCAGCCAGGACACGTCCAAGTGAATCTGGCGTGACCGCGCATGCCCCGGAGCAGCAACGCCGTCGGACCGCCCGCGCCGACGAGGGAATCCTCGATTCGTTGGCGTGCCGCATTGGTCGACGTTCTCGCGACAATGGCTAGTAGCAAGAACTAGGGGAAGCGAGGGACGCGGTGCTGCAGCAAGGAGCCATCCCGACCGATGGAGCAGAGCTCTACTTCGAGGCGCGCGGCGAGGGGCCTCCCGTGCTCCTCATACAGGGCGGCGTAAGCGAGGCCGGCGCAACCGAACAGCTGGCCGACGCATTGGCCCGGCGTTATCAGGTGATCACTTACGACCGGCGCGGCCTGTCCCGCAGCACCGTCTCGACCGACGTCCCGATCACGATGGCACGTCATGCCGACGATGCGGGAGCCCTGTTGGCCGCGGTCGCGACACAGCCGGCACGGGTGGTAGGGGTCAGCATCGGTGCGCTGATCGGGCTGCATCTGGTCGTGCAGCACCCCGACCGCGTGGATGTGCTTGTTGCGCATGAACCACCGATGTCCGCGGTGGTGCCGGACGGCGTCCAGGAAGAGGCACTGGATACCGTTGCCGCGCTTGCACGTAAAGACGTGTGGGCAGCGATCCGGCATATGGTCGCACTGACCAATGGCGAGGGCTCTAGGGAAGAAGGAGCCCGGTCGCCGGATCCGATTGGCGACCTCGGCGCGAACCTGCACCGCTTTTTCGGTTACGACTTCCCCGCAGTACGAAGTTCGACGCTGGACTCCGCCGGCCTCGCCGGAGTGCCGGAATCGACGGCAATCATCCCGACCGGCGGCGCGGAGTCACGCGGACAATGGGAGTACCGCTGCGCCAGCACACTCGCGCATCAGCTCGGCCGCGAGCTCGTCGAAATGCCCGGCGGGCACAACGGTCTGGTCAGCCACCCGCAAGCAACCGCGGCCGCGCTGATGCGCCTGTTCTCGGAGCCCACCCACGAGAATTTTCTGTCGGACCTCGTCGTTCGGGGCGTTCTTGAGAATCCTACAAGCGGGTCCCATCGGTCTGACGGTAAACCTGGACACAGTGAGTCAATCGGCTGACGATCTCGCGTCCGTCTTCGGTCAGGTTGACAACTCCTTGGTCCCAGCGAGAACAGAAGTCGGCCACGGTGTCGGCAAGACGCTCATGCCCGAACGCATCCGAAGGGCAGTCGATGTCGCTGACTCGCATCGTCCGCATCGACTCGATGGTCGTGTTCACGCCCTCCGACGCTTGAGTCAAAGCGGTTAAGTCGACGCGAAACCCGTCCGTCATGCGGGTGACTCATCCGGGCCCTGCACCGCCAGGCACCACAGGCAAAGACGAAACGCTGGCCGCCATCGCCGCGGCCTCCGCCCACGCACCTGTTTCCGACCGGCCATCGCCGTACAACCGGAACGCGACGCGTTGGGCCATTCGGTCCCACAAGCCTTGCATGGCCATCGCCGAGAGGGTGTCGCCCTGTCTGGGGCGTGGCCACACGCTTGCGAGGATTGTGCTGGCTCGTGCCTGTAGGTCTGCCGCCCAGTCGGCCGGCAGTGTGCTCAGCGTTCGTTCGGCTTCGTGGAACTGGTCGGTCCAGCGCTGGTGCACGGTGGCGATCTCGGCTTCGGTGACCTCGGCGGGCTGGGCTGGGCGGGCGGCACTGGACAGGGCTGCCTGGCGTTGCCTGTCGACCGCCGCGACCGCGGCCGCGACTTCTCCGGCACTGTCATAGGCCGGCAGCGAACCCCGCACATAGCGCGGGACGGTTTCCAGCGGATCATCCGGGTCACGGACCTGCCCGGGCCGCTGCCAGTTCAGCTCGGGTGTCACGTTGCGCAACCAGAGCAGCGCGGTCTCGGCGCTGGAAGCGTAGTGGTGGTAGCCGTCGTAGACGTAGACGGGTCGGGGTGGGCCACCGGTTCGGCGTAGTCCTTCGGCGAGTGCTCTGGCGTACCAGTCCGGAAGTCGTGCACCGATGGAGTCCGCCACGATCACCACGGTGCGGTCGATATGCCCACCGGCGTGCTGGAACTGCGGGGACTGCTGCATGCGAAGGCCCAGTGCAACAGGATCCGGTGAGTCAAGCACACCAGCCGCGTTGCTGACTGTTATTTGTCCGTTCCGTACCTGTACGAAGACGTACAGGGGGTCCGGGTCGAACTCGTTCATCGCGCGCCGAAGGGTGGGCCCGTACCAGGTGCGCTCCAGCGAACCCCATCCGGTCCATTGTGGCGGGAGGTCCCGTCCTGCGGGGAAAGCCACGGCGTTGAATGCCGATTCCTCGCTAACGCCGACGCGCAGCGTGTGGGACACCATGTCTTCCCGCGGTGGGAGAGGCTGCATTCGGTCGGGTGTCAGCAGTCGCAGGCCGGGTTCCACGAGACGCTCGTCTGCCGAGGTGGTGAGCTGGTATGCCCGGATGTTGTGCTCCGCGATGTAGACGGGCCGGTCGGCGTCGGGGGTGCCCAGTAGTCCGGTTATGAAGTCGGTGAAATCCTGCGTCCTTGCGTTGGGGTCGTTCGGTCCTCCTACGGGGACGATCACGACCGGTCGCCGCCAGTCCCCCCGGATCGCCTCAAGATATTCCGGGTTTTCCGCCAGTTCAGCGCCCGCACGCGCCGGGGGCAGGTTCCGTCTCCTGCCGGGGGCGATGAAGTCCTCGTCGTGTCTGCTCGTGAGGATGACAATCGGTTGCTGGGTGCCGCCATACTCCAGCTGCGACAACAGCCGCGAAATCCCGAACGAACGAAGCTGGGCAGAAACCTCCTCGTGGCGACTGCCCAGAGCGGAGATGAGCAGCGGCCGCGCCGCATCGGTAGCGCTGGCTGGGTTGGTGAGCAGTGCCGATTGTGCCGAAGGTGCTTCGATCAGGGCGTAGGGCCGTGGTCCGGTCTCGTGGTTCTGGATCTGGCCCAACGACAGGAAAACGGGCCGCTGGATGCCGTCGCCGCGCAATCCCTCGGCCAGTGCGCGCGCATCTTGTTCGGTCAGGCCGGAGGGCCACTGGTTGAGCATCACCACGACCGGGCGGGCCGGATCGTCGCTGACGGCCTGCTGGAACTCCGCACTCCTGGCCACGCTCGTGCCGAAGTCCGACGGGCCGAGGATTCTTGTCTGTTCGGTCGAGGGGTCCAGCACGTGAAAACGTCCGCCCGCCGACCGGGCCATGACGACCAGTGGCCTGCGGTGGCCGGTTTGCGAGGCGAACCAGCGGGTGTCCACTGTGGGCATCAGAACTGGTCCTAGCGGGGAGGGATAGGCCAGCACCACCGCGGAGTCGTCGGCGGGCCGACTCGGTCCGGCCCACGGGGACCAGTTCGGCGGTGGCACGAACCTCAGGAGACCGGCGTCAAGGGGGAGCACGGCCATGTCGTTTTCGCGTCGCAACCGGAAGTCCCGGTCGGTAACCAGGACCGTGCGGCCCGGGTCGGTACCGCGCACGCCCCAGGCGAAGTCATGCGCGGCGTGCTCACCAAGCCCGGTCTCGGCTCCCACCGCCGCCAACACCACCGGAGCATCCGGATGCCGAGTGATCGAGGCCTGATACGGCGCGCTGCCCGCTAGCCGGCGGCCGAACTCGAACGCGGACAGGGTGCCCGACGGCGTGACAAACTCGCCGCCCCGCAACCGCGCGAGCACCACCGTCGTCGAACCCGGCCCGAACCGTTCCGCATCGCCGACCCGGACACCATTCTCCGACCACCGGCTCCACCAGTCCGCATCCACCGAGGTGCCACCGGCCGCCAGCACACGACGCCCCGGATCCGCGGACGTCATCTCCCGTACCGGCAGGTAAGAGTCGCTCGGATCGGTGCCGCGCGAACGTCCTTCGAAGGGGGTGATGTGCCGGATCTCGAAGCGGATGTCGCCGCCGTCATCGCGTTGTACAACGGCGGCAACATAAACCGGCCCGTCGTGGCCATAGTGGCGTAGCCCGTTTGCGAGTTCCTGAGGGCCTTGCGCTCCCATAACAGGAGTCCAGTCATTCGGCTCCACCGCGAACACGACGACGGGCCTGCTCGGATCCGAGGCGTATGCCTCGCGCAATTCTCCAGCCACGATCCGGCCGAGTTCCCTAGGCAACAGGTTGCTGGACGTCCCGGTTTCGGGGTCGACGGAGACGAAGAACGACGGTCGGCTCGCCAACACGAGGATCGGTGATCCATCACGCACCGGTGCCGGCAGCCCGGCCAGGTCAGGCCCCGACTCGACCCACCGCCGCCAAGCCGCCGCCTGATTGTAGTCGCGCGGAAAGGCCACCGCGTCGATCACGCCCGAACCCGCCGGAACCGTCAGCCACACTCGCGGCGACCACGGGGCCGTGGTGGGGCCGTGAATAGGACTCTGCCGTGCGGTCCCGCGAATCTGCCCGCGACTCCGGAAGCTCGGGGGCGCGCCCGAGGGCAACACCAGCCCCGGCGCGTCCCGGCGGGCACCGGGCCGAGAACCCGCAGCGACCAGCCCGAGCCCGGCGGGAGCGTGCGAGATATAGCCCTCCGCAAGAAGAACCTGCCGGACACTTTCCCCGCTCGCGGTGAGTCCCTCGGCGAATCGTCGAGCGAGGACGTCGTGACTCAGGTGGAGTCCGGCGGTGCCGCCCAGAACCACCAGCACAACCGGGCCGTCCGGGTTGGTGGCGGCGACCCGCTGGTACTGCTCGGTATCGGCCACCCGCTGACCCAGCTCGCCCGCCGTCTCCACCTGCACGCTCGTACCGCGAACCTCATCACCGATCAGGAACGATCTGTCCGCAGTTCTGGTCAGCCGCCTGGCCTCCACCACGACCATGACCGGCTCCCGGTCACCGGCGACGCCCAGCTCACCCCGCACCTGACCCAGATCCACCCCGTCACCCCGGAAAGCCCGCCACCACCGCGCCGAGACCTCATCAACCGGATACACCACGGTGTTCTCGACCGAACCCCCCATCGCCACGGTCACTATCCGGGTGGCCTGCCGCCGCCACTGCGCCCGCACCTCCTCCACCGTCGCCGGCCGCTGCTCACCGGCATGTTCCAACCGCTGTTGCACCCGCCGCACCACATCGGCCAAGAACGGCACGTCCTGCCGGCGAGCGTCCGTGGTGCCACCCGTCAGCTCCTGCACCACACGATGCACATCCGCGGCAAACACGGCCGGCCCCCGCATCGCACCGGTGTCCCGGATCCAGTCGGCTACCAGCCGGACATCCCGCACATCCTCGACGACAGGCCGCCCGCCCACCCTCTCGGTCAGCATGAGCGCATGAACAAGCCTGCCCCGCAACCGATCCGCACTCCGCGTCCCCGGCTCACCCACGCCATCCCGGTAACGCAGGTCCACCGCGTCAGCCAGCCTGCGCACATCCTCATCGGACAACACCCGCCCGGCAGCCGCCGCAGGATCCTCACTCGCGGCCCACCATCCCCGCAACATCTCACCGAGCGGCCGCCTGATCTCCTCAAGCCGCGCCGCGCCCCATTCGCTGTCTTGGCCGAACCTCGCGCCCAACGCCTCTGCGGTGTGGGGCTCGCCGGCGTCCCGGGCCCGCCGAGCCTCCGCTCGCGCCTCCGCCCGCTCCCGCAGTCCGGGCTGTATCACGGCGTCCTCGCCCCCGACCTCGGCAAGCAGCCGACGAGCCCGCATGGCGGATACCCCGAACCTCTGCCCCAACCCGGCTGCGGTGTAGGGCTCACCCGCATCACGAGCCCGCCGCGCCTCCTCCCGCGCCTGCTGCCGTGTCGACTGTTCCTGCTCCCGCATACGTCGCCGAGCCGGCCCCGGCTGCTCCTGAGCCTGTTGCTGCGAACCGGGCCGGGTCGCAGCATCCTCATACCGGATCTCGGCAAGCTGGGCCCGACCCCACATGGCGGACCGTCCGAACCTCTGCCCCAAGCCCGCACCGGTGTAGGGCTCGCCCGCGTCGCGAGCCCGCCGCGCCTCCGCTCGCGCCTCCTCCCGAGCCGCCCGCTGCGCCTCCGCTCGTCCCTGCGGGGAGGTGGCTGGTTGTGTCTGCTGTGCTTGCGGGGTGAGGGGAGGTGTGAGGTTTTCGTTCCTGATCTCGGAAAGCAGCCTCGCACCCCACATCCGGCCTCGTCCGAACCTCTGTCCCAAGCTCTCAGCGGTGTAGGGCTCGCCCGCGTCAAGGGCCCGCCGCGCCTCCTCCCGCGCCTCCCTATCGCGTTGCACGAAAGCATCCAACGCTCTGGCCCGCCGCGCCTCCTCCCGCGCCTCCTCCCGCACCTCCCCCGACGCCTGCTCCCGCGCCCGGTGTGCCTCGGCTCGCGCCTGCTCCCGCGCCCGGTTCGCCTCCGCTCGCGTCTGCTCCCACACCTGCTGCACCTCCGCTTGTTGTTCTTGTCCCTGCGGGGAGATACCTGGTTGTGTCTGCTGCGCTTGCAGGATGAGGGGCGGCGTAAGGTCTTCGTTCCTTATCTCGGCAAGGCGATCAGCGCCCCATCTCCGCCTCTGGTCGAACCTTGTTGCCAGTGCGTTGGCGTTGTAGGGCTCGCCGGCCGCCCGAGCGCGGCGGGCTTCTTCTCGTGCTGTTTCTCGTAGTTGGTGCTCCTGCGGGGAGATACCTGTTCGTGTCTGCTGCTCTTGCGGGGCGAGGTGGGGGGTGAGGCTTTCGTTTCTGATCTCGGCTAGTCGCTCGGCGCCCCACTGACGATCCCGGCTGAATCGTTCTCCTAGGCCATGAGCGGTGTAGGGCATGCCGCGCGTGAGCGCGTCTCGTGCGGTCGCTCGCGCCTGCTCCCGCAACGTCTCCTCTTGTTGCTGCTCCGGCATCTCCAATGCACTCGGCCGAGCCTGCGGCGCCTGTTCCTGTTCCTGCTCCGGACCGTGCTGGGGCGCAGCATCCGCCTGCATCTCCTCGTCGCGTTCTTCGTGGAGCCTGGCGAGGTCAGCATCGCTGTTGTCCGACCACCTGATCACCGGTTCGGGACTGGTTTGGTCGGTGTAGTGCGGTGGGGTTGAGCCGGTTAGTGCGGCGCGTAGTTCTGGGCCGCGTGTGAGTACTGGTTGTCCGTCGGGGCCGAGCAGTGTCCATTGGCCGGTTCCGTGGCCATTGGTGAACATCGGCTGCATTCGCCCGTCGGCGGTGGTGATGGTGTCGGTGGCGTGTACCGCACCATCGTGGGTTTGCCATACGGCGCTGGCGTCGGTTGCCCACACGTAGGAGCGCAGGTTCGTGGCGAATCGTTGTGCGAAGGATGTGTTGCCAGGCCCGGGTTGTTGTCCGGCGCCGCAACCGAATAGTGCTACCGGTAGTCCGGCGACGAAGCGTCTGTCGTGCCATACGCGCTGGGCGGATTCTTCTGGTCCTGCCTCGCCGTCGGGCCATCGCGCATGTCCGTGTGGGGTGATGTGGATGCCGACTACTTGCACGCCGGGTATGTCCGAGGCCAGTGCTGCTGCCTCCAATGCGACCGCGTCATCTTCGGGTCCGAAGTACATCAGCGGTGCTGGGCTGGTCAGCCGTGTCAGCTCTGCTGGCGGTTCTATGGGCAGTGGCCCGGTTCCGTCGGCCCGGTACAACATCCATTGTGGACCGATTCCAGTGTCGGTCCGCGCTAGCACGTCGGTGCCTGAGCGCCGTGTCTCGGTGACTGACTCGTCGGGCACGACCATGCGGTCACTGCCCAGCACCACCAACAACTGGCCTCGGTCAGCTGATACCTCCGCGAATCCCGGCGATCTCGTCCATGCGGGATAGGTGATCGACTCGTCCGACCCGCGCACCGCCAGCACCACAGGCAAGGACGGAGCACTGGCCGCCATCGCGGCGGCCTCCGCCCACGCGCCCGTTTCCGACCGGCCATCCCCGTACAACCGGAGCGCGACCCGTTGGGCCATCCGGTCCCACAGGTCTTGCATGGCCATTGCCGATGCTGTGTCGCCCTGTCTGGGGCGTGGCCACATGCTTGCGAGGATTGTGCTGGCCCGTGCCTGTAGGTCGGCCACCCGGTCGGCGGAAAGTGCGCTCAGTGCGCGTTCTGCTTCCTGGAAATGCTCGTTCCAGCGCTGGTGCACTGTGGCGATCTCGGCTTCGGTGGCCTCCGTGGGCTGGGCAGGGCGGGCGGTGCCGGACAGGGCGATCTCGCGTTGCCTGTCGACTGTCGCGATCGCGGACGCGACTTCTCCGGCGTTGTCGTAGTTTGGCGGCGAATCCCGCTCGTAGCGCGGGACGGCTTCCAGCGGATCGTCTGGGTCTTGGAGACCTTCAGGCCGCTGCCAGTTGAGCTCGGGTGTCACATTCCGCAGCCGGTCCAGCACCGCATCGGTGTGGAAAGCCGCGTGGTGGTAGCCGTCGTAAACGTACACGGGTCGCGGTGGTCCACCGACTCGGCGCAAGCCTTCCGCGAGTGCTCTGGCGTACCAGTCCGGAATTGGCACGTAATCCTCGGAGTCCGCCACGATCACCACCGTGCGGCCGCTGTGCCCGCCGGCGCGCTGGAACTGCGGGGAATGCTGCATGCGTGTGCCCAGGCCAACAGGATCCGGTTCTACGAACGCGAGACTGCCGTCGCAGTCTGTTACGACCGCTATTTGTCCGTTCCGCACTCGCACGAAGACGAACAGCGGGTCCGGATCGAACTCGCTTATCGCACGGTGCAGCATGGGCCCGTACCAGCTGCGCTCCACCGAGCCCCATCCTGTCCATTGTGGCGGGAGGTCACTTTCCGCGGGGAAAGCCACGGCGTTGGCAGCCGATTCCTGGCCGACGCCGACGCGCAGGGTGTGGGACACCAAGGATTCCTGCGGCGCAGGAAGTTGCAACCGGTCGGGCGTCAGCAGCCGCAGGCCGGATTCCACGAGACGCCCGCCGCTTGTCGGAGTGATGAGCCTGTCTGTCCGGACATTGTTTTCCGCGATGTAGACGGGCCGGTCGGCGTCCGGAGTGCCCAGCAGTCCGGAGAGGAAGCCGGCGAGTTCGTCCGTCCTCGCGTCGGAGTCGCGCGGCCCCCCTACGGGGACGATCACGACCGGTCGCCGCCAGTCCCCGCGGGTCGCCTCAAGATAGTTCGGGTTTTCCGCGAGATTAGAGCCCAAATCGGCGTAGTGTGCCAGCGATAAGCGACCGCCTGGCCGGATGAAATGGTCGCCCTGCCTGCTCGCGAGGATGACAATCGGCGGTTGGGCGCCGCGATACCCCAGCTCCGACAACAGCCGGGACACCCCGAAAGAACGAAGCTGGTGAAAAATCTCCTCGTGGCGACCGCCCAGCGCGGAGATGAGCAGCGGCCGCGGCGCATCGGCAGCGCTGGCCGGATGCGTGAGCACTGCCGACTGCGCTGACGGGGCCTCGACCAGGGCGTAGGGCCGCGACCCGGTCTCGTGGTTCTGGAACTGGCCCATCGACAGGAAAACGGGCCGTTGGATGTCCTCACCCCGCAGCGTCTCGGCCAGCGACCGCGCGTCCTGCTCGGTCAACCCGGAGGGCCACCGGTCGAACACCACCACGACGGGGCGGGCCGGATCGTCGCGGACGGCCTGCCGGAATTCCGCGCTCCTGGCCACAATCGTGCCGAAGTCCGACGGCCCGAGAACCCTTATCTTGGTAGTCAAGGGATCCATCACGTGGAAACGTCCCCGCATCGACCGGGCGACCACCACCGCCGGGCTCCGGTGGCCGGCCTCCGCGACAAACCAGTCCGTGTCGACGACAAACGGGGGCGCCGGTGTCGGGGAGGCCGGATACGTCAGCACCGCTGCGACGTCATCGGCTGCGGGCCGGCTCGACCCGGCCACCGGGGACCAGTGCTGCGGCGGCACAAGCCTCGGGAAATCCTCGCCGAGATAGAGCTCGGCATTGCTGTCCTCATTGGATTGCAACCGGAAGTCCTGGTCGGTCACCAGGATTATGCGATCCGGGTCGTTGCTCCACACGCCGCGAGCGAACTCATGCGCGGCGTGTTCGCTGAGCCCGGTCTCGGCTCCCACGGTCGCCAACAGGACTTGGGCGTCTGGTAGTGCGGTGATTGAAGTCTGGTACGGGCCGCTGCCCGCTACCTGGCGACCGAATTCGAAGGCCGACAGGGTGCCCGACGGTGTGACGAACTCATTATCCCACAACCGCGCGAGCACGGTCGTCGCCGAATTCAACCCGAGCCAATAATGCCCGACCGGCCGGAAACCGAACGACGACCACTGGCGCCACCAGTCCACATCCGCCGGGGTTCCGCCGGCCGCCAGCAAACGGTGCGAGGGATCGGAGGCCAGTTCTCGCACCGGCATTCCAGCGTCGCGTGGACGTTCTCCGGCGAGAGTGACGTCCCCGATCTCATACCGGATGTTGCCGCCGTCGTGGTTTGTCACGGCGTTAGCGACATAAACCGGTCCGTCGTGGCCGTAGCGGCCTAGCCCGCTGGCGAGTTGCTGGCGCGCATGCTCGCTCAGGGCAAGCCCGCCAATGGGCTGCACCGCGAGCACGATGACGGCCCTGCTGGGATCTGAGGTCGCTATCTCGCCCACTGCTGCGGCGACTTCGCGGCCGAATGCTCCGGCGCTGAGGGGTTCGACTCGCCTGCGCAGGGTTGTGGGGTTGATGTCGGCGAAAGTTCCATCCGGATCCGGGCGCGTCAGCACGAGGACCGGTGATTCATCACGCACCTCTGCGGGCAGCCAGTCCAGGTCCGGGCCCGATTCCGCCCACCATGTCCAGACGGCCGACTCATCTCTGCTGCGCGGATATGCGATCGCGTCGAGCACGCGTGAACCCGCCCGTATCGCCAGCCGCACTCGCGGCGACCACAGATCCACCACAGCGGGGATTAAACGTTGCGCCGCACTGTCCCATTCCATCGCGTAAATCCGCCCGCGATGTCCCGCCTCGCCGAAACTTTCGGCCAGCTCCCCCTGGGCCCCGTCGGGCAGCGTGCGCTGACTCTCCCCGTCGTATACGTGGACGATGATTGAGCGGTCGTCGTATGGTCTGGTGATCCCGTGGTAGCGGGCGTCCTCGACCGCCCGGCGAGCGAACTCGCGTGGGCTCACGTGCTGTGTTTCCCACGTGTCCCGGTCAGCGAGGATGAATTCGCCTCGCGGTGTGGTATGTGCCAGCACGAACATCGGGGCATCAGCGCGAGCAGTCTGCGGTGTCGAATCCGAGTCGTACTGCCGCTGGAGGGCATCCCTGTCGGCGGCGTCAACGGGATAGGCGATCGTGTTCTGCGCTCTGGAACCCTGCCGTAGCGTCAGCACGCTGGCTCGCATGCCCGAGCGCAGCACCGGCCCCGGCACGTCCCGCCGGTCACCAGGCCGTGGGCCTGCGGCGATCAACCCGAGTCCGGCGGGATCGTGTGCGACATAGCCTTCGGCCAGCAGGACTTGTCGGCTGCCGTCTCCGCCGACGTTGAGTCCCTCGGCGAATCCCCGGGTGAGTTCGTCGCGGCCGAGGTGCACGCCGAGTGCCGCGTTGCCGCCCGTGACCACCAGGACGACCGGGCCGTGGTGATTGTTTGCGGCGACATGCTGGTACTGCTCGGTGCCGGCCACCCACTGACCGAGTTCCCGCGGGGTCTCCAAGTGCGCGGTCGTACCGCGGACCGTATCGCTGATCAGGAAGGATTTTTCCGCGCCGATCGGGTTCCGCCGTCGGGCTTCGACCACGACGATGAGCGGCTCCTGGCCCGCGATGATCCCCATTTCCCGCCGGACCTGGTCCAGGTCCACCCGGCCGCCGTGGAAGTCGCGCCACCATCGCGTTGACGCCGTACTGGCGGGGTAGGCCACGGTGTTTTCGGTGTGAGTGCCCATCCGCAGGGTCACGGCCTGGGTGGCTCCGTGCCGCCAGTGCGTGCGCAGTTCGGACACCGTCGCCCGCCGCTGCTCGCCTCGCTGTTCCAAACCTTGCTCTACCCGCCGCACAACGCCAGCCAGATAGCGCAGTTCGTGCGGGCGAGCGTTCGTGGTGGTTTCGGTCAGCTCCTGCACGAGGTGGTGCACGTCGGCGGTCGTGACCGTCGGCCCTGGTATCCGGACGGTGTCCCGGATCAAGTCGGCCACCAGCCGGACATCCCGCACGTCGGCGATACTCGGTTGCCCGCCCAGGTTCTGGGCCAGCTCAAGGACGTGGACCAGCCTGCCCCGCAACCGGTCCGCACTGCGTGTGCCGGGTCCGCCCACGCCGTCGCGGTACCGCAGTTCCACCGCATCGGCCAGCCTGCGCACGTCCTCATCGGACAACCGCCGTCCAGCAGACGACCCATCATCCTCACGCGCGGCCCACCACCCACTCAACAGCTCATCGAGCGACTGCCGGATCTCGTCAAGCCGCGCCGCGCCCCATTCGCTGTCCTGGCCGAATTTCGCCCCCAACGCCTCAGGTGTGTAGGGCTCGTCGGCGTCGCGGGCCCGCCGTGCCTCCGCCCGCGCCTCCGCCCGCGTCTCCCGCTCCCGTACCAACTCCTCCCGCATTTCGGTAAGCCGCGCCGCGCCCCATTGACGGTTCTGTTGGAATCTCGCACCCAATTCCCTAGCGGTGTAGAGCTCACGCGCCTCATAAGCCCGCCGCGCCTCCGCCCGCGCCTGCGCCTGCTGGGGCTCGTCCCGCATTTCGGCAATCCGCGCCGCGCCCCATTCGCTGTCCCGGCCGAACCTCGCCCCCAACGCCTCAGGTGTGTAGGGCTGTCCGGCCTCCTCAGCCTCCCGCGCCGCCGCCCGCGCCGCCGCCTGCTGCGGCTCGCCCCGCATGTCGGCAAGCCGCGCCGCGCCCCATCCGCGGTCCTGGCCGAACCTGGCCCCCAATGCCTGAGCGGTCAGGGGTTCGCCGGCGTCCTCGGCCTCCCGCGCCATTTCCTGCGCTAGCCGATTCATCTCCCGCTGCTCCCACTGCTCCCGCTCCTCCCGCTCCTCCCACATTGCAGCGAACCTCTGTTCCGCCAATTCCTCAGCGGTGTAGTGCTGACCGGCTGCCGCAACCGCCCACTCCAGCGCGAGCTCCCCCTCCCGCGCCTCCGTCATTTCGGCAATCCGCGCCTCGACCCATCCGCGGTTCCGCCCGAACATCGTCGAGAAGTCATCAAGGTCGAGAGGGTCGCCGGCCTCCTCAGCCTCCCGCGCCACCCTCCGCGCTTCTTGCTGTAACTCCAGCTCCTCCGTCATATCGTCAAGCTGCTGTTCGCCCCAGTCGCCGTCTAGTACGAACAGCGCCCCCAACTCCTCAGGGGTAAAGGGCTCGCCTGCCACGTAAGCCCGCCGCGCTATCTCATACGCCTCCTCTTCGGGTTCGGGTTCGGTGTAATCTCCGTCGGAGAGGCTGGCGAGGTCGTGATCTCTGTCGTCGAGGCTGGCGAGGTCGGCATTGTCGTTGTCCGACCACACGATCAACGGCTCGGGAGTGTGGTCGGTGTAGCGCGGTGGGGTCATGCCGGTCAGCGCGGCCCACAGTTCCGGGCCGCGTGTGTCCACTTGCTGCCCGTCGGGGTCCAGCAGTGACCAGTGACCGGTTCCCTGGCCGTAGGGGAACATCGGCAGCAATCTTCCGTCTTGGGTCACCGCTGTCTCGGTGGCGTGCACCCTGCCGTCCGCAGTCTGCAGCACCTCGGTATCGGCCGCCCAGGCCCACCCGCCCAGCGCGCGGATGAACCGCTCGGCAAAGGACAACGCGCCCGGGTCGCGCCGCCGGTAAGCGGCACAGCCCAGCAGTGCGATGGTCGGTCCCAGCACGAAACGCCGATCCCGCTGCACCCGCATGGCGAAGTCTTCCGGCTGGAGAACGCTGCCATCCCCCAGGACCGCATACCCGTCCCCGGTCACGTGTACGCCCACGATCTGGGTGTCGGGCAGGTCGGGTGCCGACCACGCGGCACGCTCGATCAGGTCGCTGGAATCGCGGGGTCCCCGGAACAGCAACGGTTCCAGCCTGGGCCGGCGGGTCAGTTCGGCGGGCGGATCGACCGGCCGGGGCCGATTTCCGCCCGCCCGGTGGAGCAACCAGCTGGGTCCCGCACCGAGGTCGAGCCGTGCCAGCACGTCCGCCCCGGTGCCGCTCGCCCAGGCAACGGCATCAGCGGATAGGAGCGTCTCGTTGTGTCCGAGCACCAGCAGCGGCCGAGCGTCTGGCGGGGCGGCGGCGGCTTGATACGGCGACCGGGTCCAGCCGGTGTAGTCGGCACGTTCCTGCGCTCCTTCCACCGGCAGGCTCACCGCCGTGGTGGGCACCGCATCCGCACCGGCCGACCGCACCACGTCCTGAGTCCCGGGCCCGCTCGTCATCACACGCCACCAGCGCGCCGACGCCACCGCATCCGCCGAACTCGCCGCAACAGCAGCAGGCACCGCCCTATGTCCCGCAACAGCACCCACCTCCGGCTCGATGGCCACCGCATCATTCGCCGACTCAGCGGCTACCCGCTGCGCCCTGCCAGTCGCAGCCACATCCGCAGACGGGAAACTCTCCCCCGCCACGCCATCCCCAGCACCCGAGGCATCCCCCGTTGAACCACCGCGCCCATCCCCGATCTCCGCAAGCCGCGCCCGACCCCACGTTTCGCTCTTCCCGAACCTCGCTCCCAACGTCGGACCGGAATAGGGCTCACCGGCATCACGAGCCCGCCGGGCCTCCGCCCGCTGCTTCTCCTGCACGCTCTGCTGGTCCACATCCCTGATCTCCGCAAGCCGCGCCTGGCCCCACGGTTCACTCCTCCCGAACCTCTCACCCAACGCCAGAGCGGAATAAGGCTCGCCAGCCTCACGAGCTCGCCGCGCCTCCACCCGCGCCGCCTCCCGCTCCCGCTCCCGCTCTCGCACACTCGGCTGATGCACATCCCTGATCTCCGCGAGCCGGCCCCGACCCCAACTCGCGCTCTTGCCGAACCTGGCCCCCAATGTCGAACCGGAGTAAGGCTCACCGGCATCACGAGCCCGCCGCGCCTCCACCCGCGCCGCCTCCCGCTCCCGCTCCCGCTCTCGCACACTTGGCTGATGCACATCCCTGATCTCCGCAAGCCGCTCCCGACCCCAACTCGCGCTCTTGCCGAACCTCGCCCCTAATATCGAACCGGAGTAAGGCTCACCGGCATCACGAGCCCGCCGCGCCTCCACCCGCGCCAACTCCCGCTCCCAGTCCGGCACAGGCGACCCGGGCGCACCACCCTCATCCCCGATCTCCGCAAGCCGCTCCTGACCCCACCTTTCACTCTTCCCGAACTTCGCCCCCAAGGCCGCACCGGAATAGGGCTCGCCTGCATCACGAGCCCGCCGCGCCTCCGCCCGCGCCGCCTCCCGCACCTGATCCTGCTCGTGCGCACTCGGCCGGGGCACATCCCTGATCTCCGCAAGCCGCTCCCGACCCCACGTATCACTCCTCCCGAACTTCGCCCCCAAGGCCGCACCGGAATAGGGCTCGCCTGCATCACGAGCCCGCCGCGCCTCCGCCCGCGCCGCCTCCCGCACCTGATCCTGCTCGTGCGCACTCGGCCGGGGCACATCCCTGATCTCCGCAAGCCGCTCCCGACCCCACGTATCACTCCTCCCGAACTTCTCACCCAACGCCGCACCGGAATAGGGCTCGCCTGCATCACGAGCCCGCCGCGCCTCCACCCGCGCCGCCTCCCGCACCTGATCCCGCTCCCAGTCCCGCACAAGCGACCCGGGAGCACCACCCTCGTCCCCGACCTCTGCAAGCCGCTCCCCACCCCAAAATGCGCTCTGCTCGAACCTCTCACCCAACATCGAACGGGAATAAGACTGACCGGCATCACGAACCCACGGCTGCTCCACCCACGCCTGCTCCCGGGCCCGGTCTCGCACACGCGGCCCAGGCGCACCACCCTCATCCCCGACCTCTGCAAGCCGCTCCGGACCCCAAGTTGCGCTCTGCTCGAATCTCTCACCCAACACGGAACCGGCGTAAATCTCACCGGCATCACCAACCCACCGCTGCTCCACCCACGCCTGCTCCTGCGGCAGCGTCGCATCATCCTTGATTTCCGCAAGCCGCGCACAGCCCCACCTATCACTCTTGCCGAACTTCTGCCCTAACACCGCGCCGGAGTAAGGCTCACCGGCATCACGAGCCCGCCGCGCCTCCACCCGCGCCGCCTCCCGCACCTGCTCCCGCTCTTGCACACCCGGCTGGGGCACATCCCTAATCTCCGCAAGCCGCGCCCAACCCCACCTCTCGCTCTTGCCGAACCTCTCCCCCAACGCCGCGCCGGAGTAAGGCTCACCGGCATCACGAGACCGACGCGCCTCCACCCGCGCCGCCTCCCGCAGCTGCTCCCGGCCCCGATCCCGCACACGCGGCTGGGGAGCACCACCCTCATCCCTGATCTCCGCAAGCCGCGCCCGACCCCACCTTTCACTCTTGCCGAACCTCTGCCCCAACGCCGCGCCGGAGTAAGGCTCACCGGTATCACGAGCCCGCCGCGCCTCCACCCGCGCCGCCTCCCGCACCTGCTCCCGCTCTTGCACACCCGGCTGGGGCACATCCCTAATCTCCGCAAGCCGCGCCCGACCCCACCTTTCACTCTTCCCGAACTTCTGCCCCAACACCGCAGCGGAGTAAGGCTCGCCGGCGTCACGAGCCCGCCGCGCTTCCGCCAGCGCCGCCTCCCGCACCTGCTCCCACTCCGGCTTCTGGTGCGCACCAACCTCATCCCTGATGTCCGCGGGCTGCGCCACGCCCACCTGGCCGCTCTGCCCCCACCTTTCCCCCAACACCGCACCGGTGGAGGATTCGCCGGCAGCAGGAGCCCGCCATGCCGCCCACCCAGCTGCCTCTCCCGTCTGCTCCGCTCCTCGCTGCCAGTGCAGTTCCCGGCTCGACTGCTCCGCGTTACCGGCCGCCTGACCGGACCCGGCGGGCCTGTGCGCGGCGCCGTCATCGACCGCATCATCGGAAAGGCCGCGCTTGCGGCCTCTTGCATCGACCGAACCCCTCGAAACCCCAGCCGCCACAGTCCCCTCACGGTCGGCCGACTCCATCCCGACCGGGACACCCGGTTGCCGGTCCGGTCCCGCTCCGGCGCGAATGGCCAGCCCCGTTCCCTCGGTAGCGAGTTTGGCCGCAAGATCTCGGGAAAACCGCTTCGCCACGGCAGGGCCGAATTCAGTCACCCGGGCCGCGACCAGCGCCACCACGTCCTCCAGCGACACACCCGCCCGGCCCCGGGCCAGCCGCACCACGTCCTGGGTGCCCTGCACGATCCGCATCGCCGCCGGGCGCGGCCCGTCCACCGCCTTCGCCCGCTCGACCTCCCGGAGAAGGTCCGAGACCGTCCAGTCAGCCACACTCGCCGACTCCGGCCGGTCCGGGGCATGCCCGCTCGTGTCCTGCCCCGAGAAAGCCGTGCCGGTCGCGGTGGCCTCGGCAGCTGGCACCCTCTCGGCCTGCCCGGTTGAACCCGTCTGTGCCGCGCTTGTCGGGACGGCGGTCGAGGAATCGGCAAAGGCATCCGGTACGTCGCGCCCTTGGCCGGTCTGCACTGGCGCCTCGATCCGTCCCGGACCGCCCACCGGGCGGGGGCGTGCCCCATCGGCACCGAACCGCATCCACCGCGCATCGCGTTGACCACGCCCCGGCACCAGCGCAACGACATCGCGCCCCAGGCTCCGCGCCACCTCCGCAGCCTGTGCCGGCGAGACCACCGCACCCGAGTCGGCCCCGTCTCCCGAGGCAAACACCACCGGACCCGTCCCCGCAACCCGGGCACGCACGAACTCGGCAACTCCACCTGTGGAGACCGCATCCGTCGGCACCGGCACTCGCACCGCATCCGCGGGCAACCCCACCGGCCCCGCACCCGGCACACCGCCACCCGAGGACATCACGCCCGAGGACGGCGGCGATACCGGCGATTGCGGCGCATTCCCCGCAACCGAACCCGTTCCCACCGACACACCGGGAGCGGTCGCCTCGCCCCGCGCGGGCCCCTGGCCCGGCAATACCACCGCGCCGTCGGCGGCTAAAGCCCCGGCCACAGGAGAAGTCGTCTCCGGCACCATGCCGCCGGAAGACACACCGGGCGCATCGGGGGAGCCCGTCAAGTTGGTGTCCACCGGTGAGCCTGGCTCGCCCGTCCGCACCCTCTCCACCACGGCATTCTGTCCGTCCACACCAGACAGACCAGTACCGGCGCGGTCCTCGCGCAACGGCGAACCGACACCCGAATCCCCCACCGTCACACCACCATCGGAGACCACCGGAACACCCGAACCGGGCGAACCCGGCCCCGCAACGGGAGGCCCCACCGGCGCACCCGGACTGCCCGCATCAGACGAACCGGTAGAGCCCAGCGGGTCCATATCGTTCACGTGAGACTGACTGGGCGTGCTATGGCCGTCATACTGCGGCGCATCGGCACGGACATCCCCGGCCGTCACCCCGTCGGCAGAGACCGGCGGGCCGCCCTGGTTCAACGGCCCCGGAGCCGACCACTCCGAATACCCGACCGAACCACCGTCGCTGTCCACATTAGATTTCCCTGATGCGGCGTGGACGGCGTCGGCTGGCGGGCTGTAGGCAGGCGGCGGCGTGCCAGTACGGGTGCCGCCCAGCCCAGTCGCATCGCCGGTACCCAGTGCGTCGCTGCGGACCTGGTCATCGCCCGGAGACGGCCGGTAGGGCGGCGGCGGAGTGCCCGGCCTGCCCTGGCCCGACAACCCATCCGGAGCCGCCGCATCGCCCGCATATCGCGGCACCGGCGAGATGAGCTCCGGCGTCTCGCGCACACCGGTCGTGGAGCCCGCACCCACCACACCACCGGTACCCACGCGGCCCGGTCCGCCAGACGGGGCAATCCCAATATCCGATACCGAGGTCTGCTGAGCCAGGCTGCCCGGCCCCGCGCCCGCAGACGAAGACAGACTTGCCGCATTCTCCCTGGCCACCGCGCCGTTTCCGGCTCCCGCCGCACCGGAGGAATCACCCGGCGGCGTTTTCCCGGGAGCGGAACTGGCGGACAGAACAGCCGAGGCGACCGCAACACCCGGCCCCACCGAGCCCTTCTCCAGGTCAGCGGCCACCTTTTCAGAACCCGGCGCCAGCACACCGGAATCCACATCGGACATGCTCTTCGAGAAGCCCGGCTTCTCGCTGAAAGTCTCCGCAAAACCAGGCTTCTCACCCGCTTGCTCGGCCTGCAACTCCTCAGTCGTACCCGTGCCGGTGTCGGTGCCGGCGGAATCCTTCTCCCCGCCCGTGTCCTCCCGGGCCCGGCCCGCCGGGATCAGCTCGCCCCGCACCGCCAGGCCCGCCAGATTCCCGATACCCGAACCGATCGCCTCCGACACCCCGGCGGTAAACGAGAACGGATTCCACTGCGCCCCCTGACCACTGATCGCGCCATACCCCGCCTCGCCCAGCATTTCGGTCAGGCCCTCTTCCAGGGACTCGCCCAAGCCGTGACCGAACCGGGCCACCCACATCGCCCGCACCGACATACCCGTGCAATCGTCCAGGTTCTTGGAGACCACATCGGCGAATTTCGCCATCGACGCCACCGGATACTGCTCCGCATGCTCCTCAGCCACCTGCCTCGCCGCCGCCGCCAACACCTCAACATCGATCTTGTCACCCAAACCCCGCACCAACACCTTGCTGATCGCATTACCCACCACATTGCCCAACGCCGACAACGGCACCGCCAGCAACCCACTAAACGACCCCACCCCCACCGCCATCTCCGACATCGCCGCATCCCACTTCTCCCGCGTCCCCAACGCAAACTGCAACCCCTGCGCCCCGGCATCCATCACCACCTGCAACCCCACCCCCACCACCTGGCTCATCGCCAAACGCATGAACAACTGACCCCACCACCGAGTCAGCAACAACCGCATCACCGCAAACCGCGCCGCCAACCACGCCATACTCGCCCCACCAGTAGGCCCCGCCATCGCCACCGCCCACGCCACCTCCGCCAACAACAGCAACAACCCACCCACCGTCACAAACTTCAAATACTGCACCTGCACCGCCAGATTCCGCACAAACCCCGCCAACTCCCGCAAACCCACACCACCCGACTCCAACACCGGACCAAACGCCCCCAACCGCTGCGCGAACCGATCCGCCGCCTTCCCCGAAAACCCACCCCGCACCCGCCCCACCACCTCCCCCACCACCGGACCCAACACCTCCACCATCGCCGCACCCGACTCCAACGCCGCCGCCACCGCGAACAACGCATCCTCATCCGCATCCGTCATATCCTCACCGGTCAAAACCTGAAAAAGCCGCCTCACCTCCTCCGGCACCATCAAGGACACGAAAAGACACCCACTCTGCGCACAGCGGACTACACCAACACGATCATTGCGCCGATAGTATGAACCAGCCATACACCGCTGCAAATCGAGATCTTCGCGTGCAACAACTATGCGCGTTTAGCCCTCAAACGACAGAAAAAGGGGGCTTCCCTATCGCATCCGCACGTGCTATTGCCGCCCAGGAACCTTGGCCGGGATATAGATCACCTCGGACGCGCAACCCACCGCACTGTCCGGGTTGCCCTGGGGCCGTGTTCGTTGCCCTGGCGGCCGTTTCGCGCTAAACTACCCGTCATTCATGGGTGGGGTGTAGCTTTCCCTCGCTCGCTGACGCATCTCTAGGTTGAGAGCCGGGCGAGCCTGTCGAGGGCTCACGGCGTCTCGGTCACCGCGCCACTGTTTGCGGCGTCGTGGACGGCATCTCGCTTGTGCCGTGCCGTGCCGGGGAGCCGGGCTCGACGGCGGGCCTGAGCCCGTCGCTGTCGGCCTGTTGGAAAAGCTCGCCTGTCCACATGACTCCGGCGGCGATGATTCCGGTGCGGCGGTGTCTGTCTGCCATACCTAGGATTCCCCATTCTTGGTGTTCGCGATCGCGTGGCATTCCTCGCACAACTCCCACCGTTCCGGCGGGTGCTCGTTGGGTCCCCAACCGATCTGGCCGCAGAACCCGAGCACGATCTTTTTGCCCTCGTAATCTGCTTGCTGCGCATCGGAGTACGCGAGGTGAACGACGCGCTCCCGCCACGAAGGCGCGAACCGGATCGTTCGTCCCGCCACCGCGCCCCCGAGGTCCTGCGCCGCTGGTTCCGCGGGTACCCGCCGCGCCGAAGGCATACCTTCGGCCTCCGCACGGCTCATCGACGGCACGTCGCTGGCGAGAACGGCGCTCATGAAGCACGTCATGCACGGAGCGCCGGTGAAACGGCCGACGATTTCCGCGTCATCCGGGGCGATCCGGTCACCACACACGGCCACCCACACGACCGGATCACCGCTGCTGCTTATTTCGCCGGGCGCGTTCCCGCTGGCGTTCAAGGCCCAGGTCGTAGTCGAGGCAGCATCGTCGGGCATACGATAGGCATGGACCTGCGGCGGGCCGCCGAGTCCCGCCGTGGCGTCCCGGCGGCGCGCGAGAACGACCCTGCTCATGCCGTCCACCACCGCTCACCGGTTGGGCAGCCACCCGCCGCAGCGCCTGGCGCGTTCTCCACTCCGGCCGGTGACATGGCGCGCCCGGCCGCCACCATTCGGGGACAGTAAAGGGATTCCCCGGGTTCAACTGGTCCCGTGCTATGCGGCCGACCGAGTGCGACGAGGCGCGCACTCCGGGCCCATTTCCCAGGAACCCGGCCGGACCGTTCACGGAACATTAGGGGGCCCACCGCATCCGGCCGTCAGCAGACCCAACGACGCCAGCACCACAACCCGCCACAGCGGACTCGAGATCCTCATCAGGTGTCAGCCTCCTTGGGACACAGTTGAACGGGTGGACCGCCGCCACGCCGTTGGGCGGCGGCCCGGTCACGGCCTGACTCCCGGCGACGACACCAGTCCGGGCCGAGTCCATAGGCTGCGGCGAGCTCAAAGAAGGCCAGTGCTCATGCAGCGCCCGCCGCCAGCGGACATCGCAGCGCTCCCACCATCGGCCCACCACTGCTCGCAGACGCCGGATCATGACGGACTCACCAAACATCGGCGTTCTCCGGGCAGGCGGCGATCCACCGCCGCAGCACCGCGCGCTCTATGCTCAACGCACGAACCTCACCGTGGTCGCCGTCGAGGCCCGCGGACCAGAGTCGAAAAGGGACAGTGCACCGAAGATGTCCGACGGCCCCAAAACCGCCAGCAGGTTCTTTCTTCCATCCCGGGTTTTGCGCCCCAGCGTCACCTTGCCGGACTAATGATGTAAAGCCGGTCGCCCTCGGCGAAAACCATGTGTCCTCGCTGGAACTCCGCCGGTTCCAACGATTGGGCGAGTGCCTGTGGCCGCTGCGGGCTCAACGCCCTGGAATATGCCAGCTCGCGCCAATGTTTCATCCACCACTGAAGTCCTTATCCACCCGTTACGTCCACCGCCCGGGCGGCAACGGCGTCCCATTCCGGAGTTAAGTCGTGAACTGGGGTGTGTCCACGCGCCGGTCCGCTGGCAGGGCGGGGTGAACCAGTGGAGATCGGCCGGAGAGCGTCGTGCTCGGTCCTCCGCAGCGGCGGCGACGTCGGCTGTGCCATGCCGTTCATCGTTACCATCCGCGCCGAGGTCTCCAATCCCCAACGCTGCTAGCCCCAATGGGGCTTTACAGCGCGGTGGCCGACGCGGCTGACTATGATCGACCGCTGGGGTGGTGCACGGCAAACTTCGACCGAACGGCCCTAACGCCGTGACCCTGGACGAGCACTCGTCCGTTAATGGAAGGCGAGCCATGAATGGTCCGCGACAACGCTGCCAGTGCTGCGGCACTGTGCTGCGTGTCGGCGTGAATGACGCGTTGTGCGGACCCTGTGCCCGCGCCGCCGGTTTCCGTGAGCCGATCCCGGAGGGCTTTTACGAGGACGCGGACCTGTGCGCCGCGTTGGAAAGCTATGACTTCGGCGCGGTTTTCACCGCCGTGCGGCGGCAAACCGGGCTCTCGCAACTCCAGCTCGCCGACCTGCTGGGCTTGTCCCAATCCCGGGTCTCCGCTGTCGAGCGGGGCGAGCGTCGGCTGACCCACGTCAGGACTGCCGCTCGGTTGGCCACGTTCCTGCGCATCCCGGCCTCGTTGCTCGGATTTCCCACCAGCCATACCGTAACGGGTGACGTCACTGACAAGGAGGTGAGTTGGTTGGAACGCAGAGACTTTCTCTCCCTGGTTACGGCCGCCACGTTGGGCTCCAGCCTGAATCCCGAACTCGCCCGGCTGGGCTCGCTGCTGCCCGGCCAGGTCGAGCCGGTAACCCGACCCCGCATCGGCGCGGCCGACGTCGACGCCATCGAGGCAGTCACCGACGGGTTCCGCCGCTCACACTCCGCCTACGGCGGTGGGCTATGCCGCGCCGCAGCCCTCACACAACTGCACCAGGTGCGCCAGTTGGAGGACGCCCTCTGCTCGCCGGAGATCCGCACCCGGCTGCTGGTGGCCATCGCCGACCTGGCCAGCACGGCAGCGTGGCTAGCCTACGACGTCGACGATCACGACGCCGCCCGCCGCCTGTGGACCTACACCCTGGACACCGCCCGCCGCGCCGACGACGACCCCCGCGCCACCGACCTGGCAGTCCACGTGCTGCTGGACATGGCACACCAAGCGCTGCACCTCGAACGCGCAAGTGAGGCACTGCACCTCGTGCAACTCGCGTCGGCGACCGCCGCCAACCGCAAACACCCGGTCAGCACCATCACCCAGGGCTACACCTCCGCGATCCTCGGCTGTTGCCGCGCAGCGCTCGGCGAGCCAGAGCCCACCCACCGCGCCATCGGACAAGCCCAAGAGACCTACGCCGCCGCCGATCCGGCCACCACACCGCCGTGGACAAAGTTCGTCACCAACGCCGAGATCACCGGCCAACAGGGCTACTCCCTGTACCTGTTGTCGCTGTCCCGCCCGGAGTTCGCGCCGCAAGCCATCGAGAAACTGACCAGCGCATCAACCGGGTACGGCGCGGAATATGAGTGCAGCCGCGCCGTGACCCTGCCGCCGCTGGCCTCCGCGCAGTTCCAGGCCGGTGATATCGACGCCGCGGTGGCCACCGGCTACGACGCGGTGGAGGCGATCACCGGACTGTCCTTCACCCGCGGCTACGCCCGGCTGCGCGTGTTGGACACCGTGGCCGCGCCACACAACGGCAAATCCGAGGTCGCCGACCTCCGCGAACACATCCGCACCGCGCTCACCACAACCGCCTAGCAGCCAACGAGCCAACCGCCAGCGCGCGAAGGCCACCTGCCCCGGCCTTGCCAGCACCACAGGACTTGTTCGATCGGTTGATCACCGTTAGCGTCGTCGGACGAGGGTTTTGACGTGAGATGAGCGGGAAATAGCTCCTGCTCTCCCGGGTGAAGATGATCTCGGCGTGGCCATCGTGGTTGTCTTGCTGCCCAGCCATGTCACGGTCACTTCCGTGGATCTGTAGAGGCGTCGTGGTAAGTTTCTGCGGCTGGGCAACAAATGGCGGCGAAGGCATCATCTTCGGGGATGCCCGGGGACGCGGTGAAGAACAGACTTCGCGGTGAAGATTTTAGTGCCACAGGCCAAGTTCGGCAATGATTTCTGGTGCGGCGAACGGAGCAGTAAGTGCGCCGGGGCTGGTGGGTTCGCGGCGATGAATGAGGCGATGATGTCGTTGTCCTCTGGCGCGGGTTTTCAACACAGGGAATGCCCAGCAGTTCCAGTCCCTTGTAGATGAACGGTAGGTCGGCAAAGACCTCCTCGTCACCGGTGGCTGGCGACTGGCTTGTAGCCGGGCATGAGAGTACGTCGTTCCGCGGCGCCTTCCGGGCCGTCGAAGACAACAAGATTTCCGCAGCTTCCTCAAGATACGTGCGCCAGCGCGCACGAGGGCGAAAAATCCGAACACGAAGATTTACTCCAGTACGACGGATGCTAAGTGAGCCCGACCCGCGAGGGCCGGGCGGGTGCACTCCCGTGCCTGATCCTGCGGAGCTCCGGCGTGGCCGGTCAGGACGTGATGATCATGCGGATGTGGTGCTTGTCGATGGTCACTCCGCCGGTGGGCAGGTTCTCGTCCGGCGTGTCGGCGGGGTAGGCGGTGATGACGGGCTGGGCGACGCGGTCGCGGTCGAAGCGGCGGATCTGCTCGACCAGCCGCTCGGCGAGCCGGGCTGCGGCGGGGCCGTGGCCGGTGGCGCCGAGTTCGTAGCGGCGTTTGCCGTCCGGGCCGTCTACTGGGCGGGGCTTGGTGAGGTAGGCCAGCGAGTCGCTCTCGACGAGGGCTGGAGTGCGGTCAGGGAACGCGGGGCGACAGGTCCCGGCGTCAATGGCGGTGGAGTCGGCCGCGATGCGGCAGGTGCCCTGTTCGGTGGCGGTCAGCCACAGCCAGATGTGGTCGAAGGGCTCGCCTGCGGCCACGGTGGCGCCGGACCAGACGGTGGTCTTGGGTCCGATGAACGCCTCGCACAGCGCGGCCGGGTCGATGTGCTGGTCGGTGTCCCAGTACAGGGTGACGTTCTCGGCAATCTGGCCGGTGTGCTCGCCGGTAGGCACGATGCCGATCATGGGGATGAACCCACAGAGCTGGCTATTGGCGGCACGCAGGTGGTCGTCGCGACGGACGAACGCGACGCTGCGGGCCTGGCCGCGCCAGTGCAGCGGGACCACGAGCGTCCCCTCGGGGGCGAGCTGTTCGAACCACGCGGGGGGCAGATCCCACGGCCCCACCGTGACGATGATCTTGTCGTAGGGGGCCTGGTCCGGGGCGCCGAAGGCGCCGTCGCCGGTGACCACCCGCACCCGGTCGTTGCCGGTTTCGGCCAGGGCGTGGCGGGCGTGGTCGGTGACGTCGGGGTGGATGTCGATGGTGGTGACGTTGCCGGTCGGGCCGACGAGTTCGGCCAGCAGTGCGGCGTTGTAGCCGGTGCCGGCCCCGATCTCCAGCACGTTTTCGCCGGGCTGCGGGTCGAGCTGGCCGAGCATCATCGCCACGACGGTCGGAACGGAGAGGCAACTGGCGGGCCGGCCGTCGCCGGGCTTGATGGTGATCGCCTTGTTGGCGTAGGCGTCCTCCAGGGACGCGGCGGGCACGAACCTGTGCCGGGGAACGGCCCGGAACGCGTGCTCGATGCGCTCGGAGTGCAGGTGACCAGCGTCCTTGATGTTGCTGATCATCTGCTCGCGCAGGTCCTCGGGGCGAGTACTGGTGGCGTTGGTCATCCGGTTCCTTCCGTGTGCGTGGTTGTGGATACGAGCGAACTGGTCGGCCCGGCAGTAGGCGAGGTGGCGAGCAGGCAGGTATCCCATCCGGTGCTAGGCGGCGGGTCCAGGTCGGCGAGCGCGACGCCCGCGCTGCCTTCCAGCATCCCGCGTGCGTGTTCGTGCTCAAGTCCTGCCGTTCCGTATGAAGGTTTTCGATCAGAGCACCTGTCATCGCGTCCACCTGCCGTTTCTAGAAAAGTCCCAGTTGCGGGTCCGGTTCCCCGGTCTTGGGCTGGCGGGCTGTGGTCTTGATGAGCGCTTCCAGGCTGGGCCAGTGCGCGCCGCCGGTGTCTCGGTCGAGCAGTGTCTGGAACAACGCCGCGGTGGCTTCGACGTCGGGCATCGCGCGGTGGCGGTGGGCCGGGCGCGGGATCTTGCAGGCCACCAGCAGGTGATCGAGGTTGTAGGTCCCCAGGTACGGCAGGAGCAGTTTGGCCATCGCGATGGTGTCCACGACCGGCAGGCCCGCCAATCCGGGGCAGGCGTCCCGGTAGTGGTGCAGTAGGCCCGCTTCGGTTGGGGCGTGGTGGGCGACCAGCACCATCGGCTGGTGCGGCGCCAACGCGGCATCAAGCTCGGCCAGCACTTGCTGTGCCGGTGGTTGATCGGCTACATCGGCGGCCCGGATGCCCGTGGTGCGGGTATCGAAATCCGTGACCGGCGCGTGCGCCGGCGGTTTGATTAGCGCTTCGAAACGCGCAATCTCGGCCAGTGGGCCTGTTGTGGGGCGGAGGCTGAGGGTGGCCACTTCGATCGCCGGGGTGGTGGCTTCGAAATCGATGACGGTGAAGGTAGTCACCAGGAATTGTTGATCTTCAGTCAAGTGAGGCATGGACGATCCACGAGCCACCGCGCGCGAACCCCAGGCTGTTCGTCCGCACCTCCACAGTCCGCAGCGTCTCCAGCCGCTGCTCGATACGGCGGACCTGCCGATCCACACACTCACCATCCGGCCGGAACACCGGCTGATGCCGCCCACCGACCCGCGCCACCGCACGACCACCGACCTCCACCGGTGCGACACCCGCGAACAAACCGAACGGCGTGGCCCGACCTGCCCAGCGCAGCAGATACCGCGCCAGCGTCTCCACCAGACGCCGCACCCGCACCTCGTCGTCACCGGCCGGCGGGCGTGTCGCGATCTGCCGCCGCACCTGGGCCGCCAGCACCGGCGACGCCACCGTCACCGCATCCGCGAACCCGCTTATCCCCCAGACCCGCCGCAACCACTCCCGCCAGCCGACCACGTCGCTGCCAGCCAGGTCCGGCCAACACGGAAACTCCACGCTCTCGGGCAGCGTCGTGGCCCTGATCAACACCGAGTCCATCGCCTCATAGGTACGCATCCCGGTCCTCCGCCCTCCACAACGGGGTGTGGCCCTGCCTCACGACGTGGGAGCCAAGGCCACACCAGAACCGACTCAGCTCCGCGTCGTGCAGGCGTCGCTGCCGGTGTTTCCACTACCGCAGTTGTCCGAGGTGCACTCTTCAGAGGTCATAGCGGGTGCGTCACCGGAGACGACGAGGCTCACATTGAGCTGAAACTCCGAAGCATCCATCACAACGTCCTTTCCGAAAAAGATTCCGTTGATTCCGTTGAGAGAAAGCCCTTTCAGAAGGAATGGGCTATTTTTGGGTCCAAGTGAAGATGATTCGGCTGTGTCGTTTGTTCACCACCCGCCCTTCCGGGAGCTCGGCATCGGGCGTGTCGCCCGGGACGACGCAGAGGACGGGAGCCGGTCGGCCGGCGCGATCCCACGCTCGGATCTGAGCGGCCATCTCTTCGGCGGCCGCAGCCCCGTCGGCCCCGTGCCCATAGGCGACGTGCTCGTAGGCGGCTTCGGCGACCTGACGGAGCCTGCCCTGGTAGGCCAGGCTCGTACCGTGCACGAATGCTGGGGTTCCGTAAGCCCATGACGGCTCAACCAGACCGCTGTCGATCGCACTCTGCTGCGCGATCAGCGCAGCGAACCCGGGCAGGTGGGACGCCAGCCACAGGTCAAGATCGGGCGATCGCCGCCCCGAGGAGACAATCACACCCGACGAGGCTTCGTACCGTTCCTGGGCGAACACGCCCTCGAGGCCCTCATCGACATGCTGGTCGGGTTCGGTGAGCCACAGATTGACGCCGTCGCCCAGGACGACCGTTCGGCCCTTGCGGGCACCTGCCCCCTGCATCGGCACGAACCCGCACATGAGGTTGCTGTGAGAGAGCAGACGGTCCCCGGATCGCTGGAGCGCCCAGGACCGGGTCAGCCCAAGGTACGCAAGGGAACCACGAGAGTGCCGTCGTTGGTCAGCTGATCCACCCATGCGGTCGGGATGTCCCACGACCCGACCGTCACGATGATCAAGTCATAACGGCGGCCAGACTCGATCTCGAACTCGGCGTCGGCGCACACGACCTTCACGTCCGAGTAGCCCGCCGCATCCAGGCACGCCCGTGCTCGGTCGGTGACATCCTCGTCGATGTCGACGGTCGTCACCGACCCGTTCGGACCGGCGATCTCTCGCAACAGTGCCGCGTTGTATCCCCCACTGCCGATTTCGAGGATGTGCTGACCATGCGCCTGGTTCAGCATGTCGGCGATGACGTTAGGCGCGGATACCGAGCTGAGGTTCATGTTGTTCTCGCGCTTGGTGATCACCGCGGTGTCGGCGTAGGCATCCTCGACGGAGACCCCCGGAATAAACAATTCACGAGGCACCTTCCGCAGCGCCCGTTCCACGTCGGCACGCAACGGAAGGCCCCGCCACTGGTGCTCCTCGACGATCTTGTCCACCATGACATTGCGGAGCTCTTCCGCCGAGGTCGTGGTGTCGGCGTTCATGAAATCGTGCCTCCTGGCTCGCTTCTACAGACCGTCCTCTGGCTCGCACCGGCGATCTCTGCTGTTTCTGCGGGTAACGCCCGTTGATGTCAACCGTGTGCCCCAGCAACCGCCGTCACCGGTCGCCCATGATGCCCACACGGAGAGTATCTGTCCGGTCGTGCAGCGTGGCGTGGCACCACCTTTCCGGACTCTGGCAGCCGGATAGTGTGTTGCCACAAAACACCTTTCGTTGTTGTGTGTTCTGCGCACCCCACCGCTACACCAACGCTCACGGTTCGTTGGTGGCCTCAGTAGGAAATCCATCGAAGCGGCGTAGCCGCCCGAGACGCCCCGCACTGGTTTGAGCGACTGCGGATCACACCTCGGCCGGGTCGCCCAGCCTGGGCGGGTAAACCCATGTCCTGGAACCGTGCGGCTCCGGTTGCGAATCAGCCTGCTGGGCGGCCATCACTTCTTCCTTTCGCGCACTCGTAGAACCCGCACACCATCCAGTACTGGCTGCATCGGTGGCCGCCGGTGGGGAAGGTCAGCGCCGGGCGCCCGACTGACGGCACGGCGGTGGGAACCCGGCGATCCGACCCGGGTCGGGGGTTGGAGTCGGACCACCGGGGGCTTACGTGGGCCGCCGCCGTCATCGACAAGTCCGGCTCGCCACACAGCGGGATGGGCCAGCGAAGATCGGCCCAGGCGAGTCCTGGTCGGTCGTCGATAGTGGCGTGGCCAACTCAATCATCGTCGCGGTCAGCTCCGACCTTCCGATCCCCAGCGGTGCTAGCCCCATTGGGGCTTGACAGTGCCAGGCTCGACACGACCGACTGGTACCAAGCGGGGTTTGCGCTGTGAACCTGCGCGAGCACCCTCCAGTAGCGAACGGCGAGCCATGACTGGTCGGAAACGACAACGCTGCCGATTCTGCGGCACCGTATTGGGAACCAGTGCCGTCGAGCCGATGTGCGGCTAGCGCGCACGCGCGGCGTTCGAGTCCGCAGGCGGAGGAGACCAGATTCGACGATCCTGCGGAAGATGCGTCGAGTGAGCCAGAAGCGCAGCCCAGCACCTAAACGACCTGTTGATGCCTGTATGCGTCCTGCGAACGCCCCGTCGGCTGGGACGTCAGCAGCTGGGCGCGCGTCATGGGACTCTCTGCTCATTCCTCCCCCTGGGCCGTTGTGCGTTTCCGAGGATGTCGACGAACAACAGACCAAGGCAAGAATATTCAGAATATTCTTGCTAATGTCCACTCATTTGGAGCATAGACCGCGGCGTGGTTCATGGGATGTGATAGATCAGCAGGCATAATCCGCATCGCCTTCGGACGCGATGCAGTGACGACAGGAGAGACCGATGAAGTTGGCGTTCCTCGGCACCACGAGCACGGGCGGGCAGTGCCCGAACTTGTACGAGACCGACCGAGACACCTATGTGATCCAGGGCTACAAGATCACCGATCCCGACGCGCAGGCCACGCTGCACGATCGCGGCATGCCCGAGACCGAAACCGCAGTCGAGATCCCCAAGGCACTGCTGGACTTCGCGCCGAGGAACACGGCATGAGCCGCCTTGTCAGACCTGGCCCCGGGTTCGACGAGCTGTTTTCCAGCTTCGGCCGCTCAGCATGGCGTTTCGAGACCCAACCTGCCTACCACGTCGACGCCGAGCAGCAGGCGATGCGCCGCTACCTGAACAGCGGCGAGCTCGATGTCAGCTACCTGACCGGATGGCTCGATGGGGTTCGCGAGGCGACCAGGCAGGGCAAGCGCTACGCCCGCGTCCGAGTGCTGACCGAGCCCCTGACCGACTACCTGCGGTTCGAAATGGCTGTCGCGCCATACAACATCGCCGCAGGCGAAGACATCCGCGTGCTCTCCCCAGCCCAGGCCAGCGAACTGGCCCTGCCGGACTACGACTACTGGTTGTTCGACGACGAATGGCTCGCCATCATGCACTTCGGGCCGTCCGGCCTGCGCAATGCCGAAGTCGTCACCGACCCAGAGACCGTCGAGCAGCACCGTGCATGGAGGGACACGGCTGCCCGCAACGGGAGATCCTTCGAGGACCACCCTGCCCGGGGCCTAAGCTAGACCCGCACAGAGATCGTGAACGACTGAGGACGCGTGACCGACTTCGACAAACGCCGCCGCGCCTTCGGCGACCGGCTCCGCCAACTCCGTGAGCACACCGGACTGACCGGACATCAGTTTGCCGCGCGCGCCGGGTGGGGTCAGCCGAAGATCTCGAAGCTGGAGAACGGTCGGCAAACGCCCACCGACTCCGACATCATCACCTGGTGCCAGACCGCCGGCACCTCTGACGAGGCTCGCGAAGACCTGCGTGACGCTCTGCGAGACCTCAAAGTCCACTACGAATCATGGCGCCGCAGCCACCGCGAAGGGTCCCGCGCCCGGCAGGAAGAGAGCCGCAGCCTCGAACAATCCGCCGCGCGCATCCGCGCGGTCGACTTCGGCGTCGTACCCGGCCTCCTCCAGATTCCCGACTACGCCAGCGAAGTCTTCCGCCTCTACTCCGAACTCAACGGCACCGCAGCCGACATCGACGAAGCCGTCGCCGCCCGGATCCAACGACAAAGCATCCTCTACGACACCAGCAAACGCATCGAAATCCTCATCGCCGAGGCAGCCCTACGCTACCCCGTCTGCTCCCCCGAAATCATGCGCTCGCAACTCGACCGGCTCACGTCCCTAATCGGCATCAACCACATCCGCTTCGGCATACTCCCACTCGACCGGCAACTGCCATACATGCCCATGCACGGATACTGGCTCCTCGACGACCTAGCACTCGTGGAAAACATCACCGCCGAAATCCGCATCACCGACGAAGACGAAGTCGCCACCTACCACACACTCACCGACCGACTCTGGAACGTCGCAGCCCAGGACGACAAAGCCCGGACCATCCTGCACCACCTGACAGCAACATGAGATGACAAGGTTTATCCCATCGCACAGGGAAAACCGGCCTGTCCTCCGAATCCATATACATCACCTCGGGCGCGCAACCCGCCGCACTGTCCGGGTTACGTTGGGGAGACGCCGTCAGAGACGGTCACGCGTCCTGTGGAAGTTCCGCGAGCGGGGTGCTGGCAGCTGAACGCTAGCGAGCTGAGCAGGTCGTAGGATCGGCGGCGATCAGCGTGGTTGTAGACCGGGGTGGTCACCATGAGCTCGTCCGCGCCCGTCGCGTTGAGCACGGAATTCAGCTTGCTGCGCACGGTGGTCGGCGCGCCCACCAGGACGCTTTGGGAGCGCGCGGCGATTTCCTCGCGGTCTGCGGCGGTGTAGGGGTAGGCGGCTGCGTCTTCCGGGCTGGGCAACAGGATCCGCTTGCCCCGCATGCGGCTGAGCACCTTCAGCCGAGTTGATCCCGCGAGCCATTCGGCGCGCTCATCGGTGTCTGCGGCGATGACCGACACGCTGATGATAATCTGCGGGGCCGGCGACATCGGGGAAGGCCGGAACGCGTCCTTATACACCTGGACTGCCTCCAGACCCTCCGGGTTGAGGTGGTGAGCGAACGCGTAGGGCAAGCCGACCGAGCCCGCCAGCTCGGCGCTGGCTGTGCTTGAGCCGAGAATCCATACATGCGGCTGGTTTCCGACGGCGGGTACCGCCGTGGGAGTCTGATCCTCCGGCGGATCGAAGTAGCCCAGCAACTCGTGCAGTCGCTCGGCAAACGGCATTTCGGTGCGCGCGTGTGCACTGCGGATCGCGGCGACGGCGTCTGGCGGTCCACCGGGGGCGCGGCCGAGTCCGAGATCAATCCTTCCGGGGTGTAGCGCCTCCAGAGTCCCGAACTGCTCTGCGACCACCAGCGGCGCGTGATTGGGCAACAGAACCCCGCCGGATCCCACGCGCATGCGGTCAGTAGCGGCGGCGATCCGCCCCACCAGCACTGCGGGAGCAGAGCTGGCGACGCCGCGCATGCTGTGGTGCTCGGACACCCAGTACCGGTAATAGCCCAGTTCGTCGGCAAACCGGGCCAGATCGAGGGTGTTGTGCAGGGCCTGCCGAGCCGTCGAGCCCTGCACAATGGGCGAAGTGTCCAGAACGGACAACCGCACGTCAGTCTCCGACGGAGCCACCCGCCGCCTCCTTCCCTATCGCGCCGCGCCTCGTCAGCTCGTCACCGAGCCTTATCATCCACCGTGCCCGGCGCGTGGCCAGACCACCGATTCGATCTGAATCCGGCGATCAACGCAAGATCCACACCAAAGACCGAAAGAGCCCGCTGAACGAGCTTTCGCACCCAGCGGGCTCTTTCGGCCGTCGGGACGACAGGATTCGAACCTGCGCCCCTTTGACCCCCAGGTGCCCCGATGTCGGCCGTCCTGTTGGCAGGTGCAATCGGTCTGTCGCGCGACGAGGGGATCGGTCAGGTCCGGTCGGGTCGCAGTCGTGTCCGGAGTAGGTGTCCTACACGGTGCAGGACGTCGATTTGGGCGGGGTTGTAGAGGTCGTTGATGGCCGCGCCGATCGTGTGCGCCGTGAAGTGCGCGCCGCGCGGTGCGTCGGCGCTCACGTCGTGCAGCTCGGGGTATTTGGTGAGGAGGCCGCGGGCGTAAGGAGCCAGTCGCTCGGCCAGCGCGTGCCGGGTCTGCTCGTCGGCGTCGGCGGGCAAGCGATTGAACTCGGAGGTCGCGGGGTCCGCGTCGTAGTTCCGCAGCATCTTCTTGTGCGTCGAGTGTCGAGGGACCGAGCACCCGCGTCATGACGAGAATGAAGGCGCGGTCGGCGTTGGAGAAATCCGCATCGGCGGTGGCCACGGCCAGCTCGGGCGGCAGGTCGGTCGGTGTGGCCTGACGCAGGATCAGGCGGAGTTCGAGGCGCACCCGCTGTAGTCGTTCGATGGTCGCGGCCAGTTCGGCGTCCAGCGTCCGCATCGCTTCTTCGGGGTGTTCGTCGGCGTCGCCCAAGTCGGCGATCTGGGACAGGGAGAACCCGAGATCGGTCAAGCGCTTGATCCGCAGCAGACGCACCAGGTGGGCCACGCCATAGCGCTTGTAGCCGTTGGCCCGTCGTTCGGGCTCGACGAGCAGGCCGACGTCGTGGTAATGCCGCACCGCCCGCACGCTCGTGCCGGCGAGTTCGGCGAGCTGACGAGTGCTCCACGCCATGATTACCGCACGCTCCTCGGGAACCGGGTCCGTCGGCACGGAGGCGCCGACACCGGGGACAGTCAAAACTGTGCCGCGACGGCATGGTCAAGCGCTTTCGCAGCAACGAGACGCAGTTGAAGACGGACGGCTATGGCGGTCACTCAATGAAGGTCCATGTCCACCGCCGTCAGCCCGCGCAAGTGGCAGCCTGGCTGCGCGATGCCGGATTCACGGTCGAGGCTCACATGCTGCTCACCCCGGAGGAGAACGTCCCGCAAGCCGTTGTTTTTGCGCGCCCCCAATCCTAACTTCGGTGCGGGCGTAGCGTCCAGGAGCTATAGCTCATCTTGGGCGTGCAACCCACCACACTGTCCGGGTTGTGTTGGGAAAACGCGGTTTCGCGCGAAGACGTCACGCGCCCTCAGCACAGTGCGGCGCCGCGCCGCAGCAGTTGGTAGATCGCTTCCGCCGCTTGCTCGATCAGCTCCACCGAGCAGCTCTCGTCCACGGTGTGGGCCTGCTCCGGATCACCCGGGCCGAACAGCACGACATCCGGCTCGCCCAGCTTTTCGGCCAGCACGGACGCGTCCGTGAAGTAGGTGGCGTGCTCCGGCTGCCACCGCGCATCGCCGACAATCTCGACCAGGTTTCGCACGAATGGAGAATCCGGGCCCGTCGCGACGCCCGGCAGGTCGAGGATTCGTTCGATCCGAACCTCCGGCCCGGCCAGGGCGGTGATCTCCGCGATCGCTTCCGCCGAACCGAAACCGGCGACAGTGCGCACGTCGAGGCACATTTCGGCGTGGTCCGGAACCAGGTTGGGCTGCACGCCCGAGCGGAACGTGCCCACGTTGACCGTCGCCGGCCCCTGCGCCGGGCTCACCGGCCAGCCGGTGTGCTGGTGGATCCGCACCGCTGCCGCCGCCAGTTCCGCCAGGGCGTTGCGGCCCAGCTCCGGCCGCGAACCGTGCGCGGCGACGCCACGCACCGCCAGCCGGAGCCACAGAGTTCCCTTGTGTCCCAGCACAACCCGGTTCGCGGTCGGCTCGGCCACCACCAGCACCGGGCTGGGGCGCAAAGCCGCCCGGTCAATCTGCGCGCCGCCCTCGCAGCCGGTCTCCTCGCCGAAGGTGAACACGAGCTGGGTCCCGACGCCGGACGGGCGGTCCGCGGCGTGCCGGATAGCGGCGGTGACGATGCATGCGACGCCGGCTTTCATGTCGCTGCTGCCGCGCCCCAGCAAACGCCCACCTTCGATCTGCCCGCTCAGCGGATCCCACGACCAAGAGGATCCGTCGGCTGGGACGGTGTCCAGGTGGCCGGTCAGGGTGATCGGCGTCCCCGTGCCGGAGCGGGCGATGACGTTCGCGCGGCCCGGCACGGGTTCGTCGATCTGCACCTCGAAACCGGCGTCGGCCACCAGCGAGGCCACCAGTTCGGCGGCGGGTTTCTCACCACCCGCGCGCGTGTCGAGCCGGACCAGTTGCTGGGCTAGGTCGACAGTGTCCACGTCTCCTCCGCGGTGCTGGGTCAATGGCGATCGGGCAGTTCGCGAGTGCTGTGCCGGACGACCAGTTTCGGGATGAGTGCGATATGCGCCGACGCTTCCGCCGCCTCGGTGCCGCTCGCCGCCGCGAGCAGTCGTACCGCTTCGGACGCGATCTTCTTTCCCGGCTGGTCCACTGTGGTCAGTGGCGGCTCGCCTAGCCTGGCGAACTCGATGTTGTCGTAGCCGGTCACCTGGACATCGTCGGGCACCTTGATGGCCCGTGCGCGGCACGCCCTGGTCACGCCCAGCGCGATCAGGTCGTCGGCGCACACGATCGCGTCCGGCAGCCGTTCCCGACCGGCCAGCCGTTCCAACGCCTGCTCGCCCCAGGCGATGCTGTACTCGCCGAGCAGCAACCAGTCGTCGCGCACGGTCATCCGCAACGCTTCGGCCTGCTGCTGGAAGCCCGCCAGTCTGCGCTCCGTCGAGGAATTCGTCAGCAGCGATCCGACGAATGCCGCGGAGCGCGCCCCCGCCGCGTGCACGTGGTCGAGGACCAGCCGCATGGCGGCGATGTCGTCCACGCCCACCCAGTCCGTGCTGGTGCCATCGACGTACCGGTCCAGCTGGACCAGCGGTACCGCACGAGCCGCTTCGAGCACGGCGGGGGCGCTGTCGACGCCGTGCGTGGGGCTAACGATGATCCCGTCGACGTTGCGGGCGACCAGCGACCGGAGCCGCTCGGCCTCGACCGCCGGATCCGAGCGGGCGTCGCAGAGGAACAACTGCTTGCCCGATCCGCCGAGGGCGTGTTCGACGTTTTCCACCAGCGAGGTGAAGAACGGGTTCGAAATGCTCGGCACGACCATGCCGATGGTGTCGGTGCGGTTGCTGCGCAGCGCGCGACCGATGGAGTTGACCGAGTATCCGAGCTCGGCGGCGGCACGCTGCACCTTGCGGACCGTCTCGGCGGCGACCGGGCGGGAGCCGGTCAGCGCGCGCGAAACGGTCGCGGTGGAGACCCCGGCCCGCTCGGCGACATCGGCGATGGTCACCCCATGCAAACGTTTACCTCTCTCTAACCAATCAAGAACGCGGGTGTCACGATCCAGAGAAAGTCTCCCTTGACCGCCAACGATTTGAACCCTACCGTACACCAGCATCGTCGATGCAATCGATTACATCCCTGTTGTTTCCATTCCCGACTTCTCGTACGGAGTGCCCGATGACGTCAACCCCTCCGGGCGTGTTTCCCCCGAAGCCGAACGCCGTGGCGGAGCTGTTCGGCACGACCAAGGCCGTGATCGGGGTCGTCCACCTGCCCGCCCTGCCCGGCAGTCCCCACTACGCCGGGCAGCCGCTCGACGAGATCTCGACGTTCGCCGTCGAGGAGGCACGCGCCTATCTCGACGGCGGCTGCCACGGCGTGATCGTGGAGAACCACTGGGACATCCCGTTCCTCAAGCCCGGCGAACACGGCTACGAGACCGCTGCGGCGATGGCGGTCGTGACTGCCCGGGTGCGCGAGGCGGCCGAGCGCACCGTGGGCGTGAGCGTCCTGTCCAACGCGGCCGAGTGCTCGATCGCCTCGGCGTGGTCCGGCGGGGCCGGATTCGTCCGGGTCAATCAGTGGGCCAACGCCTACATCGCCAACGAGGGCTTCATCGAGGGGCAGGCGGCGCGGGCCACCCGATATCGCAGCCGGATCGGCGCGAACCCCATCAAGGTCTTCGCCGACGTGCACGTCAAGCACGGGGCGCACGCCATCGTCGCCGATCGCACCCTGGCGGAGCAGACCGAAGACGCGGAGTTCTTCGACGCCGACGTGCTCATCGCGACCGGGTCGCGCACCGGCGATGCCGCCGCGCTCGACGAAGTGGTGGGCATCAAGGAGCACACCGGGCTGCCGGTGGTGATCGGTTCCGGCATCACCGCCGCCAACATCGGCGAGCTCCTACCGGCCTGCGACGGCGTGATCGTGGCCTCCTCGCTGAAGGACAACGGGCGCTGGTGGGGCCGGGTGGCCCCGGCGAAGGTGCGCGAACTGACCGCCGCGGCGCGGAAAGCCGGGGCCGAACTGCCGTGATCACCTTCTGCGGATACGCCAACAGCGACCTCACGGTCAGCGTGCCCGCGCTCCCGGCCGCGGGCACCCGCGTGCAAGCCGCCGCCATCGCGCGTGGAGATGGCGGGATGGCGGCCAACGCGGCCGTGGCCGCGGCGCGGATGGGTGCCGATGCCCGGTTCGCCGGCGTGGTCGGCGACGACCCGTTGAGCGAGTCGTTCCTGGCCTCGCTCGTCGCCGACGGGGTCGACATCGCCTGGACCGCGCGGACCGGGCAACTCACCACCTCGGTCATCCTGGTCACGCCCGACGGTGAGCGGTCGATCATCAGCCAGGACGACGCGATCACCGAGGCGCACCTGACGGAAGTCGTCACCCGCACTGCCGGATGCGAGAACGCGTGGCTCTACCTTGACGGATACCGCTTCCCGTGGGCCGCGCCGTTGCTACGGGGCGTGCGCACCATCGTCGACCTCGACGGCTGCACCCGAGCCGAGGGTGCGCGGGCAGCGCTCGCCGTCGCCGACCACGTCATCGCCGGTCGCGCCCTCGCGCATGAATTGCTGGGCGACGAGACCGAACTGATCCGGCTGGCGGTCCAGACCGGCACCCACCTCCTGATCACCGACGGCGCACGCGGCTGGCGGATGCACACACCGGACGGCGCCGACTACGAGGGCGCCGCCCTGCCGGTATCGGCCGCCGACGTGACCGGCGCCGGTGACTGCTTCGTCGGTGTGTACGCCGCGGAACTCGACCGCGGCGTCGACCCCGCCGAAGCCGCCCGCTTCGCCTCCGCCGCAGCGGGCATATCGTGCACCAAACCCGGCGCCCGAGCAGGTTTGCCGCGCAGAGCCACCGTCTCCGACTACCTCACCGCACCAGCAAAGCCGACCCCGGCAACAAGGAGAACCCGATGAGACGAATGTGTACGGTCCTCGTCTCGCTCGCCCTCGTCATCGCGGTCGGCGGCTGCGATGCAGCGGTGCGGCAGCAACAGGCGGCCGAGCAGCGCGTGGCCGCGCAGGGCCCGCCGCCACCCGGCCGGATCCCGCAGTCCTGCACCGTCGGCGGTCACGCGCCGAAGATCGGCATCATCCCGATCAACCTTCAGGCGCTGTTTTTCAACCAGATCAACACCGGCGCGCAGCGGGTCGCCGACCAGGTCGGGGCGCAGGCCCAGATCGTCAACGGCAACGACGACTCCACGGTCCAGGCCAACGCGATCGACGACCTCGTCGCCAACGGCTACAACGCCATCATCGTCGACGCGGTCGACACCGACGGGATCAAGCCGGCGATCCGGCGGGCCAACGCCGCCGGCGTCCCGGTCGTCGCGGTCGACGCGACGGTCCACGACCCGGCGGTCTCCGCCCAGGTCGGCACGGCCAACTCGGCCGGCGGCAAGCAACTGGCCCAGGCGCTGCTGGGCATCTCGGGCGGTCAGGGCGAGATCGGCGTCGTCAGCGCGCTCAACAGCACCATCCAGCTGGAACGGCAGAAGGGCTTCACCGACGAGGTCACCGCGCACGGAATGCGCATCGGCACCGTCGTCGACGGCCGCAACGTTCAGGAGAACGCACAGGCCGCCGCCGAGAACCTGCTGACCGGCAACCCGACCCTTCCCTACGCCTACGCCACCGGGGAACCGGCCCTGATCGGCCTGGCCGCCGCGGTCAGCAGCCAGGGCCGGACCAACCAGATCAAGGTCGTCGGCTGGGATCTGTCCGCCCAAGCCATGGACGGCCTGCGAGCGGGCTGGATCAAGGCGGTCGTCCAGCAGAACACCTTCCAGTTCGGCTACGAATCGATGGCCGCGGCGATCGACCTGGCCTGCGGCCGCCCGGTGCCGCGCGACATCCCGGTGCCCACCCAGATCGTCACGCCCGACAACGTCGGCCAGTACCTCTACTACATGGAGCGGTGATGGCACAGGACACGCTGGTCGCACTCAGCGGCATCACGAAATCGTTCGGCGCGGTGCGCTCACTGCGCGGAGTCGATCTGACCTTGCGAGCCGGGGAAGTCCTCGGGCTCGTCGGCGACAACGGTGCCGGGAAGTCGACCCTGATGAAGGTGCTCGCCGGAGCACTTCAGCACGACGACGGCGAGATCACCGTGAACGGCCGCCAGGTCCGGTTCGCCAACCCCGCCGACGCCCGGCGGGAGAAGATCGGCATCGTCTACCAGGATCTCGCGCTGTGCGACACCCTCGACGTCGCGAGCAACCTGTTCCTGGGCCGGGAGCCCCGGCGCGGCCCGTTCCTGGACCGGCGCGCGATGCACCGGATGGCGGCCGAAACGCTGTCGAACCTGCACGTGCGGGTCAAGTCGACCTACCAGGAGATCGGCGAGCTTTCCGGTGGGCAGCGCCAGGCCGTCGCGATCGCCCGCGCGGTGTCGTTCGACCCCGCCGTGCTGATCCTGGACGAGCCCACGGCCGCCCTCGCCGTCGCCGAGGTCCGCTCCGTGCTGGCCATGATCCGCGACGTCGCAAGCAGGGGCGTCGGCGTCATCCTGATCACCCACCGCCTGCAGGACCTGTTCGAGGTCTGCGACCGCATCACCGTCATGTACGAGGGCCGCAGCGTGGAGGACGCGCCGGTGTCCGAGCTCGACGTCGAGCGACTCGTGGCCATGATCACCAGATCCGACACCGAGGAGGTGCCGCAAACATGAACGCGCACGCCGATACGGCACCACGAGCAGTCACCGCCGAGACGCCGTCGTGGTGGGACCGGACGAACAAGGCGACGCTGGCGATGTTCGGCGTCACCGTCGTGCTGTTCCTGGGATTCGGGCTCGCCGCACCCAACTTCGTCACCTTCGACAACCTGTCGAACCTGGCGACGCAGGTCGCCATCACGCTGATCGTCGCCGTCGCGATGACGTTCGTGATCACGACCGGCCAGATCGACCTCTCCGTCGGCTCCACCCTCGCCTTCGTCGCCGCCACCACGGCGCAACTGCTGGAAGCTGGCTGGGATTCCTCGATCGTGATCGCGATCGGGCTGGCCGCCGGACTGTTCTGGGGTGCGGTCAACGGCTGGCTCTCGGCCTACCAGAAGATCCCGCCGTTCATCGTCACGCTGGCCGCCATGTCGGTGATCCGCGGCCTCGCCCAGCTCTCCACGCAGGGCTTCTCGGTCCCGATCGACAAGCGGCTGTTCGTCGCGCGCATCGGCGAAGCCAAGTTCCTGGGTTTCTCGGTGCTGGCCTGGATCGCCCTGCTGACCGTCGTGATCGGCGCCGTGCTGCTGGCCAAGACGCGGTTCGGCAGCTACGTCACCGGGATCGGCTCGCAGGAGGAGTCGGTGCGCCGGGCCGGGGTAAACACCAACCGGATCAAGATGATCGCGCTGATGCTCACCGGGCTCGCCGCCGGCGCCGCGGGCATCCTCACCGCGGCGCGGCTGGGTTCGGGATCCGCGAACTCGGGCGAGGGCTTCGAACTCACGGTGATCGCCGCGGTCGTGCTCGGCGGCACCAACCTCTTCGGCGGGCGGGGCACCATCACCGGCACCATCGTCGGAGCCGTGATCACCGGGATGATCGCCAACGGGCTGACGCTGCTGGGGGTGAGCCCGTTCCTCACGCCGATCGTGACCGGGCTGGTGCTCATCCTCGCGATCTGGGTCAACCTGCGGGGGCGGAGCCTGGGACAGCTCGTCGGGCATTGGGCGGGCCGATCATGAGCACCACCGTCATGACCGTCACCGGCCCGGTGACGACGTCGGAACTCGGGCTCACGCTCACCCACGAGCACCTGGTCAACGACATCCGGTCGGCGGTCACGGCACCGGACGATCCGGAGCTGCGGTTCCTGCGGGAAGCGAAGACCTCGGCGGATATCGCGTGGCTGTTGCGGGATCAGCCCTACTCGTGCCTGGACCACTGCGTCCTGGACGAGCCGGACGTCATGCTCGCCGACCTCGCGGCCTTCGCCGCCGCCGGCGGGAAGTCCATCGTGGACGTCACGCCCGCCGGCATCGGGCGAGATCCGCAGCGGTTGCGGATGTTCGCCGAACGCACCGGTCTCCGGATCATCATGGGCTCCGGTTGGTATCTGCAACGCTTCCACCCCGATCGGCTGGCCTCGACCGGTGAACGGGACCTGGCCGCGGAACTGACCGGCGAGTTCGATTCCGGCGTGGGCGAAACCGGAGTTCGGCCTGGTGTGATCGGCGAGATCGGCGTCTCCCCCGATTTCACCGCCGACGAACGGAAAGCGCTTCGGGCGGCGGCCAGGGCACAGCGCGCCACCGGCGTGCCGCTCTACGTCCACCTGCCGGGCTGGCAGCGTCGCGGTCACGAGGTGTTGGACGTCGTCGTCGGCGAGTACGGCGTGCCGCCCGGCGCGGTCGTGCTCTGCCACCTGGATCCCTCCGGGGCCGACCCGGATTACCAGAACTCGTTGGCGGACCGGGGTGTCTGGCTCGAATTCGACATGATCGGGATGCCGTTCCGCTACCCCGGCGAAGGGCAGTCACCGGCGCCCGAGCAGACGGCGGTCGCGGTCCGCGATCTGATCCGACGCGGGCATGCCGACCGGCTCCTGCTCAGCCACGACGTCTTCCTCAAGAGCATGCTGACCGCCTACGGGGGCAACGGGTTCTGTTACGTGCCCCGGTCGTTCACCCGGCGTCTCGTCGAGCACGGCGTTGCCGAGCACACCGCCGCAGACCTGTTGCACACCAATCCGGCCCGGCTGTTCGAGTTCGCGGCCGGGCGAAAGGAGTTCCCGTGAGCCGCGTCCTGATCGCAGGCGAAAGCTGGGTCACGCATTCCACCCATATCAAGGGAATGGACACCTTCACGACCAGTTCGTACGAGGTGGGTGTGGAGCAGCTGCGGCGGGCCCTCGAAGGGCGCGGCCACGAAGTGCGGCACCTGCCCGCGCACCTGGTGCCGATGGAGTTCCCGGACGATGAGCGGGCACTGTCGCAGTACGACGTCGTGGTTGTCTCCGACATCGGCGCGAACTCCATCCAGCTCGCCCCGGGAGTCTTCGAGCGGGCCCGGCCGGGCGCCGACAGGTTGGCCGCCCTGCGAGCGTGGGTCGGCGAGGGCGGGGGCCTGCTCATGATCGGCGGTTACCTCTCGTTCACCGGATTCGAAGGCAAAGCCGCCTACCGCAATACCGTGCTGCACGACGTCTTGCCCGTCGAACTGCTCGCCGAGGACGACCGGGTGGAGCTGCCCGCGGGAGCGCAGGCCACCGTCGCACTCCCCGGCCACCCCGCGCTCGGCGGCCTCGACAGCGCGCCGTGGCCGCACCTGCTCGGCTACAACCGGGTGCTCGCCCGGCCCGGCTCCACGACCCTGGCCACCGTCAACGGCGATCCGCTGGTCGTCGTCGGAGAACACGGCAACGGGCGGTCCGCGGCGTTCACCTCGGACTGTTCGCCGCACTGGGCGCCGACCGCATTCTGCGAGGACTGGTCCGGCTACGGCCAGATCTTCGGCGGGTTGATCGAGTGGCTGGCGCGGTGAAGCGGTCGGCCTGGCTCGTCGAGGCGGGTGCACACACCCTCGCCGAAGCGCTCGATGTGCGCTTCATCCGCGAGGTGTCCCACGGCACCATCCGCGACGAGCCCTACGCGAATTACCTGCAAATCGAAGAGTCATTCGTGGAAAGCGCGTGCCGTCTGCACGGCTTGGCGGTGTGGCACGCACCGTCGTGGGCAGCGATGCAGCGGCATGCCCGGGCAGTCCACGGCTTGACGACGGAACAGTCCGAGTACTTCCGGACGGCGCGGGCGGCGTGGCCGGTGCCGGCTCGAATGGACGAGCCCGCGCGCCGCCAAGCGGACCAGCTGTCAAAGTTCGCGCTATCCGCGGCAGAAACCGGCGGCTACGCGGCGATCGTGACCGTGATGTTCGCGGCCGAACACCTCTACCGCACCTGGTGTTCGCGCGCGGTCGCGCCACCCGCCGGGCCGATCGCCGACTGGGTCGCCCTGCACACCCGCGCGCCGTTCACGACCCAGGTCGACGCGCTGGCCACCGAGGTCGACGACGTGCCTCGTGCGGTGCCCGACGAACAGCTGCACGACTGGTTCACCGGGATGCTGCAAGCGGAAATCCAGTTCCACAACGCGATCTACGGCTGAGTGTCCGTCCAGTGTTGCTCGCACGGGACGGACAAGCGCCGACTCTTGTGCAGTTCATGCGAGCTGCTGGAGCAGGTGTCCCAGGACAGCGGATCCTGCACTTTTGCCGTCCCGGCCGCCTCGACCGTCGCAGAAACAGCGTTCAACATACGAACGATACGTTCATTACGAATCGACGGTGTCATCGACGAGCAGTACGGGCGGCGGCATGATTTCACACGCGCGGCTCGTCCCGCAGGCGACCCGGTGGCGAGACGATCAGGAATACTACGCGCGATCGACGACGCCGACGGTTATGCGGTGGAAAACACGTGACGCCCTGCGGTGGCTTACGGTCAACGGGACCCGCGCCGCAGGTGTCGATGACGTGGCAGGCACTCCGGCTCCGGGCAAGCGCGCTGATATCGTTTTGCTGGACATGTCGGGTGTCAGTCAGGCCGGCTGGAACCGCTCCGACCCCTGCGCCGCGATCATCGCGCAGGCCAACTCGGGCAACGTGCACACGGTGCTGGTCGGCGGGCGGGTGGTCAAACGTGACGGCCGACAGGTGCACGTCGACGGCGCGCTTGCCACGCTCGCGGAATCGCACGGCTATCTCCACGACCAGATGGCCCAGCACGACGGGTTCATCCCGCAACCTCCTGCCGAGCTGCCGGTGTTCAATCGCTGAGTGCCAAGCCGCGCATCCCGTCGGCCGGTGCGTGCATGCTGGACCGGCCCGCCGCCGGTGCGGGAGGGGAAGTGCAGCGGTGGCGGGCCGGAGTTTGAATCAGCGGACGGGCTCAGCGGAGGGACTGTTGATCTAGATGACGGGCGCTTCCAGTGCGGAGTTCCGGCGACTGTTCATATGTGGTAGCGCTTCGGCACACCTCACAGGGCGCGCCGAGATCACTTTCTCAGATCAGGTGATTGATGAATCCTCCGGGGCTGGCAGCATCCAGCCGCAGAAATCGGCGTGGTGTCCTTAATACAGGACGAGTCGACTTGATTCAGTCCTTTGAACACCCGCTCAAACATCTCCGGGCGGATCTCAACGTCCAGTGGGCACTACGAGGCAGGACCTCGCCTGCGGGTCCGGTATCCATACCGGCCCCGCAGTTCCCGGCCACCCATGTGCCAGAGCCAGAACGTCGAGGAGGGCTCACCGCGCGCCCCCGTTCCACGATCCGCTGCTCGACTTAGTCCGGCCAGGATTGGCCGCAGCACCTCGATGCCGTGCGAACGCATTGCGGTCGCCGACCGGTAGACCAGACTCGACCAGTGGCAGAATCCGGGTTACCTCGACCGCGAGGTCGTTGGCGCGGTCGCTGTGGATCCATGCGATTCGAGGCTCACGAGGCATGCTGCCACCGCTGTTTTCGGACTCTGCCCGGTCGAGCGGGTAAGACACTGTCAACACACCCTCCTCCGGCTTCTGGCTTGCAATAAGCCTGAAGCCGGACTTCTTCTCGGCCGACATTGTCAGCGTGGTCGGCAAGCCGACGTTGAAGGTCGGCGATCGCGGTGAGAGTGCAAGCCACGGTCGTCATGCCCCCTGCCAACGTCTCGATGATGGTCCGTTCGGCCGCCACGACGCCGGTAATCGGCGGTAGCGTCGGGCCGTCCAGCGAGGGCGGCAGGGCCACGACACGGCCCCAGATTCCTGGATGCTCGGCGGTAGCAGCACCAGCGCGCCGCCGTAGTCCGTTTGAGCTCCGCTGCATGAAGGCGAATCAGGTTGGCGGCCAGCCGGCCCGGTGAGGGAAGTTCGAGGGAATCGTCACTGCCTTGCGGTGTGGTCGTCAACGTGAACATTGCCAGCGTCTCGCCTCCCGGGCAACGGTGCGTGGTTATTCCGTCACCACAAGCGAACCGTCCAGGCGAGCCCGGCGACAGTCTTGAATCGGTGCTACTGCGACCACTAGCCGCGTCTTTCGCACATGGGTGAGGGTGGGACGAACCCGGGTATGCCGGATGATCATGGCGGTTGGGTGGGATCGACGGCAAGCAGGTTGAGTAGTCGGGTCTGGACGGGCCCGGGTTGCGGGATGGTCGCGGGTTGGCCGGTGGTGGCGGGGATCAGCCGGAGTTCGGACAGGGCCTGGAAGATCAAGCGGCCGGTGGGTTTGGCTTTCTGACCGGGATACAGGCCGGCCATCCTGACCTCCGGAGCGATCGCGGTCCGCACGGCGCGTTCGATCAGGCAGAAGACGAGAAGGGCGAGACAGATCACGGTGAGCAGGGCGGCGATGCGCCGGTTGGTCTTGAGGAACATCGGTGCCACCGCCAGGGGGCCCTTGAACGCCGAGTAGCGGCGTTCCACCACTTCCTGGCCCTTGTAGCGGGTGAGGACCTCGGCGGCGGTGACGGTGGCGGGCAGGTTGGTCAACAGGGCGTACCAGCCGTCGGTGGAGGCCTCGGCATCCAGCGCGGTCTGATCGAACCACCACGTCAGGGTGGGTTTACCGGTGACGGGGTCGGTGCCGACCTGGGTGCGCAGGTAGGTCTTGACACGGCGGGTGCGGGCGATGGTGGTGACCCGGTCGGTGACGGCGTGCTCACTCGGGTAGTGCCGCGACCCCAGGCCACGCACGACCCGGTCGAGGTCGCCGCGGGCCCGGTCGAGTTTCTTCGCCCGTGCCGCCATGGCAGCCGTCGCTCGGGCGGTGGAGTGCACGAACACCCGTCGCAGCCGCAGTACCGGGTCGGTCTTGCGCTTGCCGGGCAGGCTCAGTGTGTCCTCCATGACCCGCCAGGCGCCGCGGCGATCGGCTGGTTTACCGGTGTCCCGTCCAGCTACGTAATCCACAACCGTGGCCGCCTGCGGGTCGAGTGCGGCCAACTCGGCGGCGCGGACGTAGAGCTTGGATGCCGGGGCGATGAATCTCACGCCCGCGGTGACCATGGCGTGCAGGTTGCCGTAGGAGATCAGCTTCGAGTCCCCCACCAACAGAAAATCCCGTGGCCCGGCAAGGTTTTTCAGCGCGGTCATCGCCCCCACTACCTGGGCGACCTCTCCCGCGCCGCCGTCGTAGCCACGATGCAGCACCGGTATCCCGCCGTCGCCGGTGACCGCCAGTCCGGCCTGGACCTGCTTGAGATCCGGGCGACGGTCTTTCGGGTGCCCGAATCGTGGTGCGGCGTAGCCGGGATCGGTCTGTTCGTATGCGCCATACAGCGAGATCGACGTCATATCCCAATGCAACCGGGACACATCCAGCCCGAACGCCGAGATCGCTCGCGCCCCCACCGATCCCACGATCCGGTCCAGCTCCGGGGCGATCGCGTCCAACGCGCGGGCGATCCGGTCGTCATTGAGCCTGGCGGGGTCGATACCCAGCACTTCCTCCACCGCCCATGCCCGCGCCCAATCGGTGACCCGCAACAACGGCGTCGGCGAGGTCAACCGATTCGCCACCAACGCCTCGATCACCTGCCCATGCGACAGGATCGCCACATCACGCACCGGGCAGGCCCGGTCGATAATCCCGGCCAGGTCCAACCTGCCGCAGTAGTCGGCCACCACCGGCAACGCACCCAGCATCTTTTCCACACTCGGCCCACCGAAGACCATCGGTTGCGGAAGCGGTCGTGCACGCATCCCGCAACGATAAGATGATCAAAGCGGAACGCTCTTCCAACCCCAACCACCCCCATGTGCGAAACACGGGACTAGCCCTTCGGGGGTCCCACTCGGGTCCCACTTCGAGCAGCAGGCTTCACAAGGTGGCGGCCGATACGCCAGGATCAACTACCAAGAGCGATCAGACAAGTACGCAGGATGTGACCGGAATGGGCTGCGAGGGCCACGCGGGCAGCCGCAACCCAGCGCTGCGCGCGCTGCTCGATGAGTCGCGGATGAGCAACGCTGCATTGGCGCGTGCCGTGGTGACGGCGGGCGCCGAGGAAGGGGTACACCTCGGTACGAACACGACCGCGGTGAAGCGAATGCTGGATGGTTCTCAGCCACGCTGGCCTGTGCCCAGGTTGGTCGCCAAGGTGCTCTCCAGGAGCCTGCGCCGTGAAATCAGCGTCACCGATTGCGGGTTTGACGATCGCGCTCCCGCTACAGACGATTTACACGATGGGCTGAACTGTTCAGGGACACTGGACGGCACGGTCCGCACGGTCGTCGAGCTGTCGGGATGGGATATGAAACGGCGCAAGTTCCTGCTGGGCACCGCTTTCACTGCGGCGGCCTTTTCTGAGCCAGCCCTCTTCGCGCTGACGGTGCCTCCGGTCGAGAACACCGCGCGAGTAGCGGGCAAGCGCATCGGCATGGCTGATGTAGAGATCATCAACGAGCACATCGCTCATCTCCGCCGGCTGGATCATCGCTATGGTTCCGGTCGCGTCCGTGAGCAGGTGGTGCAGATGCTGCACCGCGAAGCAAACACGGTCATGCACTGCACCTATTCAGAAAGAACCGGCAAGGCCCTACTGGGCGCGGTTGCCCAAACCTCGTGGCTTGCTGGGGCGATGGCGGCCGATGTAGGCAGGCATTCGCTGGCGCAGCGCTACTACATCCAGACGCTGAATCTCGCCATGAGTGCGGGTGATCGACTGTATGCCGCCAATGTGCTTTCTCACATGAGCCGTTTGACCGTACAAATCGGACACGGTGTGGAGAGCGAGCGTGATCGACTCGGCCATGCCAGACAGGCCGTAGCGCTGGCCCGCGCCGGTCAGGAAGTGGCCAACGGCAAGGCAACTCCGGTGCTGTCGGCCCTGCTGCGTGCGATCGAAGCACGAGGCCACGCGCTGTCCGGGGATGCCAACACTACCCGCGCTGCCGTGCTTGAAGCTGAGCGGCACTACGAACGCGCACGACCGGAGGAAGGACCACCGTGGCTGGGTTTCTACACCGAAGCAGAACTGGCCGCTGATCTCGGTCGATGCCTGCGCGATGCCGGCGAGCCCGAGCACGGAACTCGACTGATCGCGCAGGCGCTGGACGGCTACGAGTCCTGGCGCGTGCGCAGCCGCTGCTTCGTGCAAACCGACCTTGCCACCGCACACCTGGTCGGCCGCGACTTGGAGCAGGCGGCCTCCCTGGGGCAACAGGCCGTGCACACGGCTACGCAGGTCAGTTCAACACGCACGCTTGATCGGCTCCGCACGCTGCAACGGCAGTTCCGCCCGTTACGCGCCAGCTCACCGGACGTGAGAGAACTGGACGAGCGGATCTCCGACCTGCTCAACCGCAACAAGGCCCGCCGAGACGAGGACATCGCCACCTAATGACCAATGAGATCGACTTCGATGGTGTGCGCATCTATGCCATCCCCATGCGCGCCCGATTCCGAGGCATCACTGTGCGCGAAGGGATGCTTATCGAAGGCCCCGCCGGGTGGGGCGAATTCTGTCCGTTCGCTGACTACGACGACATCGTGGCCGCCTCCTGGCTCGCCACCACGATCGAACAATGCACCCGCGGTTGGCCCGAACCAGTGCGCGATCGCATCCCGATCAACTGCACCGTCCCCGCCGTTGGTCCCGAGCGTGCCCATGAGATCGCCGCCAATTCCGGGTGCCGTACCGCCAAGGTCAAGGTCGCCGACCACGCCGAATCCCTGCCTGAAGACCTCGCGCGCGTCGAGGCAGTGCGCGATGCCATTGGTCACAGCGGGGCCATTCGCGTGGATGCCAACGGCGTCTGGGACGTCGACACCGCCGTGCTTCACATCCGCCAGCTCGACAAAGCAGCAGGTGGGCTCGAATACGTTGAACAGCCCTGCTGGACGGTCGAGGAACTAGCCGCAGTCCGGCGCAAGGTCGACGTGCGTATCGCTGCCGACGAATCCATCCGTCGCGCCGATGACCCCTTGCGTGTCGCTATCGCAGGCGCGGCCGACGTCGCAGTCATCAAGTGCACCCCACTTGGCGGCGTACGGCGCTCCCTGGAAGTCGCCGAAGCCGCCGGGCTTCCCTGCGTGGTCTCCTCCGCACTGGAAACCAGCGTGGGACTGGCCGCCCAGGTCGCCCTCGCCGGTGCTCTGCCCGAGATGGACTTCGCCTGCGGCCTCGGCACGCTCTCGCTGCTCGATAGCGATCTCGTGTCCGGCTCCGAGTCCCTGCGGGCGGTAAACGGCTACCTGCCCATACCCCGCACACCACCCACACCCGACCCGAGCCTGCTCGCCACCTACGAACTGACCGACCCCGACCAAGCCAGCTGGTGGCGCGACAGGCTCTCCCGCGTCCGCGCTGTGCATGAGCACGCCAGCCTGCTGACCTTCAATGATGGGAACGTCAGCCCGAAATAAAGATCCCGGACCTGCTACGGCGGGGTCGTGGCAATGGCGTCCTTGGGTCTGCTGGGGGCCGGATGCGCCGGAAAACCCAATCTCGATCCGGCCAGGAACCGGTACAAGGCGCTGCCGCGAGTCACGGCTTGGAGCAACGCGAACGCCGCACTCGTCGACGCCGCGCAGATTCCCTCGCTGGATCCCTTCCTGGTGGTTCCGGCGATGGCAAACGTGACGAATAACTTCGGGTTCGGCGTGACCGAATCGGTCACCTACCAGCACCCTTATGCACTGGCTCGCCGGTTCACGACGCTCGACCACCTCACGAGCGGACGGGTCGGCTGGAACCTGGTCACCTCGTATTCCGACAGCGAAGCACGCAACCTCGGCACCGGTATCTGACTCCCCACGACGAGCGCTACGAGATGGCCGCGGAGTATCCCGAAGTCTGCTATTAGCTCTGGGAATTCTCGTGGGAGGACAACTCAGCTGAGCATTTCCGAGAAGCCGGCGCGAAGCACCGGAGACCAGCAGTCTTCTTGCATTACCACGAAAAACACAACCGGGCGGGCGCCAGGATGGTTGTTGTCGATCCGTCATGAGTCCTGCGTGAGCAGCCGGCTCAGCGTGTCGTCGATGTCCATCCACCGGTGCTCCTCGCCGGGTGCGACGATGTCGTAGGTATTGTTCAAGAACTCCATCAGCTGAGCAGCGTCCGCTTCGAAGGTGGCCTGACCGGTCGGCGGGTTCAACGAGATCTCGATCGTCCCCGGCGCGTCCGGTCGTGGCCGGATTCGCACGTCGCCAAGCCCGCTCTCCGCGAGCAGCCCGTCGGCCAGCAGGTCGCGGCCGATCACCCAATTCACCCGGACGCTCTTACCCGTGTTGAACGCCAAGCTGACCTCGTACGGATTGTTGCGGTTGTATCGCAGTTCCACGCCAATCCGCGCGAACACACCTGCCGAAACCACCATGCTGAAACACATCTGATCGTTGAGCTTCATGTTCGCACTCCTCATCGTCGTCAACTGCCCACTGGGAAAACGGGGCCGACCGGGATTCGGTTCAACCACGCCGCCTCGGGGGATATACGCAGGTAAAACGCGATCGAGAGCCCGAGCGAGAGGTGACCGCACGTACTGACTAGGGCGCGCTGCGTCAGGGATGGGCGACCGGGCTTGGGGTTATCGTGGCGGCGATCAATCGCACCGCGTATGCCCTGCGCAGCAGATTCTCCTACGCCTCTTGGAATAACGTCCATGCGTCGCGCACGCCGGCGACCACGCTTAGAACAACGAAGACCTCAGCCTTGAGCTCCTGATCAATAAAACTCGGAACCTCATCTCTTGAACCCGCTTGCGGTGGGGTGCGTGTGCTGGGCATGCGGGTCGCAGTGGCCTGGATCCTACCGGTTGAAGGGACTTCTTATGCTGTCTAAGCGAGTTGTGTCGGTTGCCGCCTTTGCTGCTGCCGGCGTGCTTTCGTTGGCCGGCTGCGGGGCGGTGAATGATGCGCTGGGTCAGATTCCCGCCGCGCCTGGGGCGCCGGTTGCCGAGTCCGCGAACGCGGGCCTCGCCATGCTGGCCGGAACCGCGAAGGCGAACAATGCGCAGGCCGGGACTGGTGATTGGGCGACTGGCTCGGATGGCACGGCCAACACCGCGGATCAGAAAATGGCTCGGAAGTGGGTGCAGTTGAAGGCATCCCAGGCTGGTGACCTGAATCCGGTAGTGGTCAATGGCGCGGGGCTTACGTTGTACCGGTTCGACAAGGATACGGCTCAGCCGTCGAAATCGAATTGCAATGGGGATTGTGCGAAGACGTGGCCGCCGTTGACGGTTGCGCCGGGAAGCAAGGTTTTCCTGGCCGGTGTGCCGAAGTCCGCGGTGGGTACGGTCAAGCGTGATGACGGGAGTCTCCAGCTGACTCTTGGCGGTTGGCCGGTGTATCGGTTCGCCAAGGACACCAAGCCCGGCGACACCAAGGGGCAGGGAGTGGGCGGAACCTGGTTCGGGGTGGCCCCGGATGGCCAGAAGGCGCAGGCCGAGTCCGGTGGGAGCGACGCGGGCCAGAACCCACAGGATGGTGCCGCGCAGTCGGCGGGACCGGCCGACCGTGCGATTCTCTTCGATGACGCGAACTTCAGCGACAATGGCGCTTCGCAGGGCGTGTCCGGTCAGGGCTGCCAGAACGTCGCACGTCCGGGTGTGACTTCCTCGGTGTCGGCCGGTGGTTCGCTGAAGCTGTGGTCGGAGAAGAACTGCAAGGGCAAGTCGCTGGTGATCAATGGTGATGTGCGTGATCTCGGCAAGCTCGGCTTCGACAACCGGGTTGCGTCGGTCTTCTTCGGCTGATCCCGGCGGTCTACCAAGTCTACCAACGACCTCGATCATGACGGCTGTGCCGCTTCCACAAGGAAGCGGCACAGCCGTTTTGCGTTGGGAATCCGATTGATTCGCGATCCGCGGTCAGCCGCCGCGGTTGAGCGTGTTGGCCACCTGGGCCATCTGATCGTCGGTCATGACGTTGATGAAATCGGCGTGATCGGTGATGGGGCTGCGCGCCTGGTCGGGGAAGGTGTCGATGGCGTATGGCGCGTCGACGGGCACCTGGTAGCTGATCTCCAGGTGCAGCTGTGGAACGGGAAAGGTGTCGGTGGGACAGACACCGTTGGCGGCGGGGAAAGTCAGGTGGTCGCGGTGGTCGGGGCTGTCGTTTCTGCGGCCGTCCCAGCAGCTGGGGAAGTCGAAGATCCGGACCACCTGTTGCCCGTTCGGGCATCTCGGATAGCGGTTCGTCCGCCGGTCGAGCGTTCCGGAACAGCTCCACTGCACCCGCGTGGCGTTGGTCAGCCCGGCGGTCCGTGCCTTCGCGTCACCCGTGACGCCACGCAGGAAACGGGGCATCGGGATCACCTTGCTGCTCGGATTGCCGCGGAAGCTCACCAGCACCGATGCGGGTTGCACGATCGTGCCGCGGTTGTGGGGCGAGCCAGCGGCGACATCTGCGGCCGGATCATCGTCCAGCAAGCGGAGCACCGGCCAGTAGTAGGTTGATTTGTCGCCGTTCGTGCAGGTCGTATTGGCTGCGGCGAGGCTCTGGTCAGTCGAGAACGCATCGGTGGAGACGTTGCCGACGTAATCATGCATGTGGTGCGCCGCACCCTTCATGCCGGGCGTAGCGACGACGTTGTCCTCGTTGCGATGCGCGTTTTCGTTGCGGCCGCAGGAAGCAAGCACCACGCCCGTGGAGGCGTTCGGCCCGGCAAGGATTTTCGGGGGGTTCGGGCTGACATCTGCGATATCGACGAAATCGCTGTCCGCAGGCCCCCCGTCGTGCTCACTGCGTCCCTCGTAATACCCGGCGCCGACCGCCGCGGCCAGCACAACAGGCAGCACCAGGGCTACCAGTCGCCATGATCGAACGTTTCTGGACGCTAATCGGCTGGTGAACACCCGCCCATCATGGCACTCGCGGCAACCACGAAGACATGTTGACCCCGCGCGGATTGCCCGCGGGGGTCGCATGTGTGCCTTCAGATCAGACCGGTGTCGAAACAAACCTCTTCCCGGCGAAGTTTTCCACCTCGACGGCGGCCACGTTGCCCGGCGCAATCAGCGCCGCGCCGTCCAGCGCGCTGCCTTCGGCCGCGGCTTTCTCGGACACCAGCCAGCTACCGGCGATCTCCCGACTGCCGTCCTTGCCGACTACGACCAAACGGCACCGTTCGCCCGCTGGTATCCCGCTGGCCGCGGCGTTCAACCGCACCCAGCCGGCGGCCGGCGTGACCGTCACCGTCAACCTCGCACCATTGCTCGGGTCGGTGGACGTAGCAACCTTCGTTCCCTCAGCTGGCATGAGCACGCTCGGGGACGGTGGTTGCGCGACGACCTGCGGAGGCTCGCTGTCACCCGCGCGGCCGATCAGGACGCCGCCACCCACAGCGACGACCGCGGCGATCATCGCCGCTGCGCCGACGACGGCACGTCGCGGGCGGCTTTCCCGCGCACGCTCTGTTCGAGCCTGTCGAAGGGTGCGCTGAAGCAACAGGTCAGCGTCGTCCGGAGGCCCGTCCAGGAACAGCTCCGGTGGGGCCTCCCCCAACACGGTTCGCATCTGCTCCAACTCCTCCAGCTCGGTGCGGCAGTGCTCGCAGGACGCCAGGTGGTGCTCGATCGCGGTCCGTTCCGGTTCATCGAGCGCGCCCAGCGCGTAGGCGCCCACGTCAACCGTGTGCTCTCGGCTGGTCATCCGGCCACCTCTTCCGTCGCGAGCTGTCCGCCACCGAACGCATCGCGGAGCGCCCGCAATGCGTGGTAAGTGCGTGATTTTACGGTTCCTGGCGGTATCGCCAGTTCTCTTGCTGCCTCGGCGACGCTGAGCCCTCGGAAGTAGATCTGCACCAGCACATCGCGATGGCTATCCGACAACCCGTTCAGCGCTTCGGTGACGACCATCGAGTCGACCACAGTGTCCGCGTGGTCACGCACAGTCGGCGGCGCTGTTGGATTTTCCGCCACTTCGGCCGGCCGAGCGGACTTCGCGCGGCTGCGATCGATGACGATGTTGCGTGCCACGGTCAACAACCACCCGCGCACGGAACCCTTCCCGTTCACCATTGCGCCCGGGTTTCTCCAGGCCCGTAGCAACGTCTCCTGTACGACATCCTCAGCCGCGGCTCGATCGCCGGTCAACCGTGTCGCGTATGCGAGCAGGGCGCGCCCGTGCTCGGCGAACAACGACCGGATCAGCGCATCGTCCCCGGCGGTCTGAATCGGATGAGACCGCAATCTCGCCATCCACCGCTCCTTCCGCCCGCAGCTCCCGTTGGGCCGTTCAGAGGTATCGAAGGCAACACGTAACCCGGGCCGTGGCGGTTCAACTGCTGCCCAGGGCTTTCCCGCCGAGCACTGCCGTGCGCTGATCACAACGCTGGATTCACGGCCACGACACCGCCCGCACCCCGCAGCTACGACGTTGATCCACTGCTACCGCACCAGATCGACGAACAGTTACGGGAGAATCCACAAAGGATGTTCGGTAGCCAGACAGAGCAGGGTGAGCGGGCACTTCTAGGGGCTTGATATCGCTGCTCAGCCGCGAGGCAGCAGGCGGTGCGGTTGCGATGGCGATGGCGATGGGCGTGGTGGTGGAGAATACCGGTATGCGCATTTCGGCCAAGGTGGATTACGCGGTACGGGCTCTGATCGAGCTCGCTCTCCTGAAGCCTGAGCAGGTCGCCAGGGCCGAAGACCTCGCGACCGCGCAGGACATCCCGCGCAACTTCCTGCTGGCGGTGCTGGCCGACCTACGCCGCAGCGGGATCGTCGCCAGCCGACGCGGCCAGGCCGGGGGCTGGGTGCTGGCCCGCCCGGCGGAGGCGGTTTCGGTGGCGGACGTGATCCGTGCCGTGGATGGGCCGCTGGTCAGCGTGCATGGGGTGCGCCCGGAAGCGGTCCGCTACGAGCCGTCGGTGGCCGTGGTGCAACGCGTGTGGATCGCGGTCCGCAGCAGCCTGCGAGAGGTGCTGGAGGAGGTCACTTTGGCCGACCTCGCACGGGATGACCTCCCGGCGGCTGTGGCTGGACGCACCCACGACCCCGAGGTGTGGCAGAGCCGCTGAGCGCACCCGCGTCCTACTACGTGAGAGCGCGTGCTCAGCGGGCGGCACAAACTGTACTGTCCCTATCGACTTTGTCGTCAATATGACAAAACGGCAGCTCAGGACGGGCGCCTAAGGGCAGCTCAGCCCGGACGGTGTGACCGGCTGCCAGGTGAAGGGACGTCAGACGTGAGCATCGCAGCACGCAGACCACGGGCGGTGGCCGTTGCCGCCGCCGTTCTCTCCTTGCTCGCCGCCGTGGCCGGATGTTCACGCGCCGACCGCGCCGGCTCTGCGGTGCCACCGGAGAACGCCGCCCCGGCCGCCGAGGTGCGACTGGGCTACTTCCCCAACGTCACCCATGCCTCGGCACTGATCGGGTTGGACAAGGGCCTGTTCACCAAGGAACTGGGCAGCACCAAGCTCACGCCCGTGCAGTTCAGCGCGGGTCCGGAGGAGGTCTCGGCACTGCTGGGCGGCTCGCTGGACATCGGCTTCATCGGTTCCGGTCCGGCGATCAACGCCTTCGCCAAGTCCGGCGGGGAAAACGTCCGGCTTATCTCGGGGGCCACCTCCGGCGGCGCCCAGCTGGTGACCGCGCCGCAGATCAACAGCCCGCAGGACCTGCGGGGCAAGACCGTCGCGTCCCCGCAGTTCGGCAACACCCAGGACGTGGCACTGAAGAAGTGGCTGGCCGACAACAAGCTGAGCGACGTCGGGGTGCAGAACATCGACAACGCCCAGACCCTCGACCAGTTCCGGCAGGGCCGGCTGGCCGGCGCCTGGTTGCCCGAGCCGTGGGCGTCGCGGCTGGTGCACGACGCCGGCGCCAAGGTCCTGGTCGACGAGAAGCAGCTGTGGCCGGAGGGAAAGTTCCCGACCACGGTCGTCCTGGTGCGCACCGAATTCCTCCAGCAGCACCCACAGACCGTGCAGGCCGTGTTGCGCGGCGTGCTCGCGGCCAACGACCTCGCCGCCACCAACCCCGCGGCGGCCAAGACCGCCGTCAACACCCAGCTCAAGACGCTGACCGGAAAGGAACTGTCTCCCGAGGTCATTGACCGGGCGTTCACCGGCATCGAACTCACCACCGACCCGCTGGCCTCCCGGTTCCCGCAGCTGGCACAGGACCAGGTGATCGCGGGCATCGAGCGGCAGGCGCCCGACTTGAAAGGCCTGGTCGACCTCACCGCGCTCAACGCCGTGCTCGAAGCGGCCGGCAAGCCGAAGGTCGATGACGGCGGGCTGACCGGATGATCGACCCCGTGGCGAAGAAGGCAACCGAGAAATGACCAGTGTCCTGCAAGCGCCCGCGAACGCCGACCACGTGGTCCGGCTGACCGGGGTGCACAAGAGTTTCGGCAATGCACGCCGCAGCGTCACGGCGCTGCACGGCATCGATCTCACCGTCCGGCCGGGCGAGTTCGTCTGCCTGCTCGGCGCGTCGGGATGCGGCAAGACCACGCTGCTCAACCTGATCGCCGGGTTGGATGAGCCCTCGCACGGCTCTATCGACCTGCGCGGCTCGCGGCCAGCCGTGATGTTTCAGGAAGCCGCGCTGATGCCCTGGCTGACCGCGGCGGGCAACATCGAACTGCCGCTGCGCCTGGCCGGTGTCGAGCGCACCGCCCGGCGCGAACGCGCCCGTGAACTGCTGGACCTGGTCCGGTTGGGAAACGCGGGCGGCAAGCGTCCGCACGAGCTCTCCGGCGGGATGCGCCAGCGGGTGGCGCTGGCCCGCGCGCTGGCGTCCGCGCTCGGCGCCTCCGATGACGCTTCCGCCACCTCCCTGCTGCTGATGGACGAACCGTTCTCCGCGCTGGACGCGATCACCCGGGACGTGCTGCAGTCCGAGCTGCTGCGGGTGTGGGAGTCCACCGGGGCCGCGGTGGTGTTCGTGACCCATGACGTCCGCGAAGCGGTGCGGCTCGGCCAGCGCGTGGTGCTGCTGTCGTCCCGCCCCGGCCGGATCGTGCAGGAATGGACCGCCGATGAGTCCACTCAGGACGGTCTGGATCTGGCCGAGGTGATCAACCGGCGCCTTCGGGAGGTGATCAGTGATCATGCCTCGGCCTGAACGCACCGCCACCCGGGACACCGATTTCGACGCCGCGGTCGAAGCCGGCCTCGACGCCCTGGACACCCCGACCGGCCCGCAGTCCGACGCCCGCAACCGCTGGCGCCGGTTCGCCCGCGCCGCCCTGCCGCCGCTGGTCGCGCTCGCATCGGCACTCGTCGTCTGGCAAGCGCTGTGGGCATCCGCGCTGTGGCCGGAATTCAAACTGCCCGAGCCGCGAGCAGTCGGCATGCAACTGTGGGACGAGATCGTCAGCGGCAACGCGCTGAGCCTCATCTGGACCTCCGTGCACCGCGCCCTCATCGGGTTCCTCATCGGCATCGCCATCGCGACCCCGCTGGGCCTGCTGGTGGCCAAGGTCCGGATGGTCCGCTCAGCACTCGGCCCGCTGCTATCCGGTCTGCAGAGCCTGCCGTCGGTGGCCTGGGTCCCCGCCGCGGTGCTCTGGTTCGGCGTCACCCCCGCGACGATGTACACGGTGCTGCTGCTGGGCTGCGTCCCGTCGATCACCAACGGCCTGGTCGCCGGGATCGACCAAATACCACCGATCCTCCCGCGCGTCGGCAAGGCACTGGGCGCGGGCCGACTCGCGATGGCCCGGCACATCCTGCTGCCGGCCGCGCTGCCCGGCTACCTGGCCGGACTCAAACAAGGCTGGGCGTTCTCCTGGCGCTCCCTGATGGCGGCCGAGATCATCGCCACCTCCCCCGAACTGGGCAAGGGCCTCGGCGCCTACCTCGAAGACGGCCGCCTGCTGTCCGATATGCCCACCGTCATCGCAGCAATCACGCTGATCCTGCTCGTCGGAATAGGCATCGAACTGCTCGTCTTCCGTCCGCTGGAACGCGGCATCCTCCGCTCCCGCGGCCTCGGCACCGCCTGAAAACCCGAACCGGTTTTCGCGGCGTCTCCCCAGGGCGACCCGGACAGTCACCCGCTCGGACGCGCCCCGGCACCGTGCTCAGGACTCGGCGAGGTGGGGCGGGAATCCGCCGGTGGCGATCGGGCCCCAGCGTTCGATGTCGATGCGGATCAGCGACTTGTTCTGCCGGACCATCGCTTCGCGGTAGTCGTCCCAGTTCGGGTGTTCGCCGGAGATGCAGCGGAAGTACTCGACGAGACCGTCCAGTGCCGCCGGCATGTCCAGCACCTCGGCTCGGCCGTCGACCTGCACGTACGGGCCGTCCCACTCGTCGGAAAGCACGCACATCGACACCCGCGCGTCCCGACGCGCATTTCGCGTCTTGACCCGCTCCGGATACGTCGACACCACGATCCGGCCCTCGGTGTCCACGCCGCAGGTCACCGGGGACATCTGCGGGCGGCCGTCGGACCGGGTGGTGACAAGCAAGCCGCGGTGACGCGGCCGCAGGAACTCCAGCAGCGCGGTCCGGTCGACCTGCTCGGCGGTGGCAACACGTGGCATGAATGACCCTCTCTTGTGGACATTTTCCGGGAATTTGCTCCGAAACTACCCGCAATGTCCGCGTTGTATTGAGGTAGTGGCTTACCCAAGCGCTGCGAGTGCGGCGGCTTTTGTATTTGGTGAGCGCGATGCTCGCTGCGGTGAGGTTGTCTTCCAGGTGGGCGAACCCGGCGTTCGTGGTCGGTGGTCGACTTCACACCGTACATCGGTGGTTTCTCAGCCGCTCCGACCGCGAGCACATGACCATGCGGACGCTCCGGCCGGGCGAGTTCGATGGCCTGCGACCGTCACTGCTGCGGGACTTGCTTGCGCAGCAGCACGACCGCTGCGGTGGCGAGCAGCAGGACCACGATGATGCGCAGGCCGTGCAGGAAGGCGCATGTCCGCAAGAGGGCATCCCACGAATCCGTGTTTTCGGTGTACCGTAACCGGGTGACTGGCGTGCCGAAATTTCGACCTGATGCGATCACCCTGACCGAACGGACTGACGGCCAGAGGACGAGCAGCGCAAGCCCGCTCGCGTCCTCGGCCAGCAAGTTCGCAAACAAGGCCGGCCTGTCATGAGTACGACGGCGAAGCCTCCGGCCGAGACGACCGCTGTCCCTCTCGACAAGGTGCTCGCCCGGGGCCGGATGCGCGGCACCGTGGCGATGCTCGGCCCGGCCTTCATCGCCGCGATCGCCTACGTCGATCCGGGCAACTTCTCCACCAACCTCAGCGCCGGCGCGGAATTCGGCTATGCCCTCGTATGGGTCGTGGTGCTGGCGAACCTGATGGCCATGCCGGTGCAGTTCCTGTCCGCCAAGATCGGCATCGTCACCGGCAAGACCCTGCCCGAGGTGTGCCGGGACCGGTACCCCGCACCCGTGCGGTGGGCGCTGTGGCTGCAGGCCGAGATCGTCGCGATGGCGACCGACCTGGCGGAGTTCGTCGGCGCGGCCCTCGGCCTCTACCTCTTGTTCGGCATTCCCATGTTCCCCGCGGCATTGATCACCGCCGTGGCCGCGTTCATCGTGCTCGCCCTCCAGGCGCGCGGCTTCCGGCCGTTCGAACGCGCCATCGCGGCGATGCTCTTCTTCATCATCGGCGGCTTCATCTACCAGCTGCTGCGCATCGGCGCCGATGCAGGCCAGGCGCTCGCCGGACTGGCACCGAGCCTGCCGGGCAGCGGGAGCGCCTACCTGGCCGTGGGCATCATCGGCGCCACGGTGATGCCGCACGTCGTGTACCTCCACTCCGCGCTGACCAGTCGGCGGGTGGGCGCGTCGAACGACGCCGAGCGCCGGAAGGTCCTGCACTTCGAGCGCTGGGACGTCATCGTCGCGCTGGGCATGGCGGGCGTGATCAACCTGTCGATGCTGATGGTGGCCGCGAAGCTGTTCCACGGCAGCGGCAACACGACCATCGGCGGCATCGAAAATGCCCACGCGGGCTTGGCCACCCTGGCCGGGGGCGGCGCCGCGCTGGTCTTCGCCGTCGCGCTGTTGGCCTCGGGGATCTCGTCCTCCAGCGTCGGCACGTTCGCCGGCCAAGTCGTCATGGCCGGCTTCCTGAACTTCCGGATTCCGCTCGTGCTGCGCCGGCTGATCACGATGCTGCCCGCGCTCGCGGTGATCGGGCTCGGTATGAACGCCACGGACGTGCTGAACTTCAGCCAGGTCGTGCTCAGCTTCGGCATCCCCTTCGCGCTGGTGCCGCTGGTGCTCATCACCCGGGACCGGGCCACGATGGGGGCCTTCTCGAACTCGCGCCGGATGACCGCTCTCATGACGTTGATCACCGCGGTGATCGTCGGCCTCAACGCCTACCTGCTCTATGACCAGTTCCTCGGCTGATCACCACGACTTCCAGCCGTGCAGGCTGGGTTAACCTACCCAGTACCCGCGAGGTCTCCGCCGCGAACGGGCATGGAAATCGACATTCCATTGAAGTCGCCGGAGAGTCAGTGGCACCTCCTTCGTGGTTCGAGCCGGCCCTCCTAGCGGTCACAACGGGCGCATTGGTGATCGGCGTCGTGGCCTGGGCGGCCGGTGCCACCAGCGCGGCCGACGTGTCCTGGGCGGTCGGCACTGCCGTCGCCATACTGCCTGCGCTGACGTGGATGTCTCTCGCACTGTGGCGCGGCCGAACCGGCGTCGATCTCATCGCCGTGCTCTCACTCGGCGGCACCCTCGCCGTGCTACAAATACGCCACGTGGTTCCTCCCGCTGGCCTTGCTCCTGTCGGGTGCCGCTTGGCTGATCACCGGCTCCCCAATCAGCGCTGTCGCACGCGGAGCAAACACCCGCGAGAAAGGTGGCCTGCGTCCGCGCCGAAAGCGAAAAGGCGACCACCATCATGGTGGGCGACGGGGTCAACGACGTCCCTGCCCTGGCTGCGGCGACGGTCGGGATCGCGATGGGTGCCCGCGGCTCGACCGCTTCATCGGAGGCCGCTGACGTCGTGCTCACCACGGACCGGATCGACGCCCTCGCCGACGCCATGAGCATCGCCCGCCGGGCCCGCGGCATCGCGGTGCAAAGCGCCGCCGTCGGAATGGGTTTGTCGCTCATCGCCATGTGCGTTGCCGCCGTCGGCTGGCTGCCACCGGCGGCAGGCGCCTTGCTGCAGGAAGGCATCGATCGGGGAACGGAGCCTCGCCATGCTCGGTCACAGCCCGTCGCACGGATCAGAGGCCCTTGGACCCTCGCCAAATCGAATACGGTGCCGCCACAGTGAGGACATCGAATGTGCGGATGAGGAGTCGTGCATGCGAGCTTTCCCTACGGCCTTCGAGTTGACACCCGTGCAGATGGAGCAGATCATCCGGCTTTCCGGGATGGCTCCGTCGCTGCACAACAGCCAGCCGTGCCGTTTCCGGATTCTGCCCCACGTGATCGAGCTGCACGCAGACCCGAGGCGGCGCCTGCCGGCCGCCGACCCCGAGGACCGGGAGCTTCGGCTGGCCTGCGGGGCCGCGTTGTTCAACTTGCGTCTCGCCCTGGAACACGCGGGAATCCGGCCGGTGGTGACCCTGCTCCCGCACCTGGCAGCCGCGACCGCGCTGGCCGAGGTGCGCAGCGGTGGCCTAGCCCAGCCACGCCCGGAAGACGCCCGACTCTACGAGGCGATCACCGAACGGCACAGCCACCGCCACCCCTTCCGGAACACCCCAGTGTCCACAGAGGATCGACATCTGCTGATGCGCGCTGCCCACGAAGGGCACGCCTGGCTGCACGTGGTGCAGCCCGGTGAACTCGGCGCCCTCGAAGGATTGGTGCACCGCGCCCACCGTGCGCAGATGGCCAATCCCCGCTTCCGGACCGAGATGGCCGCCTGGGTAGGGCGCACCGGCGACACCCCTGAAGGGGTACCGCTCTCGGCGGCCGGCCTCAAACCAGAACCACGGGACCAATGGGTGCACCGCGACTTCACCTCCGGACAGGCATCGCGGTCGCCGGCAATCGAATTCGAATCCCATCCGCTGCTGGTGGTGTTGTGCTCGCAGCACGGTAGCCGGGAAGCCGAGCTGGATGCCGGGCAGGCACTCCAGCGGTTGTGGCTGACCGCGACCGCGCAAGGGTTGGTCGCTTCGATGATCTCCGAGGTCGTCGAAGTACCTGAGACGCGCGAGGAGCTCCAGCGGCTGGTGGGTGGGCTCACCCCGCAGGCGCTGTTGCGGATCGGCCACGGCACGCCATCGGTCGCTTCCCCCCGCCGCGACGCCGCGGACATGCTCTTCTACGGCGTGGCCGAAATGTTTGAGAACTAACAGAAATTCGTCCATCCTTGGCATCACCGATGGCCCGCGGGCTGCCGAGCGGGTGCTCATGAGCGAGCAACCCGTTCGCCCACAACCCGGCCGTCACGTCCGGCGTCTGCGTTCGGCCAGCGCCGTCATCCGGCGCCGGTATTCTTCTTCGTCGATTTCCCCGCGGGCGAAGCGCTCCGCCAGTAACTCTTCGGCGGTGCCGACGCCGCGATCGACCCGTCCGGCACGCTGGAGGTAGCGGACCAGCGCGACGATGGCCACGATGATCAGCACCCAGAACAGGACCATGCTCACGGTCATCATCGCCAAACCCCACACACCCCAGCCGTAGCCGTGCCAATAGGGCATCGCGCTCCCCTCCTCCGCATTTCTCGTTCAGCGCGCCACGATGAGCGGGCAGGGCGCGTGGCGCACCAACTGTTGGCTCGTCGAGCCCAGCACCAGCCCGGCGAGGGCCCCGCGCCCACGGGCTCCCACGACCGCCAGCTGCGCGTGCTGCGCGTGCTCAAGCAGCACGCGCGCAGGTTTGCCCTGCGCCACGATGCGGCGCACCTCGACGTCGGGGTACTTCTCGTTCCAGCTCGCCAGGTTTTCGGCGAGGATGCGCTCCTCATCGTGTTGGAGCGCCGCGTCGCGGCCCTCGCGGTGGAAGCTGTACCAGGCTTGCTCGCTTCCCACCGTGTGCCAGGCGTGCACGGCCTCAAGAGGTACAGCGCGCATCGCGGCTTCCTCGAACGCCATGTTCAGCACCGTTTCCCTACCAGGCGAGTCGTCCACACCAACCACCACGGGGGCGTCAGATTCGGCCGTGGGCGGCTGTCGCACCACTGCGACCGGGCAGTGCCCGTGCGCGCAAAGCGCGATTGCGACGGAACCCACGAGAATTCCGGTGAAACCACCGAGGCCGCTGCTGCCAGCGACGGCGAGTTGCGCGTGCCGTGACTCGTCGACGAGCACCGGAATGGCGCCTCCGGTCGCCACGAAAGTCCGCACCTCCAGTCCTGGGGCCACTGCGGTCGCCTCCCGCTTGGCTCGGTGCAGCCATTGCTCGGCTTGCCGCGCCATCGCGTTGGCGTAGGTTTGCGGGATCGGCATCGTCGGCAGGTCCGGCACGTACACCAGTGCGAATACGTCGGCGAATACGACGTGTAGCCAGGTGCCACGGCGTTGGGCCTCGGCGGCGGCCCACCGCGCGGCCTCAAGTGCCGATGAGGACCCGTCGATGCCCACGATGACCGGTTTCGGCTCCATGCTGGTCATCGATCCCCGACCTCCAAGGTCATCGGAAGCCCGAACCGCATCAGTACCTGCGGCACCGCGGTCAGGCCAATTCGTTGCGCCAAGCCGGCCGACCGCTCGTCCCGCCGGTGGCTGCCGTCCGTTTCGGCCCTGGCGACGCTCATCGAGATCCTTCTTCCTCCGGCTGCCGGTCGGCGATGCTGCGGACGAGATCGACTGCGGTGAGCACGCCGCACACTTGCCCCCGCCGCTCGACCAGAACGGCATCGGTGTGGGCGTCGATCATGCGTTGCGCCGCGATACCGATGTCGTCGGCCGCGTCCACCCGGGGGCCTGGCACCGGGCACAGCGAGCCGACGGGAGCGGAAGTCTTCGGGTACTGGGCCGCGATGCCCTGCAGAAGATCCACGGCGCTCACCAGCCCCACGGCAGCGTCGTCCTCGGTGACCACGGCGAGGTGGTGGACGTCGCGGCGGTACATCTCGTACAGGGCGGTCATCGCGTCCAGTTCGGGCCGGACCGCGACCACGGGCGTGCTGGCGAGTTCGAGCGCGTTTGCCTGGTCGGTCATGTTCCACCTCGAAAAGCCGGGACCCGACTCGACCGTCACGCGCCCACCCCTTCGCCAGCTAGGGGAGATGGTCACCAAGCTCGCCGCCAGGGTCTGTTTTGTAGAGCTTTGGCGCTGGCCATGCCGGGTACGCGCCGGGTGAGCGTGGTCGAACCCCGACCGCATTCGTCACTACCACGTCGCACGGAGGAAGCCATGCGAGTCGAAGAGGTCTTCCACCCGGGAACGCTCAGCTGTCAAGACTCGGATTCACTCGCCGAGGTCGCGAGGAAGATGACCGCGGACCACGTCGGCGCCCTCGCCGTGCTCGACAACGACCGGGTCATCGGCATCATCTCTGAACGCGACGTCGTCCGAGCCATCGCGGAACAGGCCGATCCGCGAGAGGCGAAAGCCACGTCGTTCGCGTCTCACAAACTCGAAACGGCCTCCTTCGGCGAGGACACCCGAGACGCCGCACGACGGATGCTCGACGCAGGAATCCGACATCTGCCGGTGAAGCAGGGCCATAATGTCGTCGGCGTGATCTCCATGCGCGACCTGCTGGCCGTCGAAACGTGGCTGTGACGGGTCGAACCGTCCGGTCGATTCCTGCCTTGACCGGTCCGTCGATGCGGACCCAGCCGAGACACGTGGGGCCAAAGTGGACGGTGAGACTCTTTGGCCAACATCACCGACAGCGCGTCCAGCGGACCAGCCATCTGCACCGTCGTCCGAATCGAGGAGTTTCCGACCTCTTCGGCTATGTCATCGGGTGGCTCCGGCGCGGCAACGCGCCGGAGCCCCGACGAGACGAGTTCACCGCTGTGCTACGTCACGCTCAACGGTACCAAGGCACTAGACCTGCGGGAGTGCGCTTAGTGTCGATTTCAATGCCGCGATCTTTCGTTGCGCGGACTCGTACTGTGCTGGATCGCTGATAAGTGCCTCTATTGTCAATTTTCCATTGAATGAATAAATGGTGTAAGTATGCATTGCTTCGGCCTGGGTTGGAGTCAGAACACTGGCGTTTTGAATCTTGTTGTAAACGGCGGCGCGGAACCTATCGAGTGTCAACCCCGCCGGAGAACGCAGGGCCGGTACCGCGCCCCAGTTGGTTGTGAAAACGCTTCCTGGGGTGGATGGCATCGCCAGATTATCGAAAAACCCACGCAGTTCGGTTGCGGTCTGATGAATGTCATTTTCCGCTTCGAGGGCTTCCGGAAGACGTGCGGCGACGGCACGGGCCAGGCCGATGAGATCGGTATCGGTGTCGTCGGTCGCGGTGAAGCCGACAAAGCTGAGTACGTTCGTTCCGGCTGTCGTTTCCACTGGCGGCGTCAGTCTCCTGCGCATGTCCAGGGTGATGTAGTAGGGGATCTCATGGATCGGCCGTTGGCGCTCGTTCGCCTCGGTGAGGATAAGCGCCGCGGATACGAGTGCATTTAAGGTGAGCTTTGTCCGGTGGCCGAGATCCAAGAGGGCCGCGATGTCGACATCGCACCGGATCACCTGACTCGTGAACGCTGGCAGATCGCCGGCGGCGTCCGCGCCGGAAACTTGCAGGGACTCCGCCGGTGGATCCGGATACTCGAATTGCCCGATCCCTCGATCGGACAGAATTTTTTCGACCGCGTCCGGATAGCCGTGGGTGCCGAGGCTGGGAGACCCGCCTTGCACGATGTCGGTGTAGCTGGACCAGAAAGCCTCAAGCACCGCGAGTCCATGATGTCCGTCGGCGATCGCGTGGTGAATCAGCAACGCCACGCTGGCTCGATCGCCGTCACGTACTACATGGACCGCGGAGAGGACGCTGCCAGGGTCCACATCGAAACCCATCAGGGGGTCGGACGGGCTGCCGTCTAACACGCTGACTCCGGGCAGGGAGCCGGTGGGGGCAACGAGCATATGGCATTCATCAACCGACCTCAGATGCGCAGCCAGGGCTGGGTAAGCGCGCCTGAGAGATTCCAACGCCGCAGAAAGTGCGTCGACATCCAATCGGCCACGGACCTCGACGACATAGCCCACATAGATACCGATATCCACCAACCAGCTCTCGGTGGGAGCGAGACTGCGAATCACGGGAGACCGACTGGTCATCTCAGGCATTTCTGCGTATCTCCTTGGGTTATTCTCTTGGTGCCCGCCCAGCCTAACTCACCTGGCGATGTCCTGATCAAGGTTTGCCGTCTGCTGCGCGCGCTTCGCGGCCAGCGCCCGACGCGGGTCTGCCGCTGCTGTCGAAGACCGCCCTCCGGTTGGAGATCCGCTTCGCCGCCCCCTTGACGACGCCGACCCGATGGGCAAGTATTTACGTAATATTTTACTCGTACACGGCGAGATCTTGGTCGTGCGGAGTGCCGTTGTATCCCGGCTTCGGCGTCGAAGGACTGGCGCAGCGCCTCGGGCACGCGCAACCGTCGGTAGTCGTCACTGATGGCGACTCCTGGACCCCGCTGGAGAAGGCCGTCACGGCCGCAGCGATCAGCCCGGTCGTGATCGGTGTGAAAAGCCCCAACAGCGAGGCCGAGTTCTGGACGCTGATCGAGCAGAACGACGCCTCGACCGGTTGGTTCAACACTGCGGCGTCCGATACCGCGACTCTGCTCTACACCAGCGGAACCACTGGCACGCCCAAGGGCTGCCAGCTGCCGCACTCCTATCTGCTCACGATGCAGCCCTTCGTTCGGCATGCATTCGCGTTGCAGCCGGGCGACCTCTTCGCCTCCACCTCCAGCCCGGGCTGGGTGAACGGCCTCTACTCGGCCGGGCTTTGCGTGAATGCGGAAGGCCGTGCCCGTCTGATCTACAGTGGACGTTTCAATGCCGAAGCCTGGCTGACCATCCTGAAGCAGGAAAAGGTCACCTATCTTTCGAGCGCACCGAGCGCGGTATCGGGAGATGCTTCCGGCTGTGCGGAATCGGGCTTTCCCGCCAGCCTGCGCGGCGGGGCGTGCGCCGGCGAGCATCAGGGTGCCGAGATCGGTCGCATGGTCCGGCTGCGATGCCGAGTGCGGCGATCGCCGGAAACGGGATTACTACACGAAAAACGGCACTCTCGTGCACAGCCGGGAACTGTTCAAGAAGATGGCCGACCTGGGCTGGGCCGGCATCGCGATCCCCGACGAATACGGGGGATCGGGCGGCGGACTCATCGAGCAATGCATCTTCTTCGAAGAGACATCACGCGGACTCGCCCCGGTCGCCGCTGCGGCGAGCAGCCAGCTCGTGGCACAGACACTGCTCAAATTCGGCACCGAGGAGCAGAAGCAGGCTCGTCTGCCGCTGGTCGCCAGCGGCGGAGCCATGTCCCTGAGCTTGTCCGAGCCGGATGCCGGTTCCGAGCGGGTCGCGGTCCTGACGCCGTATGTCGACGAGCTCAACGTCAAGATCCGCGAAAGCCTGGCGAGCACCGGCATTGAGGTCATCGACATCGAGGGATTCGGGATCGACGACAACTTCGGGCTCGCCGAACCGATGCCGCAGGAGATCGCGGACCGCGCGATCAAGTTGGTCGACCGCTGCGAACCCGATCCGCTGTTCATCTCGTGCACGAACTTCCGAGCGCTCGAAGCAGTCGCGCGGATCGAAGCGACGACCGGCATTCCCGTCGTCACCAGCAATCGTGCGGTGGCGGCGGCAGTCCGGAAGACCCTGGAAGACCTCGCTTGAAGAGATCGCCGCCGAGCCTGCCCTGCTGGGTCTCGTCTGCCGATCGGCCGTTGAAGGTTGGGTTCCGGGCTGCCGTAGGGCATCACAACTTCACCCGGTGCTTGAGCGGCGACTATACGTGACGAACAGGCGGGATCTCGCGAATACCTTCCCGGCTGATGCAGGCGCGAAAGTGGGGGATCATGAAACCGTCCGTGAACGGTTCCACGACCCCCCGCCTTCCGTTGAGGGCATCCGCCGCAGGCTACGGGGTTACCGCTTGGGCAGCATCCCCGGCGGGAACGACGGCATTCCGGGGTGGCCGCCACGGGGCCCGCCAGGGAACCCGCCCGGCCCGCCCGGCGACCCACCAGGGGACCCACCAGGCCCACCAGGGGACCCGCCCGGCCCGCCAGGGGACCCACCAGGCCCGCCCGGCGACCCACCGGGGGACCCGCCCGGGGACGACCCTCCGGAGGGATCGGATCCTCCGCCGGAGGGATCGGATGCGCCGCCGGAACTCATGGTCTGCTTGATCCAGTCGGTGTGCGCCACGAGGTTGCTGTAGATGCCGGGCTTCTCCGCGCAATTCTCGGCCTGGCCGCGGCTGGTCGCGCCGACCAGTTTGAAATCGCTGCCCTCTCGCACCACGGCCGGGCCACCGGAGTCGCCGTAGCATGCGCTCACCTTGCCGCCCTGATTATCGATGCACAGCTCGCGTTCCGAATCGAAGGGGTTGCCCGAGCCGTTGCAGCCCGACGGGGCGATCGTCTTGGTGTTCAACTCCTTCAAGTTTTGGGGCGGCTCGCCGCATTTTTGCGTCCCGCAGGTCTGGCCCCACCCGAGCAGCAGCAGCGCGGTGCCCGGCTGCGGTGACGTCGCAGAGATCTCGATCGGCTGCGCTTTCACCGGTTGCGCCAGGTGGACCATGGCGATGTCGTAGCCGGTGGCGACGTCGCTGCCGCTCTGCTTCTGCTTCGAATTGGGGTGGGCGATGAACTTGTCCGGTTTGACGACCTCACCGCCCTTGGTGCGGTCGCTTGACCCGATCCGGTATTGGACGTTGCTGGGCTGTTGCCCGTCCACGCAGTGCGCGGCGGTGACCAACCACTGTTTATCGATCAGCGAGGCGCCGCAGTGGTGTTGACCATCGGTGGATTGCATGGACGCCATAAAGCTGTAGGTCTGTTTCGCTTCGGTACCTCCGATAATGAACGGCGTAGAAGCAGCACCGGCGATTGGTGCTGCGAGCGCCAGGCTGGTCAGCATCGTCGCGACGAGCGCGAGAATGCCTCGGCCTAGAGAACCTCGGGGCATGTTCTCTCTCCTTCCACCTCCCACCTCCGTGCCCGGGGGATGTAGCCAGGAGCTGGGAGTTTGTGCAGTATCCGGCGATACTGCCCGCCGTGAGGCCTACTGCGTTCCCCCAAATGGAGCAATCACGACTGGTAGTCGAGCGACTATCGACCGTGCAGATCACCGTCCGGCAGACGATGCGATCTATTGGGACATAAGGGATTCCGCAGTGCCAAAGATCGCGCGGTGGGGCTTGGTGCACGACGGTGCCGAATGGCTTTGCCGCATTGCTCAGCGGCGTGGCGTCCCTCAAGATTCGGATCCCGACGCACCGGACAATGATCGAAAGCCGCGAAATACGTCATCGAAATGTGGTGCGTTATGTCAGAGCAATTCCTTCGGCAGAAGCACGACCGCCTCTTCCAATTCTGGGACACCAACCGCGATGGGGTCATTGAGTGGGCCGACGTCCAGGCCGTGGTGGAGGGCGTTAGCAATGCCTTCGGCTGGGCCGAGGACTCCGCCCAGAAACGACGGCTGAGCAGCGCGACGCGACGATGGTGGGATGACATGTTCGCGCCATACGCGGTGAACGGCGAACTGGCCCGCGACCCGTTCGTCACCTGCCTGCACAACTGGGCAACCGCTGACAGGTCGGCGTTCCGCGAGGTCCTAGCTCCCGCGGCCGAGGCCTACGCCGCGATGGGCGATCTCGACGGTGACGGGACGGTGAACGAAGACGAGTACGTCAAGGTGTTCGGCAGCTCGATCCAGATGTCCGAGGACGAATCTCGCGACGCATTCCGCCGGCTGGACCGCGACGGCGACGGACTGATCTCCGTGGAGGAGTTCGCCGCCGATACTGTCGAGTACTTCACGGCTACCGACCGTGCGGCGCCGGGCAACTGGTTGCTCGGGCCGATCGAGCCAAGCAAGGCCTGAATGGTGCGGTCTTCGTCTCCAGGGATCAACCGAGCGAAATCGCCGGATTGCCGCAGGCGATGGCCAGCGGGAACATCCACAGCGGCACCATCGCCGGGAAGTTGAACGGCGTGATGCCGGCGACCACCCCGAGCGGTTGGCGGATCGATTCCACATCGACCCGGGTGGAGACCTGGGTGGAGGTTTCGCCCTTGAGCAGCTGCGGGATCCCGCAGGCCAGCTCGACGATCTCCAGACCCCGGGCGACCTCGCCCAGGGCATCGGAGTGCACCTTGCCGTGCTCGGCGGTGATCAGCGACGCGATCTCGTCGCGGTGGGTGTTCAGCAGTTCGCGGTAGTTGAACAGCACCTGCGCGCTTGGCCAGCGATGTGGTGGCCCACGAGGCGAACGCCTTCGCCGCCGATCCAACCACGGTGTCCACTTCGGACACATCACAGAAGGCGGCCTGCGCGGTCTGCTCCCCCGTCGCCGGGTTCGTCACGACCCCGAACCGGCCCGACACGCCCTCCACGGGCTTGCCGTCGATGAAATGGTTGATGGTGTTCAAAGCAGTTCGCTCACGATTTGGAAATCACAGGTGGTGCCGCTGCGTGCGCGCTTGGTCCTCGTAGCGCTTGCGCGCCAGTTGCGTGCTCTCGCGGGTGGAGACCTCGGCCACCGGCACGTCCCACCACGCCTCCGGCGGCAGTTGCGCCTTCGCCGGGTCGGTCTCGACGTACACCGCCGTCGGGTGCTCCGCCGCCCGGGCTGCGCGCAGGGCGTTGCGCATTTGGTCCACAGTGGAGGCCCGCAGGACGTCCATGCCGAGGCTTTCGGCGTTGGCCGCCAGGTCCACCGGTAGCGGCTCGCCGGTGAAGGCACCGGTTTCGTCGCGGTAGCGGTAGGCGGTGCCGAAACGCTCGCCGCCGACCTTCTCGGACAGGCCGCCGATCGATGCGTAGCCGTGGTTCTGCACCAGCACCAGGTTGATCTTGATGCCTTCCTGCACCGCGGTGACCAGCTCGGTCGGCATCATCAGGTAGGTGCCGTCGCCGACCAGCGCGAACACCTCGCGCGACGGGTCGGCCAGCCGGGCGCCGATCGCCGCCGGGATCTCGTAGCCCATGCACGAGAAGCCGTACTCGACGTGGTACTGCCGCGGTTGCTTGGCACGCCACAGCTTGTTCAGGTCCTCGGGCATCGACCCGGCCGCGTTGATCACCACGTCGCGGTCGTCAAGGACCTCGTCGAGCACGCCAAGCACCTCAGCCTGTCCCGGCCGCTCGTCCCCGGCCGCGCTCCGCGTCGTCCGCTCGATCACCTGCGCCCAGCGCTGCGCGCCGGCGCGGTACTCCTGCACGTAGTCCTCGGACACGCGGTGCCCGGACAGCACCTCGGTCAGCTGTCCCAGCGTCGTGCGCGCATCGCCGATCACCGGGGTCGCCGCCTGCTTGTGGGCGTCCAGCGAGGTGATGTTGACGTTGACGAACCGAACGTCCGGGTTGGCGAACAAAGTCCGGGAGGCGGTGGTGAAGTCCGAGTAGCGGGTGCCGACGCCGATGATCAGGTCCGCGGCACGGGCGATGTCGTCGGAGACCGCGGTGCCGGTGTGCCCGATGGACCCGAGCTCGCAGGGGTGGTCGAAGCGCAGCGAGCCACGGCCCGCCTGCGTTTCGGACACCGGAATTCCGGTGCTCTCGGCGAAAGCCCGCAACGCTTCTTCCGCACCGCTGTGGTGTACCCCGCCCCCGGCGATGACCAGCGGACGCTTCGCCGCCCGGATCCGCTCGGCGGCCTCGGCGACCGACCGCGCGTCCGGTGCCGGGCGGTGCACCCGCCACACCCGCTCGGCGAAGAACTCCTCCGGCCAGTCGTACGCCTCGGCTTGCACGTCCTGCGGCAGCGCCAGGGTCACCGCGCCGGTCTCCACCGGGTCGGTGAGCACCCGCATCGCGTCCAGTGCGGAGGGGATCAGCGCTTCCGGCCGCCAGATCCGGTCGAAGTAGCGCGACACCGGCCGCAGGCAGTCGTTGACCGAGACGTCCCGGGCGTGCGGGACCTCCAGCTGCTGTAGCACCGGATCGGCGGGTCGAGTCGCGAAGATGTCGCCCGGCAACAGCAACACCGGCAGGTGGTTGATGGTGGCCAGGGCGGCACCGGTGACCAGGTTCGTCGCTCCCGGCCCGATCGAGGTCGTGCACGCGTAGGTGGACATCCGGTTGCTCTGGCGGGCGAATCCGACCGCCGCGTGCACCATCGCCTGCTCGTTGCGCCCCTGGAGGTAGGGCATGTCGCCGCCGGCCTCCAGCAGCGCCTGGCCGATTCCGGCGACGTTGCCGTGGCCGAAGATGCCCCAGCACCCGGCGATCAGCCGACGCTGCTCGCCGTCGCGTTCGGTGTGCTGGTTGGCGAGGAACCGCACCAGCGCCTGCGCGACGGTCAACCGCCGGGTTTTCATCGTTCCTCCACTGTGGTCTGTGCGGGTGCGGTGTAGAGCGGGAGCCGCGGGTCCACTTGCTGCTCGGCCCAGGTGTCGCGCACCCACGCGTGCGTCGGGTCATCGCAGATCAGCCAGGCGCGGTCCGGGGACGGACCGGCCATCACGTTGAGGTAGTACATGTCGTAGCCCGGCACCGCCATCGACGGCCCGTGCCAGCCGTCCGGAATCAGCACCACGTCCCCGCTGCGCACCTCGGCAAGCACGTCGGTCGCGCGGTCCGGACCCGACGGGTAGACCCGCTGGTACCCGACACCGGGGCTGCCGTGCGAATCGGCGATCTCGAAGTAGTAGATCTCCTCCAGCCGCGACTCGCCCTCGCGCTCCAAGTCGTGCTTGTGCGGCGGGAACGACGACCAATTTCCCGACGGCGTTAGCACCTCGACAGCGATCAGCCGGTCCGCCTCGAACACGTGCGCCGCACCGAAGTTGTTGACCTGTCGGCTGGCCTGCCCAGCACCGCGCAGCTCGACCGGCACTCCGGCGGCCGGGCCGTAGCGCGCGGGCAGCCGGTTTTCGCACCGCGCGCCGGTCAGCGCGAACCGACCGCCGGAATCGCTGCTGATCCGCACCTGCGCATCCCTTGGTATGTAAACGAAATCCGTGACACCGTCGAACACGCTCCTGCGCCCGGCCAGCTCGAACGTCTCGCCGTCGCAGACCACCGTGCAGCTGTCGGCCAGCGGCAGCACGATCCATTCGCTGTCACCGGTGGCCAGCTCGTGGCGTGCACCGGCTTCGAGTTCGAGCACCCGCAGCGACGAGTAGCCCCATCCCGCGGACTCCGGGTCCACGAAAGTGCTGTACTCGCCGCGCGCCGTCGTACCCGCTGGACAGTAGAAACGCTTGTCCGTCAACGCTGGTCCTCCAAGCTCGTGATGCGGGGTGTCGCCGCAGTCGCGGTCACAGCAGCCCGACAGCGGCGTCGACGGCGCCCGCGACGTCGTCGTCATGCGGATACAGCAGGGTCCGGCCGACGACGAGGCCGCGCACGTTCGGCAGTTGCAGCGCCTTGTGCCAGCGCTCTTGGGTCGCCGCCGGGTCGGTCGAAACCTCACCGCCGAGCAGGACCGTCGGCAACGTGGTGGCCTCCAGGGCGCGACCGATCTGGTCGATGTCCTCGACGACCGGCACCTTCAGCCAGGTGTGGGCCGACGTGCCGCCGAGGCCGGAGGCGATCGCGATGGAGCGGGCGACCGCCGCCGCCGAGAGGTCGTTGCGCACCTTGCCGTCGACGCGGTGCGAGATGAACGGCTCGGCCATGGCCATCAGCCCGCGCTCGGCGAGCTCGTTGATCGCATTCGCCGCGCCGTGCATGGTGTTCAGCGATCCCGGATCGCTCATGTCCAGACGCAGCAACAACTTTCCGGCATCGAAGCGCAACCGCTCAAGGTCCGACGCGCGGTGTCCGGTGAACCGGTCATCGAGCTCGAAGGACGCCCCGGCCAGGCCGCCGCGGTTCATCGAGCCGATGACGACCTTGTTCTCCAGCGCTCCCAGCAGCAGAAGGTCCTCAAGGATGTCGGCCGTGCCCAGCACGCCATCGACGCCCGGTCGCTGCAAGGCGACGCACAGCCGCTCCAGCAGGTCGGCGCGGTTGGCCATCGCCAGCGGGTTGGCACCGGCGCCCAGCGCGCCGCGTGCCGGGTGGTCGGCGGCCACGATCATCATGCGGCCGTTGTCACCGAGCAGGGGTCGCCGGGACCGGGCCGCGGCCGCTTCCGCGATCGCCTCGGGCCGCGTCGCGCGCACCCAGGTGAGGTCGGTGATGCTCAGATCAGACACGGTGCTCACTTTCGTTGCCGTTCAAGCGCTTTGCGCCCGGCGATCGGGATTCGCCGGACAGCATGGCCTCGACCTCGTCCGCATAGGGCATCGCCGCCGAGCAGGCCAGGCGAGAAGCAACCAGCGCGCCGGCGGCGTTGGCGAATCGCATGGTCCGCTCCAGTTCCCAGCCCTCAAGCAGGCCGTGGCACAGCGCACCGCCGAAGGCATCCCCGGCGCCGAGCCCGTTGACCACCTCGACCGGCACCGGAGGCGCGACCACCTCCGCATCGCGGGTGCGGGCGAGCACCCCCTTCGGGCCCTGCTTGACGACGGCGAGCTCCACGCCGATGTCCAGCAGCAGATCCGCCGCCTTCTCCGGCTCGCGGGTGCCGACCGCTCGCTCGACCTCGTCGAGGTTTCCGACCGCCACGGTGACGTGCGGCAGTGCCGACTGGTACCAGCCGCGGGCCTCGTCGTGGTCCGGCCAGAACATCGGCCGCCAGTCCAGGTCGAACACCGTGGTGCCGCGCTTCGCCCGGTGCCGCAACGCCGCAAGCGTCGCCGAGCGACTGGGCTCCTCGGCCAATCCGGTGCCGGTCATCCAGAAGATGCGCGCCTCGGCGATCGCGTCGAAGTCCAGTTCGTCGGCGTGGATCTCCAGGTCAGGCGCCTTGGGCTGGCGGTAGAAGTACAGCGGGAAGTCGTCCGGCGGGAAGACCTCGCAGAAGGTCACCGGCGTCGGGTACTGCTCGACGGCGCTCACCCAGCGGTCGTCGACGTCGAATCCCTTGAGCGCCTGGTGGATGTACTCGCCGAACGGGTCGGCCCCGGTGCGGCTGATCACCGCGCTGCGGTGGCCGAGCCGGGCGACCGCGACCGCGACGTTGGTCGCGGTGCCGCCCAGGTACTTCCCGAAGGACACCACCTGCGGCAGCGGCACACCGGTCTGCAGCGGGTAGATGTCAACCCCGATGCGGCCCACCGTGATGACGTCGAAGGGGCTGCTCATGCCAGAGACCTCCGGTGGGACTCGCGGGCCGTCGAGCGGCCGGAAAGCGTGGTGACTCCTGTCTACTCGGCGCGCGGAACAACTGTCAAGACTTTGTCAGTACATACTTACTTAATCAGTCCGGTGGTCTTGATACCGTAGGGGGGTGACCTCGACGCGCCGCCGATCCCCGGAGTCAGCATGGGATCCGGCCACCCAGATCTCCGTGGACCACCGCAGCCCGGTGCCGCTGTATTACCAGGTGGCCAGCCAGATCGAAGAAGCGATCGACTCCGGCGCCCTGCCGGTGGGCGCGCGACTGGATAACGAGATCGAGCTTGCCGCCCGACTCGGACTGTCCCGCCCGACGATCCGGCAGGCGATCGGCTCCCTGGTCGACAAGGGCCTGGTGGTGCGCAAGCGCGGCGCGGGCACCCAGGTGGTGTTCAACCGCGTCAAGCGATCGCTGGAGCTGAGCAGCCTCTTCGACGACCTCGCCCGGATCGACCAGAAACCCACCACGACCGTCCTCACCAACGAGGTGATCACACCCTCCGCCGAGATCGCGCACATCCTCGGGATCTCCGAGCAGGACAAGGCGCTGCACCTGGAACGGGTCCGCTATGCCCACGGCGAGCCGATCGCCCGGATGCAGAACTACCTGCCCGCGGGCCTGATCGAGCCGAAGGATGATCTGCTCGAAGAGCGCGGGCTCTACCAGTTGCTGCGCGCCGCCGGGGTGCACCTGCACGCCGCCCACCAGACGATCGGCGCGCGGGTGGCCGCCGAGGCCGACGCCGATCTGCTCGACGAACCCGTGGGCGCACCGCTGCTGACGATGGAACGCACCACCTACGACCAAGCGGGCAAGGTCGTCGAATACGGCTCGCACGTCTATCGCGCCTCGCGCTACTCCTTCGACCTCTCCCTGCGCGGCGACTCCTGAGACCGCGGATGCGCAACCGACATGGGGCCGATTGCGGGTCCATGTTGGTCCGCACGTAAATATGTCAGGACGTTTCCTTGACAGGGTTGTCGCGGCGGAGAAAACTACCGGCTACCGAACAGCGACGGACTCCTCGCCTGGTCCATCGGCAGACGATCGCGCCGGGCACGCGAGTAGGTCCCGCTCGGACAACACCATTTCCCCCACCTGAACACCCGGCCGGTTCGGCACCGCCGCTCGCCGGGGGGAAGGGCATCGATGAGCAACGGCAGCGCCGCCGGCAACCGCCTGCGAGTCGGATCAGCACCGGACTCCTGGGGCGTCTGGTTCCCGGAGGACGACAAGCAGACACCGTGGCACCGCTTCCTCGATGAGGTGTCCGAAGCCGGGTACGAGTGGATCGAACTCGGCCCCTACGGATATCTGCCCACCGACCCGGAGCGACTGCGCGACGAGCTCGGCAGCCGCAACCTGACCCTGTCGGCCGGTACCTGCTTCACCGGTTTCCACCGCGGTGACGTGTGGACCGAGACCTGGGAACACGTCAAGCAGGTCGCGGAGTTGACCAGCGCGCTCGGCGCGAAGCACATCGTCGTGATCCCGGACATGTGGCGCGACCCGGCTACCGGCGAACAGCTGGAGCAGCGCGCGTTGGACACCGACGCGTGGACGGCGCTGGGCAAGGGCACCGATCGGCTCGCCAAGGCACTGCGCGAGGAGTGCGGCGTGCAACTACAGTTCCACCCGCACGCCGACAGCCACGTCGACACCCAGGAGCACGTCGAACGATTCCTGGAGATCACCGACCCGGACCTGGTCACGCTGTGCCTGGACACCGGGCACATCGCCTACTGCGGCGGCGACAACCTCGCGCTGATCGAAAAACACCCCGGCCGCATCGGCTACCTGCACCTCAAGCAGGTCGACCCGGCAGTCCTCGCCGGCGTGCGAGCCGAGGACCTGCCGTTCGGACCCGCCGTGCGGCGCGGCGTCATGTGCGAGCCACCCGCCGGAGTGCCGGACCTGGAACCGATCATCAGGGCCACCGAGAACCTCGGCGCCGATCTGTTCGCGATCGTCGAGCAGGACCTCTATCCGGTCGACCCGGACGTGCCGCTGCCGATCGCCCGTCGCACCCGCAACTATCTGACCCGCTGCGGCGCCGGCCGTTGAAGGATTGTTCTTGTGGTCATTGTGCGTAGGTGGTCACTTAGCGGCGCTTGAGTACAGCCCCTGCTCCCCAGTAGCTAAACCCTTGCGGCACAGGAGGATTTCATGAGCGACCAGGATTTACGGGTCGGTCTCATTGGCGCCGGGAGGATGGGCGCGGATCACGCCCGTCGCATCCACGAGCGAATCAGCAACGCCCGGCTGGTCGCCGTCGGTGATCCGGACATCGACCGCGCGAGGCAGGCCGCAGCGGACACCGGCGCTCGCGCCGAGCAAGACCCCTTCGAGGTGATCGGCGCGTCCGATGTGGACGCTCTGGTGATCGCCTCGCCCGGGGTGGCCCACGAGCCGCTGCTGCTGGCCGCGATCGAGCGCGGTGTCCCGGTGTTGTGCGAGAAACCGCTGACCCCGGACTCGAAATCCTCGCTGCGGGTCGTCGAAGCCGAGCAGGCGCGCGGCAAGCACCTGGTGCAGGTCGGGTTCATGCGCCGCTTCGACCCGGAATACGTCGAGCTCAAGCATCTGCTCGACAACGGTGAACTCGGCCGCGCGCTGGTGCTGCACTGCGCGCACCGCAACGCCTCGACCCCGCCCGGTTTCACCAGCGAGATGATGATCTACGACTCGGTGGTGCACGAATTCGATACCACGCGCTGGCTGCTCGGCCAGGAGATCAGCGCCGTGTCGGTGCGGTGGCCGCGCTCGTCGGCTGCGGCACCGGAGGGCCTGATCGACCCGCAGGTGGTCACCATCGAAACCACCGGCGGCGTGCTGGCCGATGTGGAGATCTTCGTCAACTGCGGGTTCGGCTACCAGGTGCGCTGCGAAGCCGTCGGCGAACGGGGCGCCGCGCTGATCGGCGCCAGCGGTGGCCCGCTCATCCAGCAAAGCGGACGCTGGGGAGGCAACGTCACCGAGGACTTCCGGGGCCGCTTCGGCATCGCCTTCGACGAGGAGTTCCAGCGCTGGGCACATGCCGCCCGTCGGGGCGGCGTCGACCCCACCGCCGCGAGTGCATGGGACGGCTATGCCGCCGCGGCGGCGTGCGCGGCCGGGGTGCAGGCGCAGGCCACGGGCGAACGCGCCGCGGTCGAGCTCGTCGACCGCCCCGACTTCTACTCCTGACCCGTCATTCGAGGAATCGCCGTAAAATCGCACTCGGCCCACACATATTCCGGTTCACGCCGCTGCTCGAATCGGGCGGAAAGTGCACATGACACAGCGAAGCCCCGCCCACCCCGAATACTCGGGACGGGCGGGGATCTTGCCCGCTGACCGCCTGCACCTTGAACTACTGGTCATACCTGCTCGCCTCACAGGACAAATCCGCCCAGGCCGTGCAGCTTCTCGGGGAAGCAGGCGAGCACGTCAGAGGCTCGGCAGCCACAACGCAGGCGTGGGTCGCGGCGCGGCAAGCGGAAGAGGCCGCCCGGATCGGCGACGGCGAAACGGCCGAACGTGCGCTCGAACGTGCTTTCACCGCGTTCGACTACGCCCGCCCGCACCACGAGCGCTCGTGGACGAGCTTCTTCGGCGCGAGCAGGCTCGGCAGCCTCGCCGTTTCGTCGTACGGGCGATTGGGCCACCGCGAGACCGACTCTCTCGCCGGGTCGCTGCTCTCCGCGCTATCGCCGACCGAGACCAAGGTTCGAGCGCTCGTGGTCGCCGACCTCGCACTTTCGGCCGCAACACGGTCGGATGTCGACCGAGCTGACGAGCTGGCGGCCGAAGCCCTGCCGCTCGCCGTCCGAACCGAGGCAAGCCTCGCGCAAGATCGGCTGTGGGAACTAACCGAGGTGCTACCGCAGGACAGCGGACGAGGCACCGCCGGAGCCCTGCGGCAGCGGGCTACGTCGGGGCTGCTCGCGAGTTCTCAGGCTTGAGTTTCCTCGTCGACCCACGACAAATAGGCATCACTGCCGCCGGTGATCGGCGTCGCGATGATCTCGGGCACGTCGTAGGTGTGATGCTCGTTGATGTGCTTGATCAGCGCGTCGAGCCGCCCGGCCGACGTCTTGATCTGAAGCTGCCATTCCGGGTCATCCTGAACGGCGTTCTCCCACCGGTAGAAGCTGCGGATCGGCACCACCTGCACACAGGCGCCGCCCTTCGCCTCCACGATCCCCCGCGCCAACGTGGCCGCTGCCTCTTCTGAGTCCGTCGTCGTCACAACAAGCAAGTAGTCAGCCATGCGATCAAGGGTATCGACCAGGCCGCCCGAGCAGACCGGGCGGAGCCGAGCCTGCACCGCCTTGTGCGCGGGGTGCCGGCGGGCCTATGGGTGTGGGCGCAGGGGGTCGTGAGGTGGCCGGTAAGCGGGGTGTCAGTGAAAGCCGGCGATAGGCTCGTGCTGCTCGTAACGCCTGGTGAGGGCGTTACGGCCTGCATTTCACCTAGTCACCGCGCCGCGTGTTCATTAACGCGCGAAAACGGCGTTGCGTGCCCGAGGTGATCTATGCCTCAACCAAGGTTCCATGAACGAGGCACCAGGCCACGAGTTCGACTCGGTCTCACTTCGATGAGGACCAAAGCCCCAGGTTGATGCCAGCCGCCAACGGCATGACCAAGTGAGGGGTGACAACTCGCGCGATAATGCGGGCTCTGCAGGTGGGCGGACCCTCCGCATCCCGTTGCTTAGGGAGGTTTTGTCATGTCGAACATCGAGTCGACCAACGCCGAACAGAAACCACGATCGAATGCGTGGCAGTCGGCGCTCACTGTGGTGCAGGAGGCGGAGCCTCCCTTCATTCCGGCGGGTGCGCACGCGATGACCGTCGTTGTCGAGTTCCCGCCGGGCGACCCTGGTACCCCTCCGCATCGGCACTCCGGACCGGCCTTCGGCTATGTGCTGGACGGCGAGATGGTGTTCGAGCTCGAAGGCCAGCCGGCGCGTGTCCTCCGCGCCGGCGAGGCCTTCTGGGAACCCGGCGGCGACGTCATCCACTACCAGGACGGCAACAACCGCGGCGACATCCCGGTGCGCTTCACCGTCACCATGCTCTGCGAACCAGGCAAACCGATGCTCACCCTCGTGGACGAGGAAGAGCTCGTCCGGCGTAAGAACCGCCGGGCCCCGGGCACAGACTGACCACTGGCTCAGCTGCACCGCACCCCGTCGTGCTCAAGACTTTCATTCTCCGAGAACAAGGAAGGTCAAAGCAATGAAGATCGCTGTCATCGGTGGGACCGGGCTCATTGGATCGCAGGTAGTCAAGATCCTGAACGCGAGCGGGCACGAGGCGGTGCCGCACTCGCCGTCGACCGGTCTGGACCTGCGCAGCGGGCAAGGCTTGCGCGAGGCGCTGGCGGGAACCGACGTCGTCGTCAACCTAACGAACTCGCCGACCTTCGACGAAGCCTCGCTCGCGTTCTTCCAGGAGACCATGGACAACCTGCTGACGGCCGCCAAGGCCGCCGGCGTCGGCCACGCGGTCATCCTCTCGATCGTGGGCGTCGACCAGGTGCCGGGCTTGGCCTATTACCGCGCCAAGGTGCTGCAGGAGGACCTTCTCAAGGCTGGCCCCGTGCCGTACTCGATCGTCCGCGCCACGCAGTTCTTCGAGTTCATGGACGCGACGCTGTCCTGGACCGCCGACGAGAACGCCGTCCGCCTGCCGGCCACGCTCCTCCAGCCCATCGCCGCGGCCGACGTCGCCCAGGCCGTGGCCGACGTCAGCCAGGGCGCGCCTCTACAGGGCACCCGCAACGTCGCCGGCCCCGAGGTCTTCGCGCTCGACGAGCTGGGCAAGATCACTCTCGCCGCCCGTGGTGACCATCGCGCCGTCGTCACCGACAACAGCGCCGGCATGTTCGCCGCCGTCTCGGGCGACGTCCTCATCGCCAAGAAGGGCACCGTCATCGCCAGGACCACCTATCGGCAGTGGCTGGCGCGCTGACTCGGCTCGGTGACGACACAGATGCTGCGCACGCTCACGCCCGCCGCGCGGTTGAGCCACTGTGCTGGGGTGTCGGCTGTGTTGCCGGCTGGCGCGGTAATTGTCCAAACAGGACGATTCGAGTTCGGCTGCTGAAGATCTCGTCGAGGTGACGTGGGGCAGGCGGAAGCCTTTCAGGCGTGGGTGATCGCGATCCGATCGCTCGTAGCCACCGACGACCGCACCGCTGCTACTGGAACTATCACTTGACTGCCAGCGGGTCATCGGCTGGCTGTTGCTTCTCAGCCGTTCGTCGGTGTTCAAGACCCGCGCTCCTGTTGCAGGATGTGTGCGCCGCGGCGCCGCGAGGTTCCCCAAATAGCGGCGGCACGGGACCATTTTCCGACCGATGTCCGGCAGACTCCGCGACCGCCCGATCGGAACAGACCGCTGCGCCGAACGGCCACCCCGGAACGTACAACGATCAGCATGCAGTGGAGGCGCCATGCGGCCACACGTCCCAGACGAACCAGCGCGGCTGAATGAACGCACGCCCCTATCGCGCCGCAGGCTGGCAGGACTGTTCGGGCTCGCCGCGAGCGCGGGCATGCTCGGGCTCGCGGGCTGCGGCACCAAGCTCGGCCAGATGCAGGCACTGGCCTCGGGCAGTGTCCCCGCGTCGCGTCCCGATGGTGTGCTCGGCGCGAACTTCAACGGCGACCCGCGCACAGTCACCTTCCCCGAGCTGCGTGCGATCGACACCAGCTGGCTGCGCGGTTTCTACCCCATGCACGAGGCCGACAAGGGCGATCCCGCGCAGCAGCCGGAGATCCGCATGCTGCTCGACGCCGCCGACCGCGGTTACGGCACCACGCTGTCGCTGAAGTTCCAGAACAGAGAGCGGCCCATCCCGCGCCCGGGCTCGCCCGAGATGACCGCGGAACTCGCCCGGGTGGACAAGGTCCTGTCGGGAGTCCTGAACGAGGTAGACATCCTCACGATCGGCAACGAGCCGTTCCTGGAGACCCAGAAGAACGAGCGGGACAAGCGGCTCAACGAGTACTACGAGGCGATCACGCAGCACGTGATCGACCAGCGCACGCAGCGGTTCGGCCAGAACTCCCGGACGCGGCTGTTCATGGGCGCGCTGAACCATCTCGACTCGCCGGACGGGCAGACTGCGTCCACCGCGCGCTGGGTGGACTACGCCCGCCGCACACCCGCCATCGAAGGCGTGGACATCCACCCGCACGTGGATTCCCCGGCAGGCGTCGACAAGTACGTCGACTACGTGCTGCCCAAGCTGCGCAAGGATCAGTCCTTCCTGGTCACCGAGTTCTCCCTGGTGCGGTTCTGGAAGAGCAAGCTCACCGAGCCGGTCAGCGACGAGTTCGCCCGCCGTTACGGCTTCCGCCAGGGCACGCCGGTGTGGGAAGTGGTGCGCGCGGCGATCGACCATCCGGTCCCCCAGCAGCAGTGGAACGACTTCCTGTCCTCCAGCCCCTGGTACGAGCAGCACAAGCACTTCCTGCGGGACCAGGTGCAGCGGTTCCGCAATACCGGCAAGCTCGCGCTAGCCACCTACGGGATCGGGCAGGACGCAGCGATGGTGCGCGACTTCGGGCCGGACAAGACGCCCTGGCTGTTCAACAGCCTGTTCGCGTCCAAAACGGTGCAGCCGGGGCCCGACGGCCTGCCCGGGCGCGGCTACGCCTGGATCGAGGATTTCCGAGCGCTGCAACGGCAAGGCGACCACCGACTGGTGCGCTGAGCGTTCCGCTCAGACTGAGACCCGATCCGATGCCGTTACGGCACGGCCGATGCCGCCGCCGACCTGAACACCGTGCGCGACCGCCTTCGGGTCGCCGCGATGGCCATTCACAACGCAGCGACCCAACCGACCGCGCGGTGCGACGCACGGTCTGCTCGACTGTGCCGAGCAGACCGTGCGTCGAGGCGGTGTCATTCGTTGTCCAGCACGGTCCAGTCAGTGACGTAGAAATACTGCTGGTCGATCTCGCCCTCGACTTCCACGAGATGGCCCGACAAGTAGTCCAGGCTCGTTGCCTGGAACGAATGCTCGCCGGGTCGGCGTACCACGTAGTCCTGCCCGCCGGAGTGCAGGATGAGGGCGTCCTTCTCGCTCTTGGAGCCCACGTTGATTCGCTTGATCGAGAGCAAGCCGCGCAGCCGTGTCACTGACGGTCACCGGGCCTCGGCCTCGTCCACGGACACAACGGTTCCTTCCTGCTCGCGGACGATCACGATGACGCCGGTGTGCACGGGGGCGTCCGGGTCGCGCTGGCCGTGCAGCAGGTGAATACGCGGCGGCTGCCCGACTGCCTCTAGCACATCCCTGTCGCCCGTCCAGACCCCGGCGAACGAGGAAATGGTCAGCGAGGACAGTCCGTGGTTTTCGCCGATCTCACGCAAGCGCGCCTCAAGCTCGGAGCTGCGTTCAGAGTCGGGAATCGGCACGGGCACCGAGACGCTTTGTTCCAGCGTGGTCGCGATCAGCTGGGCTTCCCGACGGCGCTCTGTCACGGCCGCGTGCATATCGGCCTCGGCCACTTTTTGCGGTGGTTTCACCGGCTTGAGCGAGGGGTCACCGAGCAGGATGAACTGCGCAAGCGTCTTCAGATCTATCCCATCGAGATGGGGCTTATTCTTCACATAGTCCTGCCGCGTCTTGAGCGTGGCATACCCCGTGGACTGGCCGTTGAGAACTTCCTGGAAGGCGTACTGGACGATCAGATCGGCCCAGTCACACGAGGCACTCGGCCCGTAGGCAATAGTTGTGCTGCCGAGGACCATCGACGCACCTTGGAAGAGATAAGTGTTGCAGATAGCCATCCGCGTGCTGGCGTCTGGGGAGTAGAGGAGTGCACCGTAGCAGCACTCCGCTGTAACGATCGCCCCCTTGGTGATGCCCTGGTCGATATCGCCGGCCTTAAGGGCTACGGGATAGTGGTAAGGATAGTCCTTGGATTGTCCGTACCATTGAGGGTCTTTGGCGGCCCCATGACAGTTAACGAAGTGGTTCACGGGAACCAGAGCTGCCTTTTCCCACGGCGATCCCTTAGGCGGAACCAAGTTGACCTTGTCGGAGCTGCCGAAGATCTGGGCCGCGTTCTTCGTGCTCGACCCCTCCCATTTTTCGGTGGAAAGGCCGAAGTATTCGGTACTTTTCTCAAGTGGAGCTGCGCTGGCGGCACCCTTGATGAGGCTGACCAGGTAGGACGAATCAGAGCTTTCCGTGATATCCGGGAGTCGGCCGACCACCCGACTGGCACTTGTGTACTTCGCAGGATCCTTACCTCCAGCAGCATAGGAGGTCTCGCACGCATACGGCAGATCACTGGGAACCCAACGATCGGTGTCGCCTTCTTTGGAATTATAAACAGGGTTTGTCAGTTCCACGTGGGGGACGACGTCGTAGCTGCCCAGGATCATCAGATAGGCAGGCTTGGAGAATGTGAACACCGCGTCGACGGCGTCCTTGTTCTGCTTATCATCCGTACTGTCCGTCACTACCGGTGCTTTATACTTGTCCATTTCTTGCTTGTTGCTCATGTCCACCACGGTGGTGGTGATGCCACGCTTCTCATCCGCCTTGATGAGATTTTCGAGCTCATTTTGCACAACCTTGAGGCCTGATTCTTTGTACTTTTTCAGCAGGACGGAGTTATTGGTGACAACCAACTTGACTACATTGCCCATGACACAATCCTTATCTTAGTAGGGTCGGAGACTGGCGCGGTGGCATAACGCTCCGTTTCCAGTCCCCGCCGCATCAAACCGTGCATGCGGTTCTCCCGCACACGGCTTTCCGACATCGTTCACCGACTGGCATGCACCGTCGCCCTGCGCACGGTCCCGGTCAAGCGGTAGACCCCGAGCCGGGTGACCCACCCATAAGTGAAGCGGGTGGTCCAGTTCCGGCCCCTGAGGCCATGTTTGCGGCTGGCGAGGATCGCCAACCGCTCGTGGACGTAGCCATCGACAGCGTTGAACTTCCGCCCGGAGTTCCCGTTACGGAAATAGCCACCCCACCCGCGTAGTACGGAGTTGAGGTCGGCGACCACCGCGGACAGCGGCCGGACCGCCTTCGAACACGCGGTCGCCGCGCGGACTTTGTCCCGCAGCACCCGCATCGCTCGCGCCGAGGGCCAGCGTTGCAGGTAGAACCTGCCCCGCCATCTCCACGATTCCATTTTCCGGTGGTGGAATCCGAGAAACTCGAAGCCCTGCCCGCCCCTGGTGAGGCAGACGATGCCGGACTTCTCCGGGTGCAACCGCATCCCGAGCCGTTCCAGCACCCTCGCGGCCAATTCACGCGCCTGCTCGGCGCGCTGCCTGGTCGGCGACAAGACCACGAAGTCATCGCAGTAGCGCACCAAGATCCCCAACCGGCGGCCCTCGTGCTGCCATGCCTCATCCAGCACGTGCAACGCAATGTTGGCCATCAACGGGGAAATCGGCGAGCCCTGCGGGGTTCCCGCCCCGGTCGGGGAAGTCACCCCGCCCTCCAGGATTCCCATCCTCAGCCAGGACCGCAGCAGCTTGAGCATCGACCGGTCCGCCACCCGGCGGGCCACCTCGTTGAGCAAGGCGTCATGCCCGATCGTGCCGAAACAGTCCCGGATGTCGGCCTCGAATACCCATTCGCGACCCTGGTTCGCTGCGACGCGCACGGCCTCGCACGCGTCTATCGCGGATCGCTTGGGCCGGAACCCGTAGCTGGCCTCGGTGAACTGGGCCTCGAAGACCGGTTCGAGCACCAGCTTCGCGGCCATCATCACCACCCGGTCGGCCACGGTGGGGATCGACAACGGCCGGAACTCCCCCGGCCGCCCCGGCTTGGGAATCTGGACCCGCCGCAGCGCTGACGGACGATAGCTATGCGTCCGCAGTCGCTCCGCCAGGCCCTGGAGGAACGCTTCCACCCCCGCGGCCGCCACCGCGTCGACGGTCACCCCGTCCACCCCGGCGGCTCCCCGGTTCGTACTCACTCCGATCCAAGCCCGCCACAAGACGTCCATGCGGTGGACGTGGCCATACAAGGCATGAAACCGGCGTTCGGGTTCTTGCTTGGCACAGCGGTATAGCGTCCACTGCAAGGCTCGGACCTTGTCCAGAGGACGCCGCTGCTCGCGGCCCGTGTCCTCCCGGCGGGCGGAACTAGCCGATACGGCACTCACCCGAGTCCCTCCCTGTTCGCGGATCGCGTCGATGAAGTAGGGGCCCTTCGCTCCCAGCGGGTTGTGTTGTCCCGCCGATCGGCACTACTACTGCCCCCTCCGACTGCCTCTCGACAGCCCGCCACTTCCCGGTTCCGCCGGTTATAGGCAAGCCACGCTTCCCACGCCGCATGCGTGGGGCCGAGGAGGCTCTCTCCAGTTCCCAGGCCAACCTTCCGACCATTCCACGCCCCTTACGCCGGGAGGTTCCTCGGCGACCGCTCCAGGTCCAAGATCGCCTTCCATGGCCTTCGCCGTTCAAGCACAGGCTCGGCTCCTCCTTGGTCCCCGTCATCGCTGACAGGGCTTAAATAACGACGCTGCAGGCTTCACTTGATGTTGCGGACTGGCCGGTTGCACGCCCCCGAAGGGCGCTTGTCACTCCACTTCGACGCCGACCTCTCGATCGACGCCGGGAGTCAGCTACCGAGGACCCTGGCGTCTCCCCGGACCGGACTCACACCGGCTGGCTGCCCTGAGCTTGTCGCCCGGTTACATCTGTTCACATCCCTTCTGAGCTGCGATGACGCCCGGACTGCTGGACGTACGCTTGTTGTTTAACCTGTGCGGTTTTGGTGTTGTTGGAGGGTGAGGTTGCGTTTGATGGTCTTGCCGACATCGTGACGGGTGGCGCGGTGGGTGTTGGGGGAGCCGGGTGGGCGTCCGGGACCGGGTCGGGAGGGTTTCGGTGCGGCTGCCGGGTGACCGGCCTTCGCGCGGATGTTGCGAAACCCTCGCCGGACGCGGGCGGGAGTCAGCCGGCGGGGCTCGGTGACCGGTTTTTCCCAGGGGCGTCGAAGGTCTTCGGTGATGGGGCGGGCGAGGCGTAGTTGCGTGTGGGCGACCAGGATCAGCCAGGTCCAGCGATCGGCCGAGTCGGGTGCCCGCAGTTTCGGGCGGGTCCATCCGAGGGTTTGCTTGAGAAGTCGGAAGGTGTGTTCGAGGTCGAACCGGCGTAGGAACGCCTGCCAGAGCAGATCAACCAACTCGGCGCTGGCGCCGGTGACCGAGGACCACAGCCACACCGGTGTGGGGTCCCGATCGCCGGGCAGGTGTTCGACCTGCAAACGGATCACGGTGCCCTCGACGAGGGGCAGCTCGCCCTCATGGTCCAGCCAGGGGCCGCGGTGGGTCAGGCGCGGGTGCAGCCGGTCCCAGGCCCGCGCCTGGGCGTGTCCGTAGCGGGTGGTGTCGGTGTCGGTGGTGTGGTCGGGGGCATGCCAGCTGTTCTGGTCGGCCAGGGTGAACACGCCGCCGTGCTTGTGCGGACGCCCGATGGTCCCCGGCGGCCGGGGCGGTGCGGGCCGCAGCATGACGCGGTCGGAACGGATTCTGCCCACCAGCTCGACGGGCAGATCGGCCAGAACGAAGGCCAGCCGGGTCACGTCGTAGCCGGCGTCGGCCACGATCAGGATGTGTGGATCGCCAGGCTGCCAGTGTCCGGCGTCGATGATCCGGCCCACGACCTCACGCAGTTGAGCGGCGGTGACCGCGGTGGCATCGTCGGCGGGCCCCAGCCGTACCGCGTCGAGGATCGCCGTCCAGGAGGTACGCCCGGTCTCCAGCGCGGCGACAAAGGAGTAGGGCCAGCCCGGGATGAACTGCGAGGCACTACGGGAGCGGCCATAGACATGGCAGAACAACCGCTCAGGGCTGCACGCGGCGTCCGGACGCAGCCAGGGTGAGACGTCCACGGCCAGGGCGATCCGCCCGTCCGCGGCGCGCGGTAAGGGGAGCTCGGCCAGGGCGGTGCGTAACCGGCCGACCTCGATGCTGCCATGGTTGATCGCGTCGTAGCCAGCACCATGCCCGCGCCTATGCTCCGCGGTAAGGGACAGTTCGGCCAGGCTGGTCACCGGCCCCGCAGTGCACAGCACCGCGTCGGTCAGCTCGAACAACGCATCCCCCCGCCTGGTCAGACACTCGTCGTAGAACCGCTGGCGGAACCCGGACAGCTCCCCGAACGCATCGGCCTGGCCGGTGTCGTGCACACTGATCATCGAAGCCCTTGGTTGTGATCTTCCTTCTGTCGCAAGAGGAATGATCAACCAAGGGCTTCGTCCGTGATCAACTGGGGGCACACCCCAGCGCTACCTGGTTAAACAACAAGCTTAGGTGACAGCTGGCCGTGTGGCCTCCGGTAACGCAAATCGGCCGCCGCACCATCACCGCGCGTTCAAACCCTGATCGCGATGTCCTCATTGCTCATGGGAATCTCTATTCCCGTCGGCCCATCGAGGCAGCGTTCCATGCCGGTGCGGTAACGTGATGTCCATACCGATACCCGCACCAACATCAGCTAGTCATCCTCAACACGGACGACCCCTGACCGATTCTCACAGGAACAGAATGTGAGCAAACTCCTCACCACGAGTAGCGCCCCGGCGGCAGCGCCGATGCGACCTTTGAAAACATTCATCAGCTCCCTGACGACAGGAGACCACCCGCACATCTATCGCGCCAGTCGGTTGGTGTACCCCACATTGGCCAATCTGCGCTACTGAACGTGAGAATCACAGGCTCGCCCACTGAGATCAACGCACGCCCCTACGGCTTGTCATCCACTAGCCCGGGGCCGCCCCGCCCCGCCATCCTCAGTCTTGATTTCCGCAAGCCGGGACTTACCCCACGCCTTGCTCTTCCCGAACTTCTTCCCCAACGCCGCACCGCTGTAGGGCTCGCCCGCATCACGAGCACGACGCGCCTCCGCCCGCGCCTCCGCCCGCGCCTGCGCCCACTCCCGCACCAGCACAGCTGGCCGCGCCGCAGCACCCTCATCCCTTATCTCCACAAGTCGTGCTCGGCCCCACGACCGGCCCTTCCCGAACTTCTTCCCCAACGCCGCACCGCTGTAGGGCTCGCCCGCATCACGAGCACGACGCGCCTCCACCCGCGCAGCCTCATGCAACGACTCGGCACGCTCAATCTGCTCGGCCGCCTCCACCGCTCCCGGTGCCGGATCCACCGCCACACCACCGGGCTCCGCAGCCTCACCGCCGAACTCCGCCAGCAACTCCGCGGCACCTCCATCCGCCGAACCCACAGCGCTGGTACCGCGATCAACCACGCCCACATCCAACCCGAACCCGAAGAACTCCACGCCATGCCGATCCACATAACCCTCACCAGCCACCAAATCCGCGACATCCCCACCCCCCGCTTCATCAACATCCCACGGCGACGGCTCCACCCCGGACAAGCCACCAAAGGCCGCACTGCTGCCCCCGACCTCTGGCAATTCCGGGAGACCCGGCAGAACCGAGGACCTACGACCCGTACCCTCGCCCGAACCATCGCCAAGACCTTGCTTACGCCCGCTGCTCTCACCAGCCGAATCCACTGCTCCGACGCCAAAATCAGCCCCGTCCAGATCGAAGTCCGCATCGAAAGCGAACAACCCCGCGTCATCCGGCCCCGTCCCCGCCGCATCACCCCACGACCACCACCCCCCAACGCCCGGCGAATCCACTGCGGACTCGGCGGCCGTAGCACCGACCTGACCGCTGACCGCAAAATCCTCCGACACCGGTACGTCCGACTGGGGATCCTGCTCCGGCAAAGGCGGCCGACCCGCATCACCCTCGGCCCTGATTCCCGCAAGCAGGCGCGCCCCCCATGCCATACTCTTCCCGAACTTCGCCGCCAATGCCTTACCCGTGTAGGGCTCACCCGCGTCACGGGCACGACGCGCCTCCACCCGCGCCGCCTCCCGCACCTGCCTCGCCGCCGGCTCCCGCACAGCCGACCCGGTCGCACCATCCGTATCCTTGATCTCGGCAAGTCGATGCTGTCCCCACGCCGTGCTCTTCCCGAATTTCTCGGCCAACTTGGGAGCGGTGTAGGGTTCACCCGCGTCACGAGCACGACGCGCCTCCACCCGCGCCGCCTCCCGCTCCTGCGCCCACTCACGCTCCTCTGCCCGCAAGGTTCGCCGGGCCCCGCCGCCCTGAGCATTGATTTCCACGAGCCGGGATTTACCCCACGCCTCGCTCATCCCGAACTTCTCCCCCAACGCCTTACCGGTGTAGAACTCACCCGCATCACGAGCACGACGCGCCTCCACCCGCGCATCCTCCCGCAACTGCTCCCCCGCCGGCCCCCTTGCGACCAACCCGGTCGCACCACGCTTACTCCCGGCGTTTCCCCTCCTCTCGCTCTTCCCGAACTTCCCCACCGTTTCACCGGTGTGGGGCTCACCCGCATCACGAGCACGACGCGCCTGCGCACGCCCTGCCTCCCGCAACCGCTCCGCCTCCTTCCCCCGCACAGCCAACCGGGTCGCATCGCCCTCAGACTCGATCTCACCAAGCCGATCCCGCCCCCACCACCTGCTCTTGCCGAACTTCTCCCCAAGCGTGGCACCGGTGTGGGGCTCACCCGCATCACGAGCACGACGCGCCTCCGCACGCGCTGCCTCGTTCATATCCGCCCGCTCCTGCTCCACTTTTCGCAAGGCCCGCGACGTGCCACTCGCACCAATCTCCGCAAGCCGCTCCCTACCCCACGACGCGCCCATTCCGAACTTCTTCCCCAACGCCGCAGCGGTGCCGGGCCCACTATTCGGCGTCTCGGCCGCCGATTCCGGCGCCGCGTCAACGGTTTCGAACGCAGCACCCGCATAGGTCGAACCCGTTCCGCGAGGACGACGATCAGTCGTGTCCGCGCCTAAGCCCCGCACCGCCAGTGCTCCCGGATTCAGGTACCCGCCGGCCGCCTCCAGGTTCAGAGCACCCGCAATCGGCACCTCATCAACACCCCACGACCACGGCGCAACCTCCGGCAAGCTCCCATCGGACGCCAAGTCGCCGACCGCACTGCGGTACCCGAATTCCCACGAGGCCAGGAAATCCGCTTCCGGGCTCGGCCCATCATCCGGCCCCGCCCCCGGCGCATCACTCCACGACGGTTCCGCAATATCCGCCGAATCCAACCCAGACTCAACGGCCGGATCAAACACCCATGTCGCTGGAACACCCGGCCCCTCATCGGCTACGGATTCTTCGGGCACCGGTGTCGCTGCCCGGGGACCCGGTCCCGCACCGGCACGAATTCCCAACCCCGTACCCTGCGTACCAAGTCTGGCCGCCAACTCCCGGGAAAACCGCACCGCCTCGTCACGGCCCACCGCATCAACCCGCACCGCAACCAAAGCCACCACATCCTCCAGCGACACGGCCGCATCGCCACGCGCCAACGCCACCACATTATGTGTGGCACGCACAATCCCTACCGCCGCATCGCGCGCCCCACCCACCAACCGAGCCCACTCAACCTCCGTCCGCAAGACCGACTCCGACCACCCCGCCACGCCGCCCGGCTGCGGCCACTCCAGGTCACCCGCACCTGACACGTCGCCGACATCCCATCCGGCCTCCCACGACCAGCTCGCCGCCGTCGGGTCCGCGGCGACACCTCCGGCCACACTGTCGCCCGAAAGTTCCGGCAAAGTCGGGAAGTCCGCCTCCAGGCCGGATTCCACCGGCTGCGTCCCACCCGCCGACTCGGCATCATGTGTCGGCACCTCACCGCCGGAATCCGAAGCAAACCCGGCAGAACTCCCCACCTCATTCATTATCTCCCGCAGCCGTCGCAGACCCCAATCAGCGCTCCTTTGGAACTTGTCCCCCAATTCCGTGCCGGAGTACGGCCGGCCCGCGTCCCGAGCGCGACGCGCCTCCATCCGCCCCTCCTCTCGCAGCCGCTCGTCCAGAGCCCACCGGCTCATACCGCTCTCATTTTTGACTTCGGCAAGCCGTTGCTGCCCCCAGTCCCTGCTCCTGTTGAACATCTCCCCCAACGCCTTAGCGCTGTGCGGCGTGCCTCCGGCAATAGCACGACGCGCCTCCGCCCGTGCCTCCTCCCGCAACCGCGCATTAGCCGACTGGGTTTCGCGACCCTCATCACCGATCTCCGCAAGCCGCGCCTGCCCCGACTTCTTGCCTTTTTCTGGATTCTTCCCCAGTTCCTCATCGCGGTAAGGCTGGCTTGCTTCGAGAGCACGACCCTCCTCCGCCTGCGTCGTATCCCGCAACCGCTGCGCCGATGTGGCCCGGCGCTTACCCGCCTCCTTGTTGACTTCCGCAAGCCGCGCCACGCCCCACTTCAAGCCCTTCTCGAACTTGTCCCCCAACTCCCTGCCGCTATAGGGGGTACCCGCGTCACGAGCACGACGCGCCTCCGCCCGTGCCTCCTCCCGCAACTGCTCATCCAAATCCGATCGGGTCGCGCCGCCCTCACCACTAATGTCCGCAAGTCGTCGCCGACCCCACTCCTTGCTCCTTCCGAACTTCCTGCCCAACGCACCGCCGCTGTAGGGCTGCCCCGCATCGCGGGCACGACGCGCCGCAACCCGTGCCGCCTCGTTCAGCCGCTCCGTGTTCTCGAATCCGGTCGCTTCCCCTGCCTCCGACGCCGAGCCCACCGCGTCACCGGGGCCCACCGAGCGACGCTCCGCACCCTCATCCGACGAATCTCCCGAATGAGCCCGCTTCCGGCTGCCGCCGTCACCAACCGAACCCACCGCGCCAACACCACGATCAGCCGCATCCACCTCCGCAATATCAACCGATTCACCACCAACCGAACCGACCCTCGACTCCGCTACACCACCATCACCGCCGCCGGCCTCAACCAACCCGTCCCGACGCAACCGCTCCACCAACGCCCCCGCATCACCCACCCGCCTCCGCAACGCCACCACATCCACACCATCAAACTCACCGCGGGCCAACGTCTGCGACCAATGCCCAACCCGCCCCCGCAACCCAGGCAAATAACCTTCCGGCGCACCCGTCAAAAGCCGCCCCAACACATCGACCAACCCACCCAACTCAGCCACCAACCGCGACCGCTCACCATCAACCCCCTCCGACGCCGCCCCCTCCGCAGCGGCAATCACCCCCGGCTCCGCCACATCCCACCCAGGACCCAATGACTGTTCAACGGCGGTCGGATCAAACGACCACGACCCGACGTCATGCGCCCACTCGGTGTCGGTCGGATCGAACCCCCACGTCATCGGAATACCCACCGACTCGGCGAGCACACCACCGGTCCGATCGCCACTCGCGGACTCCTCGGACACCGCAGCCTCTGTCTGGGGCTCCGACCCCGCTCCCGCACGAACGGCCAGCCCAGTCCCTTCGGTACCCAGCCTGGCCGCCAACTCCCGGGAAAACCGCACCGCCCCATCACGACCGCCGTCAGCAAAGCGCACCGCAACCAAAGCCACCACATCATCCAGCGACACAGCCGCGTCGTCCCGCGCCAGCGCCACGACATCATGCGTGGCCTGGACGATCCCCGCCGCGACATCACGCTGCCCACTCACCGACCGAGCCCGCTCAACCTCCTTCCGCAAATCCGACTCCGACCACCCCGCAACGCCAACCGCGGCGCCGGCAGAAGCATCCACCTCACTCCTGATCTCAAGGATGCGATTCCGTCCCCATGTCTGGCTCTTTCCGAACTTCTTCCCCAACGCCGCACCGGTATAGGGCTCACCCGCGTCACGGGCACTATGTGGCTCCACCCGGGCCGAGCCCGCGCCGAGATCCAGCGCGCCCGCACCGGCGCCCACAAGATCCGGCAAAATTGGGAATCCCGCCTCCCACCACCCCGCATGAGGCGAACCCACATCCGGCACATCACCCCACGACCATTCCCCAGCCAGCACCGGCACCTCCGCCTGCGAATCCGTCTCCGCACCGGCACGAATGCCCAATCCCCTCCCCTGCGTACCGAGCCTGGCCGCCAACTCCCGGGAAAACCGTAGTGCTTCCGCACGGCCCAGCTCAGCAACGCGCACCGCGACCAAGGCCACCACGTCGTCCAGCGACACAGCCGCGTCGTCCCTCGCCAGCGCCACCACTTCATGCGTGCCCTGCACGATCCCCACCGCAACATCACGGTTCCCACCCAAGGACCGAGCCCGTTCAACCGCCCCACGAAGATCCGACTCCGTCCACTCAGCCACACTATTCGAAGCCGGTTGTTCCTTGGCATGGCTCCACGTGCGCGACTCAGCCGCGTCGGCAGCCGTGGAATCAGCGCCGACCGGCGCCGTCGCAGCACTCCCTGCTTCGGCCGGTCCCGCAACCTGGGTCTCGGCAGGGCTTTCGGGAACCGACGAACGCGCCAAATCCGCCAGCCCGAAGCGCCCCCCGCCGACCTGCCGCAGGGCCTCAATCCGGCCGGGCCCGCCCAACGGGCGGGGACGGGAACCGTCGGGAGCGAACTGCATCCACCGCGGACCATGCCAGCCACTCCCCGGCATCAACGCGACGACATCACGTCCGACCTCGCGCGCCACCCGCGACGCCTGAGCAGACGACACCACCGGAGCGCCCGAACCCTCCCCCGAAACCAAGACCACCAGACCACCCACATCCGCCACCCGGCCACGCACAAACCCCACAATCCCACCGCCAGAGACCACCTCCGCCGGCACCGGCACCCGCACCGCATCCGCAGGCAACCCCATCGCCTTCGCACCCAACACCGGACCCTCCACCGAATCCGGCAGCATTGCGGGCTCCGGCGCGCCGCCGCCCAAGCGAGCCGCATCCTCATTCCCGGCAACCGAATCGGCCATGGCATCAGAAACCGGCGAACGGCCACGGTATCGCTCCGCGCCGTCCATGCCAGACGTGCCTGGGCCGACGTGGTCGTCACGTTGCGGCGAACCGGCATGGGAACCCCCCACTTCGGCATCACTGTCAGAAGCCAGTGAGCCGACCCGATAATGCTCCGTACCGTCCGCACCAGACGATGCAGCACCGACGCGGATATCTCCGGTAACCGCACCGTACCCAGGCGGCGGCGTACCGGAACGGGGATCGCCACCCGGTGATACGGCTGGGAAGACCTCGTCGGCCTGGGGCGGGCCGTAGGGCGGTGGCTCCACCGCAGCCTCGGTATCCACATCCCTCGGCACGCCACCGGACGTGGCCTGCCCACCAGCATCCGGAGCCATCCTGGCATCCGGTGCCCAGGCCCCGTGAGCCGGGCTAATCAGCGACGGCGAATCCGAAGACGCAGGCCGACCCGCCGCCATTTCCCTTTCCACTGCGCCGATTTCGCCTTGCCGTGCTCCCGACACACCAGCCAGCGGTTCCCTTTCGGGGCCGGAGCCGACAGGCAAGAAAGCCGACGACGCCACCGGAACACCTGAGCCCACCGAGCCAGGCTTCCGGTCGGTGGCCACAGTTCTCAAACCTGGTTCCGACGACTCGGGGTCCACATCGGACACGGTGCTCCGGGAGCCGGACTTTTCACCCGACTGCGAAGCGGAATCGGTCTTCAGCTCCTCCGACCTGTCCGCAGTCGTGTCCAGGTTGGCGGAGTCTTTCTCGCCGTCGGCGGCATCCCGGGCCCGGCCCGCCGGAACCAACTCACCACGCATCGCCAGACCCGCCAGGTTGCCAATACCCGAACCCACCGCCTCCGACAACCCGGCGGTGAACGAGAAGGGATTCCATTGCGCCCCCTGACCACTCAACGCCCCATACCCCGCCTCGCCGAACATTTCGGTCAGGCCCTCTTCCAGCGACTCCCCCAGCCCGTGACCGAACCGGGCCGCCCACATCGCCCGCACCGACATCCCCGTGAAATCCTCAATATTCTTCGACACCACATCAGCAAAACGCGCCATCGACGACAACGGATAAAACTGCGCATGCTCCTCCGCAGCATGCCTCGCAGCCGCCGCCAACACCTCCGCATCGATCTTGTCACCCAAACCCCGCACCAACACCTTGGTAATCGCATTACCCACCACATTGCCCAACGCCGACAACGGCACCGCCAACAACGCGCTGAACGACCCCACCCCCACCGCCATCCCCGTCAACTGGCCATCCCACTTCTTCCGCGTCCCCAACGCAAACTGCGCACCCTGCGCCCCCACCTCCACCACCAACTGCAACCCGATCCCCACGACCTGGGCCACCGCCAACCGCATAAACAGCTGCCCCCACCACCGCGACAACAGAAACCGCATCACCGCAAACCGCGCCGCCAACCACGCCATACTCGCCCCCGCCGTCAACCCCGCCATCGACACCGCCCACGCCACCTCCGCCAACAGCAACAACAAACCCCCCACCGTCACAAACTTCAAATACTGCACCTGCAACGCCAAATTCCGCACAAACCCCGCCAACTCCCGCAACCCCACACTCCCAGACTCCAACACCGGACCAAACGCCGCTAACCGCTCCGCAAACCGATCCGCCGCCTTCCCCGAAAACCCACCCCGCACCCGCCCCACCACCTCCCGCACCACAGGCGCCAACACCTCCACCGCCACCGCACCCGACTCCAACCGCCCCGCCACCGCGAACAACGCATCCTCATCCGCATCCGTCATATCCTCACCCGTCAACACCTGAAAAAGCCGCCGCACCTCCTCCGGAACCAGCACAGACACGCGCAATCACCCAATCAGCGCAGACCTGAATTAGGCCGAAACGACCACCACGCCAGCAGCTTGAGCCGACCATACCGCCCGGTTGAACCATGCACCCCCACACGTGCCAACGATTTTGCGCGTTCAGCTGTCAAACTCAGCAAAAGGGTACGCGCTGGCCTTCCCGAGTGGTGGTGGACACTCTGATACTGGATCATGCGGTCCAATCGACCGGGCCGCGCGGCAGGGTTGGCGATTTCGCACGAATCGGGCCCTTCGAACCCAGGAACTTCAGCGCACGACGACACCCGCGTCGACGCGCAATTCGATGCCGGTCACGTACCGCGCCTCGTCGGAGGCCAGCCATCGGGTCGCGGCGGAGGTGTCGGCGGTTTCGATCCAGCCGGCGGGCAGCACGTGCATCGGTCGGCAGGCCGCCTCGTACTCCTCCTCGCTCGGTTCGGCCAGATGCGGCACGAACAGCTTCTTGTTGGTCTTGCTCATGAAGAGGTCGGTCGCGACGTTCGTGGGCGACAGCGCGTTGACGCGGATGCCGTGCGGCCCGAGTTCCGCGGCCATCGGCCGAATCATCCCCACGACGCCCCGCTTCGCCGCGACGTAGTTGCTGATGTTGGGAAACCCCTTGGTCGCGCCCGCCGATGCGACGAGCACGAGTGCGCCGCCGCGGCCGCCGGCGATGATCGCGGGCGTCGCGGCCTTGGCGGTGTGGAAAACGCCCGTGAGGTTGGTGGCGATGATGTCGTTCCAGCCCCGCAGGCTGAGTTCCCAGAACGGTCCGGTGTCGGTGACGATTCCGGCGTTCGCGACGACCACGTCGAGGCGCCCGAACTCGGCGAGTCCGCGGTCGACGACGGCCTTGACCTGCGCGTAGTCGCGCACGTCCGCGTGCATGGCGACCATATGGCGGCCCGTGGCCGCCACCTCGGCGCGAGTCTTGTCGAGGTCCTCGGCCGACGACATGGGAACGCTGGCGGTGGGAATGTCCTCGCAGATGTCGAAGCCGATGATGTCGGCGCCTTCCTTCGCGAGGTCGATGGCGACCTGCCGTCCTTGTCCGCGGCCCGCGCCGCTGACGAGCGCGACCTTGCCTGTGAAGCGGTCGGTGGTGATGTTCGTGGTCATGAGGGGATTTCCTTCCGGATGGGGTGCTGGGTCACGCCCAGAGCGAGCGCGCGAGGTTGGCGAGGTCGAGCGCTTCCACCCAGCGGTCGGTGTGCTCGTTGCCATCCGGGCCGAGGCCCGCGTACCAGTCGCCCGGCGGGCCTAGCTCCGCGGTGAACGTCACCAGCGGTTCGGGATCCTCGGCGCGGCGCAGTTCGAATCCGCGCCGCCACCACGAGGTGAACAATTCGAGCAGCGGCCTGGTGTGCTCGGCCCGCACCGGCACCTGTACCTGCCCGGGCGAGGCGATCCGGCCGTGGAAGACGTCGCTGCGCGCGAGCAGCCTCTCGATCAGCGCCTGGTTGCGTTCCGAGACCGGCAGGGCGAACTCGTCGCCGTTGACGTAGTGCGACAGGTCCGCGGTGAGCCGCAGTTCCGGCACGGCGTCGAGAAGTTCGGTCGTGAACAGGATGTCGCTGGTCAGCCGTCCGCGGTGGGTCTCGATGAGCAGCGGTGTCCCGGCCTGCCGCGCCGAGGCGTACCACTGCCGGATCGCCTTCGCCGCGACGTCGATGTGGGGTGTCCGCAGCATCGGCTGCATAGTGATGTGGGAGACGCCGGGGACGGGTTCGAGGACTCTCAGCAGCGCGTCGAACTCCGCCGCGTCGGCCGGGTAGCACACGACCTCGATGCCCAGGCCGCGTTCGACGGCCTCGCGAGACAGGAGGACGGCGTTCTCCGGGTCGTGGAAGGAGATCGAGACGCCGTCGAAGCCGGCGCCGGCGATCTGGTCGAGTTGTTCGGTCGGCGACCATGGCCCGGACGCGTGGCGCGGTAGTCCGATCATTGCCCACCGGGACTGGAAAACCTGAAGCGGCATGTCGTTCTCCTTCAGACCTCGATGCCGAAGCGCGCGGCCGTCTCGGCGACGGCGACCGGCTTGGTGAACCCGGTGCGGCGCAATAGATCCACGGTCTTCTCCACCGCCTCGACGGGGTCGACCAGCATGTCCTCGTGCTCGATGCTGAGCACGCCGTCGAAGCCGGCACGTCGCAGCGCCACCATGAACCGGCGCCAGAAGTCCTCGTCGTGGCCGTAGCCCATGGTGACGAAGTTCCACGAGCGTGCACCGGGATCGGCGAACGACGCGGTCTCCAGCGCCGTATTCGCGCCGATGCGGCCGCGCTCGATGCGGGTGTCTTTGGCGTGCACGTGGTGGATTGCGCCGTTGAGCGCCTCCACGGCGGCGATCACGTCGGCGCCCATCCACATCAGGTGGCTCGGGTCGAAATTCGCGCCCACGACGGGGCCGACGGCCTCCCGCAGCCGCAGCAGCGTGGCCGGGCTGTAGACGTTCTGGTGGCCATGCATCTCCAGGCACAGCTGGCCGACGTCGTGCTCGGTGGCATGCTTGACGAGGTCCGTCCAATACGGGATGAGGACGTCGTTCCACTGGTAGTCGAGAATGTCCTTTGTGTACGGAGGCCACGCGACGGTGATCCAGTTCGGGTAGCTGTCGCCGGGCGCGGCGGGGCAGCCGGACATCAGCACGATGCGCTCGACCGACATTTCGGCGGCCAGTTCAATGGTCTTGCGGGTGACCACGTCGTGCCTGCGGCCTTCCTCGCCCGGATGCAGCGGGTTGCCGGAACAGTTGAACGCCTCCAGCGTCAGCCCGCGACTCTCGATCCGTTCGGTCAGCTCCCGGCGGGACGCCGCGCTGTTCAGCAGGTTGTCGAGGTCCGCGTGCGGCGCGTTCGACCAGTTCCCGGTGGAGAGCTCGATGGTCTCGATCCCGAGGGCGGCCGCGGTGTCGAGAGCCTCGTCGAGGGACAGGGTGGCAAGGCTGTCGGTGTTGAGTCCGATTCTCATGTCGGCCTTTCGGGTCTGTTCCAGGCCTCGGCGCCGAGGCCCCAGCAAACCTAGATCGTGCTAGTTCGATCGCACGGAAATCGGGATCGCTATTCCGATGAACACCGGGAACCGACCCTAGATCGTGCTAGTGTCGCAGTGTAGGAGCGAGCGAGGGGCAAATGTCAAGACATATTCGCGGCGAAGCCCGGTCTCCCACGATGGCCGACGTCGCGCGCCGCGCCAAGGTGTCGCGCGCACTGGTGTCGATCGTCTTCCGCAACGAACCCGGTGCCAGCAGGGAAAGCCGGGAACGCGTCTGGCAAGCGGCCAAGGAGCTCGGTTACCGGCCGAACTCGTCCGCGCGGCAGCTACGCCGGGCACGCAGCAAACACCTCGGCGTCATCTACACAATGACCCACGGACTCGACGCCGATCTTGTCGAAGCCCTCTACCCGGCCGCGGAAGAAGCGGGATTCTCGATCGCGCTCGGCGCGATCACGGCGACGCGGAGTTGGCGACGCGCGGCGGAGGAACTGCTGGAGTTCCGCTGCGAGGCGATCATCGTGATCGCGCCGGAGGACGACCCCGCCGGTTTCGTCGAGGTATCGGCGGCATCGCCGGTCATCGCGGTCGGCCGGCGCATAGCCGGCATCGACTCGGTCCACATCGACGACCACGCCGGCTCCCGGCTCGCCGTCGATCATCTGGTGGAACTCGGACACAGCAAGATCGTGCACGTCGACGGCGGATCCCAGCCGGGCGCGGCGGGACGTCGACAGGGATACCTCGACGCGATGAGCGCACACGGCCTCGAACGGTTCGCGCACGTGCTGCCCGGCGACTACTCCGAGGTGTCCGGCGCGCACGCCGGCTCCGCGCTACTCGAATCCGATGTGGACTGCACTGCGGTCGTCACCGCGAACGACCGCATGGCCGTGGGCCTGATCAGCCGGCTCACCGGCGCGGGACTGCGTGTGCCCAAAGATATTTCCGTGGTCGGCACGGACAATAGCGCGCTGGCTCGCATGAGCCACCTGGACCTGACCTCGGTCAGCCAGTGCGTGCCGGCGCTAGCGACGCACGTCGTGGAGCTCGCCATCGGCCGGATCGACGGATCCATGGCCGCGGCGGCAGAAGTGACCGTCGACCCGGAACTCGTCGTACGCACCAGCACCGCCTCGCCTCGCGCCGGGTCGTGAGTGTTCGGCGGGTTAGCGCCGGCGGCTGGCATGCGACGTACCTGCCGCCGAACCCTCATGACGAATATGTCTTGACATACGAGTTTGCGACCACGTAGCTTACGTCACACTCCCTAGCACGATCTAAGCGTCGTGACCAGGGAGACTAGCACGATCTAGATCAACGGAGATCATTCATGGTGCAGCTGACGGATCGTCTTTGCGGGCAACCCGTGTCGTGGGGAATCAACTACCTCCCCGGCTGGGGCGTCCAGCTCTCCGCCGACCAGGTACTCGCCGACATGCGACGCGCGGGCCTGACGGCGACCGAATTCCAACCAGGCCTGTTCCCTGCCGAACCCGAGACCGCACTGCGGCTCTTCGACGCACATTCCCTACGCTGCGTGGGCGGGTGGGCGCCACTGGTGTTCCACGGCCAACCGCTCGACGACGTAGTGGCGGAATTCGCCAAGACCGCGACGTTTCTCCGCAGCCTCGGCGCGACGGTGGCCACGATCGCAGCGGTAACCCCCGGCGGCGACTTCGACACGCGGGTGGAGCTGTCCGAACGCGAGTGGAACGAGGTCCTCACCGGCCTCGACGCGGTGAGCGAAGCGGGCCGCGACCGCGGCATTCGGTGCGTACTGCATCCGCACGTCGGAACCGCCGTCGAAACCCCGGCTGACATCGCCCGGGTCATCGACGGCTCGGACATCGAGTTCTGCCTGGACATTGGGCACATCTTCTGCGGCGGCGGCGACCCGGTTACCATCGCGCAACAACTGGGCGACCGGATCGGTCACGTGCATCTCAAGGACGTCGACACCTCCATCGCCGAGCCGATGATCGCGGGCGAAACGCCCTGGGCCGCCGGCGTCTACTCGGGCGTCTTCACACCGCTCGGCCAGGGCGACATCGATTTCGACGCGATTTTCCGCGTGCTGGGCGAGATCGACTACGACGGCTGGTTCGTGATCGAGCAGGACAAGCGACTCCACGAGGACTCGCCCGCGCCGTTCGACGACGTCGAAGTCAGCGTGCGATTCCTCACGGCGATGGGTTCACGCTGAAAGACCCCGCCGGCAGCTCCATAAGCAGCGACCACGGATTTCAAACAGCGGCCAGGGCGTCCAGAACAGCAAGACGTCCACTCCCAAAGCCACCCCACGGCAAGCACTTCTCAGCCACACCCCGCCGCCCTGGGCATCCAGAACGCCACGTCCCGGGCATCAACAACCTTATGGAGCCACTCATGACCCTGAAATCCGATCCGGCCTCGGTCGGCACGACCCTGCCACCCGACGGGCCGGGAACGCATTCCCGGCGGCTCAGAATGGTGGTGTTCGTCGCGACGTTCGGCGGACTGCTCTTCGGCTACGACACCGGCGTCATCAACGGCGCACTGAGCCCGATGAAGGCCGACCTCTCCCTCACGCCATTCACCGAGGGCCTGGTCGTCAGCATCCTGATCTTCGGTGCCGCCGTCGGCGGTGCGATCGTCGGGAAACTCGCCGACAAGTACGGCCGCAGGCGCACGATTCTGCTGCTGGCCGTCATCTTCGTGGTCGGCACGCTCGGCTCTGCGGCCGCCCCGACATGGCAATTGCTCGCGGCGTTCCGGTTCGTGCTCGGCTTCGCGGTCGGCGGAGCGTCTGCCACGGTCCCGGTCTATCTTGCCGAGGTCTCGCCCGCCGAGAAACGCGGCGGCATGGTCACGCGCAACGAGTTCATGATCGTGACGGGACAGTTCGCGGCGTTCGTCATCAACGCGATCATCTACAACGCGTGGGGCGATTTCGCCGGTGTGTGGCGATTCATGCTGCTCGTCGCGGTGCTGCCGGCGTTCGCGCTGCTGCTCGGAATGCTGCGCATGCCGGAGAGCCCTCGCTGGCTGGCCGAACACGGCCGCGATTCCGACGCGCTCGCGGTGCTCAAGCAGGTGCGCTCCGCCGCGCGCGCCGAGGCCGAGATGGCCGAGGTGCGCGCTCTCGCGGAGGAGGATCGCGAGGCCCGGACCGGTGACTGGTCCAACCTGGGCGTCCGGTGGATCCGCAGGCTCATCGTGATCGGCGCCGGACTGGGCATGCTCATCCAGTTCACCGGCATCAACGCGATCATGTACTACGGCACGCAGCTGCTGGAGAACTCCGGTTTCTCCAACAACGCCGCAACCATCGCCAACACGCTCAACGGCCTGTTCAGCGTGCTGGGCATCACGGCCGGGATCCTGCTGATCAACAAGATCAACCGCAGGGCGATGCTGCTCGGCGGGTTTGCCGCGATCACCGTGCTCCACGTTCTCGTCGGCGCGGCGGCCGTCTTCATGCCGGACGTCGCGGCCAAGCCCTACGTCGTGCTGACGCTCGTGGTCGCGTTCGTGTTCGTCATGCAGGGCACGATCGGGCCGCTGGTATGGCTGCTGCTGTCGGAAATCTTCCCGCTGAAGATCCGCAGCTTCGCGATGGGCATGTGCGTGCTCGTGCTGTGGCTGTCGGGCGCGATACTTACGCTGGTTTTCCCGCCGTTCGTAGCGGCGCTGGGCCCCGGACCGGTGTTCTTCGTCTTCGCCGGGATCAGCGTGCTGGGCGTGCTTTTCACCGCCACGATGGTCCCCGAGACCCGCGGCCGCTCGCTGGAGGAGTTCGAGAACGAGTTCCGGGTGAAGTACCGCTGAGAATCCGCCAAACACTACTTCGTGGACGGACACGCCGAAGAGCCTCTGCTCAAAGTGTAGATCCCTGAACGGGAAGTCCACCTGGACAAACTCGCCGAACACGCGGATCCGTGGACGGACAATGTTGATCTCTGAAAGCATGGAGGTGCTGCGATCAGAAGGAGCACCATGAGCGACGGGATCCGGCGCACCAGCGCCGACCTGCGGACCGACCGGGCGCACGGCGCGCGGATCTACGACTACATCCTCGGCGGCAAGGACAACTACGCCGTCGACCGGGCCGCCGCGGAGGCCACCAAGCAAATCTGGCCCGCCCTGCCAGTGCACATGCGCGCCAACCGCGAGTTCATGCACCGCGCCGGCCGCTACCTGGCCACCGAATGCGGCATCGACCAGTTCCTGGACATCGGCACCGGCATCCCCACCCCGCCGAACCTGCACGAGGTCGTCCAGGAGGTACGGCCGCAGGCCCGCGTCGTCTACACCGACAACGACCCCATCGTGCTCGTACATGCCCGCGCCCTGATGTCCAGCACCAAGCAGGGCCGCACCGCCTACGTGGAAGCCGACCTGCGCGACCCGGACACGATCCTGGCCTCCCAGGAATTCCGCCAGACCCTGGACCCGAGCCGGCCGATCGGGCTGATGCTCATCGCGGTCGTACACTTCATCGAAGACGACGACGAGGCACTCGACGTCGTCCGGCGGATCATCGACGTACTGCCCTCCGGCAGCTACGTCGCCGCCACCATCGCCACCGACGACTTCGCCCCGGAAATGCTCGCCGAGGTCCGCCGGACCTACCACGAACACGGCGAAACCCTACGCTGGCGCTCCCACGCCCAAGCCGCCCAGTACTTCCACGGCCTCGACCTCGTCGAGCCCGGGATCGTCCAGATGCACAAATGGCGCCCGGACAACGACACCGCCCGGAACGTCCCGGAAGCCGACATCGCCATGTACGGCGCCATCGCCCACAAGCCCTGAGCCGAGCTTCCCGGATTTCAGTCACGCTTCTTCACCGCAGTGCTCGATACGCCCGAGGGTGCGGCGACTGACCACCGGCGGCCGCTGGGCGTAGCGCACGACGACATCGGCGGGAAAGACCTTGACAGAACTGGGAAGTCCTTGCGACCGTGGCTGTGTTTGGCCGCCCCTTGGGCAGGCCGTTTCGGGTGTGCGCGGGCCGCAGCCGCCCGTCGGAAACCGAATCGCTGAGTCCCGGCCGTGAGGGAGGTGTGGGATGGACAGTCATAGTCCCGGTAAGTCGTGGACTCGCTCCCGCCCCATCGCGGCCGGATTCCCGTTGCGCTGACCGGCTTTCGCGCGCTCCAGCGCGGCGCCCAGTGGGGATGCCAGGCCGTGATGCCGGGCTGTCCACGCTCTCTGCGAGGAGGTCCGCCATGTCCCTGGAACTGTCCTGGAACCTGCCGACGGATGCCGGCTCGCGCCTGGTGGTGAAAGTCGCCGCCTCGGTAAGCGGCCCGATCCCGTCGGGCAACGGATTGACAATGCCGCCCGGCGATACCGTGACAAAGCTGTGCGAGCCGGAGTTGCTGGGCCGCATCCTCGACGTGGTCGAGGATGCGGCGGCGGTTTTGGCCGAGCTTGCCGGTGCCGGAATCGTCGGGCGGCTGCTGGTAAATGCCGCCGTGTGGTTGCTGCGCGGGCTGCTAAGGCCGCCCGCCGTCGGATAACGTCGATCAGCTTGGCGCCTGTTCAGTAGGCCTATGGCCTGCTGAACAGGCGCTACGCGCGAAGCGCCGCCGTAACCCGGGCACCGAGCGGTTGGCCTATAGCCAGTCCCGCTTCTTAAACAGGGCGTAGACAACCCCACAACCGAGGACGATCGCCGTTGCCGATACCCAGAAACCCCACGGCTGCCCGTCCCCCGGGAAGGGAACGTTCTGGCCATAGAATCCGGTGATGGCGGTGGGGACGGCGATGACCGCGGCCCAGCTGGTCACCTTCTTCATCACGGTGTTGAGCCGATGCGCCTGAAGGTTGAGCTGCGTTTCCCGGACGGTCGTGATCAGATCCCGCAGCGAGTCGGTCCATTCCGCGGCGCGGAGCACGTGGTCCTCGACATCCTGGAAGTACGGCGCCATCGCCTCATCGACCACGCCGAGGTCCGGGCGCACGACCGTGCTGAGCACCTCCCGCATCGGCACGACCGCCCGCCGAAGCCGCACCAGGCTCTTGCGCAGGTGCAGCGACCGCCGTTGCAGCGAGCCGTGGTCGGGTTTCCCCTCGAAGACCAGGTCTTCGAGGTCCTCGATCTGTTCGTCCATGATCTGTGCGGCCTCGAAGTGGCCGTCGACGATGTAGTCCAGCAATCCGTGCAGCAGGAACCCGACGCCGCTTTTGGCCAGACCTTCGGTCGCGGAATCCCAGCGCTGCAGAACGGCGTCGATGTCGAAGTGCTCGTCCTTGCGGACGGTGACCAACGCGCGGTCGGTGACGAATGCCGCCACCTCGGAGGTCCGAAGATGCCCGGTCTCGGCATGCATGCGCACCGCGTATGCGCTGAGGAACGAGTGGGTGCGAAAGCACTCCAGCTTGGCCCGCTCCTGGGTGTCGACGGCACCTTCCACCGCCAACTCGTGCAGCCCGAGTTCCTCGCTGATCGCGGCGAGATCATCCTCGGTGGGGGCGCAGAAGTCCAGCCACACGGTCGCCGCGGGATCGGCGAGATGGTCGGATACCTCGGCGACGGGGAAATCCTCGGCGTCGAGAATGCCGTTACGGTAAACACGTGTTCGGGCCACGACGCGACAGGCTAGCCGCCGGCCGGCCACGGGAAAACTCGCGGTAGCAGTGATCCAGACAAAATGAGATCAAGCTGGCATACCGCGGGGGCGGGTGACCATTTCCGTGTCCGCTTGGGCAAGTGGAGTCTGCACCTGGGGCTCTGGCGCCGGCCGCTGCGTCGCATCCGAGATCCGGATCAGCATCGCGACGAGGATAAAGTTGGCCAGCAGCGAGGATCCGCCGTAGGACAGGAATGGCATGGTCATCCCGGTCAGCGGGATCAGCTCGGTGACGCCGCCTACCACGACGAAGACCTGTAGCGCAGGCGCGAACGCGAGCCCTGCGGCGAGGAGTTTGCCGAAGTCGTCGCGCGCCGACAGAGCCGCTCGAAGTCCGCGGGTGAACAGCAGGAAGTAGACGACCAACACGGCGATGAGTCCGAGCAGGCCGAGTTCTTCGCCAATGGCTGCGGTGATGAAGTCGGTGTCGGCGAAGGGAATCAGGTTCGGCATGCCCCGCCCGAGCCCCGCGCCCGTAAAACCCCCGTACGCCAAGCCGAACAGCGACTGGACGAGTTGGTAACCGGAGGTGCCGGCGTAGGCGAACGGGTCGCTCCACACCTCGACCCGAGTCCGCACGTGGTCGAACACGTAGTAGGCGAACACGCTGCCGCCTGCGAAGAACATCAGCCCGATCACGAGCCACGACATCCGGCCGGTGGCAACGTAGGTCATGGTCAGCACGACGCCGAAGTACAGCAGTGCGGCACCGAGCTCCTTTTCCAGCGCAAGCACGCCGACCGACACGCCCCAGGCCACGATCAGCGGACCAAGATCGCGGGCGCGCGGGATGTCCAGTCCGAGCACGCGACGCCCCGCCGTGGTGAACAGATCCCGCTTGGCGACCAGGAACGCGGCCGCGAAGATGATGATCAGGATCTTGGCGAATTCGCCCGGCTGGATGGAAAAACCGCCCACCCGCAACCACAGCTTCGCGCCATTGACCTCGGAGACGCTGGGGGGCAGCGCACCCGGCAGAACGACGAGCACGAGGCCTATCGCGCCCGCGGTGTAGGCGTAGCGCCGCACACTGCGGTAATCGCGGATCAGCCATAGCACGGCGATGAACAGCGCCACGGACACCGCGGTCCACACGACCTGCATCGGTGCGTTGCCCGAAGGGATCGGACCGCGGGCGTTAGCCGCGTCGCTGACGTTGGCGAGGTCGAGACGGTAGATCATGACCAAACCGAGCCCGTTCAGCAACGCCGTGCACGGAAGCAGCAGCGGATCGGCATACGGGGCGAACCCGCGCACCGCGAGGTGAGCGACACCGAAGAGTGCGAAATATCCGGCGCCCAACCCGACCACGAGCAGCGAGAGTTGCCGGTCCTGGCCCACGTCGAGCATCGCCAGCGCGGCCGTGGTCACCACCGCAGCGAAGATCAGCATTCCCAATTCGATGTTGCGCATACCGCGCCGCACGGCCTCACCCGCCGGGGAGTTAAGCATTGACAACCCGTTCGCCAGTGTTGATCAGCTCTTGTCGGCGAGGTGGCCCGACTCCCGCGCCCGCCAATCGATCTCAGCCGTCCACCGTTCAGCACGTCCCCGCAGTCCAACTCAGGGAAACAGCACGATCAGCAACAATAGGCCCATAGCAGGCTTATACCCGGGAATACTGATCGGTCACAGCATGTCAGCGAGTAATACCTCTTTTTCCTTATGGGCGGTTTGCCCCGAAAACGCAGATCTGTCGGACACCACCCATTCCTGCCGGTTCGCCGTCGGCCGCTACCGCTCGGCAGCGGCGATGAAATCTTCGGATCGCATCCGCATCCGTCGTTTCAGAGTAGTACAGATCCCGAGACCGAGCCGTGATCTGCAGCACGCCGAGGTCGCGGCGGCGCCAGTTATTTCCCCGTCGCAGTCGCACCAAACGGCACTCTTGTCACATTTTTCCGCGTTTCCAGGCCTGTAGTCTCGTGACGGATTCCGGGACCAGCCCGGCTGTGCACACAACGACAACCGGCGAGAAAGGTCCCGCCATGTCAAATCTGTCCTACTTCGAGGCCGCCGTGATTGGCTTGCTACAGGGAGTCAGCGAACTGTTCCCGGTTTCCAGCCTCGGACACAGCGTGCTCCTGCCGGCACTTATTGGGGGCGGCTGGGCTCGCGACCTTGACATGAGCGCACCCAATTCGCCTTATTTGTCGGTTCTAGTGGCAATGCACGTCGCCACGGCGCTGGCATTGGTGATCTTCTTCTGGCGCGATTGGGTCCGCATCATCGGGGGATTGCTCACGTCGGTGCGGGACCGGCGCATCGAGACGCCGTACCAGCGCCTGGGCTGGCTTCTGGTCGTCGGCACGATCCCGGTTGGCATCGCGGGTCTGGCGCTGGAGAAAGTGGTCCGCGAGTACCTGGGCAAGCCCGTACCCGCGTCGATCTTCCTCGCGCTCAACGGCCTGGTTCTCTACGCGGTGGAGAAGTACCGGCAGCGGCGAGGCGAGAACGAGGACATCCCGCACGCCGAAACCCTCGACACGATTCCGCTACACCAGCAGGAAACGATCGTGATGTCGGCGGTGTCGACCGAGCAGACCGTCCCGATCCCGGCCGTTCGCGGGCACGACGTCCCGACCGGGGACGACCGGTACGAATCCGACACGAATGACCCGGGCTTCCGGTCGGACGTGCGGCTGTCCCGGCAAAGTTGGTTGCAGGCACTCCTCATCGGTGCCGCGCAGAGCCTGGCGCTGCTGCCCGGCATCAGCCGGTCCGGCATCACCATGGTCGGCGGCTTGGCCCGCGGCCTGCGCCACGAAGACGCGGCACGCTTCGCCTTCCTGCTGTCCACCCCTGCCATCGGCGGCGCGGGCCTGTTGAAGATCCCCGAACTCTTCGCCCCGGAAGCGCAGGGCGCGCTCGGACCCGCGCTTCTCGGTAGCGTCCTGGCCGGATTCGGCGCCTACATCTCGGTGCGCTTCCTCACCTCGTACTTCGAAACGCGCACCCTGCGTCCCTTCGCTTTGTACTGCATCATCGCCGGGCTGGCCTGCGTCGGCTGGTTCGCCCTGTAAGAGCGCGGACCGGCTTGGCGTCGGGCCGCAGCGGGGGCTGTTGGCCGAAGGGTCACGGGCTGGTCGACCTGGGGAACCAGGCGTACCAGTCGCGACTGGTGGGCGCGAGGTAGTGCGTCGGGGGGAGTTTCTGTGCCGGGTAGAGCCGGTGGCCGACCAGGCCGTTTCGGCCGTGCTCGAAGTAGGCGCCGCTGATCCAGTCCGGGTTGATGTCCATCTCCATGCCCCGAACGACACCGGCCCCTTGAAGGATGCGGCCCAGCGTGCACACCGACAGCGCGGGCCCGGCGACGTAGACCTCGGCGCCGCTGGCAGTGACGCCGAAGGCGGAACGGTCGATGAAGGACTTGTTCCCGACGGTGACGCCCCACTCGGCGCTGCCGCCGGTGTCACAGGTGGGGTTCAGCTGCCCGTTATCGACGAGCATGACCAGGTTCTGACGCACGCTGACGACGTTCGGGGTGAGGTGCACTTGCTGGTTCCACGAGCCGACTTCGGCGGTGCCGTTGCGCAGCATCACCAGGCTCGCGGCACCGTTGACGAGGGGGAAGGCGGTCCGCCCGTCGCTGTAGTAGCCGCCGTGGCTGTCGCCGCGAGGCAGGCGGAACCCGGCGTTGAATGCGGCCAGCACGCTTTTCTGGTCGGTGTGCGTGAGCGTGTCGGGTTCGGGCCAGTTCCCGCCGGGGTCCTGGAAGCCGGGGCGCAGCTCGCCGCTGACCAGTTTTGGATCGATCCACATCGCGGCAGCCAGGTACGAGGTGTGCTCCGTGTCCGGGCGCACCAGGGCGACGCGGATGGCGGATTTCCCGCGCACGGTCGCGACGGTCTGCCACTGGCCCTCGCCGGGCAGCGGTGTGCCGCCGGCGAGATTGGGCATCGGAGCTGGGCCTCCGGTCGAGGTGGAGTCGATGCCGACCTGGGGAATCCCGCCCTGCGGCGTGCCACCGACCTTGGGTTTGTTGGCGTCGTACTGCAATTGCTCCAGGTATGTGATGACCGAGCCCAGGCCGTGATCGCGTCCCCATTCGGCCAGCCGTGCCGCCGTGCTCGCATTGCCGGGACCGGCGAGCGTATGACCGATCGACCCGGCGATCACGATGGCGAATGCTCCGAGCACGGCCAGTGTTCCGCGCAGCGCTCGCCAGAACGGGGATCGGCGTTTCCGGGAGCCAGACACCGACGAACGTCTCCTGCGATGCTTCACGGACAAGCCTTTCCAGAATCTTCCAGCGGTTGCCCGCCAGAAGGCGGACCGCCAGCCCCCGAGATCGTCTTTTCCGGGTGCGCGCACCCGACCGGTGAGGATTCTGCACGATCGGGAAAACGGCAAGAGCCGACCATCTCGCACAGGCCGCACATGCCTTGTAACCAGCGCCAATGGAATTCGTCACATCCAGAGAAAGGGTTGCTGTCCCATTTTCGGCCTTGGCCCGAAAATGGGCGTTTCGGCCGTTGAGTCGGGATGTTTCGGCAATTCTCGCGATCTCCAGTCCTACTGGCTCCCAAACCCGCACGCAGCACGCTTCTGGTACGTGCCCGGACCACAGTGGACACTACGAGGACACAGTTTTCGCTACGTCAGGCCACGACCCATGGCAGCCATCCCGGCGGGGCGCCCATCGCGCCTGCCACTGCGCCGGGTACCTTACCCAACGTCACCTGTGGTGACTGGCTGCGTACCCGACAATTTCAAGGAGTCTTGGTGACCGACCTCGCGGACTCGATCGAATCGATGAAGCAGCTCGCCCTGGTCTGGCGTGCCATGACGCTCGATCGGGACTCGGGTGCCGATGTGCGGGACCTTCCGGGCATCGCGGTTCGCTGGGCCGATTGTCGGTTCCCTTTCTGGAACTGCATCACCTTGACCGATGTCGGCGCGGACGCGGAGCTCGTCGAGCAACGTCTGAGCCAGGCGGCGGATGTCATGCGCTCGAAAAAGCACCCCGGCTTCCTGTGGCTCTTCGAAGACCTCCTGGATGACGCGGGCGCGGCGCTGGGCGCGGCGGCCGAACGAGCGGGCCTCGTGCATGCCTTCCCCGGCACCGGCATGGCCGGGGACCTGCTCCCCATTCCCGAGCCGACCCACCACGACCTGACGTTCGTGCGTGTGACCACCGACGAACAGCTGCAGGCCTTTGCCGACATCAACTCGCGCGCCTACGGATTCCCGCTGGAGGACGGCCGCGACGGGTTGGTCGGCTCCACGTTGTGGAAGAACGAGGTGTATGCCTACCTGGGCATGCGAAACGATGTTCCGGTGACGTGCGCTGCGACCGTGGAAGCGGAAGGCCGTCTTTTTGTCCTGCTCGTCGCCACGGACCCGGAGTGGGAGCGCAGGGGCTACGGCGAGGCAGTGACGCGGAAGGCGCTGTGCGAGGGCGGCCGGGCCACCGGACTGACCCGCGCCACCCTGCACGCGACCGTCGCCGGGGCACCCGTGTACCCGCGGATCGGCTTCAAGCCAAACTCACCGATGCGTTTCTACAGCCTCAAGGGCTGATTCAACCTCCGCGGCCGCGTCGATCCTCGCCTTGCGCCGCCAGATCACCGTGCTGTAGCGGCAAACCGGTCGAAAGAGGGCGCGGTTCGCCCCAGCTGATCAGGTTGACCTCAACAACCTGGTCGACCGTGATCGGTGTGGAGTCAGCTGTCGATGCGGACCACTCATGCTTCACCTCGGGTCCGGCGTATTCAGCCGGCCGGCTCAGGCGGCACTCGGTCTGGTGCGGGGGTGCCGCTGGTTCGCATCGACCGGTAGCCGGGGTGAACGCCGGGGCTGAGCCCTTGCTGCTGAGCCAGCCGCCGGAGCAAACCGGTCAGTTTCTGATGTTCCGACGGTGTGAGCGCCGCGCAAATCTGTTCCTCGTGCGCCGCGGCTTCCACACGCAGCCGGGAGAGCAGTTCGGTGCCGTCGTTGGTGAGAAACAGCGCGTACAGGCGCCGGTCGCTGGGGTTCTTGCGACGTTCGAGCAGCCCGCGCCGCTCAAGGTCGTCTACGAACGGCACAAAACGGCTCGGCGGCATTCCCAGGACGTCGGCGAGTTCGCGCTGACTGCGCCCGGGCGTCCGGGCCAGTAGTCGCAGAAGCCCCGCCTGCGCGGGGGTCAGGTCAGACCGCGCGATCCGTTGCGCGAACAGCTCCGCCGCGTGGGCTCCGAGCTGTGCCAGCAGAAAAGCGGCTCCTTCTTGGGGGTGCGGGCCCGCTCCGTCACCGTTCGCATCCATGGGGCAATGATATCAGTTGACAATCGTTCCAAGCTAGAATCATTATTGCCATGAACGAACCACCCAAGGAGACGTCATGACAACCACCCCCACCGCGCAGCGCTCAAACCACACTTCGCGCCGCCCACAAGCCGGCCCACCGCTGCTGGCGCCCGTACTGGCTCTCGCCGTGCTGACCGCCGCCTACGTCGTCGTCGACCGGTCCACCCCGCGACCCGGCGCGTCCGGCCTGGAGGTCCTGAACTACGCCCAGGAACACACCGCCAGCGTCAAGCTCGGCGCCTTCTTGCTCTTCGCCGCCGCAGTGCCGCTGGCCCTGACAGCCGCGGTGCTCTACCGGCGGCTGCGGGCATTGGGCATCACCGCGCCCGGCTCCGCGATCACCCTCGTCGGTGGCGTGCTGGCGGCCAACGCCCTCGCCCTCAGCGCGATGTTCGGCTGGAGCAGCAGCCGCCTATCGGCCGATGCGGGCCCCGCACTGGCTCGCGCCCTGGCCGACCTGTCATTCCTGGCCGGCGGGCCCGCCTACGCGGTGATGTTCGCGCTACTGCTCGCCGGCGTTTCGGTGCCGAGCCTGCTCGCCGGACTGCTGCCGCGCGCCGTGAGCTGGGCGGGACTCGTCCTCGCCGCCGCCGGCATGCTCTCCACCCTTGCGTTGGTGGTCGACGGCTTCGCGTACTTCCTGCCGGTCGTCCGCTTCGGCGGCCTCATCTGGCTGGTGATCTCCGCCGCCCTGTTGCCGCGCACCCGCCCATCACGGCGCCAATGACCCACCGTCCCCCACCCCCTTGCCCGAGGAGGCAACGCTGGCCGGGTAGTCGAAGAAAACGGCGCTTCCCCACCGCAACCCGATCAGTGCGGTGGGTCGCGCATGAGTTGATCTATGCCCCTGATGACGTGCTGGCGAGGACTACCGGAGCGGGATGTCGATCCCGTGTTCGCCCGCCGGTCGGGTCCCGTAAATGCGCCTATCGGCTGCGTTGATGGCGACGTCGTTGATGCTTGCCTCGCGGCGTCGCATGAGGCCGCGTTCGTCGAACTCCCACAGTTCGTTGCCGTAGCTGCGCCACCACTGGCCTTCCGCGTCGTGACACTCGTACTGGAATCGGACGGAGATCCGGTTCTCCTGGAACCCCCAGAGACTCTTGCGCAGCGCATAGTCCAGCTCGCGCCCCCACTTCTGCGTCAGGAAAGCAATGATCTCGTCGCGGCCGCTGATAAACGTGTCGCGGTTTCGCCACGTCGAGTCCGGCGTGTAGGCCATTGCCACCCGTTGGGGATCGCGAGTGTTCCACGCATCCTCAGCGGCCTGGACCTTCTGCAGGGCTGTCTCGTGCGTGAACGGCGGGTAAGGCGGGCGATCTTCCGACATTGCGACCTCCTTGCATTGAGAACGTTCGTACTCCATCAGGCACCAGAACAGTCCTGTTCCCGGATAGACAGCGGCGGGGTCATCGGTCAGCATGTTCGGGCGAGGCGGGCCACACGGCACGTTGACCTTAAGGACCTTGGGGACCTTGGGGCGCCGGCCGTTCCACCCCCTACAGGCACGACCGTCAGCTCTAAAACGCGGCGGCCGACGATCACTCGGCAACAACCCTGCACGAGCGGGGTTGGCTGCACACCTCACGCCTCGTCATTGCGTGGGAAACTTACTGACTTTTTTTCGTTAAGGCCAACAATTGACTACTGGTCTAGTCCGCTATACCGTCGGCACACTTGTTGGAGACGGATGCCCGCAGCCCGGCACATCGATCGGCACGTCCCTAGCGGGTTTTCCTCAAGGAGGTTCGGACATGACCGACCACGCCCTCGGCGCGCGCGGCCCACGGTCAGGGCTGAAGGCGCTCGCCGCGGGAAGCGTCGGCAACTTCGTGGAATGGTTCGACTTCGCGATCTACTCGGCGTCCATTCCCGTCGTCGCCAGGCTCTTCTTCCCGCCAGGCAACGATTACGCCGCGTTGCTCTCCGCGTTCGCGCTCTATGGCGTGGCCTTCCTTGCCCGGCCCCTGGGCGGCGTTGTCTGGGGCAATCTAGGCGACCGGCTCGGCCGCCGCAACGTGCTCGCTACCATCGTGCTGCTGATGGGCGCCGCCACGATGGCGATCGGGCTGTTGCCCACCTACGCCACCGTCGGCCTGCTCGCGCCGACCCTGCTGGCGCTGTGCCGACTGGTCCAAGGCTTCTCCGGCGGCGGGGAGTTCACCGGTGCGACATCGTTCATAACCGAGTACGCACCGCCTAACCGGCGCGGACTGTTCTCCGCCATTTCGGCGACCTTCACCACGCTTCCGGCGATCCTTGGCACCCTTACTGTGCTGGGCATGCGGGTGAGCATGTCGGAGGCGGCGTTCGTCGACTGGGGCTGGCGGCTGCCGTTCCTGATCGGCGGTCCCCTCGCGATCGTCGGCCTGATCATCCGGTTGCGCATGCGCGAGACGCCGGCGTTCCGGGAGGTGACGGGCAAGCATGAGGTCGAGAGCGCGCCGCTGCGCACGGCCGTGCGGCAGCATGGCCGGAATATCGCGCTGGTGTTCGCCATCGCGTCGCTAAGCGGGCTGGGCGCCTACACGCTGGGCACGTACTTCGTTACCTACCTCACCGTGACGATCAAGATCAGTCCCACTGCGGCGCTGCTGGCCAACGCCGCCGCGCTCACGGTGACCGTTGCGCTGGTGCCGGTGGCGGGGCTGCTTGGTGACCGGGTCGGCCGCAAACCGCTGCTGTTTATCGGCTCGGCAGGGTTCATCGCGCTGAGCGTGCCCGGATACCTACTCGCTGCCCAAGGCAGTCTGTGGACAGCCATCCTCGGTCAGCTCTTCGTCGCGCTGCCGTGGAGCTTCGTGGTCGCCGCCGTCGTAGCAACCCAGATGGAGATCTTCCCGACGCGGGTGCGCTACAGCGCCTCATCGATCGGCTACAACTTGGCCTACATGCTCTTCGGCGGTACGGCGCCGCTGGTCGCCACCTGGCTGGTGTCGTTCACCGGCAGCTCCATCGCGCCGGCGTTCTACCTGATGGCGGTCGCCGCCGCGGTCTTCGTGGTCGCTTTCGCGCTGCCCGAGACGTCTCGGCTGTCGCTGCGGACCGGCGCCGAGCGGCCCGAGCCGGTGGCGCAAGCCGATCGCTCCGCCGCGTCAGCCTGACAGTGGGTCAAGGCTTTTTAGGCCCGTAGCGGCAAACCCACGCCCGGCGGGCGAATTTCTGGGGCGATGCTGGACTATTTTAGTTCTGCGGCAACAAGAGGTCGCTTTACCGGTAGTACCGCAGCCCAGTACGCTGCCAAACACTGGCTAGCCTGTCGATCTACCCCTGGCAGGCTCAGCCACATCACGTAGCGCACCGGGTCAGGTCCGCCCGAAGCCGGAGGACTGCAATGAAGCCGTTCCTCACCCACGCCCCGCTTGACCTGAGCCCGCTTTTCCATACCGGACGTCACGTCACGTACAGCGCGGGCCAGCTTATCTGCGACACCCACTCCTGTGCGGACTACGTTCATCTGGTCACCAGCGGTGTCTACCGGGTCTCGATAGGCACGAGCCAGGGCGCGGAACGGTTGCTCTACTACGGGTACTCCGGCTCGGTCATCGGCGACGCCCTGTGTTTCGGCGAACCGACGACGCTGTCTCTCGGCCTCCGAGCCTTGACCGTGAGTAGCGTGACCACGGTCAGAATCTCCCAGACCCAGTTCCGGAGCGCGTGTGCGGTCTACCCGGAGCTGTCGGTGGGCCTGCTCGGGATGGCTTACCGCAAGATCGCCAGCCTCATTGAGCAGATCGAGTTCGCAGCGTTCAGGAACACGACATCACAGGTCGCGGCGCTACTACACGCGTTCTGGGCCGAAGAGGCACGGGTCGGAGCACCCCTGTCGGGCAAGAATCTCCTGGCCATCACTCACCAAGAGATCGCGTCGGCAACCGGGCGCACGAGGGTGTCGGTGACCCACGCCGTGGGCAAACTCCAGGACGCCGGCGTGGTCGCCCTGCACCGCGGCCGCATCGAGATCCTCGACCCGGCGGCGCTCCATGCGATCGGTGAGTGCGGCGACACCCTCGCGTTCGGCTCGTCCCGCAAGTCCTGATCCACTCGGACGTTAGTAAAGACGTATACAGACAGGAGCGGGGTTCCAAACCAGCCTGTTCGCGTGGGCCAAGGCGGCCACAATCCCGGCGACGCGAAAGGACGGCGATGAGATCCCCGGAGCCCCTGCCTTGCCGGACGACTCGTATCCCGTACGACGACCGCAACGGCAAAGTCCTGTGGCCCAACGCGGCGCGGATGACGGCCCTTACCTACGTCTGTCCCGAACAGCTTGGTCATCGCGCCGTGGATCACTTCGAACTGTCCCGATTTCGGTGACGACGACCGCCCGGTGGAACTCCCTGGCGACGTCGATTCCTACCTTTGCTGCCATCGACGCTCCGGCTAACCGTCAACGCCCTGCATAGCGACCGAGCACAGGCCTATTCAGCGGTCGGAACAGAGGTGTGGGACAGGGGACTCCCCAGTCACACGGCGACCCGTAGCCAGCACGGCTAACCGTGGTCCGAAAGTTCGGATCTCCGAGAAGACTAGAGGTCTCAATGTCGAGCCCAACACAAGTGCAATCGTCCACCACTGCGGCTAGGCGCACGCGATCGCGTTCCGCTGTCCTCGGAACACTCGGCAACGTGATGGAATGGTATGACTTCACGGTCTACGGCTTTCTCGCGGCTGCCATTGGGGCCAACTTCTTCCCGGGGCATGACTCGGTAGCGGCACTCCTGTCCACTTTCGCCGTATTCGCCGTCGGTTTCGTTGCGCGGCCGGTCGGCGCACTCGTGCTCGGCCCGATCTCCGACCGTCGTGGACGAAAGTTCGTGATGTTGCTGTCCATGCTATTGATGGCTGCGGGCTCCCTCGTCATCGGGCTGAGTCCCAGCTACGCGGCCATCGGCGCGCTTGCCCCTGCGCTCATCCTCATCGGGCGCCTCATGCAGGGCTTCTCGGCCGGAGGCGAGTTCGGCAGCGCGGCCGTTTACCTCACCGAGTGGGCCAGTCCGGGGCGCCGGGGATTCTTCGGGAGCTTCCATCAGGTCGGCACCTATGGGGGACTCTTGCTCGGTCTTTTCGTTGTGGCGACCCTGACGTCGGCCGTCGGGCCGGATGAGGTCAAGACCTGGGCCTGGCGTGTGCCGTTCCTGCTCGGCGCGCTGCTCGCGATCATCGTCCTGGTTCTGCGTAGGGGAATCGGCGAGACACCGGAGTTCCAAGAGTTGACCAACGCGCGAATGGTCGAACCCGACACCGGAAGCGCGGTGGATTCTCCGACCGACCGGCCGATCAGCTCGGCGCGGGGTTTCTTCCTGGCCGTCGGCGTGGTGGCACTGTGGAGCGTGACATCTTTTGTCACCATCAACTACATGCCCACGTTCGCCACGGCTTTCACGACGATTTCGGCCACGGCGGCGCTGTGGGCGACCGCAATCGGCTGCGTTGTGGCGGTCGCGTTGATTCCGGTCGCCGGGAATCTTTCCGACAAGGTCGGCCGAAGGCCGCTCATCATCGGTGCGGCCCTGACTTACATCATTGCCTCGTTGCCCCTTTTCTGGCTTGTGGTCAGCGTTCCCTCCTTCGGATCGCTCGTTCTGGTGCAGGTGCTCTTCGCCATTCCCACAAGTGCGATCGCGGGAGCCGGAACAGCCACCATCAGTGAGCTTTTCGGGACTCATAACCGGGGTTCGCTGGTGTCGATAGCCTCGGCGATCTCGGTAGCGGTGTTCGGGGGATCGGGAGGTTACGCGGCTACCTTGCTGATCAAGTCGACCGGGTTTAAGGTTTCGCTCACGTTCTATATCATCGCCGTAGCGATCATCACTCTCGTCGCCGCCCTCAATCTGCCGCGAACAGACGGCCTCTCGCGGCGCGGTCAACCCGGCTGACGCCGGACTTCAGCCAGGTGACCGGGCTCCCTGACGAACGGACGGAGATCGATTCGAATGTGTTTGGGGGGTCAAAGATCAAGTACGAGGGCTGGTTAGCGAGCGCGAGCAGCACTGCGTTATCACCTCGTTCGACTCCTGCTCCGTTGGTGAGACAGGAGTCGAACGCAGACACGCCACCCGGTGCATGCGGAGTCAGCCTCCTGCGGCGGCAAGGCGTTCCTCGACGTCGTTGAACAGCGCGCCGATTGGGCCCCAGCACATCATCACGGTGTCGTGGTCGAGGCGGGCCTGCGAGGCCACCTCCTGCCGAGGGTGGATGAAGTTGCGGAACTCCTTGACTGGGCCGAGGAACCGGTGCGCGTCGAACTGGATCCAGCCGTTCTCCCGCGCCGTGTCGAGCAGCACCGCCAGTCCGACCCGGTCGGCGGAGACCTTTCTGCCGTGCTCGTTGACGAAACCGTCCTGCCGCACCTTCTCGTCCCGCTCGGTCAGCACGGCGTGCAGCACCCCTTCGACGAGGCTCCCGAGCCCGATGACGGCCAGCGTGTGTGCACCGTTGCGCATGCAGATCCGTGCTTCGGTTAGCCGGTTGACCAGCATCTCGGCGGCCACCTCGTCCAGCACGAGGCGGCGCAGTCGCTCCTCCAGGCCGTCCGGCTCGGAGTAGTGCGCGGCACCGTCGGACCCGAGCTCGCCGAGGACCGGACGCCCACCGACGGCGGAGATTACGAGGCCCTCGGCTTCGAGGACGCCGTTGAGCGCATCGCGGAACTCCTCGGCGACCACCTTGCCGTCGTCGTACTCGCGCGGATCGCAGACCCTGCACAGGAAGCGCTCGATCCGCGCGGGGTCGGCGCGGTTCTCGATCAGCTGCTCGGCCAGCCACTGCACCCGCGGCGAGCCGTCGTACTCCGGGACCGGTGACCAGCCCGCGCGGGCCAGCAGCGGGCCTAGCTCGTAGGACTTCCGCTCGTACGGGCCGCCCATGTCAACCACGATGTCGGCGATCTTCTCGGCGGTACGGTCGTCCAGGGGTTGCATGTCAGCTGTCCTCCTTGTCGGCTTGGTACTGGGCGATGTCGATGGCGCGGGACAACCGCTCGACGATCTTGCGGCCGCGGCGCTTGAAGCCGAGCTCGCGCAGCGCCTGCGACAGCCGCTCCTCGCGGTCGAGCTGGAGCCCGTCGCACAGCAGCCACCGGCAGATCGCGATCAGGTCGGCCTCGGTGTACTCGTCGGTCTTCAGGCCCGGCCGGACGTCCGGGCGCGGGCCGCGACGGGATTCCGGGGAGGGCCGTGGATCCGGCTCGGCACGCCGAGGAGGCTCGGGCGCGGGCGCCGCCCGGTCGGCGTCGCGCATCGCGCCCTCCCAGGCCTTGACGATCTTGTCGGTCTCACCGGAGCGGTCGGCGAACCACGCCGAGGCCCACAGCCGGTGAAACCGCCAGCCGAGCCGTTCCAGATGCGACTGCCGCAGCCTGTCGCGGTCCCGGACGCTGGTCATCCTGTGGTAGCGATCGCCGTCCGCCTCCACGGCCAGCACCATCTGGCCCGGCCGGTCCCGGTGCGCCAGCGCGAAGTCGATGCTGTAGCCGGAGACGCCCCACTGCGGATGGACCTCGATGCCGCGCTCCACCAGCGCGTCGTGCACGTCCTGCTCGAACCCGTTGAGCCGCACCGGCTTCCGGTGGCCGACCCGGTCGAGATCGCCCTGGGCCTGGGCGAACTCCAGGTAGCGGCGCAGCAATTCGGTGCCAGTCGGTTCCTGGGTCGGCTCAATCTCGGCCGGACCGACGGCGCTCACGATCGTCATGCGCCGCTTCGCGCGGGTGACCGCTACATTCAGCCGGCGCCGGCCGCCCTCGCTGTTCAGCGGCCCGAAGCTGCGCCCGTCCAGCCGGCCGCCGCTGCGCTTGGCCACGCCGAGGGTGAGGATGATCGCGTCCCGCTCGTCGCCCTGCACCCGCTCCAGGTTCTTGACGAAGAACCGGCGGCCCGGACCGGAATCCTCGGCGAAGAACTCCTGCAGGTCCGGGCGGGCCTGCACGGCGCGGCGCACGGCGGCTTCTACCTTCTCCGCGTGGTCGTTTCCCATCGCGATGACGCCCAGGGTCTCGTCCGGGCGCTGTTCGGCGTGCGCGAGCACCAGGTCCGCCGCCGCCTGCACTTCGGCGGGCGACGATCCGCGCTGGCCGGGCGCGACGGTGCCGTCCTCGACCAAGTGCAGCACGACGGGGGTCTCCATCGCGGTGCCCGGGAAGGTCACCAGGTCGCGGTGGTAGATCTCCTGGTTGGAGAAGGCGATCAGCCGCTCGTCGGTGCTGCGGTAATGCCAGCGCAACCGCACCTGGTTGGGCAGCAGCGACCGCATGATGCTCAGGATCGACTCGTAGTCCTGCAGGGCGTTGTCGTCGTCCTCGGCGCCTTCGAGGATGCGCTCGAACTGGTTCGACGGCGGCAGCTGCTTGTCGTCCCCGGCTACCACGAGCCGCTCGCCGCGCGCGATGGTGGCCACGGCGTCGTGCGGGCGGATCTGGCTGGCCTCGTCGAAGACCACCAGGTCGAACAGCTTCTCCGCGGGCAGCGTGCGACTGACCACCAGCGGCGACATCGCCCAGCACGGGCGCAGCGCGAGCAGCACGTGCGGGGCCTTCTCGACCAGGCTCCGCAGCGGCAGGTGCCGGGAGCGCTTGTTCGCCTGCTCGCGCAGCAGCCGGGTCTCCTGAGGATGCTCGTCGCGGACTTGCCGCAGCCGCCGGGCCACCTCGAAGCGCACCCGGTCGGCCGCGGTGTCGCGGTGGCAGGTGTCGTCCTGCCGGTAATCCCGGGCCAGCCGGGTGTGGGTGTCGGGGGCGAACTCCCGCAGTACCGCGGAGTCGAGCTTGAACTGGTCGAGCAGGGATTTCAGCCACACGTGCCGGAACAGCAGCCATGCCTGGTCAACGTCGAGCCGCTGCTCGGAAATCTGCTGGACAAGCGGGGTGAGGCCGAGGCGTTCGAAGTCCGCGATCAGGTGGTTGATCCCCTGCATCCGCCACAGCATCTCTTGGTCCTGCCGCAGCTGCTGGATCTCGTCGTCCACCTGCTCGGTCGGACGGTTGTCCACATCGGACAGCTTCGCGCACATCGCCACCGCGGTGAGCTGGTTGCGCAGGGTCTGGAACAGCTCCATCGTCTCCGCCAGGCCCACCACCTCGGACGGCCTGCCGTGCGGATCGCCGAGCCGCTGCCAGCGGTCGCGCTGCTCGACCACCCTGGCGAGCTTTGTGTGCAGCACCCTGCGCTGGGTGATCCCGTCGGTCGACGCCTGCTTGACCTCAGCGCGCAGGCGGCGCCGGGCGAGCCAGCCGTGCGGCTGGCCGCCGCCAAGATGCTCCTTGACGGGCGCGGTGGCGTGGTACCAGTCGTCGAGCCGGTTGCCGAAGACGTCTCCGCCGAACTCCCGGACGCTCGTGTTCACCTCGTCGAGCAGCCGCAGAACCTCGTCCCATCCGGCGAGGTTCTGCGGAGCACGCAGTCCGGTCTGGTGCAGCACGCGGACCATGCTCTGCCTGCCGCGGTGCAGCGTGTTCGAAGCGAGCTCGTCGAGCTCGATGAGGACCTTCTGGATATCGTCGGTCTCCCAGATATCCGCTTGCCACCACGGTGTCTCGCGGCGGACCACACGCGGCCCGTCGAGATCCACGAACTGCCGCAGGTCCCCCTCCAGCCGCTCGACCGTCGCCCGGTCGAGAGAGCGCAGCACCGAGCCGCGGAAGTTCAGCGGCGTCGCCGGAGCCCGCAGCTCCAGCAGTTCCTGCTGCACCTCGTACGCGGTCTTGCCCCACGGTTCCCGCGGCTGGTGCAGCGCGTCGGAGTACCGGCGCAGCTGAGCGCGCCGCTGCTCCACCTTGCGGTGCGTGTCGCCGACCTCCGGGCGCGGTTGCCGCCCGGCCGACTCCAGGCTGTCGTGCAGCTGCCGCGCGACGTGCTTCTTGTCCATCTTCTGCTGGTGCAGGTCGAACACCAGCCCGTCCAGGCCGACCTGGGCCAGCCGCGTGGTCACCGCTTCGATCGCCGCGCGCTTCTCGGACACGAACAGCACGCGCATCCCGCGGGCCGCGGCACCGGCGATGATGTTGGCGATGGTCTGGCTCTTGCCGGTGCCGGGCGGGCCTTCCACGAGCACGTCGTGCCCGGCCAGGGCGACCCCGACCGCCTCCTGCTGCGAGGAGTCCGCGTCCTGCACCAGGAACTCGTCGGCCGGCTTGATCGCGTCGGCGGCTGGGGCGGAGAAGTGCTGCGAGCGCTCGGAGACCGCCAGCTTCGACGGTTCGTGACCGGCCAGCGCGGCCACCAGGTCGTGTCTGGCGAGCAGATCACCCGCGCCGTGCAGGTCCTGGACCATCGGCTGCTTCTCGTAGTTGAACAGCCCACACACCACCGCCTGTTCCAGCTCGACGGAGACGCCTTGGGCCTGCGCCACCGCGGCGAGTTCGGCGTGCACGGCTTCCGGCTGGGCCAGCGGGTCGTCGGTATCCGACAGCAGGTCGGCGGCGCGGGCGGTGAACTCCTGGACGTCGAGGGCGAGCCCGAAGTCCTTGTCCAGCGCGTACAGCAAGACCGGGTTGAGCTCCGCATCGTCGGCGAGCTCCAGCTCGAACTCGCTGTCAGCGACGGTGCGGGCGTTAATCCGCAGCGTGCGCAGCAGCAGAGGAGCGCGGAGTCGGCCGATGGCACTGGTGGTGCCGTCGCGCGGCACAGCGCGGACCAGTCCCTGCGCAAGTTTGCCGACGTCGATGCCCTGTTCTTCGACGAGCATGTGCATCGCACGCCGCACGTTGCGCGCGCGGGTACGGGCGTCCTTGTGCGCTTCGGGTTCCTGGAACAGCGCGCCGAGCTTCACGGCCTTTCCGTGCAGCAAATTCCGCACCGCAGCGGAATCGGCATTCGTGAGGTCCAGGCTGGTCGTCTTGGTGTTCTTGAAGTTCAGCAGCGTATTTCGGGAGCTGAGCTCGATCAGGCTCTTGGCCCACTGATCGGCCTTGGCGCGCACGAGCTGCAGCCGATGTTCTTCCATGTCAGCGGACATGCCGCTTGATCCCCCTGTCGGCGAGACATTACCGGTCGGCGCTTCCTGCGGCGGCGCAGGGCTGCCCATCTGCGGCCAGCAGAACAGGCTTCCTCGGTTCCGCATTCGGCCACCATAGACTGAACGGATGAATCCGTGCTGGCATGCCATCGACCTGCGCGGATCATCCCGCAAGTTCCCAGATTCACCGAATCGGGTTCCACTGGCGAAAACTCGGTCCGAACTCCGTCATCCGCCTTCGGGCAGCTGGGTCCGGGTGGAAAGTGTGCAGTCGCCCCTCGGACACAATTCTGGGAAATGTCCCCAACGACTGGCTAGGCGGTGGACTCGGCTCCGGGGAAGGCGGGTCCGACGTTGCGAGTGCTGGTGGCGCGGTGGATCCATGCCTTTCCTTCGGCTGCGATCCCTTCCAGCACGTGCAGTGCGTGCGCAAAGCCGGTGGAGTCAAGGCTGATCTGGGAGAGCCCGGGCTCGTCAGTAGCTTGCTGTTCGATTTCTCGCGGAGGTTCGGTGACGTCGATAATCCGGGAAGGCCCGTTGCTGAGAGTCAACTCAAGGGTGTAGTCGTACTCCCCTGACTCGACCACCTGCAGCGACGAGACGGCATCGAAGCGGAAGTGGCCACGCTCGCATCCGTGGAATGAGGCGTTTTCGAAGTCGAGCCGCCTGGTGAGCTCGCGGACTCCGTCCGCCGTGATCAGGAACAAGCGGAGGTCGTATTTCGGATACCGCCAGGGACCACCGTTGACCCGAGCTCGTTTCCGGTTCCGCGCGGGGGTTTGCACGATCGTGTCTGCGATGACGTCACGCCAGGCGAGGCGGTAGTGCCGCAGCGCCTCGTCCATGAGCATGGCCCTGTCACATTCCAGCCATGCCGCCATTTCGTCCTCCGTTGGGCAAGTGGCTTCCAGCTTGCCTTTCCACCGCCGATACTCCGCTTCGCGGGCTTCGAGGTCGCATGCGCGTTCCCGGGCTTCTTCGCTGTATCGCCGACGTTCGCTGAGAATTCGCCACCAGCGGATCGTGGCGACTCGCCCGCCCGCCACTGTGATGAGCACGCTGCCGAGCGCCGGTAGCGGGTCCGTCCGCACGGCCGCATCAGCCACCGCACCGAGCGCGAGGGCCGCCACTGCGAGCGCAGACAAGCACGTCACCTTGGTGGACACCGACGTCCGATACTGTTCGCGGTAGGCGAACAGGAGTCCCTTGCGCCACTGCCGTCTGACATCGCGGATCACGTACCGGATCAGCCAGGTGATCTCGCCGACCGTGATCCTGCTTTCGCGGTAAAGTTCGACGATTTCGTCGCGCAGTGTGGCGCGGATACCTCTGGTCTCGGCCAGCCAGACCGCGCGCGCGACACCCTCCGGCGCATACTTGTGAGCGTAGTACTGGAAGGCGTGATCGACCCGTTTGGCGAACCCGGGTTCGCCAGCCTCGTGGTCATCGAACCGTCCGACGCGCTCGCGTTCTTTGGCCCGGAGGCGTTGGGTCCGGTACCGCCACTCGAACCCCGACCTGGCCGCAACAACTCCGCTCACCAGCAGCACCAAGCAAGCGATTACCGGCACTGGCGTCTGGCGCTGCAGCAGGATCCAGCCGAGGGCGCCGAATGAGGCAACGAGAAGTCCGGTCGCGAGGACGGCGCGCAGCCGGTCGTCGAGAGTAGTGGCCTTCGGCGCCGGTTGGCGGATGCGCGGGTGAGCCGGGTCCGGTTGGAAGTAGGCCCACACACGCTTTTCCCGGTCGCCGGCGCACCTTCCCCGTTCGGCAGCACGGCGCCTGTCCGCCCAGAAACGGTCTTTCATGCTGCCGGTCAGCACGAGGTCGCAGTGACGCCCGATCTTCTCGCGTTGCCGGGCAGGAAGAGCCTCTAGCTTCGCCAACGCCGCTGCGGGATCGCCGTCGGGACTCCCGAGATACTTCAGCAGTTCACACAACGCTTCCAATGCGCGTGTCCACTCGTCGCCCACGCACGTGACGAGCCAGCCAGGCAGCTGTGCGAGTTGCGCCCGGTCCTCGGCGTCCAGCTCGCGGTAGGAGCGTTTGCTGAGCATGGCCAGCACCCAGTGAAAACGGACCTCGGCGTTCGCATAGCCGTGGGCGATGGCCTCGGTGATCAGTTCACGGGCACGCAGTGGCACCCCGTTGTCCAAGTAGCGGACGCCGACCCGGTACTTCCATTCAGGCGGATCATCGGAAGACACCATGTACACAGTGGAGTTGTGTACCTGCTCGGCCTGAATGCCGACGAAGGAGCCAGATTCGGCTGTGTTGGCGGTGGTGGTGTCGTGGTCGCTCATGAAACGCCGTTCACCGCCGTGATCAACGCCGCGACCTTCGTGGCCACATCGGCGGCTTCGACGATCAGCCCGCGCAGGCGCTTGAGCGCGAGGACGAACCTGCTCTTGCCGTCGGGCGTGTTCTCCGCCAGCGCCTTGGCTGCGAGATCGAGCTCGTCCTGCGCCGCCACGTAGGTGACGGTGTCGAGCGTGCCCCTCGACCGGGCGCGGGCCAGCTCTGTACGGACGGCCGCGAGTTCGGCCGCGAGGTCAGTCGTCGACGACAGAGGTGGCGTCGCGCCGATCGTTACGACGCTGCCGGTGACCTCTTTGGCCTGGATGCCGACCGTGCTGCCCTGCGCGATGTTGGTGACGCCATCGGTGTTGGCCCTGTTGCGGTACTGCATGGGGCTGTGCTCCCGTTCCTTGATGAGTTTCTCGGCGAGGCGGGCGGCGAACGCCGCTGCGTTGTCCGCGGCCCGCGGCTGCCACGTGCCGTCGTCGTCGGTGTTCTTGGTTCCGTCGGCCTTGTCACTGATGCCGCGCACGATCGCCACCGGCGCCCCGTTGAGGTGTCCGGCCTGGGCCACGCCAGCGGACTCCATCTCGATCGCCAGCGCATCGTTGTAGTGCTGGCGAATCCACTTCGCTTCGTAGGAGATCCGCGAGTTCTGCACGACCTCGCCAGCTGCGATCGCGCCGAAGCGGACCGACGGTGTTCTCGCGGGCGGGGCCGAAATGTTGTCGGTCCAGTCGCCCATGCGTGCCAGGTGGGAGGCGAGCTGGATGATCCCGTGCGCTGTCTCCCACACCCGAGGACGAGCCTTGAGCCCGTCGTCCTCACTGGTCCCGCCGTGGTAGGCGTAGACGTGCGTGGCCACCACGACATCACCCAGCGGGGTGGCATCCCACAACGCCCCGGCCACACCGACGAACAACACCGCCAGCGGCTCGAACTCCTGGATCGCCCGCTCGGCCAGCACCGCCGAGGACTGATTTCCCTTACTGGTCAACGCAAGTGCCACCTGGCAGCGCGTGCCTCGCAGGGTTCCGACCTCGAACCGCGTACCCCGCTCATGCACCCACACCTGCGGATCGGCCAGTCTCCACCGCACAGCCTCGTACTCGAGGTTCAAGGCGGTGAGCACCACCACCACGTTGTCCGTCATCACTGCCGTTCCTCCTCCGTCGCTGGGTCGGGGCGCACCAAGGGTGGATGCAACACCGTCGTCGCCCCGGCCCGAAATAGCCGCGCAGGCCGCCCCTTCGTGGCCTTGCGCTCGTCACCGGCTGATTCGATGAACCCCGGAACCTTCTGCACCTTCCGGTAGAAGTTCCGCGGATCCAGCTCCACCCCCCAGACCGCTTCGTAGACCTGCTGCAACTCGGCGATCGTGAACGTCGCGCCGCAAAACGCCGTCGCCAGCGCCGTATGCTCCAACTTGCCCCGCGCCCGCTCCACCCCATCGGCTACGATCTGCCGATGGTCGAAGGCCAGGCCCAACCGACCGGCCAGTACGTCCTCGACCGGCTCCCAACCGGCACCGGCCGCGTCAGTGCCGGCGACCGGTTCCGGGAGCCCTGGCGCGATCGCCAGATACGCCACCGAGATCACCCGGCCACGCGGATCACGGGCAGGCTTCCCATAGGTACCCAGCTGTTCCAGATGCAGCTGCGCACCGTCTAGGTCCGCCTCCTCCCGCAACTCCCGCGCCGCGGCCTCCGCGATGCCCTCGCCGGCGTTGTTCAAGAACCCACCAGGCAAGGCACGCTCACCTAGGTACGGCTCGACACCACGCTCCACCAGCAGCACATGAAGACTTGCCTCCCGCAACGTCAGGATCACCAGATCCACCGTCACGAGAACTTCCGGAGGCGACCACGACTCATCAACCACGACAGGGACCCTAGCTTATTGTCACTTCGACAGAAAGGGAGGTTGGGCGCACATCGGCACTTTCACTACGAATGCAGTAACACGGCTGCCACCCGGCGGCCCGCCGCCGCTCACCCACCGAACCGTGCTCTCATCACTCGGGTGCGCTACGCCTGCCATGCTCTCGACGTGGCCCGGGAAGCGTCGAACCTGAGCAGCATGACCACAGCTCGGTGCAGGAAAACGCTCAAACGTGCTGCGCGAGTGTTCCGCCGGTGACGCGAAACCGTAATCGGACGCGGGCTTCGGCGACCATTGCCGGTTCGAGCCCGCCGTGGGCCTCGTCGGCGCGCCGCCAGAGCGCCACCGCTTCCGTGCCGCGCCCACCGCACGCCGCCACATTGCCCAGACCGGTAAGGGCACGCGCTTGCTCGTAGTGCGACGCCTGCGAGCCGGCTCGGTCAGCGGCGCGTTGGTAGGCCGCAGCGGCCCGCCGGTGCTCACCGGCTTCGAAGTGGACCCAGGCGAGGCAGTTCAGCGCGCGCACCGCATCTGCTTCGAGGGCGAGTTCTTCGGCCTCGGCCAGTGCCCGTTCAGCCGCATCGGCGGCTTCCGGGTACTGCCGCAACGCGGTCTGGGCCAACGCGATTCCTCGTCGCGTGATCGCCGCGTTGCGCACGTTGCCGACCCGTTCGTAATGCCCGAGCGCGAAGCTCAGGTTCCGCACCGCCGTTTCGTGATCCCCGCGGAAGTGCTCGACCCAGCCGCAGTTGGCCCGCACCGTGATCTCGCCGTGCTCATCACCGATCTCCCGGTACAGATCGAGCGCATCCCGGTAGCACTCCGCAGCCCCGGCAAGATCTCCCCGATCGGCCAGTGCAACGCCGAGGTGCGAGTTCGTGCCGGCCAACGCCCACCGGTCGCCTAACTCCGCTGCGGCCTCCCGAGCCCGGCGATGAACCGCGATCCACGGATCCCACAACTTCGTCTCGAAGAAAAACCCCCGCAGCACGAACGCCAGATGCCAGCAGCGCTCGTACTCCCCGAACTGCTGGGCGGCGCGACTCAGCTCCACCAGGTTCTGCCACTCCACGCGGAACCAGGCCATGGCCTGCGCGCGGCCGGCGAACCGCAGCGGCTCCGGAGGATCCAGGTGACGCGCCCACTCCGGCTGGTAGCGCCCAGGGATCAGCAGCCGGTCCGCCAACGCCGCAGTCGCGAGCATCGCGTCCAGCAGCCGACGCAAACCCGCGACCTTCTGCTGCTCCGGCATTCCGGCCAGCACCGAGTCCCTGGCGAACGCTCGGACGATGTCGTGCAGCGCGAACCGGTCCTTCGCGGGTTGGCTCAGCAGGAAAGCCCCGTGCAGGCGTTCGGCGAGCCGATCCGCCGCCCGCGGGGCCACCCCGGTCAGCGCCGCCGCGGCGCACACGTCGAAATCCCCGCCGGGGTGCAGCGACAGCAGGCCAAGCATCCGGGATTCTGCGGCGCCCAGGTCTCGCACTGACAGCTCCAGGGCCGCCGTGAGGCTGCGTTCACCGTCGTCGATCTCGCCGAACCAATCCGCCTCGTCGGTCAGCCGTCGGTGCAGCTCGGCGAGATCCCAAGCGGGATGGGCCCGCAGCCGCGCCGCCGCGATCCGCACTGCCAGCGGCAGACGCCCGCAGCGCTCGACGATCGAGCGCACCATGGCCCCCTCCGCGTCGACGTCCGCAATCGCGGCGAACAACCGCGCGGCGTCCACATCGGACAGCAGATCGAGCGAGACGTGCGTGGCACCGTCGAGCGAGGGCAGCCGGTTCCGGCTCGTCACCAGCACTCGGCACTTCGGTTCGGCAGGCAGCAGCGGGCGAACCTGGGCGGCGCCGGCCGCGTTGTCGAATACCAGCAGCACGCTTCGCCCGCGCAGCCGGGACCGGTACAACGCCGCGCGGTCGTCGACGTCCGCCGGGATCTCGTCGACCGGGACATCCAGCATTCGCAGCAACCGGTCCAGCACCTCCGCCGGCTCGGCCGGCCCCCTCCCCGGGGTGTGGCCGCGCAGATCGACGAACAAGCAGCCGTCGGTGAAACCGGACTCCAGCCGGTGCGCGCACCGCACGGCGAGTTCCGTCTTGCCGACACCGCCCATCCCCGAAACGACGCACACACCGCCGTCGGCCTCCAGCGCCGCCCGGATCGACCGCTGCCCAGCCAACCGCCCGACGAAGTGCGCGGACAGCGCGGGCAGTCCGGAAGGGCGGGTGTCCGGCCGCGTCCGGCGTCGCGCGGGCTCGTCGGGAAGCAACTCGACGAGCAGACCCGTCGCGCCCAGCTCCGCTTCGCACAACGCGGCCAGTGCGGGGCTCGGCGGTGCGGCGCCGGTCTCCACCTTGCTCAGGAAGCCCTTGCTGTAGTGGGTGCGAGCGGCCAGTGTGGACAGTGACAACCCCGCCCGTCGGCGCAGCCGCCTAAGCTCGGCACCGAAGTTCGAACTCTCACCCATGTGCGTCCTCCTCAGGTGTTCGCGCAGTGTGCCAGATCCCAGCACCGAGTCGGTGACGTTTTCGATTCGAGAGGCGGCCGGGCGAATCCCGGCCGCCGCTTTTGCTATCGCCCGCACATTCGGTTTCGGCCGAACACGAGGAACAGGAGCGGCAGGACCAGCGCAATGAAGTGGATCTGCATCGCTCAGCACACCCCCTTTCCGGCCGCATTGCCGACGTCGCACGTGACGACCGGCGACTTCCTCGCGTCGGGTCCCGTGACGTGACCCGCCAACGCCGCTCCCGCGCAAAGTCCGATCACGAACAGCCAGAGCGCCAACCGCGCGAGCGACGAAAACGAACACAACATCTGCATTTCGCCCCCTCCGGGACAACACGAATTCCTCGACCAGCGAAATCGGCGGAACGCGGCTCGACCGTTCTCGATCCGACGTGATCCATCGTGGAGTCGACCGGATGCGGGCGACAAGGAGTTTCCCGTTTCTAGCTCAGCAGGAAACGATACGACCGCTTCGCCGAGAGAGCAGCTGGACAACTGAAACCAGGTTGGCCAACATTGACTCCCGTCCGTGATCACCAGGAGGGCTAGTGGACGGCAGAGCCAAGCGCTACGACGACGACTTGAAGCAGCTCCGCAAAAACCGGGGACTGTGCCTAGCGCGGGCCGACCAGATCGGTGCCGCGCTGCGCGAAGCCTGCGGCGTCGACTCCCAAGACACCCCGGCCGAGATCGTGCAGAAGGTCACAGACGCGGTGCTCCGCCATGCCGCGGCACTGGGGGAAGAACAGCGGGTGGCGGCACTCACGGCGTTGGGGCTCGATGGCCCGCAGACGCGGTTTCTCCAGGAACGGGAGCTGTGGCTGGCGCAGCGGTTAGAGCGGAATCCCCGCACCGCACGGCGGCGCATCCGGGAAGGCTTCGCCGAGCTGGCGTCACTCCTGGCCGGTAGCAGCCGACCGGCCCCCTGCCCGGCGGGCACCTGGCGCACCGAGCGGCTGCGGGTCCTACTCGCACTCGATCAGCCGCAGCCGGAGGCGTTCGTGTTCAGGCACGTGATCGCCGACGCGGAGGTTCTCGACGAGCTCGATCTGGCGGTGACGCTCACCGCGTCCGACCGCTCCGCGTCTGCGCGGGAAAACGATTTCTCGATCGACGTGTTCGCCGGCGGCACGCTGGTGCACCGGACGCAGGAGACGAGTCAGCGGATCAGCCTCGCACTGCGGCCGCCGAAGCCCTTGCACTACGGGGAGAAGCACGAGATCGCGATGAGGTTCCGGGTGGCCGAGATGCTGCCGCACTACGTCTGCGTACCGAAGGGCGCGTGCGAGGAGTTCGATCTCACCGTGCGGTTCGGCGACCAGACTCCCCGGTCGATCGGACTGCTGGAGAAGGTGTTCCAAAACGACGTGCACGACGACGCGGTGACCGGACAGCCCCTAGAGCCGGACGGAGCGGGCGAGGTGCGGGCCCGTTTCCGGCACCTCGAACCGGGGTTCGCCTACGGCATCCGGTGGCAAGGGTCGGCCCAGGAGCCGAGTTGATCGGCGCGGGTGTGCTTTATCAGCGGCGCGGGGTGGGACTCAGCTTGCAGGGCTGCCCCACAGCGTCCCAAACGGCTCAGACCTCGCCTGGCGGGGACAGCCCCAGCGCCGCGTACCCTCGCTAGGGCCTGGTCTCCCAGCCCGGAGACCCGGGACCGGACTTCGGTGGCAGCACCAGCGGTCGGCCGAGCTTCGGAGCAACATGCTCCGGCTGGAAGGTCAGGGTCCGGTACAACGCCTCGATCCCTGCCTCGCTCAATTCCGACACGTGGTAGCGGGTGCACCCGCTCGGTTGCAGGAAGCTTGGGATCTCCTCGACCAGGCGCCCCGGCAGCACGACGGGCAGGATGCGCCTGGTCCACTCGCTTCGGGACCGCTGCAGCCGCTCTCGCAGGTAGGCCACCTCCCACTGGCCACCCTGGTTCTCGTCGTCCGGCACCTCTCCGTTTCCCACCCGTCGGTAGCGCTCCGAAGCGATCACCAGGGTGTAGTTGCTCTCGTTGATGTACTTCTCGGCCCATTCCCCCCAGTTACGGCGATCGGGGTCGGCCCAGAAGTCGTTCACCGATCGGATCCCGTTTTTCGCCAGCAACTGCGCGAAGCGGAGCACTGCTTCGCGGTGCTCATCGCTGTCGTGCGTGTAAGAGATGAAAACGGTTGGTAGTCGCACTGCTTCCTCTTCGTCTGGCCGACCTGGCGCTGCGGAGAGCTCATGAAATCACGGCCCGGTGGACACCCGAACCACCACCACTGGACAAATACTGGACAACTCACCTCCTCCCCCGCACCGGCCGACGCCGATGTGGCACTTTCTCGCTAATGCCGATCATGAGAACGAAGGGCAGGTGGTCGTGCCTCATCCGGATCAAACCGGACGATCTCCGCAGGTCTACGTCTTCTGCGCGCAATACCCCGCCGAACATCGCGCTCTGGTACGAGATTTCGCCACAATGTTGCGCCTGGAGGCAGGGGTCGCCGCAGATCTGAAGGAATGGCGCACTGCGCAGCGGACCGACGAGGTCGCCGACGAAATTGCGCAATTTCAGAAAGCGGATTTCGTCTTGGTGATGGCCTCACCGGAGATGCGCCGCCTGATGGACAGCACCCAGCAGGGGCCCGTCGGCGACACCACACACATCGGTGCCGCGCAGGCCCGAGACAAGCTCGCCGGAGACCTCCGAAAGGAACTCAAGCGGATGCTGCCCGTCGTGCTGCGCGATGCGACCGCAGCGGACATTCCCCGGATCTTGCAGCGAAACTCCGCCACCTTCTACCCGATCCGGGAACTCGACGTGGACAGCGACGGCGTCCAAGACCTGCTCCACGCATTGCACGATGTTCCGCGACATGCCAAGCCGCCGCTCGGCATCTGGACCCCGCCCGCCGCCGGACCGTGGGAGGCGCCCGGCGGGCAACAGGCGGAGTCGGTTGACGTGGTCCTCCAGCCCGGCGCGGTGATCGTCCTCGGCGAGCACACCTACCTGGTGCACGGCGAGGTCGAGACACCTGCGGGCGAAGGCGGCCCCGCCGTCCTCCGGCAAGCGCCGGCATTGCGCCTCGGCGACCCGAACGAACGGGTCTGGTTGCGACAGGTCGAGCGGAAGGCCGATACCCGGGGCACCCGGGAAGCCTTCGCCGCGTTGGAAAAAGAGCACGAGCTGCTTGCCGAGCTCGACGGCCGGCGCCACGCCGCTCCCCGGCAGTCGGCGCTGGTCGACGCGGGCCGAACGCGGACTCTGGTGCTCGCTTGGCCACGGCGCAACGCACCGGCCGAGGACTTCCAGACGCTCGCCGACCACGTCCCGCACCCCAACGAGCTCGACTCCATCGCGGTGCGGCGAACGTTGCACGCGCTGGCCGGCCTGTGCTGCCCGTTGGCGGCGCTGCACCGACACCAGTGCACCCATCGCGAACTGGCACCGCACACGATTGTCCGGATCGACGACGGCCACCTCGCACTGCGCGATCTCGGCGCGGCGGGACGACCGGCGCTCCCCGGGGAGGACGGGTCCGTCTACCGGGCACCGGAGCAGACGCGCCTGCGGCGTGGGCGGATCGGCCCCTGGACCGATGTCTTTCGGCTGGCCGCGGTCGCCTACCACCTGATCAGCGGCCAAGTCCCGGACGAGGCTCGTCCGCTGCCGACCCGCGCGGTCTGCCCCGTGGCGCCGGATCAGGCGGCGACGGCCATCGATACCGCCCTGCATCCCGACCCCGCCCGACGCCCCGCGGTCGCCGAACTGGCCACCGCATTCCGGATGTGAAGCCGCATGCTACGAGACGTCCGCCTGACCGCCCCGATCCACCTCGTCCCGGGAAACCGGTTCGACCAGGAGCTGAATCAGAAGCGCAACGAGGGAAACGGATTGCCCGCCGGGCTGGAGCAGATCGCCCGCGATCTCGCCGTCCGCCCGGACGGCGCGCCGATGATCATCACCGAGCGACAGGGCAATCCCGGCCTGCAGCTGCACGCCTACGCCTATGTCGTGCACCTCACCCCAAGCAAGAAACAGGATTTCCTCTGGGTCAACCGGGTCTATCCGCTGGGCCTGGGCGATCACGCCAAACTCACTCGCGGCTGTCTGCTGGTGCGCTGCGGCTGGCGGGTGGCGGCTCAGCCGCGGGCGGTTCCGCAGGACGCCTCCGCGCACTGCGCCAGGCTGCAAAAGGAATGGGCTCGCCTCCAACACGAACTCGCCGAGCGGGACGCGGTTGCGCGCCTGAAGCCCGAGCACACCCGCTACCTCGACGTGCTCACCGAGTTCAACGAGATCGCGCGCACCGCCGCCGAGGGGAATTCCCGTCGGCGGGGCGGATTCGCCTACCGGAAGGTGACCCCGGTCGGCGACCACGGTTTCACCTCGACGAGCACCTATTCCTTCCATATCGTCGGTCGCGCCCCGGAGCCGGGCGCATACCTGCAGATCTCCGGCGACGACGATCGTCGCGGGCAGGTGCTGGGGGCCGCCGACGGTGCGGTGACGGTCCGGTTCGACCAGCCGCTGGACCACGCGCGGCTGCGACAGCAGGGCGAGTTGGTCCCCTCGCGCATCGAGGTAGTACACATCAAGCGGCGCGAGGCCGTAGCGGCCCTGCGCGGGCGGCAAACGCAGCACCGCTCGCTGCTGGACGTGCTGGTCGATCACCAGCTGGCACCGATGACGGGACGTCCGGACCACCCCGCACAGCGGCTCGACCCCGAGCAGCTAACCGCGTTCCGCAGGGCATTGGCCGTCAGGGACCTGATGGTGATCCTCGGCCCGCCAGGCACCGGCAAGACGCGGGTGATCACCGAAATCGCCTACGCGCTGGGGCGAGGCGAACGCGGAAAGACCCTGATCACCTCGCACTCCAACAAGGCCGTGGACAACGTGCTGGCCAGGATGCCGCGCGACCTGGTCATGATCCGGGTTGGGCGGGAGGTGGACGTCGACCCCGAGGTTCGGCCGTTCCTGCTGGAGATCTATGCCAGCGATCTGCGCAAGGAGATCGTCGTCGGCAGCAGCCGCAGGGCACAGGACTATGCCGGACTGCCGACCGCGCTCAGCTGGCACGCCGAACTCGGTGCCCGGATCGGATCGTGGCGGTCGGCCCGCGCGGACCAGGACTTGTGCGCCCTCGAACTCGACCGGTGCCGCCGCGCGGTGGGTGGTCCCGCATACGAGCGCGTTCGCGATCTGGACAACCGGATCAGCCGGTTGGACAAGCGATCGGCCCGCGCGCAGCGCCGACTGGACCGCCTCGCCCGGCGCGCGGAACGCATCCGCGCCCGCAGCAGGAATGGGCCGCTGTCCGCGATGCTCACGCGTCTGCGCGACCATCGGATTGCCGGCCGTCGGGAAAAACTCACGGCCTGCTCCCAGGCGCTCGAAGAGGCCCGGCAGACCCGGCGGCACGCCGTGGACGAACTCGAAGCAATGCTCCGCCAAGTACCCGAAGTGCAGGCGGCGCAACGCAAATTCGACGCAGCAGTTGACAACAGCAGCCGGTGGCGGGAACAGGCGCTGGCGGCCATGACCGCGCTGCGCAACGCGCTGCGTTCCATGGAGGCGCTGCCGGAGGTGGCCGACACCGGCGACGACGAGAGCACCCTGCAGTGGCTCACCAACCTGCACCACGGGCTGCACACCCGCATCGGCCTCCTGCAGGCCCAGGCGGCGCTGCTGGAGGACTGGCACGCAGAGGTCTCTTCCTGCGCGACCGAGCAGCTGCACCCCGAGCTGATCCGCTACGCCGACGTGATCGGCGCGACCTGCATCGGAGCAGGATCGAACGAGCAGATCGCCGCGGAATCATTCGACCTGGTCATCGCCGACGAGGCCGGGCAGATCCAGACCTCGGACGTGCTGATCCCGCTGGTGCGAGGCCGACGCGCGGTCTTGGTGGGCGACAACATGCAGCTGCCCCCGGTCAGCGAGTCCGAGGTGGAGGACGCGATCAACAGCCGGGGCGGGCCGGGTGCCTTGCTGGAGCTGTCCCGAAAGAGCCTGCTGGAAACGCTGGTCGCCACATTGCCCGCGGACAACATCGTGCAGCTGCGAACCCAACGCCGGATGCCCGAAGTGATCGCGCGGTTCATCTCCGACCACTTCTACCGGGGAACTCTGCGCTCGGAAGTGCGGCCGCCGCAGGAAGATGCGCTCTTTCGCAGCCCACTGGCGTTCGTGGACATCTCGTGCCTGCCCGCGCACGAGCGCCGCGACCAGGCAGCCCAGCCAGAACAGCGCGGATACCACAACAACGCCGAGGCACGGCTGCTGAACCGGCTGGCCGAGCACTACCAGCGCAGCGGCGCGGAATGGGCGTTGATCGTGCCCTACAACGCCCAGCTGGATCTCCTCAAGCGAATGGCGCGGGAGTGGGCGGACCAGAAGACCGTGGACGCCAACATCGGTACCGTGGACTCGTTCCAGGGCGGGGAACGGGACGTGATGCTCTACGGATTCACCCGCAGCAATCCCCATGGCCGAATCGGGTTCCTCGACGACCTCCGGCGGCTGAACGTCGCGTTCACCCGGGCCAAGCAACGGCTCGTGCTCGTCGGCGACCTCAAGACCCTGCGCGCCGCCACGGACCAAGATTTTCGCGAGCTGATGGACGCGCTGCACACCGCGCTGCGCACCGACGGAGACCTGCGCACTTACCACGAAATCGTCGACCAACTCACCACAATCGGATCATGATGGCGCCAGGACGATCGACACAGCGAAACGATTTCACGCCGATGCGAGTGCTGGAGGACGCGGCGTTCCGGCAAGGATTCCAGCCGATCCGCCTGTTCGCCCTGCTGCTGCCGGTGCACGAGCTGGAGGTCCGGGCCACCACCAGAACGGGCAGGCCCTACGGCCTCATCGACAAGTTCATCGAACGCACCATCGCCGAAGCCGGGGTCGCCACGGTGCCGGAAATCGCCGGTTTCCTGAGGCTTGATCAGGTTCTGGTGGACCGGGCGGTCCGCGTGCTACGCGGCATCGGTCACCTGCGCGCACACAGCGATGCGCTCGAACTCACCGCCCTAGCACGGGAATCGCTGCGCGATGACACCTGCTACGAGATCCGGCGGGAGGATCGGCGAAAGCTCTACTTCGACGCCTACCGGTGTGAACCGCTGCACCGGCGCCACTACGGGGAGTCGACGGCGTTGCTGAACCGGGCCGAAGCGCTCGCCGAGAACGCCGCGGACAACCGGTTCCAGCTGCTGACCTCGTTGCACCAGTTCCGTCGGGAAGCGTTGGAGAACCTGGCGCACCGCGATGACCGGGAGGAATTCAACCTCCCCCACACCGTTGAGAACCCGCAGGACGTCCGGCCGGAATACGTGTTCCTCCGAATCTACGTTGTCCGCGCGATGGCGCGTGGGGGGCACATCCGCCACCTCGCCTACGGCGCCGACACGGGCGGGGAGTTCGACGAAGGCCTCAGCGATCTGTGTACCGGCACCCCGGATATCGCCATGGCCCTGCAGCAGTCGACTTCCCCGGTCGTGGACCAGGAACGGCGAATCAACCGGTGGTTGACTAACCAACAGTTGGCCGATCGCGATCCGATGCGGTTCCCCGACGGATCGTGGCACGTTGACCTGCAAACCGAGGATTTCGAACCCATCGGGACGCGCAAGGTCTCCACCGTGGGCTCGTTCATCGACCTCTGGAGCGTGGTCGTGCGGGTGTGGTGCGAGGACGCCGATGTCCGGCGGCGCGCGTTGCTGGCACGAACGGAGACGTGGCTGCTTCGGCTGCGGTACCGCCCGGCCGAATTCCCCGAAATGCTCCGGCAGCTCAGCGCACAGCTGGAGTTCCCGGATCTGGATGCGAGCCGGTTGCGCGCACTGGTCATCGAAGCCGGCCGAGACGATCTGGCCGAACAAATCGACCGGCTCGCGGAGAGCGGCGGAACGGGCACCTGACAGATCCGGTGTCCGGTGGACAGCCTCGGGACAGAAAGGTCCGCAAGCCCCTTTTCGGTGGATTTCGCGTTCGTAGCACGGCTAATCTCCGGCAGCCATGAACGCGAAAACGGACACCTCATCGGAACCGCCGCGGTGCCCACTGGCGCAGCTGGATCCGTACCTGCGGTTGCTCGACGAGCTGCTGAACTCCACCCGGCGGTCGCTCACCAGCGGTTGTCAAGACGTGACAGTGATCGGCAGCCGCTGACCTGCCGGGCTCCACCCACCCCGCAGCGGGACAGCACCCGAGGTAAATACCTCATTCGCCTAATCAGCTTGCCCAGATGAGGCATTCACCTGACATCTCCGCTACCCCGATCCGTGAATGACCTTTTTGGAGGATCCTTGGCGCGACGAACGTCCAAGCACACGCTGTACCGCCTGGTAGGTGTAGATCCAGCCCGGCTGTACGACGCGGTGGATCTCGCGCAGGTCGACAAGATCGGTGGCGACATCAACGACGCGCCCAATCTCACCGGGCTCGGAATCGAGGCGTTGATCGCCCACGGCGGCATGATCCGGGAGGAAGCGCCCTGGTGCGAAGAACTTCGTCGAACCTCCGGGTTCGAAGTGTCCGAGCCGACCTGGCGATCTGCCGGGCTGCTCGTACTCGCCGTCGACGGCGAGGTCTACGCGATCGGCTACGACCAAGGATTCCGTTTGATCCCGGATCACCTGAAGGACAAAGACTTCGGGCTGACATTCGCGCTGCGCGCGGTCGATCCCGACTCGGTCTGCGGCATCACGTCGAAGGTCCTGGGACAAGGGCGTACCGACATCACCATGATTCCCGGCGGCATGTCGGTGAGTATGCTCGACATCAAGGAATATCTGCGAATCGTCCACAAGGTGGCCGGTGCGATCGCGGACATCGACCTCACCCGGACCAGGTTCGGCAAGAGCCAGGTCACCAAGGCCGATGGCGGAAGCGGCCTGTTGATCCAACTGGGCATCGAACCCCACGATCTGGTCGCCGACATCCGGGAGGTCGCCCGTGTGTGCCAGGAGCACCGCCCGCACCCGGATCTGGAGTTCGTCGAACGCGTGAAGCCGGTGCGCAACAAGGCGACCATGAATACGCTCGACGAGGCGCTGGACGACGTGCTCCGCGACCCGACGCGCGGACAGGTCACGGCTGCCGTCCCCATCGACCATCTCGATTCCTGAGCGTCCGCACGGCTGTACCGGATCAGGATCAACAGCACGGAAGGAAAGGAGTCCGAGGAATTCGATCTGGACTACGTGCTACGCAGGGCAAGCGACCAGCGCGCGGGCGGGCGGTGGAAGGCACTGTGCGAGGGAAAGGTCGAACTGTACCGGCACCACGAAGTGCGTGCCGCGGACAAGCTGGCAACCATTGGCGTGCCCCGCTGGCTGGAGGCGAATCTGTCGATCGGCTCCCGCCAGTTCCACCTGGCGGATGGGCGCTGGTACGAGATCGGCGAGCGATTTCTCCCTGAGATCACCCGCACGGTGACCAGGGTGATCAGACCGACGGCCTCGGTGGAGCTGCCGCCGTGGGAGCCTGGGCAGGACGAAGGCGACTACAACCTGCGCGTTCCGCGCGAATGTCCCGACCAGGGTTATGTTTGCCTCGACAAGAGAAATGTCCCCAACCCGCTCAAATCTCCGGATTCACTGGAGATTTGCGATTTGCTGGCCGAGGACGGCACCTTGATCTTGGTCAAGCGGGCGAATCGGTCCGACGCACTCAGCCACTTGTTCAGCCAAGCGCAGGTCGCCGTGCGGATGCTCATGAACAACCCCGATGTCCGCGAGCGGTTCGCCAACAAGGTCGCCGAGGTGGCCGGGCGACGCATCATCTCGGCGGACTTCAAGCCGACCAGACTGGTGTTCGCGATCCTCCTTAAACACGGCATGGAGCTCACCACAAACTCGCTCTTTGCGTTCTCCCAGGTCACACTGGCCGAGACGGTGAAGGAGCTGGAATCGTGGGGAGTTCAGGTAGAGGTCGTCGGCATCAAGGTCAGGTCCCTCGCGGAACTCGAAAGCACGGCATTGTGATGGGACGAACACCACCTACACCGACGACCAGGTACAGCGCGAACTTAACGGCCTCATCGATCTGGTCCAGATCTCCGAATCCCCGATTGTCAATAGTGCTCGCGGATCCTGCGGACGCGCCCGATGCGGTGGTGCTGTCCTCCACGGCGTGATCCTTTCCCTCGGCGATCACGGCAAGTGGCCGTCATGGGCCGATACCGCCGCTGCCTGCTTCTTCGGCGGGATGGCCGCCATAACGGGTTCCTTCCGTTGACAACCGTGGAGATCGTTCCGTATCTTCACGGTCGCTCTTCTGCTGCGGTGTAGGGAGTCTCCGCCACCCCGCCGATGGCACTTCTGGCCCGATCGCCGCCTCGGCACGGGCCCATCGGGTGGCATTCAGCACTGAGAGAGGTGTTTTGCGTGTCCGCCAGCACGACTCTGCCCACCCGCGTCCTGGGCGCCGGGGGCCCGACCGTGTCCGCGCTCGGCCTGGGCTGCATGGGAATGAGCCATGCCTATGGCATCCCGGACGACGCGGAGTCCACCGCGACCATCCACCGCGCCCTCGACCTGGGTTGCACGTTCTTCGACACCGCCGAGTCTTACGGACCGTTCGTCAACGAGGAGCTGCTCGGCGCGGCGCTGCGCGGCAGGCGAGACGAGGCGTTCATTTCCACCAAGTTCGGCTGGGAGTACGGCCCGGACGGCACTCGCGGCGCGCTGAACAGCAGGCCCGCGCACATCCGCGAGGCCGTGGATGGGATGCTCGGGCGCCTGGGTACCGACCGTATCGACCTGCTATCGCAGCACCGTGTCGACCTCGAGGTGCCGATCGAGGACGTGGCGGGCACCGTCGGCGAGCTGATCGCCGAGGGCAAGGTGCGGTACTTCGGCCTGTCCGAGGCCGCTGCGACCACCATCCGCCGGGCGCACACGGTGCAGCCGGTATTGGCGCTGCAGACCGAGTATTCGTTGTGGGAACGCCACATCGAGGAGGAGATACTGCCGACCCTGGTGGAACTGGGCATCGGCCTGGTTCCCTACTCGCCGCTGGGCCGCGGCTTTCTTACCGGCACCGCCAAGCCCGCCGAGGAGTACGACGACTACCGGAAGTGGGATCCCCGCTGCCAGGGGGAGAACTTCACCGCCAACACCGCCGCCGCGGCAACCGTCACCGAGGTGGCAGCCCGGCTGGAGGCCACACCGGCGCAGGTGTGCCTGGCGTGGCTGCTGGCCAAGGGCGACGACGTCGTCCCGATCCCGGGCACCAAGCGCCGCGTCACCCTGGAGGAGAACCTGGGCGCGGCCTCGCTCGAACTCGGCGCTGATGACCTGGCGTTGCTCGACGCCGCGCTGCCCCCGGGCATTACCAAGGGCCTGCGCTACCCAGAACAGCTCATGCACATGAACGGCCGCTGACCCGCACAACGATAGCCGCGACCCCTGAGCGCTGTTCGCCTCGGCGGACCGCGCTCAGGGTTTGCCCACGATGTCCGATCCGGACGACTGGAATGAGCGGAATTTGCGTGTACTCCCCCGACGTCGAAACGCAGGAGTACCTGGAACACCTGACGCGGTGAGCGGGGCGGGCGCTTCCGTGGGCGACACGGATGAGAAACTTCCCGGGTGAGCGCGTCCCATCTATGCCCGTGTGGACTCGGCGAGCCGTTCATCGATTGCTGCGCCCCTGTGCACGCCGGCAAGCGTCAAGCGGCCACGGCTGAACAACTCATGCGTTCGCGCTACTCGGCGTTTGCCGTCGGCGATGCCGCATACCTGCTCAAGACCTGGCATCCCGCAACCCGTCCAACCGAGCTCCGCCTCGTCCCCGAGCAGAGCTGGGTCCGGCTCGACGTCCTCGACCGCACCGGCGGCGGACCATTCGACAGCGAAGGCACCGTACGTTTCCGGGCTCACTACCGGCTGCACGGTAAAGCGGGGACAATCACCGAGCACAGCCGCTTCACGCGCACCAACAAGACCTGGTTCTACGTCGACGGCGACCACAACTGACCAGACTGCAGGGCCAGCCGGTGGAGAGGATGCGGTTGAGGAAACGCTGGCCGGCATTGATGAGCACCGGGACAACCAACCCCAGCGACGTCGCCGACAGCGTCACAGCGAGCAGCAGCGGGCTGTGCACTCAGCCCAGGGAATCGAACGCCAGTCCGGCAAGAACACCGAGAACCAGCTAGCGGCCCAGCTTCGAGCGCTGCGAGGCGGTCGGCAGGCTGAGCCGGCGGCAATCCAGCCACGGTCACGACGCCACCGGTGTCTGCATCGAGGACTCTTCTGTCGGACTGCCTGGTATGCGTGGGCGGCTAGAATCGCCACTGATATGCCCTTCCGGTAATCGCCGTGTGGAGCCGACCGGATGTGGTCGGGCTGCTCGCGCTCAATCTCGGGGAGGGACGGGCGTGAGGTGGCCAAGTTTGATCACTAAGTCGGGCGCGGTACTGCGGGCGCACTGGAAGCCCATCCTGCACTGGGCGGTCGCCGCCGTGGCCCTGGCCGCCCTGGCTACGCAGGCACCCGGGCTGTCGCACGACGTGGTCATGGCCGGTGAGCCGTTGGCGCACCTGCGGTGGCCCTGGATGGTGCTCGCGGTCGTGGCGGGCTTGGGTGGGCTGGCCCTGTATGGAGAGATGCACCGGCAGCTGCTGATGGTCGGTGGGGCGCGGCTGTCGGTTCCGACCATCCAGGGCATTACCTTTGCTCAGAACGCGATCTCGAACACGGTGCCGGTGGTCGGCGGTGCGGGTGCGTTGGCCTACGCGATCGACCAGTTGCGGCAGCAGCGGGTCGATGCGCCGCTGGCCTCGTGGGCGGTCTTCGTCGCGGGGGTGCTGGATACGGTGGCGTTGCTCGCGCTGGCAGTCCTGGGGCTTGGCTGGGCTGTGCACGTCCCGATGATCGTGGTGGTTGCGGGTGTCGCGGTGATCGTGGTGGGGGCGGCCGGTTGCTGGATGGTGCTGACCCATCCTGCGGTGCTACAGCGGGCCATGCAGGTAATACTGGTGGCCAGTAGCCATATACCGGGGCTGTGTCGGGCATGCCGGGTCACGTGGACGCGGCGAGCCGAGGAGAGTGCCCGCCGCCTGTCTGCTCGAATCGCGATGCTTCGGCCCAACGGCCGCCGCTGGCTGCTGCTGGGGGGCCTGGTAATCACAAGCTGGGTGCTGGACTTCCTCACGTTGATCGCGGCCGTGGCCGCCGTGGGCTCGCCGGTGCCGTTGAGTGTGCTCGTGCTGGGGTTCCTGATCGTCCAGGGCAGCATCGCGCTCCAGATCTTTCCTGGCGGGGCGGGCCTGGCGTCGGCCGGACTGCTCGGCGTCATGGTCGCCGCGGGCATCGCCGCCGCCCCCGCAGCGGCCAGCGCGCTGGTCTACCGTGGCATCAGTTGGCTGGCGCTGGCATTGGTGGGCTGGGTGGTCTACGTGATGCGGATTCACACCGGTCCCGTCGCCATGCATCGTCATTCCGCCGAATACGGCGAGGCGTAAGGCGCGCATGGTTGGGCGCGGGCGTCGCCGGAGGTTTTCGGCTGATTTCGTTGCAGGGCCACCGGCTGGGCTTGCGGCGTGCGGCCGCGCTCGGGGCCTTCGGCAAGCGTGCGTCCGCCGCGCTTCCTACTCTTGTTGCGTGCTAGGGCAAGCGGAGTCACGAGCCTCGCACGCATGATCGCCGGTACACGGTGTTGCTGCGCGACCTGGTCCTGTCCGGGCGGGCACGTCCCGGCATGGTCGTGACCCATCATGGCGGGCTCGACAACGCGCCCGGGCTGTTCCGGGCGTTCGACCGGCTCGCGTCGACGCCGCGCACTTGTGAGCACGCCGGGTCCGTCGGCCTCGGCGCCGCCCGCGGGCCGATCACATCGGTGCGAATCGTGCCCAAGACCGCGAATCCGACGCGCTGTTCCGTGTCGGACTCGCGGTCGTCGGCCGGATGGTAGGGATCCGGTCAGCCGATCTGCTTCAGAAGGGCCTTGGCGACTGCCATGCTCGAAGCGGGGTTTTGACCGGTGACGAGCCCCGGTTGCTCCCTGACGTGCTCGGACCATGGGGCAGCGCAACGGTATTCGGCTCCGGCCGCGACAAGCGACTGCTCCAGCGTCCACGCCAGTTTCGCGGTGTTGCCCAGCAGGTCCTCTTCGGCGTCGGAGAACCCGGTGAGCACCTGCCCGGCAAACGGCCAGGTCGTGCCGGGAACGCCGTTGAGCGCCAGCAGAGCGGCGGCGCCGTGGCAGACCGTGGCGATCGGAGCGTTCTTCTCGACCGCCGCGCCCAGCAGGGTCGCCACTGCGATGTGGTCGTGCAGCTGCGCCATCGGCGCATAGCCGCCGGGAACATACACACTATCCACAGTGGACATTTCCAGCCCATCCGCGGCCCGCGGTGCCTTCAGCTCAGTGGCGTGTATGAGCACGGTCAGCTCGTCCACAAGCGCGCGTGCGGTGTCCCAGTCCGGCTTCGCCACCGCGGCGACGATCCCATCCGCGCGAGAGTTCATCAGCGACAGCACGTGATGGAAAAGGTGGTGGCCCAGTTTCCAGCGCCGGGCCGCCGTCCCGCTCTTTCCGTACGATTCCAGCGGTGCTGGTAACGGTGGTCCACTGTGGCCCGGGGCCGAGGTGCTGGCCAGCAGCAGCCGGCTGATCCCGGCCAGCAGGTCGGCGCGGTGGTTCTCGTGCAGACCCGCGTCGTGCAGGTCGTACACCACCATCCAGGCCACCCGCTGTGCGCCGCCCCACCAGACGGCCGGGTCTTCGCCGCGGTCGATACGGAAATAGTCGTCGTAGTGGCGGGAATCGGCGGTATCGAATTCACCGGTCGGCGCGCGACCGTCATTCCGTAATGCGATCGTACTTATCAGATCCGTACTGTGCTCAGTGTTCAATTCGAACTTCCCCCAAGTACTCAACGTGAAACACAGAGTCTATATCTTATTCCTACCCACCAAACCCGATATGCGACAACTACAGCCAAAAAGCACCAAAACCATGCCGTAGCAAGTCATGGTATAGGCAGTGGCCCAGTTTCCAGCATCCCGCCGCCCCACCCATGCCCCACCAAACGGCCAGGTCTTCACCACGACCGATGCGGACGGCGCCGTCAGAGTGGCCGGCGTCGAATTCACGTGTCAGCGCGCGACCGTCATCCGGTAACGCGATCGTACGTATCAGATCCGCACTGTCCTTAGTGTTCAATTCGAACTTCCCCCAGTACCCAGCGTGGCACACAGAGCCTATGTCTTGTTTCGGCTACGCCACACCCGATTCGCGACAGCCACCGCCAAAAGCACCAAAGCTATGCCGCTCACCTCAAGCGCTGACGGCACCTCCGCGAGAACGATCAGGCTGAGCAGGACGGCCGCCACCGGTTGGGTCAGCAGCAGCGCCGCGGTCTGGTTGGCGGGCAGGTGTGGTGACCCCGAGTTGACAAGAATCCACGCGAACACCTGGCCCAACACCGCAAGCCCAATCATGGCCAGCCACGACGGCGGCGAGATCGACGCGAGGTGAATACCACTGCTCAACGGGGAGAGCGCCACGGACGTGGCGGCGGCGCTCGCGGTCGCTACGGCGAGCGGGGCCACGGTGTGCCCTGGTTCGGCTCGGGCCTGTTGGCGGGTCAGGTACAGATACAGCGCATAAGCGACGCCGGCCATGACGCCGAAGACGGTGCCCAGCACGGCATGCGGTGCCGTGTTGCCCTTTTCCAGCACTCCGCTGATGAGGACGATCCCGAGGATCATCACCGGGCAGGCCAAGACGAATCGACGTGTCGGGCGCTCGCGGTCGATCACCAGGCCCAGCAACGGAAGTACGAGCACCTGCACGTTGATCAGCACCGTGGCCGCTCCCGCACCGACATCGAAGATGCTGCGAGTCCACATCATGTAATCGGCGCCCAGTGCCGCACCGGCTACAACGGCCACCACGATCCCGCGGCGGGACAACTGGCCGGCCCGTTGGCATTCGCGCCAAGCCAGAGGCGCAAGCACGAGGACCGCGATCGCACACCGCAGGAACGCCGATGTGGCTGGGTCCACGGCGGCGACCTTGACCAGCACCGCGGACGCGGAAAGACAACCCGCGCCACCGAGTACCAGCAAAACGGGTCCCCACCTGCCCGTTCCGTCGGCGGGCGGCGAGAATCCGGCGATCGACATCTGCTGGTTTTTGACCGACACAACACTAGTTTGGACAGGTGATCCACGGCGAGTCCAGGTCGCGTGGGTACCGGGTACTGCTAAGCAGAAGTACATGAACAACTGGACTTGGCACCGTTTGCGCGTGTTCGACGCGGTCGCGCGCACCGGATCGGTCGTCGCGGCCGCCCGCAGCTTGCAGATGACAGGGCCAGCTGTGTCGCAGCACCTGAGGCGGCTTGAGGCAGAGGTCGGCTCGGTACTGGTCGAGCGGGTGGGCCGGCGGCTGCGGCTGACCGACGCTGGCCACGTCCTCGCGGGGCACGCCCGGACCGTGACGCGGGTGGTGGAGCAGGCTGAAAGAGAATTGGCCGGCCACGGCGACGAGTTGCGCGGGACCGTGCGCATCGGCGCGATCTCCTCCGCCATCAGGGGATTCCTGCTCGGTCGGCTTCGCGACTACGCGCACCGACATCCACAAGTTCGCATGTGCCTGCGTGACGGCGAGACCGTCGACCACCTGCGCGCACTACACGAGGACGGGCTGGACATGGTCGTCGCGGAGTCATGGCACGACCAGCCCTCGACCATCCCGCGCAGTGCGCACGTCACTCGGTTGCACACCGAGCAAGCCCGACTCGTCCTCCCCGCGGACCACCGGTTGGCCGGGCGCGAGGCCTGGTGACTACTCAGCTCAAGTGCCGGGTTCCACCTTGCGCTTGTCGTTGACTTTGCCGTCAAGACCGTGGATGAGCACTTCGCCGCCGCCAGCACGCCGGACTTCGTACTCGGCGTCGGCGATAGCTCCGGCCTGGGTCGTGGTGCGAGACTCCGTGGCGCCCGTGCTCGACCCAATGACCTTCCAGCCGCCTCCGCCGTGGTCGGGTACCACATGACGCTCGGTCACGATGTCCTCCGCAAAAATCTCTGGGACGCTAATCTCTGGGACGCTGGAGGCGTACCCGGATGCGGTGCACCGAACACACGCCGCATCCGGATGAGTCGGTGGCTCCACGGATCGCTGCGGTGGCAAACATGGCCTTCGGTGCCCGCCAGTCATCGACGGGCGACACACAAGCCTCATCAGCAACAAACGTAGCTCAGACCCCAGTACGCTCCTCCGCTGGTAGCGATAGCGGGTCAGGTGTCTTCTGCCGATCTTCCGGGTAGCACGCTGTTATGAGTCCTACAGGAGATGGCGTGAATACACCGCTGCAGACGTTGGCAAACCATGGACAGAGCGCCTGGGTGGACTACTTGTCCCGGCCTTTCGTCCGCGACGGCGACCTAAGTCGCCTCGTTGAGCAAGGGTTGGCCGGGGTGACCTCCAATCCGACAATCTTCCACGGCGCTATCGCGGAAGGCGGCCGCTACGACGAGCAGCTGCGCGACGTGCTAGCCACCGAAACCGACCCCAAGGAGGTTTTCTACGTCCTCGCACGTGAGGACATCCGGTCCGCGTGTGACGTGCTCCGCCCGCTCTTCGACCGCAGCGAGGACAGACGAGACGGATGGGTCTCCTTGGAAGTCGACCCCACGCTGGCGAACGACACGCAAGCCACCATCGCCGAGGCCGCGCGCCTGCACCGCATGATCGATCGGCCGAATCTGTTCGTGAAGATCCCCGGTACCCAGGCCGGCCTGCCAGCGATCGAGGAATCCATCGCCAGCGGAATTCCGGTTAATGTGACGCTGCTGTTCTCCCTGCAGCGGCACCGCGCCGCCGCCGAGGCATACCTGCGGGGATTGCGGCGACTCCGCGACGGCGGCGGAGAACCGCGGTCTGTCGCCTCCGTGGCCTCGTACTTCGTATCGCGAGTGGATACCGAAGCCGACCGCCGGCTCGACACCATCGGTGGGCATGACGAGCTCAAGGGCACGCTCGCGATCGCGAACGCCAAGCTCGCTTACCAGACCTACAAGGAGTTGTTCGCAGGCGAAGAGTGGGAGGAACTCGCTGCCGCAGGCGCGGTTGCGCAGCGCTGTCTTTGGGCCTCCACCTCAGTGAAGAACCCGCAGTACCGCGACGTTCGTTACGTCGAGGAGCTGATCGGCCCCCAGACGGTGAACACCATGACGAGGGAGACACTGCAGAGCTTTCTGGACCACGGCCAGGTCGCGGACACTCTGGAGCGTGATGTGGATGAGGCCCGCCGCATTTTTGACCGGTTCGCCGCGGCTGGTGTCGACTACGACGACGTGACCGCAGTGCTGGAACGTGAGGGAGTAGACAAATTCGCCGCGTCCTTCCGGAAGTTGTTCGACAAGATCACGCACAAGCGCGATGAACTGATACGGCTGTAGACGCTGACCGAGGTAATCGGTACCGCAAGCAGGTAGGCTGCAGCCAGTGCTCAGGAGCAGCGATGGCACCCGAATCAACGGCTGAACCGTTCGTTCCTGCTCGCGGAGGCTTGAACGCTCTCCAGCGGGCGGCCCAGGGCTGCCACGGGTGCGGCCTCTACAAGGACGCGACCCAGACCGTGTTCGGTGCGGGGCCGTGCCCGGCGCCGCTGATGTTCATCGGTGAGCAACCCGGAGACCGCGAGGACCAGGAGGGCGAGCCCTTCGTCGGCCCCGCGGGCGGCGTGCTCGACCGCGTGCTCCACGATGCCGGGATCCCGCGTGACGAGGCGTACCTGACCAATGCGGTGAAACATTTCAAATTCGTATTGCCGGAACGAGGAAAGCGGCGTATCCACAAGAAGCCGAGCGACGCGGAAGTGCGCGCCTGCCGACCGTGGCTGACGGCCGAACTCCGCATAGTGCGGCCCGAAATCGTGGTCTGCCTCGGGGCAACGGCAGCGAAGGCCTTGCTGGGCAACAGCTTCCGCATCACCAAGAGTCGCGGCATCGTCCTCGACTTCCCGGAAATCGCCGAACTCGGACGGCAGCGGCCTCGTTCGGTGCTGGCCACAACGCACCCCTCTGCGGTGGTGCGGGCCCCAGACCGGCACGCGGCCTACCAAGGGTTGCTCGCCGACATCGAGGTCGTGGCGGAACTCCTGAACAGCCGAGGACCACGAGCAAAGCGGTAGCGCGCACGGCGCGAGGCCCCGGAAAAGGCTCAGTCCGACGACAGCGCGTCCAACGGCTTGCCGACCTCCCTGTGCGGAAGCGGCTTTGCTACGTCGGAGAGGCTGGCAATGCCGACGAGTTGGTCGCCGTCGACGGGCATACGGGCTTGTGTCAGCTCATCGGCCGCAGGACATGTGCGAAGGAAACGTTTTGCAGATCGACACGCCGGGTAGCACGTGGTGGTGCGCGGCCATGCCAGGAGGGAGATGTTGATGGCTCGCAACCTCGCCCACAAGCTCATTGCCTCCCACCTGGTCGACGGCGATCTATCGCCCGGTTCGAACGTGGCGATCGCCATCGACCAGACGTTGACGCAGGACGCCACCGGCACGCTGGTCATGCAAGAACTCGAAGCACTCGGGCTGACGAGTGCCCGCACCGAGACCAGCGTGCAATACGTGGACCACAACCTGCTGCAGACGGACGAGAAGAACGCCGAGGACCACGACTTCCTCCGTTCGGCCAGCCAGCGCTACGGCCTCTGGTTTTCCAAGCCAGGCAACGGAGTCTCGCACCCCACCCACATGCAGCGTTTCGGTACGCCGGGCAAGACCATGGTCGGCTCCGACTCGCACACCTGCGCCGCCGGCTCGTTGGGAATGCTCGCCGTCGGCGTCGGGGGCCTGGAAGTGGCGCTAGCGATCGCCGGCCAGCCGTTGCGGATCCGGATGCCCGAGATCTGGGGGGTGCGCCTGACCGGGGAGCTGCCGCCATGGGTCTCGGCGAAGGACGTGATCCTGGAAATGCTGCGCCAGCACGGGGTCGCTGGCGGGGTCAACCGCATCATCGAGTACTACGGACCCGGGCTGGCCGGGCTCTCCGCGATGGACCGGCATGTCATTGCCAACATGGGCGCCGAGCTCGGCGCGACCACCACGGTTTTCCCCGCCGACGCCGAGGTCCGCGACTTCCTGCGCGCCGAAGGCCGCGAGGACGACTTCACGCCCTTGTCCGCCGACACCGACGCGTCCTATGACGTCGAAGACCACATCAACCTCAGCGAGCTGGAACCGCTGATCGCCCGCCCTTCGGCGCCGGACAACGTGGTTCCGGTACGCGAAGTCGCCGGGACCGATGTCAGCCAGGTCGTCATTGGCTCGTCGGCCAACCCTGGTCTGCGAGATTTCGCCATCGCCGCCGCAATCGTCCGCGGCCGCCAGACGGACCCTTCGGTCAGCTTCGACATCAACCCCAGCTCCCGGGAAATCCTCGAAGACCTGACCCGCATGGGCGCCACATTCGACCTGATCGCGGCCGGCGCGCGCATCCACCAGTCCGGCTGCATGGGGTGTATCGGCATGGGGCAGGCGCCCGCGGTGGGCAAGAACTCGCTGCGCACTTTTCCGCGGAACTTCCCGGGCCGCTCAGGTACGCCTGAGGATTCAGTGTGGCTGTGCTCCCCCGAGACAGCAGCGGCCTCGGCGCTCGCCGGCGTGATCACGGACCCGCGCGACCTCGACCGGGATCCCCCGGAGCTCGCGCTGCCGGAGAAGGCTTCGGTCAACACCGCAATGCTCGTCCCCCCTCTCCCGGCGCAACAGGCGGAGACGCTGGAACTGATCAAGGGACCTAACATCTCTGCCCTGCCGGACTTCCCGCCACTGCCCGACAGGTTGGCGGCACCGGTCCTGCTCAAGACGGGAGACAACGTCTCGACCGACGAGATCTCCCCGGCCGGTGCCAGCGCTTTGCCGCTGCGCTCGAACATCCCGGCGCTGGCCGAGTTCACCTTCACGCGGATCGACGCCGACTACCCTCGCCGCGCCCGGGGCCACCCCGGCGGCCATGTCGTGATCGGCGGGCAGAACTACGGCCAGGGTTCGTCGCGCGAGCACGCCGCGATCACGCCCCGCTACCTCGGTCTGCGAGTCGTGATCGCGAAGTCCTTCGCGCGAATCCACTGGCAGAACCTCGCCAACTTCGGCATCGTGCCGCTGGAGTTCTGCGACCCCGACGACTACGCGGGCATCGGAGTCGACGACTCCCTCCTCTTCGACGACCTGCCCGACGCACTGTCGGCCGGTAACGAACTCGACGTGCGCAACACCACCCGCAACCGGTCCATCCGAGTGCGGCACCGACTCTCACCGCGCCAGCTCGATGCTGTGCTGGCAGGCGGCGTGATCCCGCTGCTTGCCTCTCGCGCCTGAATCCGTTGGACCATCGCGAAATCGGCGGTCCTGGTGCGGAGCTGGCGGCGATTTCGCACGAAATGGGCTATGAAGCAGTGGCCGATCTCGCGGCCCCTGCCGACTAATGGTCTTGATCAAAACAGGGCATCGCTGCATCTGGGTCAAGCCCTGCGGCGAGCTCTCGCTTTGCGCCGAGCTCTCGCTAGCCTTTGATATTCACGTTGCGCCGCAGCGCAGTCATCGCAGCGGCATCCATAGTATTTGTAGGTGCTCGCTCTTCCGTGCTTATCTTTAGGTGCAGGCTTGAGGCGGAGCTTTGCTTTCTGCTCTCTTTCGTAATCTCGTCGGGCCTTTGAACAGAGAGAACAACGACAACCGTGGGTGTACCCGGTGACGGTTCCATGCTTATCATTCGGCAAAGGAGTTCGGCGCTTCTTTTGCCGCCAAGCTCGGCTATACTCTGCCATCCTTGCACTGCATTCAGTGCATCTACAACCATACTTTTTATACGTCGCTTGTGATCCGTGCTTCACGCCGTCAACCCGATCGGTCATTACTTTGGCTATTTCTCCAAGCCTCTCGATTGAATTGGAAGCGGCCGGTTGACGCCAGGAGAGGGAAGGACGCCAACCGGCCGCGAACGGGCCGATGCCGGGTCGGGGGGCACTGTATCTCGTGCCCGGCACCGGCCCGCGTCTAGAGCCGCTCCAATCCGCGTTGGATACGGCGGAGGAGCCGCCAGCCACGGGAACGCTCTTTCAGGCTCACTTTGACTTTCCTAGCGTCGCAGTAGCAGTAAGAGCAGGCGCAATGCCACCGTGTGAGAACTGCGGCGAACGTCTCGGCTTGCACGGCTGACCAGCTATGCCAATTTACCAGGCAGTCAGCACACCGAACGGGTGTGAACGTGGTGGTGATTTCTGTGATGGAGAGGGGCGACCCGGTGTTCATTGCAAAACCTCCCGTCGCGTTCGTCTCGTTCAATAGTCGCCGGTTCCTCCGCCACGGGACCGTGTGCCCCGTATTCGTGCTGAGCTACCGCCGCCCGGTCCTTGTGGGTAAACAGGCAGCAATCAGCAGAGCACTGATACACGCCGGGTATGAACGTCTGTTTGGACAACTTCCATCCCCATTCAATCGTCAAACCGCGTATGCGGTAAGTTCCTTGACGGTCCCCGGTAGATACGCGCTACCGGGGACCCTTGCCCACATTTCGCGTTAATTGCGTCCTAAGCACACGAGAGGTCCGCCCGAGCGGGTCACGAAGGCGGATGCATTCGAAGCCGATCGGCCAGTTCAGTGATGCTGTCAGCCAGCTTGAGAATTTCCTCTTTCGAGATTTCCCCGCGAGGCATCGCGAAAGCAACCCGTTCGAGATCCCATTGAGCCTGCCGAAGCGCGACCGCGAGATTAGCCGGCGGACTCATGGGCTTTCCGATGAACTGCGGGCCAGTGTCCGTCATAGGTACACCCGCTTACGGCGCTTCCGCATCTCATCCCACGCCCGCCTCTTCCGACGCCTTTTCATCCAGCGTCGAATCCACGCGTACGGGCTAATCATGAGTAAGCCCGTAGACCGGTCCGGGTCTTCTGTCGCGAGACCTCGGCCCAATCTCGGGCTGCAAGTCAAGCGACGTTCTCTGCCAGTTACGGCAGTCCGCTTGGGTTTTCATGTAGTTGTCCTACCGATCGACATTTTATTGAGCCTGCCGGAGCGCTTCCGCGAGATTGGCGGCCGGGCTCATGGACGTTCTGATGTGCGGGTCAGGGGTGTCCGTCACAGGTACACCCGCCTACGGCGCTTCCGCATCTCATCCCACGCCCGCCTCTTACGACGCCGTTTCGCGTCGAATTCCCCGGTGCGGGCTAATCACTCGTGCGGCTCGGTCACCCGTGAGGGCCAATAATGAGTAAGCCCGCAGATTGGCACGGGTCTTCTGTCGCGAGACCTCGGCCCAATCTCGGGCTGCAAGTCAAGCGACGTTCTCTGCCAGTTACGGCAGTCCGCTTGGGTTTTCATGTAGTTGTCCTAATGCCGTCCCCCCGCCCCTGTGGCGGGGGTTCGACCGCAGATTAGCGCGGAGCGATCACTCTGTCACGATGTAAATCGTGTGCCCTACCCGTACGGATGAGTGCCCAGCCTCAAGATTGCTAGCCCCCTCGTCAGCCGCCCGAGAAAGACCGTCGTTGGCTAAATGCGACCACCCCTCCGCTTGCTTACGCAGCTTGCTAATCAACTCGTTTCTCCTGCCGAGACACGTCGGATCTCCGTAGATCATGAGGCTAAAGGTTACCGGATGATCTGCGCAAACGGTTGTGCGCTTGTGGTAGTGCGGTGAGGCAGGGGCGTTCGACCTCTAGCATGATGGTGCCCCTCCGGTACGGCGTACCGGAGGGGCATCCCTGTGTCTGAGGTTCGAAATGTCTCGGCTTGGCTTTGCCGTCCCTCTGACGTGGGCGAGGGTCTCAGGTTTTGCCGTTGTGTCTTCGGTGATCCTCGATGACTCCTTGCCAGGTGAGGTAGCGCTGTTCGGCCACGCTGAACGTGCAGCTGCGGCACGTCCACTGTCCGTCAACGCGGTGTAGTACGTGGCGGGTGATCCGGTCGTGGTATTCGTGTCCATTGTTGAACAGGTAGCGCTTGAATTGGAGTCGTACGGTTCCGGCGGGTACACGCTTTAACATGGATGTTTTCCTTCCAGTGCATCATCCGTAGCATGTGGAGTGCCATCGGGATTTGGTCGATTACGTGTGGTGTGAGTTCCACGGTTTGTGTTGTGTTGTTCCGGCGGTCGGGTGAGATCTCCCCGGCCGGTGCCAGCGCTTTGCCGCTGCGCTCGAACATCCCGGCGCTGGCCGAGTTCACCTTCACGCGGATCGACGCCGACTACCCTCGCCGCGCCCGGGGCCACCCCGGCGGCCACGTCGTGATCGGCGGGCAGAACTACGGCCAGGGTTCATCCACTGGCAGAACCTCGCCAACTTCGGCATCGTGCCGCTGGAGTTCTGCGACCCCGACGACTACGCGGGCATCGGAGTCGACGACTCCCTCCTCTTCGACGACCTGCCCGGCGCACTGTCGGCCGGTAACGAACTCGACGTGCGCAACACCACCCGCAACCGCTCCATCCGAGTGCGGCACCGACTCTCACCGCGCCAGGTCGATGCTGTGCTGGCAGGCGGCGTGATCCCGCTGCTTGCCTCTCGCGCCTGAATCCGTTGGACCATCGCGAAATCGGCGGTCCTGGTGCGGAGCTGGCGGCGACACAACGATTTCCCCGGGAGAACCGGACAGTGCGGTATTGGACGCCCGAGGTGATCTATACCCCAACCAAGGTTCCTCGATGAGGCACTAGACGGTCCGACCGGTGGCGATGAGCTCCCGCCGCTCGCGTTCGCCCAAACCGCCCCAGACGCCGTAGGGTTCGCGGGCCTTCAGCGCGTGGGCACGGCATTGCCGCATGACCGGGACACTGGCGGCAGATGAGCTTCGCTCGCCGTTCGCGGTTGTCGCGAGCGCTGCCGCGTTCATTCTCCGGATGGAAGAACCGGCTCGTGCTCACATCCCGGCACGCCGCGTCGAGCTGCCAATGCCAGGCATCGCTCACCGGCTTGGGCAAGCGAGTCGTTGCTGCCACTGCTACCACCTCCGGTTCCCTGCGTTCGGCTGTCTCTAGTCGATCTACCCGGAACGGGACCCCGATACACCTCTCGTCGAGCAGAGATCACCCGCCCACGGTGATCAACGTCACGGGCTCACCGCCTCGGCCCGAGCGCTTGGCGGGGTTAGCGGGCTGGGGCTGCGGGTAGGCGAACGGGAGGTTGTTGCCTGGCGGTTGGTGCCTGGACACCAACGACTCGAGGAGGTGCGCGTCGTGGCGGAGTTGGTCGCGGATCGAATCTTGTCCCGCCTGCGGGAATGGGGCGTCGAGCACGTTTTCGCCTACGCCGGCGACGGGATCAACGGGATGTTGGCGGCGTGGGACCGGGCCGGTGATCGACCGCGTTTCGTGCAGTCTCGGCACGAGGAGCTGTCGGCGTTCGAAGCGGTCGGGTATGCGAAGTTCTCCGGTCGAATCGGGGTATGCGCCGCCACCTCGGGGCCGGGCGCGATTCACCTGCTCAACGGCCTCTACGACGCCAAGCTCGACGGGGTACCGGTGGTGGCCATCGTCGGGCAGACCGCCCGTTCGGCCTTGGGCGGCGCGTACCAGCAGGAAGTCGACCTGATGTCGCTGTACAAGGACGTCGCGAGCGAGTACCTCGGCATGGTCACGGTGCCCGAGCAGTTGCCCAACGTGCTGGACCGGGCGATGCGCACCGCCCAGGCGCGCAGCACTGTGACGGCGGTGATCGTTCCCGGCGACGTGCAGGCGCTGGAGTACACGCCGCCGAAGCACGAGTTCAAGATGGTCCCCTCCAGCATCGGGATGTCCGGTTCCTCGCTCCTGCCGGATGAGGCGAGCCTGCGCACGGCGGCCGACGTGCTGAATGCGGGTGAGCGCGTGGCGATCATGATCGGCCAAGGCGCGCGCGACGCCGCCGACGAGGTCGTGGCGACCGCCGAGATACTCGGTGCGGGCGTGGCGAAGGCATTGCTCGGCAAGGACGTGCTGCCCGACGACCTGCCGTTCGTCACCGGGGCGGCCGGGCTGCTGGGGACGAAACCGTCGTACCAGCTCATGCGCGATTGCGACACGCTGCTGGTGGTCGGGTCGAGCTTTCCGTACAGCCAGTTCCTGCCCGAGTTCGGGCACGCGCGCGGGGTCCAGATCGACATCGACCCGAACCGCATCGGCATGCGCTATCCGTTCGAGGTCAACCTGCTAGGCGACGCCAAGCGGACCCTGAGCGCGCTGCTGCCGCTGTTGCGGCGCAAGCAGGACCGGTCCTGGCGCGCGAGCACCGAGGAAAGCGTGCGCGAATGGTGGGAGGTCATGGACCGGCGCGCCCACGTCGAGGCGGTCCCGGTCAACCCGGAGCGGGTGTTCCACGAGCTTTCGCCGCAGCTGCCCGATGACGTCATCCTGACCTCGGATTCCGGTTCGGCGGCGAACTGGTACGCCCGCCACCTCAAGATCCGCGCCGGCATGCGGTCCTCGCTATCGGGGACGCTGGCCACGATGGGCCCCGGGGTCCCCTACGCCACGGGGGCGAAGTTCGCGCACCCGGATCGGCCGGTGATCGCGCTGGTCGGCGACGGTGCCATGCAGATGAACGGCCTTAACGAACTGATCACCCTGGCGCACTACTGGCGGGAGTGGAGCGATCCGCGGGTGGTGGTCGCGGTACTCAACAACGGCGATCTCAACCAGGTCACCTGGGAGTTGCGGGCGATGAGCGGCGCACCACAGTTCATTCCCTCGCAGCGTCTTCCGGACGTCGGCTACGCGGCGGTGGCCGAACAGCTCGGCCTGCGGGCGGCGAAGGTCGACGATCCCGCGCGGATCCACGAGGCGTGGCGGCAGGCCTTGGCCGCCGACCGGCCGTGCGTGCTGGAGTTCGTCACCGATCCGACGGTGCCGCCGATCCCGCCGCGGGCAGACCTCGACCAGTTGGAGAAGGTGACCAGCTCGCTGCTCAAGGGGGATCCCGAAGCCTGGTCGGTGGTCCGCGAGGGCGTGAAGTCCAAGGTTCAGGAATTCCTGCCGGGCGGCCACAAGCGGCAATGAGCGCCACCGAAGCCCGGATCGGGCCGGTGCGGGCGAGCGCGTACCGGGTGCCGACCGATGCCGACGAGGGCGATGGCACGTTGGCCTGGTCGGCCACGACGATCGTGGTGGTGCGCGCCGAGGTCGGTGACGTGGTCGGGCTGGGCTGGACCTACACCGACGTCGCGGGTGTCGAGCTCGTGCACGGGATCCTGGGCTCCGCCGTCGAAGGCCGCGACGGGCTCGACGTCCCGGCCGCGTGGCAGGCGATGCAGCAGGCGGTTCGCAACCTCGGGCGCCCGGGCCTGGTGTCGTGCGCGATGTCGGCAGTAGAGATCGCGTTGTGGGACGCCGCCGCCCGTCTGGTGGGCCTGCCGCTCTGCCGGTTGCTCGGTCGGGTGCGGGATGTCGTCCCGGTCTACGGCAGCGGTGGTTTCACCACCTACGACGAGCGGCAGCAGCGGGCGCAACTGCAGCGGTGGGTCCACGGCCTGCGGTTGCCGGCGGTGAAGATCAAGATCGGGCAGGACTGGGGAACCAGGGTCGATCGCGACCTCCGGCGGGTCGATCTCGCGCGCGAGGTGGTCGGCCCGGAGGTCGAGCTCTACGTGGACGCCAACGGCGCCTACGGGCCGGGCCAGGCGGTGCGGGTCGGTCACCGGCTCGACGAGCGCCGCGTGTCGTGGTTTGAGGAGCCCGTTTCCAGCGACGACCTCAGCGGATTGCGCCGGGTTCGGGAATTGGTGGGCGCGGACGTCGCCGCCGGTGAGTACGGATACCACCTGCCGTACTTCGAAGCCATGCTTGAGGCGGTGGACTGCTTGCAGGTGGACGTCACCCGCTGCGGCGGCTTCGGGGAATGGTTGCGGGCCGCCGCGTTGGCGGCGGCCCGCAACCGGGAGATCTCCGGGCACTGCGCGCAGAACCTGGCCGCGCACGTCGCGCTGGCCACGCCGAACCTGCGGCACCTGGAGTGGTTCCACGACCACGACCGGATCGAGCGGATGTTCTTCGACGGGGTACTCGATCCGACGGGTGGGCGGGTGCGCGCCGAGCTCTCCCTCCCCGGACACGGCATGACGTTCAAGGAAGCCGACGCCGAAGCCTTTCGGATCGCCTGAACGGGAGGAGAAGATGGCAAGAGCTCATGCGCGGACGGCCGAACCGTCTCAAGTGGACGTCGAAGCGCTGGAAGGCGATCTGCGCGCGGAGGTCGATGGCGAGGTGCGCTTCGACGCGGGCACCCGCGGCGCGTATTCGACGGACGCGTCGAACTACCGCCAGGTGCCCATCGGCGTCGTTGTGCCGCGCACGGTGGAGGCGGGGGCACGCGCGGTAGCGGTCTGCCGCCGCCACAACGCGCCGCTGCTGTCCCGAGGCGGCGGCACGAGCCTCGGGGGCCAGTGCACGAACGCCGCAGTCGTCCTGGACTGGAGCAAATACTGCAACAAGCTCGTTTCGGTCGACCCGCGAGCGCGGACCTGTGTCGTTGAGCCCGGCATCGTGCTGGACGATCTCAACCGCCGACTCGCGGAGCACGGGCTGAAGTTCGGGCCGCAACCGGCCACGCACAGCCATTGCACGATCGGTGGGATGGTGGGCAACAACTCCTGCGGGGCCAGTGCGCAGCACTACGGCAAGACCGTAGACAACGTGGTCCGGCTGGAGATCCTCACCTACGACGGCACCCGCGCCTGGGTGGGGAAATGGACGGAGGAAGAACTGGCCGACCGCATCGACGCAGGCGGGGATCTCGGGGCGCTGTGCGACCGCTTGCGCCGGGTGCGCGACCGCCACGCCGAGGAGATCGGCGAACGCTACCCGGACATCCCGAGGCGGGTCTCCGGCTACAACCTGGATTCGCTGCTCGGTGCGGAGTTCGACCTAGCCGGGCTCGTGGTCGGCAGCGAGGGCACGTTGGCCACCGTGCTCCGCGCCGAGATCGAATTGGTGCCCGTGGTGCCCGCTGCCGCCATGCTCGCGCTCGGCTACGACGACATCGCCGCGGCCGCCGACGCGGTGCCGGGGATCCTGGCGCATTGCCGGCCGATGCAGCTGGAAGCCATCGGCGGCGAATTGGTGCACTTCATGCGGGAGGAGGGCCAGTTCCTCGATTCGGTCGCGATGTTGCCGCGGGGCAACAGCTGGTTGATGGTCCAGTTCGGCGGTGGCACCACCCAGGAAGCCGACGCCCAACTGCACGCGTTGCTTGCCGCGCTGGGGAAGTCGACCTCGGACGACGACGTCGCTGTCTCCGACGATCCCGAGCAGGAGCAGCAGATGCTGAAGGCCCGCGAGGCCGGGCTGGGAGTCACCGCGCATCCGCCGGACATGCCGGAAAGCTGGGAAGGCTGGGAGGATTCGGCCGTGTCGCCGAATGTGCTCGGCGACTACCTTCGCGACCTGCTCGCGCTGTTCCAGCGCTACGGCTACGAACGCCCGGCCCTCTACGGCCACTTCGGGCATGGTTGCGTGCACATCAGGATGCCGTTCCGGCTCAAGAGCGGCCCCGGGGTGGCCACCTTTCGGGACTTCCTGTTCAGCGCGGCCGACCTCGTCACATCCCACGGCGGATCGCTCTCCGGCGAGCACGGGGACGGGCAGGCGCGCGGGGAACTGCTCCAGCGGATGTTCGGCCGGTCCATCGTGACCGCCTTCGAGGAGGTCAAAGCGGCTTTTGACCCGCGGAACCGGATGAATCCGGGCAAGGTCGTGGCCGCGCACCGTGTCGACCAGAACCTCCGGCTCGGTGCCGACTACCGGCCTTCGACGAACCGGGCCTTCCTCGGGTTTCCCGATGACGACGGCAGCTTCGCCCAGGCCGCGTCCCGCTGCGTCGGGATCGGCAATTGCCGGCGCGCCACGGGCGGCGTGATGTGCCCCTCCTACATGGTGACGCGAGAGGAGGAACATTCCACCCGCGGGCGGGCCCGGTTGCTGTTCGAGATGCTGCAGGGGCACCCGGATTCACCGGTGCGCGACGGATGGCGCTCCACCGCGGTGCGCGATGCGCTGGACTTGTGCCTGGCGTGTAAGGGATGTAAGTCCGACTGCCCGGTCGGCGTGGACATGGCGACTTACAAAGCGGAATTCCTCGCCCAGCACTACCGCCATCGCCTGCGCCCGGCGGCGCACTACTCGCTGGGATGGCTACCCGCGATCGCGCAACTGGCCGCAGCGGCTCCGCACGCGGTCAACGCGGCGCTGCGGGTCCCGGTGCTGGCCGAAGCGGGGAAACGACTCGCCGGCATCGCGCCGCAGCGCACCCCTCCGCGCTTCGCCGCGGCGAGCTTCCAGCGGCAGTGGCGCCACCGCCACGGACCCCCGCCGCCACGACCCGGTGAGAGCAACGCGGTCGTGCTGTGGCCGGACACGTTCACCAACCACTTCGACCCGCAGATCGCGCGTGCGGCCGTGGATGTGCTCGAAGACGCCGGATTGCGGGTCGCGGTTCCTACCCAGCCGATGTGCTGCGGGTTGACCTGGCTCTCGACCGGACAGCTCGGCATCGCGAAACGCGTGCTGCGGCGCACCTTGCGGCTGTTGCGGCCGTGGTTGGAGTCCGGAACGCCGATCGTCGGGCTGGAGCCGTCGTGCGCCGCGGTGTTCCGGTCCGACAGCCGTGAGCTGCTGCCGCATGACGAGGATGCGCAGCGGATGCGCGACCAGTTCGTCACCTTCGCCGAGGCGATCCGGGATCGCGCACCCGGCTGGCGGCCACCGCGAGTGGGCGGGCGGGCCGTCGTGCAGCGGCACTGCCACCAGTACGCGGTGCTGGGATTCGATGCCGACACCGAGCTGATGCGCCGCGCCGGCATCGAGGCCGATGTCCTCGACTCCGGCTGCTGCGGCCTCGCCGGCAACTTCGGGTTCGAGCGCGGCCACTACGAGGTGTCGATGGCGTGCGCCGAACGGGTCCTGCTGCCCGCCCTGCGAGTAGCGCCGGACGACACAGCGGTGCTCGCCGACGGATTCAGCTGTCGCACGCAGATCGAGCACGCCGAACGGCAGCGGCATCCGCTGCATCTCGCCGAACTGCTGCGCTGCGCGCTCCCGTCCGCTGCGGCCGGGGAGTTGGGAAAGAATCGGATGGGAGGCAGGTGAAAGGCGATGTCGCAGGTCGTCGTGGTGACCGGGGCGAGCGCAGGTGTCGGTCGCGCGGTTGCCCGCGCTTACGGCAAGCGCGGGGCGCGGGTGGCACTCGTGGCCCGCGGGCGAACCGGGCTCGACGCCGCCGCGCGGGAGGTTCGCGACGCCGGCGGGATGCCACTGGTGGTCCCGGCCGACGTCTCCGACGACGAGCAGGTCGCGGCGGCGGCCGCGCGTGTGGAGAGCGAACTGGGGCCCATTGATGTCTGGGTCAACGCCGCATTCGCTACGGTTTTCATGCCGTTCGAGGAGATCAGCCCCGAGGAGTACCGGCGCGTCACCGAGGTCACCTACCTCGGGTGCGTGCACGGGACAATGGCCGCGCTGCGCCACATGCGCCCGCGTGATCGGGGCGTGATCGTGCACGTCGGCTCCGCCCTGGCATACCGGGGAATTCCGCTGCAATCGGCATATTGCGGGGCCAAGCACGCGATCCAAGGGTTCCACGAGTCCCTGCGCTGCGAACTGCTGCATGAGCGCAGCGGCATCCGGACCACCATGGTGCAGCTGCCCGCGGTGAACACACCACAGTTCTCGTGGGTGCGCTCCCGGCTGCCGCACCACCCCCAACCGATGCCGCCGATCTACCAACCCGAGATCGTCGCCGATGCGGTGCTCCACGCCGCCGACCACCCGCAGCGCCGCGAATACTGGGTCGGCGGCAGCACCGTAGCCACCCTGATCGCCAACGCCCTGGTTCCCGGGCTGCTGGAGCGCTACCTCGCCCGCAACGGGTACGCCGCGCAGCAGAACGCCGATGTCGACGATCCCGCCCGAGCGGATAACCTGTGGGAGCCTGCGGACGGAACGGACGGTCGGGACTACGGCGCTCGCGGAGTCTTCGGCCGGGCGCACGAGCGCAGCCCGCAGATGTGGGCGTCCCACCACCACAACGCACTCGCCCTCGCCGCGGCAGGGATGACCGCCGTGGGCTTGGGCGTGCTGCGCCGCCGGACCCCACGAGCGCGGAGGGCCCGGTGAGCGACGAAGACGCCGTCCGCCCTCACATCCTGCGCGAATACTCCGTGCTCGCCGACGGCTACCGGGGCGCGGTCTGCGGTCCACGCGGCGACATCGTGTGGCTGTGCGCGCCCCTGTGGCACGACGACGCGGTGTTCTCAAGGCTGCTCGGTGGGGCCGGCGCCTACGTGATCGCACCCGTCGAGCCCTTCGCGTGGGGCGGCTACTACGAACCGCGATCACTGATCTGGCGCCACCGGTGGGTGACCACCTCGACCATCGTCGAATGCCGGGACGCCCTGGCCCGGCCCGGCCAGCGCGACCGGGTGGTGCTGCTGCGCCGGATCGAGGCCGTCGAACGCGAAGTGAGGCTGCACGTGATGCTCGACGTCCGAGCCGGTTTCGGCCAGCACCCCACCCGAGATCTCACACTCGACGACGCCGGGCACTGGACCGCAGACAGCGGCGGGCTGCGGATACGCTGGTCCGGCGCGCCAAACGCCACAGTGGACAACGGCGTGCTCCGGACGGAGGTGACCGTTCCCGCCGGCGGGCACCACGACTTCGTCCTCGAACTTTCCCCGGGTCGGCTCGGCGACCCGGTCGAACCCGAATTCGCCTGGCGCAGCACGGAGACGACGTGGTCCCGCGAGGTCCCGACGTTCGACAACCTCGTGGCACCCAGGGACGCGCAACACGCCTGTGCCGTGCTGCGCGGATTGACGGTGCCGCGCGGCGGCATGGTGGCGGCGGCGACGATGTCGTTGCCCGAACGCGCCGAACAAGGCCGCAACTACGACTACCGCTACACGTGGATCCGCGATCAGTGCTACGCCGGGATCGCGGCAGCCGCAGCCGGCGAACAAGCGCTCCTGGACGACGCGGTGTCGTTCATGACCGAACGCATCCTGGCCAACGGCGACGGGCTGCGCCCCGCCTACACCGCCGAGGGCGGCACGGTGCCCGACGAACAGCGGCTGGTCGACCTGCCCGGCTACCCCGGCGGGCAGACCGTCGCCCGCGGGAACCGGGTCACGCGCCAGGCTCAGCTCGACTGCTACGGAGAACTTCTCCAGCTGCTCGCCGAAGCCGCCCGCTACGGGCGGCTGGACGGCGACAGGCAACGCGCCGTGCAGCTGGCCGTCGCCGCCATCGGCCGCCACTGGGGGGAACCGGAGGCCGGGCTGTGGGAGCTCGCCGACGACTGGTGGACACATTCGCGGCTGGCCTGCGTCGCGGGCCTGAAAACGGCGGCGCGGGTCGCCCACCGAAGCGATGTCCCGGCCATGCTGAGCCTCGCGGACGCGATCCTCGCCGAAACCTCGCGACGCTGCCTGCACCCGGACGGTCACTGGCAACGCAGCCCAACCCGGACCGGGCCCGACGCCGCCCTCCTCCTCCCGCCGGTGCGCGGGGCGCTGCCCGGGGACGATCCGCGCACCCGGGCGACCATCGCGGCGGTTCTCCGCGACCTCGGCGAGGACGGCTACCTCTACCGGTTCCGGCACTCCCCGCAGCCCCTGGAGAGCGACGAAGGCGCGTTCCTGCTGTGCGGGTTCTTCATGGCGCTCGCGGAAAACCAGCAGGGCAACGACACCGCCGCGATGCGGTGGTTCGAGCGCAACCGCGCGGCCTGCGGAACACCGGGTTTGTTCGCCGAGGAATACGACGTCCGGCAACGCCAACTCCGCGGGAACCTCCCGCAAGCCTTCGTCCATGCCCTCCTCCTCGAATCCTGCGTGCGCCTGCGCCGAGCCGCGTAGGCGCCGAGCGTTCAGCCGCAGCTGGTATGTCGAGGGCGAACGCCAGAATTTCCTTGCAACGGTTGGGAGAGCGACGTCGAAGTGCTTGGCAAGCGCGGTGAATACCTGCTTGTGCTGGCGGCGTTGCGTGCGGCTGAACACGCGGTCAGGTGGGGTCCGTGCGCGGTGGGGTCCGGCGCAGGCATCGTATGCGGTGCAGGACGTCGATTTGGGCGCGGTTGTAGAGGTCTTTGACAGCTACGGCGAGCGTCCTCGCGGCAGGGTGTACACCGGTCGGTACGTCGGGGCGCAGTTCCTTCAGCGCGGGGTGTTCGGTCCGGAGTCTGTCGCCGAATGCGACCAGGCGTTCCGCCAGCTCGTGCCGGGTCTGCTCGTCGGTGTCGGCGGGCAGATTGTCGAACTCGGTGATCGCGGGGTCGGTAGGGATTATCGGCAGCATTTCCGTGTAGGCATTGAGGGTTGAGGGGTCGAGCACGCGGCTCATGACCACGAGCAGGGAGCGGTCGGCTTCGGAGAGATCGCCAGTCACCGTGGCCGGGATGAGCTCGGGTGGCGGCTCCTACGGCGGCTACGCCACGCTGGTCGGCGTCGCTTTCACCCCGGACGTCTTCGCCGCCGCCATCGACTACGTCGGCATTTCCAACCTCGCGAACTTCATGCGAACCCTTCCCCCTTTCGTGCAGCCCCAGATAGTCAACAATTGGCACTTGTACGTCGGTGACCCCGACGACCCGGAGCAAGAGGCCGACATGCTGGCCCGTTCGCCGATCAGCCGGGTGGACCAGATCCGCACACCGCTGATGGTGCTCCAGGGCGCCAACGATGTCCGCGTCGTGCAGGCTGAGTCCGACAACATCGTCGACGCGCTGCGCGCCCGCGGCGTGGAAGTCGAGTACACGGTCTTCGACGACGAAGGCCACATGTTCGCGAACCCGGAGAACCTGATCGCCATGTTCCACGCGGCCGAGCGTTTCCTCGGCCGACACCTGGGCGGTCGGCCCGACAACCGGTGAGGAGGACTGATGAACCACGTTTTCCCCTCCGCTCATCAAGTCCGACCGGGTGCGGGTGCCGCGCAAGAGACCGAGGAGAGCCACATGATGCCAGAACACGGCCGCAACAGCGGCGAGACACCCCATGCCGCCGAGTTGGCCCCGAAGCCGACGCTGCTCGACCAGATGGGCGGCCCGTCCGGGCTGGTGTACACCGGACTGCCGGTCGTGGTCTTCGTCGTGGCCAACAGCGTGTTCGGACTGCAGGGCGGTATCTGGAGCGCCATCGGTATCGCGGTGGCGATCACCGTGCTGCGGCTGGTGCGCAAGGAGCCAATCCGACCGGCCGTCTCCGGCCTGATCGGCGTCGGGGTCGCCGCGTTCATCGCCTACCAGACCGGATCGGCCAAGGGGTTCTTCCTCGTGGGTATCTGGGCGAGCCTCCTGATCGGAAGTGTCCTGCTCGTGTCGGTCCTCGTGCGGTGGCCGCTGGTCGGGGTCGCGGTGAACCTGTTCGGGGACAAGGGGAACGCGTGGCGCAGGGACCGGCCATCGCGGCACGACTATGACATCGCCACCCTCGCGCTGGTGAGCGTCTTCGCGGCCAGGTTCGTCGTGCAGCAGTGGCTCTACAACGAGGACAACACCGGCTGGCTGGCGTTCGCGAAGATCGCGATGGGCTACCCGCTCCTCGGTCTGGCGCTGCTGGTGGTCGTCTGGGCGGCCCGGCGCTCGACCAAGCGACTCAAGGCACTCGACTGACGGGGGATTCTGCACGGACCGCATGGCCGATCGCTCGAACCGCATCGGACCCGTCGACCACGCGCCACGCTCTACGGCTCCTGAACGCCGACTGTCGCCTTGGGTGTCTTCGTTGTCGACCGATGGCGGCTCAAGCATGGACGACAACCATCTTGCCTTTGGCCTCGCCAGCCTCCATCACGCGATACGCTTCGCGCACGTCCTCGAAGTCGAACACGCGCGAGGGCTTCGCCTTCAACCAGCCCGCTTACTCGGCGCGCTCCGCGCCAGCTTTCGCTAGCAAGGAGATAGCTTGCTGTTACATGCGTTCTGGTGCGCTGATGCCGAGCAGGCCGAGCCCATGTTGCAGCGTGCGCGCGTGCACCCTCTCCGGCGGCCTCGGCGTCCCGAAGTGCGCGCAGCAGGAGGTTTCGGGTGTAGCTGCGGCCTTCCTCGGGAAATGGCGCGATCTGCTCCCACAAGCGGGTCAGGGTCTGGGAGGAGGAGTGCGCGCGGTCGCGAGCCACGGTGGACGCTGTGGGTTCGCTTGATACCACGGTGCTGTGGCGAGACGAGGTCTTCTCGCTCCGCTACATCGTCACCCACATGATCGAGGAGTATGCGCGCCACAACGGTCATGCCGATCTGCTTCGCGAGAGTATCGACGGAACCGTTGGCGAGTAAGGGGACCACGTCTTCCGACGTCGGTGGTCCTGGTCTTCGCTGCGGGGACGATCGGTGGCCCTTGACCCGTTGGGGCAGGGCCGAGCGGCCGGGGTAGAGATCATTCCGATCATCTTGCTGACGTCAGTGACGCTGTTGACCATCTCTGCGGTGGGAGCGAGGCAGGCGCGGCTGGCGTGGTGGCTGGCGATCGTGCTCCCCGTGATCTCGCTACCGGCTACATCGGTGGCTGCTGAACTAGCGGTCGATGTCGTCATGGCGTTGTGGCGACCCCAGCTCAGAGAACGCTCGCCGGCTCATTGTGCGGATGACCACCGCCTCGCTCTCGGCGATCGGCAGCATCTCCTCAGCCGGGTGGACACGACATGTTCCTCCAACAGCGGCTGGGCCACAGCATCAGCATGAATCACTTGGCTGCGCTCAGTATCAGGGCGGCCGCCATGGCGCGCGGTAGGCCGGTGTAGATCGGTTTCGACGACTTCTATTCGACCGAGCGGGCACGGTACGCGACGAACCCCTGTGTGGTTAGCCCGCGAGGAAGAGGTCTTCGAGGTTTGGGCGCCATACCTTGCTCTTGCATGGATGGGGCGCGAGGTCGTGCGTGGTCAACGTTTTGGTGAGCATCCGGTATGCGTGGTGGGCGGCGTCGTGGTCGGTGCAGAAGATCACGTAGTTGTCGGTGACTCGTATGACGGTGCTGTCAGCGAGGGCGTGATCGACCTGCAGCAGTCATAGGTTGGTCAGCAGCGGGGATAGCCCGCTGCCCGGTGCGAGCGGGGATGGGAGCCCGTTGAGGACTCGTCGCACGATGCGTAGGAAGCTCCCGTCATGGATCCAGTCCGCCAGCCAGCGCATGGTTTGGTCGACGGTGCTGCCTGCGGTCGCGCGGGTGACGTCGATGTCGGCTACCCAGCAGGGGCTGGTGATTCCGTGGCGCTGGGCGTAGGCGAGGGCGTGGGCGCGGCTGCGGCCGGGCCGCCAGCCGAACAGCCAGTCCGGATACGCGTGGGCTTCGAGTATCGGTTCCGCGCACTGGCGTAGCGCTCGGTGCACGATGCGGTCCTCGACCGTTGGAATGACGATCGCCAGGTCTTTGTCATCGAGGCTCCAGGTGACTTGCCGGAGTGGGCTGGGAGTCCAGGAGCCGTCGTGCAGGTGTGCCGCCAATTTCGCAAGCCGTGCGTCTAGCCCGGCCCGGTAGTTGCGCCAGGTCATGCCATCGGCGCCGGGGCTGGAGGTCGTGCGCATGCATCCGCGTGCGGCCTGCTTGAGTCGGCGCCGATCGGTGAGCAGCGGCATCAGTGAGTGTGTCTGCCGCGCCTGCGGACGCGCGCGAGATCCGGTTACTGCGGGTCGGCTGTCGTGCTCATGCGGCGTCCAGGTGCGGGTCGATGCGCCTGCGGCCAGGATCTCTCGGGCATGTGGCCCGTGGTGCAGCACCGGGTCCAGCGCCGCCAGGTTGGGGACGAATGGGCCGCGCCCTTGCGGGTAGGGGTGGTGAGTGTAGGTGGCGACTTCGATTGCGATGCCTGCCTGGGTCAGCAGCCTCGTGTCGAGGTAGTGCGGTGCTCCGGTGCCCACACGCAGCACCGTCGCGCCGGTGCGGCGGCACAGATCGACGAGCATCGCGGTCTTGGTGCCTGTGGGATCAAGACTGCTGGAGGGGATGAGTTGGATGTCCAGTCCCAGTGCGCGGGACACCAGTTTGATGAGGGTGGTGTTCACCGCGGTCAGCGTTGTCCACGGCTGGTGGTAGATCGCGTGGAGGTCCTCGGCGTAGGTGTCGAAGTACTTGGCGCGCCGGTAGATCTGGCTCAGGGTGCGCCAGTGGCGGTGGGCCCAGCGCGGGTCGGCGATGGCCACGTCCCGGATCGGTTGCGGATATCGGCCTGTGCGGCGGACAGGAACGCTGAGTCGTTGCCGTCCGCCGGTGTGGCCACGGATCCAGGTGCGATGCTGGACGCCTCGTTCGGCGAACTGGACGTGGTCGAGCAACACGAGCTGGTCTACGTCGAACAGTCGGGCGAAGTAGCCCTGCCACGGTAGATATGACGGCTGGTGCGCGACAAGTACCTTGGGTGGGTGGTTTTCCTTGCGGTGTAACGACATGGCTGAAACGGCTCCGTGGAATGGGTCAGTACGCCAGGCGATAGGGGACGAATTTCTCGGCATAGTGCCAGCCCAGCGCACCGCCGGCTGCGGCGTCGGTGGTGCGGATGTTTTCGATAGCGCGGGGATGACCTCCGCCGCGTAGTTGCGAGGTGTAGCAGCGTAGCGCGTGTTCCTTGGCGTACCAGTGCGCCGAGGTGTTGACGTGGACACGCCAGGGCTCCTCCTGGGCGCACCAGTGGTCCTCGACGCCGCGGAATCCGAGGACGAGTGAGGGTGTGTGCTTGCTTTCGCGTGCGTGGACCCGCGCGGCGGCGAACGCGGCCCGGTGCACCACCTGGTGATCTTGGTGAAAGCCACCGGCCGCAGGGATGAGCAGCGCGTCCGGTTTAAGGATGGCCAGCGACGCTGTTGGGTGTTGCTCGATCAGCTCGACGAGGGCCCGAGGCCGAGCGGCGATGTCCAGGTCACCGGTCTCATCGATCCAGGCCATCGCCTGGGTTGTGACGCCCAGCGCGGCGCACGCCTGGATGAATTCGTTCTGGCGCACGACTGGGTCGCTGACGCCACCCCACATCGGCGCGGCGCGCACGGTGACGGCGAGCACGTGAACGTCGACTCCGTCGGCGACCAGCCGTGCGATCGTTCCGCCGCAGCCCAGGGTTTCGTCGTCGGGATGCGGTGCCACGACCAACGCGCGCTCTCCCGCGCTGAGTCCCAAGACGCTCACTAGTCCGCCCTCCGCTGGAGCGCTGGCTCGACGACGCGGAGAAACTGCTCAGCGATCGCGGCCGGATCGTGCTTGGCGGCGCGCTGGATCGCGGTCTGGCTGGCGCGCTGGTACCCCTCGGTGTCGGCGAGCAGTTCGGTCACCGCCTGCCAGAGTCCCGCCGCTCCAGCGGAGGGCGGGACGACGGCTCCAGCGTTACCGATCAGGGTGGGCACGTGGCCGAGGTCGAAGGTGACCACCGGAGTGGCGACGCTGAGAGCTTCCAGCGCTGTGTTACAGAATGTCTCTGGTGAGGTGGAAGCGATCACGGTGCAGGCCGCGCCGGCGAGGAAGGGCTGTACGGCCCGCCACGGCAGATCGGCCACCAGTCTCACCCGGGGATGAGCGCGCGCTCGGCTCTGGCAGTCGGCGATGACCTGCTGCTGCATGCCGGGCCAGTACTCGAAACCGGCTGTGGCCAGGACGATCTCCACGTCCCGTTCGAAGGTATGCGGGCAGGCGGTGATGAGCTCGGCGATGCCCTTGTGCGGTTCGGCACGGGCCACGATCCGCACCGGGCCACTGGTGCGCAAGTGTTCTCGCGCCGTGGCCGAGGGAGGGGTCCCTGGGGTCAGCAACGCGTTGGGTACTGCTCGCCAGCCCCTGGTGTCCAGGCCGGCGTTCGTGGCCTCACGGATCAGGAACTCGCTGTTCGTCAGCACTCGATCCGGCTGGTGAGCCAGAGCTTGGTGCAGGTAGGTGTCGGTGCGCAGCACGCGCATCATCAGGGCGGTCGCGATACCGGGATGTGGTGCGAGGAAGCCCAGGCCCCAGGTGGCGTCGACCCAGCACACCAGATCGGCGTCCACTTGGGACAACAGGTGGCGGGCGTCGTCGGCGACCGTGGACGTGCTCGCGAGGGCGGTCAGGAGAACGTCTTCGGTTGCTGGTGCGGGTAATGCGAAGCGAGGCAGGCGAATGATCTCTACGCCGTCCCCGGGAGACGGCGGGCCCGCGGCGAGGACGTAGGCAAGATGTCCGTTTTCGCGCAGGCCGTACACGCGTTGCTCGATGTCGTGCGCTCCCGAGCCGTCACATGGGGCTGCAGACGCCTGTACCTCACCTCAGAACCGGACAACACCGCAGCACACTCCGCGTGGACGAACCTTGGCTTCACCAACGTGCCAGGCGATCACAACGTCAACGGTGTCTCCGTCATCACCGACTTCAAAGGCCCTGACAAAAGCCGCGCGGTCTACGAACTGATCATCAAATAGCACTCAGACACCATCGTCCGTCCGGCCACTGGCGCAAAGCTGACGCTCAGGCTTTAGCAGCCCAGAAAAATTCCAGCAGGCGCGCAAAGTTGCGGGCGGCGTCGCGTTCGGCACGGACCCTTGACGCAGCAGCGGCCCGCATTTTGGCCCGCTCTTCGGCCGGTAACGAGAGGCCGCGCCGGACCGCCTCGGTCAGTCCATCCGGCTCGTCCGGGTCATACAACATGCCCGTGCGGCCGTCGTCGATCTGTTCGACAAACCCATCCCGGCGCGGGGCCACCACAACCGGGCCAGCGTTTTGCGCCCACAGAGCCGTCTCGAACGGCACATTTGCCAATGTCTCTCCCCTGGACGGACACGCCACCACCCGGGTCTCCGGGAGACCGCACAGGGCTCGCGGCAGGTCCCGGGTGAACCTGGTGACCAATGTCGCCCGCAGATTCTCTTCGCCGATCCGGCGTGCATAGTCCGCGATCAGTGGATCGGCGTGGTCGAACGGGACAGCGACGATCACGGCGTGGACCTCGTTGCGCAATGGGCCAAGGGAGTGAATGAGAACATCGATCCCCTTGGTGGGGTCGGTGCGCCCGATCGTGACCACCAGCGGTCGATCCAGGGGGATCCGCCATCGCGCTGCAACCGCGCGGGCCTGGCCGCTCGGCATGGGCTGTAGGTCCGGGCCGGTCAGGTCGAGGCTGGACGTGTACGGCGCCAGTCGGCGCGGCTGCATCCGGTAGTCCGCTTCAAGATGGCGAGACAGGAACCGGCCGATGTCGGCGATCCAGATCTCGGGATGCTGGTTCGCGCTCTCGATGCCACGCCGTTCCCATTCGATACGCCGCGGATTCGGCGTGGGACGTTCAACGATCAGGGCGGTGCTGTAGAAGCAAAGCAGGATATGCACCGTGCCGCGCGTCGCGGCCGGCTGCCGCATCCACGCCTCGCCGAGCCCGGCGAACGGGGTGTCCACAGCGATCACCAGCAGCTCGTCATAGCGCTGCGCCAACGTCCATGCGCAGCGGGCACCGGCCTTCGACAAGGCCCGCCATGTGGCAACCGACCAGAACTCCGTCTGCGTATCGTAGGGCAACGCGTGGACCCGCCCGCCCCATTTCTCTACGGCCCTCCGACTCGCCTCTAGCTGGGCCGGATCAAAGGCCCACGTGGCTGGCCCCGGCTGTGGGCACGCCAGGTGTACATCGAACGCCCCGACAGCCCCAATCAGCAGGTCCCTGTGTCGTTGAAGCGTGGAGAGCAGCGTCGTCGTTTGACGCCCCAGACCGTTGGTGTTGTTGCATACGCCATTAACGGTGCAATACAAGACGGCGCGCCGAGTACCCATGTGGTTCTCCTTCATCGAATTTCGATCGGCTACTCTTCCGGCTGTCCATGTCGTCGTGGGCACCCGGCTGCCGCGGTCACAGGCTTTCGCATCACAAGGAGGATCCGTGCCCGCCACCGCACCGCCCAGGCTGTACGTCGACGGCCATAACCTGCTGCACCGCGCCGCGTTCGGGTTTCCCTGCCGTATCAGGTCCCGGAGCGGACGGGGACATTACTCTCGTGTTCGGGTTTTTCGCCCGCGTACGCGCTGGCGCACGCAGCCTTGAGGACGCTCCGGAGATCATTGTCGTCTTCGACGGCCAGGAAGGCGCCGCAGACCGCCGTACTCTCATGCCCGGCTACAAGCCGCCAGTTGCCGGTGACGAGGAGGTCTTTGCCGACCTACCGCTCCTCTACAAAGGCCTGGAACTGCTGGACATTCCCTGTGCTGAATATCCGTGCCGGGAGGCCGACGACATCATCGCCTCCTTCATCGCCGCGAACCCAGGACGCGAACACGTGATCATGTCTACCGACAAGGACTTCTATCAACTGCTATCGAACCAAGTGTCCGCATTGAACACCCAACGACGCGCGGACCGGCGGCGCATCGACGCAGACGAGGTCTACGACACCTACGCTGTTACACCGCACCAATGGTGCGACTACCGCGCCCTCACCGGAGACAAGTCGGACAACATTCCCGGAGTCCGTGGAATCGGCCCCAAGACAGCAAGCCGACTCCTCGCCGACGGAGCTCATCTGGAAGACCTCGCCGGGCTTGATCGCCTCACCGGTCGCACCGGAACCTTGATCCGAGAATGCTGGGACGACCTTCTTCTCTGGCGAACGCTCATCCAGCTCCGCACCGACATCCCCCTGCCGGCCGTCACCAGCCCGGGTGCACCTACTACTCCGTTCGCCGCACCAGAAATCGTCGGCGAACTTGGCCTGTGGAACTAAAGCCCGTGGGAACGCAGAATCTCAGGCGGGCTGTCCTGGCAGGTCGGAGCATTCCGTAACCCACCCCCTGGCGAGGTGGCGTTGGGGAGCAGTGTCATAGTAGGACTTTGTTAGGTGGTCATGGTGGTTGCTGGTGGCAGGTGGGGCATCGGCCTGTCCAGGTGGCCAGCAGGACCTGGAGGGCGTGGAGGATCTTGTAGAGAGTCAGGCCGCCCCAGGTGCTTTTGGGCTGGTCAACCGGAGTTCGGTGAGGAACAGATGGGCGGCGGAGGTGAGGGTGACGTGGCGGTGCCAGCCGGTGAAGGAACGCCCTTCGAAGTGGGTGAGCCCGAGCCCGGTCTTGAGTTCCCGGTAGTCGTGTTCGATGCGCCACCGGATCTTGGCCAGCCTCACCAGCTCACGCACCGGGGTGTCCTCGGGCAGGGTGGAGATCCAGTAGTCGGTGGGTTCGGGCTCGCGGGGCGGCCATTCGACCAGCAGCCAGCACACCGGCAGACTGCCGTCAGCCTCCCGGGGAATATCGCGGTTGGCCGGCCGCACCCGCAGGGCCAGGAACCGAGAGCGCATCGCAGCGGTGGGATTGCCCTGGGTTTTCTTGGTTCCCTGCCGCCAGGTCACCCACCGCAGGCCCGTGCGTCCGGCGGCGAGCACGAGATCCCGCAACGTGGCGGGCGTGTCCTGGTAGCGGGGTGCGGGCCGCCGTCCCCGGCCGGAATACGACGCGGCCACCGGCTCGGCGTCTGCGGGATGAGCGGTGGCGGCCGCCTTGACGGCCATCACATACGGCAGTCCTCGTGCGCCCAGTTCGCACCGGAAGGTCGCGTTATCGCCGTAGCCGGCATCACCGACCACCACCGGCGGAATGTGCCCCCAGGCGGCCAGTTCGTCGAGCATCTCCAACACCAGCCGCCACTTCGGGCGATACCCCTGATCCTCAGGAATGCCGCAACGTGCCCGCCGGGCGGCGATGCGTTCGGCCTCGGCGCCGGTCGCGCACTCATCATCCCAGCTCTGCGGGAGAAACAACCGCCAGTCCAGCGCGGCCGAACAGGCATCGGTGACCGCGTGCACGCTCACCGCGACCTGGCAGTTGGTGACCTTGCCCGCCGTGCCGGTGTACTGCCGGGCCACCCCCGGCGAGGCCTCGCCGTCCTTGAGATGCCCGGTGTCATCCAGCACGAACGCCTCCGGGCACACCACCTGCACCGCCCGCGCCGCCAACCGCCGCCGCACCACCGCATAATCCCACGTCGAGGACGTGATGAACTGCTGCAACCGCTGATGATCCACCCCCAACCGCTCGGCCATCGGCTGCATCGACTTACGCCGCCCGTCCAGCATCAGCCCCCGCAGATACAGCCCACCATTCGCCCGCTGCTCACTACGGACGAACGACGTGAACACCTCACCCGCGAATTCCTCCAAACGGTCACGGACAGCGTCAAGCTCAGCCGGCAGCATCCCAAGATCATCCCACACGATGATCTACAAGTAACAAAGCCCTAATAGAAGACGGAGAGTTTTCTCGAATGCGCGATTCACCGCTCCCCGGTCGGGCATGTACGGTAGTTGGTCGGGTGGCCGGAGGGAGTCTCACCCTCCGGCTCCCACGGAACGGAGCGTGACAGTCTCCCGTCACTCCGCTCTTCTCATCGAATCCGTTAGAACAGGCTTGTGCACGCCCAGTGTGTGAATAGTCCGGGTTCTCGTTCGACGAGCCCGGTCCACCACGCTTTGAAGCGTTTGAAGCTGCGCAGCCGCTTGTACTTCTTTTGGGCCCACCGCATCACGTAGGTGTTGATACGTCGCAGGAAGGGATACAACGCAGACTGGTAGAACCGGCCGTAGTACGTGATCCAGCCCGACACGATCGGATTGATCCAATCGGCGAGCTCTTTCAGGTCGAGTCCGGTGCGTAAGTGTATCCGCCATGTGCGGACCTGCTGCCCCATCGCCTTGAGCGCAGCGGGGCTGACGCCCGGCAGAAAGCCGGTATAGAACCGGCCATCCTTCTGCCGTGCCTTGCGAGGACGAAACGCATACCCCAGGAACGTGAACGACACTTGCTCGAACGAGCCCCGCCGTTTCGCGTCCTTGCAGTACACTATTTTGGTTTTGTCGGGATGCAACCGCAATCCGACGCTGTCCAGCCTCTCAGCGAGCGCGGCCCATACCTCACGGGCTTGACGCTCGGTCGCGCAGTGCACCACCGCATCGTCGGCATAGCGCTCGAACTGCACAGCCGGGAACTCCCGAGCGAGAAACAGATCGAACGCGTAATGCATGAAAAGGTTCGCCAGCACGGGCGAAACCGCAGAGCCCTGTGGGGTTCCTCGATCTCGCGCTTGCAAGGTCCCATCGGGCAGTTGAAGCGGCGCGACAAGCCACCGCTTCACATACAATACCACCCAACGTTGATCGGTATTCGCCTCCACGGCCTTGACCATGAGAGCGTGATCCACAGAGTCGAAGAACTTCTCGACATCAAGATCGAGAACCCAATCCTTCTTCCAGCACCGTTGCCGGCACCGCTGGACCGCCTGCAACGCTGACCGCCCAGGCCGATACCCGTAGGAGTCATCATGAAAGATCGACTCGGTGCGGGTTTCCAACGCCATCGCGACCACCGTCTGCGCAATGCGATCACCTACCGTGGGCACGCCGAGCATTCGCGTGCCCCCAGGCTTGGGGATCTCCACCGCCTTGACCAGCGGAGGGAAGTAGCTGCACGAGGACATCCGGTTCCAGATCTTGAACAGATTGTTCCGGAGATCCTTCTCGAACTCCTCGATCGACACACCATCCACTCCGGCCGCGCCCTGGTTCGCCCTGACTCGCCTGTATGCCTCCCACACCAGCTGCTTTGAAATATCAAACGGTTTGTCCTGCGGACCTGACATGCTCACTCGTTTCCTCCCGGACCACGTCCGGTTGTTCGCGCGAACAGATCTCCGATGAGCCGGCCCCTTCGCTCCGCCCCGATTACCAGGGCTTCCTCACTGTCGGGTCGGGGGAGGCGGCGGACCAGGGTCCGCTACCTCCGCCCGCCCTGCCGAACCGCTCGTGCAGTTTTCCCGCAAGCGGCTCTCAATGGGTATAGCCCTTCTGGCGGTAGTAATCGCGCATGCTGGGAATCAGTTGCAGCAGGTTGACCAGGCCATATTCACCGTAGAGGCGTTTCTCCGGCAGCGTGCGCCATCCGGCGTTTCGCCATCGTTTGAACCGCCATCCCCAGATTCGTCGCACGATCCACATGTTGAGTCGATTGAACAACCTGCGCACGTTCGCGCGCCGGTAATACATGCCCCATCCTCGAATCACCGGGTTCAGCATGTCGATCAACTCTTCCAGAGGCACCGCGATGCGCCGCCGTGTCAACGCGCGCACCTTGTCCTTGAACCGGTCGATCGACTGCTGCCGGGGAATCGCATACAAACCAATACCACCTTGTTTGAAGCGCAAACCCTTGCCCAAGCCGATCTTGTAGCCCAAGAACTCGAACCCCTGACTGACGTGCACGATTCTGGTTTTCTCCGGATGAATCCGCAGACCCAGTTCCTCCAGCACCGCACAGGCGCTCGCCAGCGCCCGCTCCGCTTCCTCCCGAGTCCGGCAGACTGCCAGCCAATCATCGGCATACCTGGTCACCTGGAATCCAGCCCGCTCCATCCGCTCGTCGAAAACGTGCAGATAAATATTGCTGAGCAAAGGACTAATGACTCCGCCCTGAGGCGTGCCCGCGACCGTGCTTTCGTAGACGCCGTCCCGCAGCGCTCCGGCCGTGAGAATCTGACGTATCAGACTCAACACTTTACCGTCGGCAACTCGTTCCGCCACAAGGGATACGAGCCTGTCATGCGAGATCGTCCCGAAGAAATCGGCGATGTCCGCGTCAACGATCCATCTCCCACCCGCCTGCAACTGTCCCCAGATCCGACGCATCGCCATGTGCGCCGACCGCTTCGGACGAAACCCGAAGCTGACCTCGGAGAACGTCGGCTCGAAAATCGGCTCCAGCACCTGCCGTATCGCCTGCTGGCATACCCGGTCCATGACCGTAGGAATCCCCAGTGGACGTTTGGCCGTCGATCCTGGCTTATCGATCTCCACCCGACGCACCGGCTGCGGACGATAACGCCCATCAGCCAGCCGCTGTCGCAATACCGTGAGATAGCGATCCTGCTCGCAGTCGAACCGGTCAATACTGACCCGATCCACACCACCCGCACCTCGGTTCGCTCGCACACGCTCCCACGCCCGCACCACATTGCGTGGATCGTGGATCTGACCGATCAGCGAGTGCGCCTTCCGCACCTGCATACGTTTCTTTCCTACCTGGCCCACCGTTGCGTGATTCCGAGTCTCCTCAGCCAACGCCGCCTCGGTCATTGCCTCAGCAACCATCAGTCCGGCGCCACCTACTCACTCGACACCACACCCCGACTCGCCATTTCCACCGTGATCCCTTCCCCAGGTCGATGCCTTTTGAGTCACCGCCCGCCGTCGCACCACCACGACGATCCCAAGGTTTCTGTTGTTCCTTGGTTCCTCAGTACCGTGGATCACTCCGACTTCTCGCACGGCATCACCAGCGATTTCACCTCGCGGCTTATACGCCCAGCTACCCAGCCCCGTCGAGCGGGACCGTACGAGACCTCCCGGGGTAACGCAGAGAACTTTCCCACCGCGCCGCCCGCACACACCTTGTTGTGTCCAGATGCCCCAAGTATTTCCTTCGCCCCCATAGTGCAGGCTCGGCATCACCTGGATCGGGCCGACCGGTTCGCCATATTCGGCTACGGCTCGGTGTTTCGCCTCAAACCCTTCAGACCCCACCTCACGGTGAGCGCCCTGTCCTGCGCCACTGGTCAGCACGACCCAACAGCCCAAGGCCATCACATCCACCTCCCAACAGCGCCCAGCGAGGCATTACCCCCGCCTTCGGCTACGGACCCCGCTTGGGGCCGGTCCGGCTGGACTTTCACCAGCAAGCTCTCTGCGCCGCCCGGCGCACACTACGAGCCGGTCCGCCAGCGAGTGCCGCATCGGTACTCGACGCCTCACGGTTTCCGCCGCTCGGCGCACTCCCTTTCGCCTTCCCGCGCCGCTTTCGGCACGCGGCGGGCTGTATCAGCACTCGCTTTCCCACGTTCCATGCAGAAGCCGCAGACCGGGCTCGCGCCGCCTCCATGCCGGACACCACCTGGCCAGCCAGCGGGCACCCGCCAGGCTCATCCCGGGACTACTTGAATGCCCCGGTTTCGATGTCGTCTGCAATTTTCGACACGTCATCAGCGGTTCGCTCTCGCTCGCCTTCCCGATCCCTACCTGACACATCACGTGTGCCTTTTCCTCAACGCTCACCACAACGGTCTTCAGCCAATGCGGCTTGAGGTGGTTTGACGCCTCCCCCCGCGGAGGCGACGCCGAAGGGCCACAAAACCTTCATCTCCTGCACAGCACCGCATTACATGGGGCGTCCTACAACCAACTCACTCCTTGCGTTCGTGGCACACTCAAGTCAAATTGAGACGGGTTGTGCTTAGTGGACTGGTTGCTGATCTTCGGTGGGTTGGTTGATCCAGGCCGTTTGGGGTAGTGCTGGTGGGTTGGGGCGGCGGGTGAAGCGTTCGGGGTGTGCGGCGTGGGCGCGGTCGAGGGTGGTTTGCCGTTGGGTGCGGATCTGTTCGGCTGTTCCGAAGTGGACGGAGGCAGGGGTGTGCAGGCCGATACCGGAGTGACGGTGTTCATGGTTGTAGCCCAGGAAGAAACCGTCGCAGAAGGCGCGGGCGTCCTCTAATGACCCGAACCTGCCGGGAAAGTCCGGCACGTACTTCATGGTCTTGAACTGGGCCTCGGAATAGGGGTTGTCGTTGGAGGTACGCGGGCGGGAATGTGACCGCAGGACACCGAGGTCGGTCAGGAGTTCGGAGACGGGTTTGGACACCATGGCCCCGCCCCGGTCGGCGTGGATCGTGTGCGGCTCGATGCCGTTGCGCGTGATGGCCTCGCCGAGGAATTCTTTGGCTACGACGGAGTCTTCGGCTGCGGCGACCAGCCAGCCGGTCACGTACCGGGAGAAAATGTCCATCACGACATAGCACTTGTACCAGACCCCTTTCACCGGGCCTTTGAGCGCGGTGATATCCCAGGACCACACCTGGGAGGGTCCGTGCGCGAGAAGTTCCGGGCGTGTGCGGGGCGGATGGGTGGCTTGCCGCCGGCGCTCCCGGACCTGTCCGGCGGCGCGGGCGATGCGGTACATCGTGGAAACCGAGCAGTGATAGCGCCCCTCGTCGAGTTCCCGCGCCCAGACCTGCGGGATCGCCAAATCCTGGTAGCCAGGACTAGCCAGAAGGTCCAGCACGGCCTGCCGTTCGTCCTCGGTCAGGGTCGCCGGCGGAGGGGAACGCGGCAGCCACGGACCATGCACCGGGCCCTGTGGCTTGGCCCGCCGGTAATGGGTGGCGCGGGCGATCCCGGTCAGCTCACACGAGCGACGCACCGAGACCTGCGCTGCGCGGAGTTCGGTGAACGCGGTGGTCATGATGTCCTCGGCGGCTCGTCGCTGCCCGCGCTCTCGGACAGATCTTCCAAGAGCGCGTGCGCTTTTCCCATGATGTCCAACGCCATCCGGGTCTTGCCCAGATCAGACTTTAGTTTCTCGTTCTCCCGGCGCAGCTTCTCCAACTCCAACTGCTCGGCGGTCTTCTTCGACCGCTTCGGCGCCGCCCAGCCGGCACCACCGGCGGAGCCGGCGGAGAAAACGCCGGCGTCACGGGCACGCGTCCACTCGATGACGTGGGAGGAATACAAACCCTCCCGCCGCAGGATCGCGCCCTTCTCCCCGTTCGGAGCGTTCTCATACTCAGCGACGATCGCCAGCTTGTACTCCGGGCTGAACACCCGCCGCGACGGCCGCGCGGCAGGATCAGACTGCCTGCTCGGGTCGCCGGACCTGTCAGATGATGAAGTGGACACGTCTACCAGGATCTCCGATCCCGCCCTCGCTCAGGCACCCGGCACTCACACCAGGTGTCTCATCTCATCCTGACAAAGAGGGTGTACGGGGGGATGGTATCCGGCCTCCTCGTACAACTTGAGAGCGTCTGCGTTCTTCGCGCCGCTCTCAAGACGGATCCGTCGGGAGCCTGCTTGGAGTGCGAAGCGCTCCAACCGTGTGAGGATTAGGCGACCCAGGCCCCGTTTTCGCAGTCTCGGGGTTCTGTACATCTTCTTGATTTCGACGGTGTCGTTGAGGAGGCGGTGACATCCGCCGCAGGCAACCGGTTCGCCGTGTGGGGTTCCCCCGGGGTAGTGGACACCACGTTGGCAGGATTGGTTCCTGCTGGAAGGATGTCCTCATGCCTCCTCGTAAGCGTCGGTCGTTCACGGCCGAGTTCAAGGTCGAGGCTGCGCATCGTGTGATCGATTCCGGCCGCACGATCGCTGAAGTAGCTCGTGAGTTGGGTCTCAACGACGGGTTGCTGAATAACTGGGTCAAGGATGAGCGGCGCAGGATCGCCGCGGCCGAGGTCCAGGGCGAGAAACCTTTGGAGGCGGCGGAGCGGGCCGAGTTGCTGCGGTTGCGCAGACAGGTCGCCGAGTTGGAGAAGGACAACGCGTTCCTGGTAAAAGCCTCGGCGTACTTTGCCGCGATGCAGAAGAAACCCAACGGTTCGATCTGATGGCCAAGTACGCCGGCCCCGACACGCTCGCCGAGACCGGCACCGACACCAACAGCGGTGGAGGCAAGGCCGGGCGGTTCTCGGTGCGTCGCATGGCGCGACTTCTGGGCGTGTCGGCCTCGGGCTACTACGCGCATGTCAAACGCGCGGCGGCTACCGTGCTGACACCACGCGCACAGCGCCGGGCGGACCTCGAGGTGAAGATCACCCAGATACACAAGGAGTCCGGCGGCACCTACGGGTCACCCCGCATCACCGCCGAACTGCGTGCGCGGGGCGAGGTGGTCAGCGAGAAGACCGTCGCCAAGATCATGGCCGGCATCGGGATGGAGGGCATCAGCCCGCGCACATTCAAGGTGAAAACCACCGTGGCCGACCCGCATGCGTCGTTCCCACCGGACCTCATCGACCGGGAATTCGACCAAGGCCGCCTGGACGCGGTGTGGCTGACCGATATCACCTACCTGTCCTGCGGTGAGGGCGAGATGTATCTGTGCGCGGTCCGGGACGGTCATTCCCGGAAAGTGCTCGGCTACAGCATCTCCGAGCACATCGGCTCGGAGATGGTCACCGAGGCCATCGACGCCGCTGTCGCTACCCGAGGCGGCCGGTGTCGTGGCACGATCCTGCATTCCGACCGTGGCGGGGAGTACACCGGTGGCCTGACCGTGCAGGCGTGTTTCCGGCACGGGCTGCGCCGGTCGATGGGCGCGACCGGGATCTCCCTCTTAACCGGCTAATGGTTGTGTTTGTCCAGGTCAGCGACACGCTGCGGTAGTGGTACTTGCCGGTTGGCTGCGTTCATGGCTGGTACGTCTGTTCCTTTGGGTATCGAGGCCGGTCTTCGGCTTGAGGAACGGGACGGTGGCTGGGCGTTGGCCGGGCCGGCCGCGTCGCGGTTCGGGTTGGTGGATGAGTACCTGGCGTATTTGGCCGATCGGAACTATTCACCGAAGACCGTGCGTGCCTATGGATACGACGTGTTGGCGTTCTGCCGGTGGCTCGTCGTTGAGGAGCAGCCGTTGCCGGAGGTGACCACGGAGGTGTTGTTGCGGTTCTTGCGTGCCTGCCGGGAGGCTACGGTTGCGGGCAGGCCGGGGCCGAACGTGGTCACGTTGTCGGGCCGTCGGATGGATCAGTATGCCCCCACGACGATCAATCGGCGGTTGGCGGCGATCTCGGGTTTGTTCGCGTTCGCCGCGATGCGGGATCCGGACGTGAAAAACCCAGTCCCCAGAGGCAAGGAGGCCCGCTGGCTGGTAGCGGGTGAGCGCAGCGGGATGCTCGCGCACACCGTCCGTCGGCCGAAAACCCGTTCGTCGCTTCGGCTCCGGGAGCCTCGTCGTCTGCCCACGGCGCTGTCGCAGTCGGATGCGGCGGAGCTTCTGGCGAGTTTTCATGCGTGGCGGGACCGGGCGATCGCGGGCTTGATGCTGTATTGCGGGCTGCGTTCCGCCGAGGTGCTGGGCCTGGACGTCGTCGACGCCGATATCGGCGGCCGATGGCTGCGGGTGGTCGGTAAGGGCCAGCGGGAACGCCGGGTCCCGCTGGATGCCGACGTCGCTTCGGTGATCCAGGTGTATTTGCTGGCCGAGCGGCCCGAATCCGCAAGCGCCCGTCTGTTTCTCGTGGCCAAGGGGCCGAACCGGGGCCAGCCGTTGACTGCGGCCGGGTTGCGCACGATCTTCCGCTATCACCGTGGGCTTACCGGCGTCGTCGGCGGGCATCCTCACGCGCTGCGACACACCTTCGGCACCGCCCTGGCCGAAGCGGGGGTCGATCTCGCGGTGATGCAAGCGTTGCTCGGACACGCTCATGTCGACACCACCGCCCGTTACATCCATTTGGCTCCGGCGCATGTGAAAGCAGAATTCGATGCCGCTCGCGATCGCATCCGCTCCCAGTGATGATCTGCACGCCGCCTACTTGGACTACCTGCGGCGGACCGGACGCGGAAACACCGCCTACACGGGGGCGGCTCGGGTGTTCTTCCAGCGCTGGCCAGACCCCGGGCAGTGGGCGGTGCAGCCTTTGGAGACCCGCTTGTCGGCGGGAAGCTCGACCCGGCCGATCATCACGTTCCTGATGCTGCATCGGGTGCTGCAACCGGGCTATGACTATCTGCTGGAACGCAAGCTTTCCAGCATCTGGAGGGAGGTCAAGGATTCACCGCTGGGTCCGGATCTCGATCGGTTCATGGCCGCGGCCGCCGAGCTCGGGTTCACCGAACGGGTCCGGTTCGCCACCGGTTCCCAAGTTCCGGTCCGGCTGCTGATCCAGACTGGACGGTCGCTGGATCTGCTCACCGTGGCCGATCTGGACGAGTTCCGGGCTGCGTGCCAGGAGCGGGAGACGCGAACTGGCAAGGGGCACAGGCACTATCTGGCGTCGGTCAGCAATGCCCAACGGGTGCTGTTTTACTTGGGAATCGTCGATGAGCTGCCACGCTCGGGCGGGCCGGTCCCGTTCGCCGACCGGCTCGCCGACCTGCGGCCGCCGATCCGCGAGACGGTGATCGCCTATCTGGAACGCAAGCGGGCGACCTGTCAGCCCAAAACGGTGTCGGCCTTCGCGACCCGGCTCAAGCACTTCGGGGTCTTCCTGGCCGAGGTCGATCCCGGACTCGGCTCCATCGCCGAGCTGGATCGCCGCAAGCACATCGAGCCCTACCTGAGGTCGCTGGTCGACGCGGTCAACCCGAAAAACGATCAGCCGATCACCGTCGCGGACCGATCCCGGCGAGTGCTCGCGCTGATGGGATTCCTGACCGATATCACCGAGTGGGACTGGCCCGACGCGCCACCCCGCAAGCTGATATTCCGCGACGATGTCCCCAAACTCCCGCACACGCTGCCCCGCTACCTGCCCCTCGACGTCGACCGCCGACTCACCGCAGTGCTGACCGAACACCCCGGCAACGAACTCGCCGCAGCCGCCCTGCGACTGCAACGCAGCTGCGGACTGCGGATCGGGGAACTGCTCGACCTCGAGCTCGACTGCGTCCACGAAGTCCCCGACCACGGCAGCTGGCTGAAAATCCCGCTCGGCAAACTGGAGACCGAGCGCATGATCCCCATCGATGACGACATCCTCGACCTAATCGACCACATCACCGCCATCCGCTCCCACGGACGGCCGATGCCGCACCCTCGCTACCGGCGCCGGGCCCAGTTCCTGTTCACCCACCACGGCCGACGCCTCTCCCAAAGCGCGGTCCGTCACGAACTCGACCGCGCCGCCCAGTCCGCGGGACTCGACCACCTCACCCCGCACCAGCTCCGCCACACCTACGCCACCGCCCTGGTCAACGCCGGCGTCTCACTCCAAGCACTGATGGCGCTACTTGGCCACGTCTCCGCCGAGATGAGCCTGCGCTACGGTCGGCTGTTCGACACCACCGTCCGAGCCGAATACGAACGAGCCCTCGACCTCGCCAAACAACAGGCCCGCACCCCCACCACCGGCACGATCAGCCTGCCACTGGCCGACATCACCGGCGGAGCCGACTGGAAGAACACCCCATTGCTCAAATCCCGTCTGGCCGGCGGGTTCTGCCTCCGCGCACCCGCCCAAGGCGCCTGCGCCTACGCCAACATCTGCGAGCATTGCCCCAGCTTCCACACCGAACCCAGCTCGCTGCCCATCCTGGCCGCCCAACGCGTCGACGCCGAAGCACTCGCCCGCGACGCCGAACAACGAGGCTGGATCGCCGAAGCCCAACGCCACCAACGACTCATCGCCCGACTCGACATTCTGATCAACGAGGCCCAAGCCGGATGACCACCACCAGCACCCTGGGCCGCGTCGAACGCGCCTGCGTCCAGCTCCACCACGACGGCCACGCCGTCACCTTCACCGCCGTCGCCGCCCACACCGGGCTGGGCCGCACCACCCTCTACCGCAACCCAACCCTGCGCGCCGTCATCGAGGAACACCGATCTCGATCCGCCACCAGCGGCACCCTCACCAGCCTCACCGACGAGATCACCACCCTCCGCACCGCCCTCGACGCCCTCGCCACCCGAGTACGCCGCCACGAAGAACAACTCCGACGCCTCACAGCTCGAAACGACTAAAAGCGTTAACCGGCCAACAACCGGAAACCACGATCATTAGCCGGATAATGCTGGGACAACAGCCCTGCGGAATCGTTCTGGTCCACGTTCAAACACGAGCACTACTACCGGCATACCTACGCCACACAAGCGGAACTTGTTGACACAGTTGACAATTGGGTTCGCTTCTACAATGCTGTCCGGCGGCACTCCGCGATCGGGATGCTCAGTCCCGACGACTACGAGAACTCACTTCGAGCGGCTGCCTGAATCCCCATAAACCCCCTGTCCACCACTCGGGGGGAACCTCAGTGGAGGTAGGCGACGACGAACAGTCCTCGTGGCGGTGTGAATTCTGCGGCGTCGACCCATGCGGGGTCGGCATGACCATAGAGGCTGAGCTGGAAGTGTTCCAGCTGAGCCATGAGCCCGGCGGCGTCGGGATGGTCGGCCGCGATGTCACGCAGTACCGGGTTCTCAGTCATGGCTTAACCCTGCCTCATCGAGGGCGTGGCACGCCGAGTCAGCATCCGTGACCGTGTCAGCCAGGAGTTCACGGTCCCGTACCGGCGCACTCACGGCTCGGATGGGCTCACGGAGTCGAGAGGTGGGTTGGACCTGCGCGTCAGGTGGCCACTGGTGGGCCATTGCTTGCCAGCGGTAGTCGGTTGGTGACGCACGGCGTCGATCGTTCTACGCTGCGGGCGACACTGCTCAAGTAGTGCGAGGGGTCTCGATGGGGGTACCGCACCGTTATCCGCCGAATAACCGTTTGGCCTGGGAACGGATGCAGCGTGGCTGGAGCCACGACGAGCTGGCGAGCCAGCTCCTGCAGAGCATGGAAAGGGAGGGGATGGGCCTGCTGCCTTGAACGGCCATACCTGCCGGCGCTGGGAGACCGGCGAGCGCCGGCCCGAGGTGCGGTTTCGTAAGCATCTCGTGCTTGTGTTCGGGCTAGAGGCGAGCGGCCTGGGCTTGCTCACCTCGGAGGAGCTGTCCCTTAGGCCATGTGATGACGAGCACGGTTCTTGTGTGAGGAGGCTGCTGATTATGTCCGCAGGTTTACCGGAAAGCTTTACCCGGCAACAGTTCGTCCGTGGCGTGGTGGGGTTTGGACTGCTTCCGCTGATCGCGCCGCTGGATGCGACCGCCGAGGCCGCGGACACCCTGGCGTACGCAGGTGAGGCGGATTCAGGAGTGAATTCCGCCTCAGCTGCGGCCTATGCGGAAATCACTGCGGCCCAACGGGCGCTGTACTGGTCGGCTCCACCACAGGAGTTGCTGAACGCCGTAGCCGAGCACACGCGGTTCGGCGTCCGGTTGATGCAGAGAACCTCACACAGCGAGCACCGTCGCCGCTTGGCATTCGCCTTGACAGAGTCGGCGTTGCTGTCCGCGCGACTGGCATTTTTCGACCTCCGCGACGCTGACCGAGCCGGGCGGTTCTTCGACACTGCCCGCGAGGCCAGCTTGGAGGCGCGTGACCATGCACTGAGTGCGGCTGTGTTGGCGCACAACAGCTTCATCCCCGGCTTCGCTCACGACAAGGAAGCCGCGCTTCCCCTGATTGCCGCAGCCCACGCCCACGCTAAGCACGCTGGCGGGAAGTTGCTGCGTTCGTGGGTGCACTCGGTCAGTGCCGAGATCGCTGCCAAACTCGGCGAGGTCCAGGCCAGCCTCCGTTCTATCGGCAATGCGCAAGACGCTCTGGTCGCCGAAGGCGGGAACCCGGACCCTGTCTGGCTGGATTTCTACGATGAATCACGGCTACACGGATTTGCTGCCAGCGCCCAGTTGGCGGCTGGACGCTACGCAGCGGCGGCAAGAAACTTGACCACGGCACTAGAGGGACTCGGGCCGCATGAGGGCAAGCAGCATTCAGTACTGCTGCTCGACTTGGCGCTGGCATATGCCCAAGAGGATGCTGATCGGTCCGCTGCCGCCGTAGCCGACGCATTGGAATCGCTCCAGAAAACGTGGTACGGCACGGCCGCCGAGCGAATTCCCTCTGTCCTCACCCAACTGTCCCACACGCCACACGCTCGTATGCTTGAGGACCGCGTGCGCGCGCTCACGTCGACGAGATCGGTCTAGACATCGTGGGCGTTGTGTGCACGTACGAGTTCGGGTAGGTCGGCGAGGTCGGCGATTCGAAAAAGGCAGTGATCGGCTGATGCCTCATCTTCGAGGATGTAGCCCCACGGCCCTCGCCGAATCAGCGCTGTTTGGAGCCCTAAAGCTTGGGCAGGGCGCACGTCATTGTCCAGCCGGTCCCCCACATACAGAATGTGCTCGGGGGCGCAGCGTGCTTCCTCGATCAGACGGCCGAAGAACTCCGGACTTGGTTTTTCAGCGCCCCAGCTGTCCGAAGTGCCGAGTACGTCGGTCGGCAGAGCGAGAGCTTTCAGGATCGACTCAGCCCGAGCCGTCTGGTTTCCGGCAATACCGACTTGCACGCCCATGTTGCGGAGCTCCCGCAAACAGGGGCGTACGTCGGGATACAGGTTTGTCTCGTCGAAACTCTCGGGCTGCCCGGCATCGGCTCGGCGCTGGCGCTCCTGGCCTAGATCAAAGCCTGGCTGGAAGTATTGAAAGGCCTGCCGATAGTCCTGACCGCGGGCAATGGCCGCACCGAACACCGCAGAGAATGTATGACGCGGGACCCCCAACCAGTCAGCCCAGGTGCCGTACTCTCTGGTCTCGTCCACCAACGTCTCACCAACGTCGAAAAAGACCGCACAAATCACGGGTACCTCCTGACAGTTTGTGATGTTGCTGCAAGAGCCTAGTCGGCCATGCCGTGCCGCTGTCCGCTGCCCCGCAAAACGCAATGTCACTTTCTGGACCTCGCTCGGGCGGTAAGCAATGGCCCGCCAGTGGCCAATACTGGAAAGAGCACTTTTCTGCTGTACTCGGTGGACAAGAACTGCCCTTGGGCCTTCGTTGAGCCTGCTGTGACGAAAAGGCCGCTACGACATGGGTGGTAAGCGAACGGGAAAAGAGCTGCCATGCGCTACGTACAGCACGGGTGGCGGGTGCTGCCAGGATCACTATACGACGGGACACAGTACGTCGTGCCTACCAAGGAGTCCCGGGGTGGTGCGCGATGACCCTGTCACTACTGGAGGTCTCCCCTCTGCCCGAGCACAAGCTGACTGGGTTCACCACCGAGCACGGGAGGGCCGTCTGATGACCCGTGTTGGCGCCGAGACCGGGCTGCCCCCGGCCGAGCACGACATGGTCGGTGTGGGCGTATTCCGCGACCTTGAACACCGGATCTTCGCCGGTGCCCGGCCAATTGCCGTCCGTGGCCGGATCGCTTACTGGTCAGCGTGCAACTCGCCTGCGTTTCCGTCCAACGGCGAGAGCTTTTCCGCACGGACTCCGACCAAGTGCCAGGACTGTGCACGTGCCCACCTTGCGGATGCGCAACGGCTGCCGCTCCCAGCGCCCTCCGCTGTGGCAAACCGTGGGTTCGGCACTGTGACCGGCCAGTTGAGCACTGTGGAAGGGATCGCGTCGTGAGTTCCGAACTTCCCGAGCCGGTCGGTGGTGGTTGCAACGCTGAGACCCGTCAGCTACCGCAGCGCTTCGTGTCGTCGCGGACGTCCCTCAGCGGGTGCCGATACCTCTGGAGAGGGCCGGCGTATGTGCCCGCGACCACGGCCCCATACGCCGCATCACTTCGAGGAAACCTTTATTTCTCAACAGACTCTGCCGGGTTGTTCTTGCTGACTTTCTCGGCACGCGTCCTGACGCTGATCGAGATCTGCGATGAGAAGAAGGACAATCGGTGCACGGCAGATGCCGTCCGGACACGCCCGCGTCGCGGCCCCCCAGGCGATCCCGCGCTGGTGCCCAGCGTGGGCACAGACGCTACCGGGGACCGCTCGCCCATCCAAGAAAACAAGACGCTGCCCATGGGGCAGCACGACCAGAAAGCATCGCCATGAACGAGTACACCTGGCGGCAGTCCGGGCTGGACGCCCTCAGCCACGCCTTTGCTTCCGAAGGCGGATTCATCCACACCGTCGAATCCGAATCACAGACCCCAGCTGAAGTTGCGGAGTACCACGTAAGCGCCTGCCGCGAAATGCTCCCGCTGGCATTCGTGATGTACCAAGGCGGCGGCGCCCCGTGTGAGGTATGCCAAAACGCCACCACATATGAAAAGTCGCCGGAACTCCGCACCGGAAGTGTCATCGATCTGAACCGACAACCCATCCGCTGATTCAAGCTCCGGCCCGCCGCCGCTGCACTCCCCCTCCCACATCGGCGGCGGGCCGGTCCCGCATGCGCGCACTCGCCGCCGGGACAGAAGAACCCTAAAACTTGCGGTCGTCACTCGTTGCCGTGCGTGAGAACAGTCTTCGGCGTCTGACCGATTGCCCGCATTTGGGTGATCTCGCCGAGGCCGGCGTAGTTGGGGCCCGCTATCCGGGCGATCGGCCGCATCGCCACCGTGTTGATCTAGCCATCGACCAGAAGCCCATCGCGGACATGAATGGCGAGGATTTCCGCGCGTGGTGATCGGCTCCTGGGACAAGTACAACGGCGCCGTGTGCTCGCTGTGGGATGTGGCGCGCGACCGTCGTTTCAACCACTACGTCGAGGTCATCCCCGAGGTACTGATGTCTGAGACGGACGCCCTGCTCAACACCTACCTCGACAAACCGCAAGCGTCCTGACCTCGCCGTCGAGTAGGCAGCCGTGGTCAATGGCCATAGTGGACAGAGGAAGTCGTCCCTTCATGGTGCAATGATCAGCTGGTGACGGCTGAGCGTTGTGCTACCCGTGCTGCCGAACCTCGGCCAAGCACTCCGGGCAGAACGGGTAATGGCGACGCGGGAAGTAACTGCGTCGAAGTCGCTCCGCTGCACGACGGCAGGATCGCCGTACGCAACAGCAAACATCCCGAAGCGGGCGTCGTGTTCTTCACCCTCGCCGAGATGGACGCCTGGATCAAAGGATGCGAGGTGGGCGAGTTCGACGATCTAGCAGACACGGGTCGATGATCACTCAGATCGCTCGCAGCCCTGGCCGCGCGACATGAACCGAGCCCCAGCGACAATTCCGGACGGGAGTCGCGATGCCGCTGAGTAAGCGGCCAATCGGCACGTTTCTTGATCTTGTGTCGGTCAAGCCCACGTGCCCGGTGGTGGGCCACGGTGGGTAACGATCCCGCCGTGGCCCTACTCCTGCCACGTCTGTGACTCCGGCGGTGACGCCATAGCAACGGCCAGTCTGCGGCGCTCCCCGGATGACCAAGGCCTGCTCCGGAATGATTTCCAGATTCCGGAAACGGCACGTCTAGGCGGTCGCGTAGGTTTCCGGGATGGCGGCAAGCTCGGCCCACGGCAGGTCCGACTCGGTGAGGGCGACATTCGATGCGGGCACCCGGGTGTAGTCGGCATTGTTCGCTTCGCTCGACGCCGGCGGAGATGCCGCCACCAGCGGGGTCCCCCCAAGAGGGATGGACTCGCCTGGAGACCGGCAGCGGACGGCCAGGCGGCCTGTGAAAATGCGCGAGTAGGCGCCGACCTTCAAGATGTGTGCGCTGGGTTACCGACCCGGCGGAAGAAATCCTACGGGCCTTGCAGCGCAGTCCCCTAACGGTGCTGGTTCGATGCGACCGGTGGGAGGAGACGGTGACGACGGATCCCACCGCCGAGCCCGCCGATGGCGGCGAGCAGCGTTGTGCTGCGGGGACTCATCAGCCCGAGTCACCGGAGCCGACACGCCGGCCTTCGCCGTTCATCACGGGCATGACAGCGGCGGCCGGCGTGGCGGTGACCTACGGCGTCGTCCAGCTGATCATCACCGCGCGGCAGGTGCTGATCCTCATCGGTCTGGCCTTTTTCCTCGCGATGAGCTTGGAACCAACGGTGTCGTGGTTGATACGACACCGGCTGCCCAGGTGGACCGCGGTGCTCAGTGTGCTGGTCGTTGCCGTGGGCGTGGTGGCCGGATTCCTCGCGGCGGCGATCCCGCCCCTGATCACTCAAGCGGGACAGTTCGCCGTGCGGGTGCCGGAATATCTCAGCAGCCTCCAAGACCCACGAACCACGCTCGGGCGGCTCGATGCCCAGTTCGAGGTCCACCAGCGCGTGCAGCAGCTGCTCAGCGGACAAAGCGCAACCCTGGCACAGGGACTGCTGGGGGCCGGACAGCTGTTGTTCGGCGTGCTTTCCGGATCGGTCGTCGTCGCGGTGCTCGTGGTGTACTTCCTGGCCGCGATGCCGAGAATCCTGCAAACGCTGTACCGGCTGGTACCAGCACAGCGGCGGCCCCACGCCATGCGGATCGGCGACGAAGTCTTCGACCAGACCGGTGGGTACCTGCTCGGCAATCTGATCACCTCCCTGATCGCCGGCACGACCAGCTTCATCTGGTTGGTGATTTTCGGCGTGCCGTTTCCGCTGCTGCTGGCGGTGCTCGTCGCGCTCCTGGACCTGGTTCCGGTAGCCGGCACCATTCTTGCCGGGGTGATCGTTACGTTGGTCTCCCTGACCGTATCGGTGCCGGTTGCGCTGGCCACCGTGGCCTTCCTGGTCGTCTACCGGATCGTCGAGGATTACCTACTCGTGCCAAAGATCATCGGCCGGGCCGTGCAGGTGCCTGCCGCCGCCACAGTCGTCGCCGTCCTGCTCGGTGCCGCTCTGCTGGGAATCATCGGGGCATTGATCGCCATTCCCGTAGCCGCAGTGATCAGGCTCCTCCTGCGCGAGCTCGTGCAGCCACGCCTGGACCGCGCATGATGCGCATCGGTTGTCCTTGCGGGCGTGGGCAGTCGAGCGGACGGCGAAACCGCGCAGATGATCTGGGCTGGCGGCGCTATCGCGTCGATTGATGCGATGTGGGTTTTGGGTACCCGCTGCGTGTCAGCGCGGCTCGTGCGACGCGAGTCGCCAAGTATGCCCGGAAAAGAAACCGAACACCTCACCGAAGGCGCCAGCCATGACCAGCACCCAGAACGTCCGATCCGGACGCGCCGAGACCTGGCCGAGTCTTCCGGTCGATGAGTGGGCCGCCACCCGCGACACACTGCACATGTGGACCCAGATTGTGGGCAAGATTCGCCTGGCGCTGGCACCGATGGTCAACCACTGGTGGCAAGTTCCGCTGTACGTCTCCCCCCGGGGCCTGACCACCTCGGCGATTCCCTACCGGGCGAACCTCTTCGATATGGAGTTCGATTTCATCGAACACCAGCTGCGGATTCGCTCCAGCGGCGGCGACCAGCGCCAGGTGGCCCTGGAACCGAAGTCGGTGGCCTCGTTTTATCGCGAGACCACGACGGCGCTCGCCGAGCTCGAGATCGAGGTACCGATCTGGCCCGACCCCGTCGAGGTGCAGCGTGCCATCCCGTTCGCCGACGACACGAAACACGCCTCCTACAACCCCGAGCACGCCCGGCGGTTCTGGGCGCAACTCACCGCCGCGCACCAGGTGATCAGCCAGTTCCGGTCCCGGTTCATCGGTAAGACCAGCCCTGTGCACTTCTTCTGGGGTTCCATGGACCTCGCCTGCACCCGGTTCAGCGGCCGCCCCGCACCACGGCATCCCGGAGGTGCGCTTAACTTGGGCAACTGGGTCATGGTCGAGGCCTACTCCCACGAGCTGTCCAGCTGCGGATTCTGGCCCGGTGGCAGCCAGGAGGGCACCTTCTACTCCTACGCCTACCCCGAACCCGAGGGCTACGCCGAGCATCCGGTGAAACCACAGGCTGCGGCCTACAGCACGGAATTCGGCGAGTTCCTTCTGCCGTATGAAGCCGTGCGCACAGCAGCGGACCCCGAGCAGTCCCTGCTCAACTTCCTGCAAACGACCTACGAAGCCGCCGCAGACAACGCAAACTGGTACCGCGACGCGCTCGAAGACCGCCCGGAACGCCGCGCCGCACCCCGCTGACCGCGCGTCACCACGTTTGGTCAGCCACCGTGTTCCGAGGACGAACGGCCCAGGTGACCGGGCTTGGGTACGGGCACCCTCGATGGCGGAGGGATGCTTTATGGGCCAGCTCAATGGGAAGGTCGCCGTGGTTACCGGCGGGTCGGAGGGTATTGGCGCGGCCACTGCTCGGCGTTTCGCCTCGGAAGGGGCGTCCGTGTTCGTCTCCGGGCGACGTCAGGCCGAGTTGGATACCACGGTGAAGGAGATCAACTCGAAGCACAACGGCGGGCAGGCCATCATCGCAACAAGAAGGAGACACCGATGAGGACGTGGACGAGCACCGAACTGAACAAGATCGCGGAAGCGGACGAACTAGAGTTGGCGTCACTGCGCCGCAACGACACGCTGCGAAACCCGGTGACCATCTGGGTCGTCCGCAACGACGAGGACCTGTTCGTCCGCGCATACAAGGGACGCGCAAGCTCCTGGTTCCGCGGCACCCAGGTCCGCCACGAAGGCCACATCCAGGCTGGCGGCATCGACAAGGACGTCACCTTCGTCGAAGAAACCGACGACGACATCAACAACCAGATCGACGACACCTACCGCGCCAAGTACCGCCGCTACGGCGCACGCTACGTCGACCCCATGGTCAGCCCCGAGGCGCGAGCCACGACGATCAAACTGCTACCGCGCTAAAAAGTAGCGTTCCACAACGCCTCTTGATGGACGTTCACCTGCCCTGCTCTAGGGCATCCGGTCCCTCCCAGCCGGACACAGGAACGGCCGCCCACGTCGGGCAGGACGCGGGGGCCGTTTTCGTGTGCGTGCACCCGGTCAGTAGTAGGGCCCTTCCTGCCACTGCACATTGCTCGGCCTACGCCCTGTGCGGCAGTACTCGAACAGGGCGTCCTGGATCACGTCCAGCGGCAGCAACGTGTCAGCCGGAAAGTAGTAGTCGGACTGGATATCGAACCGGATTCGCGGCGGGTTCGCCGGTGGTGATTCGGTGCAGGAATCGAAGCAGCCGTCATCCTCAGAGCCTTCGAAACCCGCCCAGTTAAGCGCCCCGTAGCCCGCAACCGGGTCAGTCGCAATCCGAAGTTGCGAAGGCGGCAACTCGTCGTTGTCCCCGTCCCCGCATGGCCTGTCCCAAACGTAGAACTTCGATGAGAAGTCGAGGTGTACGTCGCGGACCGCCGCCCGGACCAGCTCCGTGCATTCGCCAGCGGTGTAGGCGTGGCGTACCGTTTTGTCGATTACCGCCGACACCACCAGTTGCGTGGTGCTTGGGTCACGGTTGTGCCTTCCCTCTGATAGTCGTTGGACTGTCCTTGTCTGGGTCCCATACTACGAGCGTTGACCCTTGGGGCAGGATTGACTGAATAGCTGTTTTGCAGTTTGCGTAACCAACACACATCGGGTTGTTGACCACGACCACCCCGTACGTCTGCCCCGAGTCGCGCATACGCTGAGCCGCCTTGGTCTCCACGCGGAGTGCGTCGCAAAGACACGCACCCGCCTTAGACCTCCCAGATATTCGTATTCGACCGCACCGCTAATGCCTGATTACCATGCGCAGTCACCAACAGCCGGTGCATCTCGCGGACGTTCTCGCACATGCCTGCCACGGCTAGGTCCCACTCCTCTTGGGCCGCTTGGTAGGCGTCCGCAGCGTCACCCGACCAAGAACTCAGAAGCCGAGTCACCACGCCTTCGAGCTCGCCGAGCCGGGCATCGATCTCGTCGACCGCTCGCCGCAGTGCTTCTTCGCCCGCTTCGAGAGCACGGAAATCCACCGCAATACGGTCCACACGACCTCCCACATCAACTACAACACGACCGCATCGCTACCGACGAAGATCGGCAATCCGGCCGGAGTAGTTTGTTCATCAAGTCCGAGCTTCCTTACTCCTCGATGCGGAATTCGGGAGGCGTACTACTTTGGATCGCGACTTCCCCCCAATCTCCGCCAAGACGGTAGGTGTCGTCGTCGACGGTGAGGAAGTCGATGTTGCCTTGGTCGATCTCATCGTTTGCGTCGCGATAGGAGGCGTCGGTGCGGCTGATCCAGTCGATGACCGTGGTGCGGGTGAACGAGAGCGTCGCATTCACATAGCAGTACTGCTCATCCGGCGGCGGGGTATAGCGGGGGTGTTGTTCGGTGAGGACAGCATCCAGGTCAAAGGACAGGGAATCCCTTCCTTCGTGGATACCCAGCACGAAGCTGTCTTCGAGATAGACCTCGGCTAGCCCGGGAAGTGTCTGGTAGTCGTTCATGAACCGAGGTCCCAATCGATCGGTGTGTGGTTTCCAGGACTCTTGCGGGCGACCGGGTTGCCGTTGGGATCGACACGTTGGCCCGCGGCGTTGCGGATCTCGACATGAGGTGTCTCGCTTCCCGGCGCTCTCGGCGTGCCCTGTTTGAGGGTCAGGCGCACGACACCATTGTCGTCGACGTATTTGGGTGGCCCGTTCGGTGTCTGCGTCTTGTGCCATCCCTGCTCGTTGGCGTACTGCTCCAGTTCTGTGGCCTTGGGGACACGGCCGTTCCGAAAGTACGATGGTTTTCCGCGGCTATGCTCAAGCCTTGGCCGATTGCTCCCAGCAATCGGTGAGCGCGCACGAACCCGCCCAACGCGGCCTGGGCTGCGTTGGCATAGTCTGCGGCGAATTTCTTGCCCGACTGGTCCTGTCCGACTGTCTGGGTAGCGACAGCCAACCGCTGCAGCAGTCGACGATGAATGTCCTCGCGCTCGTCCTGCCCGGCCAGGAACCGACGGGCCACCGAATGCATATCCTCGGGACGGACATCGACCGGTGTGGCTGGTCCCGGCTCTGGCGGGGAGGCGAGCGCTCTTGGATCACTGGTCACACAGCTACAGTCGATTCGATCAAGACCATCGCAAGATCACCCAACAAGACCAGTCGCGCCGATGAAGTGTCTCCTTTTGAAGCGAAGCGGTCGACAGCGACAAGCAGCAGCACCTGCACGACTACGCTGCGCCGCCGTAACGCATGTCGAAGGAGACTGCTGGGGCCATTGCAAGAGATTCCGAAGCAAGCACGTCAATCTGAAGTACTCCTGCGGCGGCCGGTGGCTGTACTCGCGAGAGCCTATGAATGAGGTAGCGGAAGACGCCACGGCAGAGTCGGCGCGCGCTTCCACGTTCCGGGCGATCTGCCGCAATCTCGTCCACTCCGAGCCCTTTTCCGGGCCGAAGTTCTCCTGGGGCGATGGAGAGATCTCCACCGTCTTCGACGACCAAGCCCCGAAGTGGGGCGCGGTGAGCCGTCCGGTGGCATTGGCGACCTCCCATCACGTCGCCTACCTGGCCACACGGACCGCGACATGAATGCGCAACCGGCCGCAGGCCAACGAACGTGCAACGTAAAGCTTCTGTTCAGCGTCGACAGCCCGCGAAATCGGCGGTCCTGGTGCGGAGCTGGCGGCGATTTCGCCGACATCGGCGGGAGCGCGACCACGCGATGCACTGGATCTTCTTGCGGCGCAACGGAATTTGCGCTACCTGAATCACTGTCGAGCCTGCGACGGCGGCATGCCGTAGCGTCGGCGGTACGCTGCGGCGAATCGGCTGGCGCTGGAGAAGCTCCACCGGGCCGCCACGGTGCTTACCGTCAGCGACGGGTCGTCACGCAGGTCGGCTTCGGCTCGTTGCAGACGAATTCCGATCAGGTACTCCGTCGGCGTGCAGCCGAGCCACTGCCGGAAACCCTCCTGTAGTCGCCGGATGCTGGTGCCGGCCACCGCCGCCATCTCGCTCGCGGTCCACGCCCGGGCCGGGTCGTCGTGCAGTTGATCCACCACGCGCCTGATCGCGCGCGGCCGCGGCACGGAACCCGAGCCTGCCTCCGGGTAGCCCGCCAGGAGAAAGCCCGCGGCCAATGCCCCGGCCAGCTGGTCGCGGACGGGACCGCATTCACCGAACAGCTCGGAATCGTGCAGGTGGGCCGCTAGGCTTGCGACGAGCTGCCGCCACGCGCGTCCGCGGCCATCGGTCAGTTCCACCTGGTCGGGCAGGATGCTGCGGACGGTCGCTCGGTCGTCGCCGAGCACTCGTTCGGCCTCGCGGTCGAGCCACGCGCTGTCGAACTTTACGCCGAGCACGGTGCAGGTCGCGTCCCAGTGGCTGATCAGCGAGGGCGTGTCCGCCCGGAAAACCGTGGCCTGACCGGGAACGGATGTCACGGAGCCGTGCCGGCCCCGGCTCTGCAGGTGGCCGGTCAGCGGCAGGTTCACCTCGTAGGCGCAGGGGTAGTCGCACGCGATCCGGACGTCGGCGCCCCAACCGACGTGGCCGATCAGCACCGGGCCGAGGTCGAGCGTGCGCAGGGTCAGGCGGGGATCGCGGCCGCCGCCGATTATCCGCAGCTCGTGCGGAAAGTACGCCGCCGCCACCTCCCGGGATGCCTGGTCCCAGTCCCGGGGCGCGGAACCACGCCGTGCGCGCATGGCGGGGAGCATACCTGAGGCGCAGGTCACAAAATCGCCGCGCGATCCGTGCCGTCGCCGCGCGAATCGTGTCGCTCACCCGTCTCCACCGATCTACCGTCCCGTGCCATCCCGGACAACGACGTGGGAGGAGACGATCAATGACCACGACCGAGCGGCCCGATCTGTCCTGGCTGGACGACGTGACCATGACCGAGCTCGAACGCAACCCGTACAAGGTGTACGAGCGGCTGCGGGCCGAGGCTCCGCTGGCGTACGTCCCGGTGCTGGGGTCCTATGTCGCCTCCACCGCAGAGGTCTGCCGCGAGATCGCGACCAGCCCGGACTTCGAGGCGGTCATCACGCCGGCGGGTGGGCGGACCTTCGGGCACCCGGCGATCATCGGTGTCAACGGCGACGTCCACGCCGACCTGCGCTCCATGGTCGAGCCCGCCCTGCAGCCCGTCGAGGTAGACCGCTGGATCGACGACCTCGTCCGCCCGATCGCCCGCCGCTACCTGGAGCAGTTCGAGGATGACGGGCGCGCGGAACTGGTGGCGCAGTACTGCGAGCCGGTCAGCGTTCGCTCGCTCGGTGACCTCCTCGGCCTGCACGATGTCGACTCCGACAAGCTCCGCGAGTGGTTCGCGAAGCTGAACCGCTCCTTCACCAACGCCGCGGTGGACGAGAACGGCGAGTTCGCGAACCCGGAAGGCTTCGCCGAGGGCGACGCGGCCAAGGCCGAGATCCGCGCGATCGTCGATCCACTGATCGACAGGTGGATCGACGAGCCGACCGACAGCGCGATCTCCCACTGGCTGCACGACGGCATGCCGCCCGGGCAGACCCGCGACCGCGAGTACATCTACCCCACGATCTACGTCTACCTGCTCGGCGCGATGCAGGAGCCCGGCCACGGGATGGCCTCGACGCTGGTCGGCCTGTTCAGCAGGCCCGAGCAGCTGGCGCAGGTGGTCGACGACCCGGTGCTGATTCCGAGGGCGATCTCGGAGGGGCTGCGCTGGACGTCGCCGATCTGGTCGGCCACCGCCCGCATCTCCACGAGGCCGGTCACGATCGCGGGCGTGGACCTGCCGGCGGACACCCCGGTGATGCTGTCCTACGGATCGGCCAACCACGATACCGGGCAGTACGCCGCGCCGTCGAAGTACGACCTGCACCGCCCGCCGCTGCCGCACCTGGCTTTCGGCGCCGGCAACCACGCGTGCGCCGGCATCTACTTCGCGAACCACGTCATGCGGATCGCGCTTGAGGAGCTGTTCGAGGTCATCCCCAACTTGGCGCGGGACACCCGGGATGGGGTGGAGTTTTGGGGCTGGGGCTTCCGCGGCCCGACGAGCCTGCACGTGACGTGGGAGGTGTGAAGGTGAGCTTCGCGGTGAGCGTCGGCGGGCGCAGCGTCGAGTGCGCCGACGACCAGAGCCTGCTCGACGCATGTCTGCGGGCGGCGGTGTGGATGCCGAACTCCTGCAACCAGGGCACGTGCGGCACCTGCAAGCTCCGGGTGCTCTCCGGCGAGGTCGACCACGGCGCCTCGCCGCTGGACACGCTCACCGACGACGAGCGGCGTGCCGGCCTGGCCCTGGCCTGCCAGGCCCGCCCCGTCTCCGACGTCGAGCTGAGCAGTCCCGGGTCGACCGGGCGTGCCACGCACGCGTTGCAGGATCTGGTCGCCACGGTCCTGGAGGTCTCCGACATCGCGCGCGACACCCGCCGCGTGCTGCTGGGCCTGCCCGAGCCGCTGGCCTTCGAGGCCGGGCAGTACGTCGAGCTGGTCGTGCCGGGATCGGGCGCGCGCCGCCAGTACTCACTGGCCAACACCGCCGACGAGAACAAGGTCCTGGAGCTGCACGTTCGGCGGGTTCCCGGCGGCCTCGCCACCGACGGATGGCTGTTCGACGGGCTGGCGGCCGGGGATCGGGTTGCCGCCTCGGGCCCGCTCGGCGACTTCCACCTCCCACCGGAGGCGGATGACGACGGCGGCCCGATGGCGCTCGTCGGCGGCGGGACGGGACTCGCGCCACTGGTCGGCATCGCCCGGACCGCCCTGCGCCGGCACCCCGACCGTGTAGTGCTGCTCTATCACGGCGTGCGGGGCGCCGCCGACCTCTACGACCTCGACCGCTTCGCGGAGCTGCCGGAGTTGCACCCGAACTTCCGGTTCGTCCCGGTGCTCTCCCATGAGCCCGACCCGGCGTATCGCAGCGGTTTCCCGACCGACGCCTTCGTCGAGGACGTCGCCAGCGGACGCGGCTGGTCCGGGTGGCTGTGCGGGCCGCCGGCAATGGTGGAGGCCGGAGTCACGGCCTTCAAGCGCAGGCGGATGTCGCCACGACGGATCCACCGGGAGAAGTTCACGCCGACCGAGTAACCGTGTGGCCCGTTTGCCCGCCCGGTAAGCCGAATCCCTCGCTGCAACAAACAATCTCAGCCAACGGGCAACCGAAACGCGCCCGCTCGACCATCAATTAGTCCGATGTGGACAGTTTGGTGTGCCGGGTCCGGTCGCGGTAAGTTCCACGAACAATTGGACGAACTCGCCGAAGAGCTCGATGACACTCGCCGCTACCAGGAGCAAACGGGGCGAACACCCGAGCGCATGGTGTGGATTCCGCGTGACTACGGTGCAGCGCGTGGCAAGTTGCGCGATTGCGACTGCTGCCATCACACCAATAGCTGATGACGGCTCCAAGCGCGTCTTTTCGGCGAGCGACCGGCGCCTTCGTTGCCCACACTGCTCTTAGGGGGCAACTTCAGCATGAGCGCAGCTCGTGAGCACGGCGACCAGGTAAGCCGTGCAACCACCACCGGCGTTTCCGCGGATGTCTCGCGGGACCCCGACGAAATCGTCGCCAGGCTGGGGCGTCGCCTTGGTGATACTTCACAGGCCCAATACAGCGAGCGCCGGACTGGGGCGGCGGTCGGTGACCAGCGAGACGAGTGATCAAGCTCAGGCGATCGAACTGTTGCTCGCAGCGGTCCTGAGCAGCATGCGCGGATGCGGCGATCTGACGAATGTGCAGTGAATTTGGGGGAGAGGCCATGCGGTCGAGGCAAGGGCACAGTCCGCAGTTGCAAGACCTGTGCCGGATCATCGGCGACGGCTCCTGTGCCGCTGTGTCATTCGATGTGTTCGATACCGTGCTGTGGCGGCGGGTTCCGCGTCCGGCGGACGTTTTCGGCCTGCTCGGCGGTCGACTTCGCCGGGCGGAAGTCTGTCCGCCGTGGCTAGGCGACGCCGCATTCCGACGCATGCGCATCGACGCCGAGCGGGAGGCGCGCCGTTGCCGCGGTTCGTTGGGCAGCGAGGTCTCGCTGTTCGACATCTGGCGGCGGATGCCACTGAGCTTGTTCGGCGGGATGGAGCTTGAGGAGCTTGTGCAGGCCGAGGTCGAGTTCGAACACGCGCTGACGGTCGTGGACCTGGACATCGCTTCGGTCGCGGACCTGGCGCGCAAGGAGTGCATTCCGGTCGTGTTGGTGTCCGACACCTACTTCACCGAGGACCAGCTGTCCTACCTGCTGACCCGGCCGGAACTCGAGTCGCTGGAGGGCGTGCGCGTGTTCCGCTCGCACGCGCACGGCGTGAACAAGGCGGACGGCCTGTGGCCCGTCGTGTTGAACGAGCTCGGGCTGCGCCCCGAGCAGTTGGTGCACGTCGGCGATGACCGGAGAGCAGATCACAAAGTCCCGGGTGCGCTCGGGATCCGCGCGGTCCACTACCGGAAGGGGGGCAGTGGTTTCGGCGAGTTGCTGGAGCGCGAGCACCGGGACACTGACCTGCTGGGATCGTTCGACCCGCTCCTGGATCCCGAGCACGGTGACTTCGGGCTGACGAGCTTGCGCGCGAAGATCCTTCAGGCCGGTGCTCGACATGACACCACACCGGAGGGCGCTGCCTGGCGATACGGGGCCGCGGTGCTCGGGCCCGTCTTGACGGGTTTCGCCGAGTGGGTGGCACGGACCGCGCACGACGCCGGAACCCCTGTGGTGTGGTGTCCGATGCGGGAGGGCGAGCTGCTGGCGGCGATGGTCAACGAAGCCGCCCGCGTTCGAGGGCTGGCCGTGGAGGCGAAGCCCTTGTGGTTGTCGCGGCACGTGACGTCGATGGCCATCGTGGACTCGGCCGACCGGCAGTCGCTCGCCGCGTTGATCGGGCGCGGTTATCGGCTGAGCGTGCGAGAAGTGCTCGACATGCTGGGCCTGCGGCCGGGCGAGGTGCCTTGCCTGGCGCACATGCTCGATACGATCCTGGACAACGGCCACACCGTCGACCGGGTCTGCGACGCGTTGACCGAGACCCCGAACCTGCGCAACCGGCTGGCGACGACGACCGCGGCGAGCCGGGGACGCCTCGTTACCGCGCTGCGCGGCTGCGGAGCCCTGGACCAGCCGGAACTGGTGCTGGTCGACCTCGGGTGGGCCGGCACGACCCAGCGGCAACTCGCGCAGGCGCTGCGCTTGGCCGGAGTCGACGTCCAGGTTTCGGGTCTGTACCTGGCGACCCACGAGGGTGCCTCGCAGGTGCACATGGCCGGGCTGCGCCTGGAGAGCTATCTGTCCCAGGCCGGTCAGCCCGCCGAGGTCGCGCTCCCGGCCGCGCGCAGCCCCGAGGTGCTCGAACAGTCCGTCAACGCCACGTGTGGCTCGTTGATCGACTACTCCGACGACGGGCAGCCGATCCTGGGGCCCTGGGTGGACGATCCCCGCCAAACCGCGCAACGCCATGCGGTCCGCGACGGCGTGCTGTCCTTCCAGCAGATGTGGAACCGCTACGCCGAGAACTCGACATGGAACTGTCCGGAACTGAGCGGGTCGGCGAGCAGGCAACTCGGCACGATCCTCGCGCGCGCGTTGCGCGCACCCACGGCGGACGAAGCCGCGTTGTTCGGCGGCTGGCGACACGAGGACAACTTCGGGTCTTCGGTCATCACGCATCTCCTGCCTGAAGACCTTGTCGCAGCCCTCCCCTACCTGTCGCCCGGCGGCCTCGAAGAGCTCGACATGCGGGACGCCTTCTGGCCACGGCTCATCGCCGCGTCCGACACCCGCCTGGCCGCCGCGGCCCACGCCCTGGACACCGGGCTGCTCGACGCCGACGTATTCGAGCCTTCTATCTCGCCCTGCGAGACGCGGCTTCGCTGGCGGACTCCGGGAGGCAGTTGGCACGACGGCGTGCGGCGACCGGTGCGGATCAACCACAATGGCCTGTCCTTCGCACGGCTCGTGCTCCACGAACACGACGTCGCGGAGGTGGCGCTGGCGATACCGGGAAGACCGGCGATCGTGCGGGTGGACTGGATCGAGGCCAAAGTCTTCGTTGCGGGTCGCAACGTGCCCTCGGTATTGCGCTGGGACACCGCCGAGGACATCGCTTCGCTGGTCATGGCCGAGTGCGTTTATCTCGGCGGCAACGTCGTCGAGTTCGAGTCACCGCATTCGGCGCTGTGGCTGCCGCTGGCCGCCCGCAGCGGCGGCCCGGTTAGTTCCGCGCAGATCAGCATCGGTTTCGCGATGCTGCCGCGTTCGATGTCGCGGCTGGAGCCCCGGATCCCTCCCGCGGCGCGCGTAGCCAGGCTCGCTCAGCGGGCGCGCGCGGAATACCGTGACCGTGGTCTCGTCGGCCTCGTGGCCGGGGCCGGCCGGATCTTCTCCCGGCGCTTGGCGGGTGTCCGATGAGCACCGCATCCGACTGCCCGCATCGCATCGGCAGCAGGCACGATCCGCACGCGCAGGCCCGCGAGGCGCGTCGGCAGCCGCTGCTGCTGCACTCGATGTCGGTCTACCGCGAGTTGTTCGAGGTCATCTTCGAGCACCGCACGATCACCACAATCGTCGAGATCGGAGTGGAGTCCGGCCACGGCAGCGCGATGTACGCCGAGCTCGGTGCCTCCGATGTGTACTGCGTAGAGCCAGAGCCCTCCGACGAGCTCAGGGCATACGCGTGCGAACACGATGCCCTCCACCTGGTGGAGATCCCTTCCCCCAAAGCGCTGGAGACGATCCCGCCGGCCGATCTGTACATAGTGGATGGTGATCACAATTACGCCGTGGTGCGGCGGGAGCTCGACTGGATCCTCACCCACGCCCCGGACGCGGTCATCGTGCTGCACGACGTGCTGTGGCCCTGCGCACGACGAGACCTCTACTACGAACCGCTGTCGATACCGCCGGAGGAACGGCATCCGGCCAGTGCGGACGGACCCACCGTCTGGCAGGACGAACTGACCCCCGCCGGCCTGGTCGGGCTGGGCGCGTTCCGTACCGCGGAGCACGCTGGTGGGGAACGCAATGGCGTTATGACCGCGGTCGAGGACGCACTGGAGCAATCGGATGACCGGTGGCACTGCGAACTCGTTCCCGCGGTCTTCGGACTCGGGGTTCTCGTCAGGCGCACGGACATCAGCGCCGACAAGCTCCTGGAAGCCCTGCGCCCCTACGGACGGTCACGCCTGCTCGCGGCGATGGAGAACAATCGGATAGCCCTTTACACCCGGGTCCTCCAACTCCAGTACGAGGCGGCGGCGCACGCCATGGATGCCGACCGGCTCGCGGAAGAGATCGCTCGCGCATCAAGCGAGAAGAACAACATCGCAACCGCCCTGGACGACGCCGTTGCCCGACACTCCGCAGAAATGGAATCGCTGCGCCGAAAGAACAACCTGCTGGAACAACAGATCGAGGAACTGGCCAACCGGACGATCGCCAGCCGCGTCCGGACGCTGTTTCGACGGGGCGCTACCAGGGGTTCATAGCATCGCTAACAATTCTCCCCGCTAGCAAAAGGATTCCGATGACGGCTAGGCAGGAAGAACTGTCGTCAAGTGCCAAGGACACGACGGGTTGTGCTGGCCAGACACGGGATTTCCGGCACCGGCTCCGCGTGGTCCTTTATTGCGCTTGTTGGGTCGTGGCGACGACCTACCTGCAACTGGCCCGCGGTTCGGGTCGCGCGGCGGACGTCATCTGGGCCGAGGACGGCGGCGTCTTCTTCAACCAGGCGATACGCCACCCGCTGTGGCACAACATCTTTGTACCGCACGCCGGGTACCTGCAAGTGATCGCCCGTGTCGCGGTGCAACCGGCAGCGCACCTGCCGCTGTCATGGGTGGCCTGGTGGCTGGCCGGGATCGCCGCACTCACCGTCGCGTTCGTCTCCTTGGTGGTGTGGTTCGCCAGCGTTCGGGTCGTTCGGTCGTGGTGGGCTCGGGCGCTGCTCACAGCCTTGGTGCCCCTGCTGCCCCAAGCGGGGTTCGAGGTCAATGCCACCGTGTGCAACCTGCACTGGTACCTCGCCTACGCGGCGTTCTGGGTGCTGCTGGCGGCTTCGAATTCGTGGAGAGGACAGCTCGGCGCTTTGTTCGTGGTTGCCCTGGCCGCGCTATCCGACCCACTGACGGCGCTGGTGCTGCCGGCTGCGGTCGTGGGGGTGCTCCGGTCCCCCAGGCGGCGCCTCGCCCTGATCGCGCCGGTCGGCATGATCGTCGCACTGGCCTCGCAGGCGTGGGTACACCTCACTCGGACGGTCCCGTACCGGGCGAGTCCGACCGATTTCGCCGAGCTACCGCGAATCTACGCGGCGAGGGTGGCGCTGCCTTCGGCAACCGGTGATCGACTGCTCGGACCGATCCATGAGCGACTCGGTATGCCGGTGGTCGTGCTCGCCGGGGCGCTGGTCTGTGCCGCACTGATCGCCCTGGTGCTCAATGCCGACCGAAAGACACGCCTGGTCGCGTTCTTGTCGCTCGCCGTGTCCGTCGCGTTCCTCTTCGTACCGGTCGGTCTCCGTGGCACGGCCGGATTTTTCGACGGCAACGAACTCGGACTCGCGGGGTCGCGGTACACGATCGTTCCAATCCTCATGCTGTGGACAGCAATGGTCATGGTCCTGGACCGCCTTGCCGACCGCGCACTTCCCACGGGCGCGCCTGGGCTGATAGGGACAACGACGGTCGCGGTGCTCGCGGTCCAACTGATCACCGACTGGGGCGGCCCAACGGTGCGTGCCAACGGTCCTTCCTGGCAAGCCGAAGTACGTGCCGCACAGGTCAATTGCCAGGGCCCGCCCGGATCACACGGCTTCCAGGAAACCGCCGTCGTCGCCGAGGCACACGGTAAGACCTCAGCACCGATTGTTCCCGCGCCCGACGACATCACGATCTCGCTCTCGCCGTTGCCACCGGCCGGGGCCTCGCCACTGTTCGCCGTCGTAGTTCCGTGCGCGAAACTACGCGACATCAGATGATCGCCAGCACCCGCAACCGGATGCATGCGGCGTCTGAGTTCCGCTACCCGCTCCGCAGGCCACTTGGGAAAACTACTCCAAAGCCCCGGGACCCAACCGTCACGATCACGGCCGGGGAAGCCCACACCACGGAAAGACTCCTGCTAGGGAAGCAGTTTCAACCGCGCGACGGGGGGCTGATAGTCCTCGCCGGCCTCGGTTGAGTCGAGTGACTGCTGCACCAGCACTTTGAGCGTGCCAATGAGATGGTCCTGCACCGCCTCGCCGGCACCGGTCGCATCCTTGGCGAGAATGGCGTCGTAAATCCTTTCGTGGGCGGCGAGGATGTCGGCGAGCGTTCGCGTCTTGATCGTGGAAAGACCCAGTGCGTGCATCTGCGAGCGCGTGTTGGCCACCACTTGGACGACTCGCTCGTTGCCCGCCGCGCGGACAATTGTCTCGTGAAAGACCACATCGTGCTGCTGAAAGAGGCGTTCGTCGCCGGCATCGCTCGCCTTGCGCATCCCGGCGAACGCCTTCTTGAAGACCGCGCGATCGCGATCGTTCATGTGCGTGGCCGCGCGATAGGCGGAAGGCGCCTCCAGTAGCAGCCTCAGCGAATAGATCTCTTCGATGTCCTTGACCGACAGTTCGAGGATGCGCACGCCACGGCTGCGTTCGAACCGGACCATGCCATTGGCCGCGAACTGCAGCAGTGCCTCACGCACGGGTGTGCGTGACACGCCTAGCTGGCTCGCGATGTCCACGACCGAGTACAGCGAGCCGGGCACCAATTCCCCGGAAAGGATGGCAGTCCTGATCCGCTCGAAAACCCGCTCGGTCAAGGAGGCGTTGTCGCCCGACAGTGGCTTCACGCGTTCTTACCCTTTCCGTCGACCAGCGAGGAACCAGCTTTGCCCGCCCAATTTCGCCAGCATGTCAAGAGTGCCATCGCTCCCCTACCCCCTTGTCAGCCTACAAGAACGACAGGTCAGCACCTTGACTGGCCGGTAGGACCGTCTCGGCGTAGAGCCGCCGCCAGCCACGAGCCGGCGGCGGCGCGGGCGTGAACTCGCGCAGGCGTCGCGACAGCTCGTCCTCGTCCACGAGAAGGTCGATCCGCCGCGCCGGAATGTCCAGCCGGATGAGGTCGCCGTTGCGCACCGCCGCGAGCGGCCCGCCCGCCGCGGCCTCGGGATCGCAGTGCAGCACGACGGTTCCGTAGGAGGTGCCGCTCATCCTCCCGTCGGAAACCCTGACCATGTCGCGAACTCCCCGGCGCGCCAGTTTCGCCGGAATCGGCAACGCCCCGGCCTCGGGCATGCCGGCGGCGATCGGTCCGGCCATGCGTAGCACGAGTACGTGATCCGGGGTGATGTCAAGATCGGGGTCGTCCAGCACCGCGGCGATGTCCTGCCCGGCATCGAGGACGAAGGCCGGGCCGGTGTGCTGCAACAGTTCCGGGCTCGCGGCCGACGTCTTGATCACCGCGCCGTTCGGGCAGAGAGAACCGGTCAGCACCGCGAGCGCGCCGGGCGGACCGAGCGGATCGTCGAGCGGCCGGATGACGTCTCGCGTGGCCTCGTGGGGCCGGACGTCGCTTAGCAGTTCGGCCAGGGAACGCCCGGTGACGCCGACCGTCGACGTTTCCAGGTGCGGTTCAAGCTCATTGAGCAGTACCGGGACCCCACCGGACCGATGGAAGTCCGGCATGTAATTGGCGCCGGACGGTTTGCAGTCCACGAGGAGCGGAACCTTAGCGCCGATGGTGTCGAAGTCGGCGAGCGACAGCTCGACACCCGCTCGCCGAGCCACCGCGATCAGGTGAACCAGCGCGTTGGTGGAACCGCCGAGGGCGGCCAGGACCTTGATGGCGTTTTCGAACGCGGCCCTGGTAAGGACATCCCGGGGTTTCGGCGCGCCCTGCCGGGCCAGTTCGACGGCGCGCCGCCCGGTGGCGACGCCGTGCCGTAGCCGTGCGCCGGTCGGCGCGCCAGGGGTGGCTCCGCCCGGGAGCATCATGCCGAGTGTTTCGGTCAGGCAGGCCATCGTCGACGCGGTACCCATGACCGCACAGGTGCCTGCGGTCGTCACCAGCTCGCTGCGCGCCTCGGTGATCTCCGCGGTGTCCAGCTCACCGGCCCGGTGGCTCGCCCACAGCCGGCGGCAGTCGGTGCAGGCGCCCAGCCGTTGCCCGCGCCAACTGCCCGTCATCATCGGCCCCACGACTTCCAGCAGCACCGGCTTGTCCGACGACGCCGCGGCCATCAGCTGCGCCGGGACGGTCTTGTCGCATCCGCCGAGCAGCACGGCCGCGTCCATCGGCAGCGCCTGGATCATCTCTTCGGTGTCCATCGCCATGAGGTTCCGGAACAGCATGGAGGTCGGCGAGGTGAGGATCTCGCCGAGCGAGATCGTGGGAAACTCCATGGGCAGCCCGCCGGCTTCGAGAACCCCCCGCCGCACCGCCTCCAGGAGGGCCGGCATATCGCGGTGGCACGTGTTGTAGTCCGACGTGGTCACCGCGATCCCGATCACGGGCCGGTCGAGGTCGACGTCGTCGTATCCGCGGGAGGCGAGAAACGCGCGGCGCAGGAACCGGCTGAACCCCTCGTCTCCGTACGAGGTCCGGCTGTGGTCGACCGCGGACGTGAACTCATTCTCAGACATGGTGGAACTCGCCTCACTTGTGGACAGCTGTCGCGGTGGACAACGGGTCGCGGTGGACAACGGGTCGCGGTGCTCAGCTGGTCAGCGGCATCGCGATTGGTCGCATCGGCGCGCCGGTCGCGCCTCGGATCTTCAGGCCAGCGCCGATGAAGGCGAACTCGTGGAGCGACTCCGCGGCGAGCTGTTCGCAGTCGACGAGCTCCATGATCGGCACCCCGGCCTCCCCGAGAAGATAGGTATGGACTGTTTGCCAGTTCTCCGGATCGTCGGCCGGCATCTGCTCAAGCGCGGAGTTATCGCCGCCGATCAACGCGGCTCCCGCCCGGGCCAGGAACCGAGCGCCGTCCAGGTTCAGGCCCGGACTGTTGTCGATATAGCGCGCCGGATCCGGCCACTGGGTCATCCGTCCGGTCCGGACCAGTGCGATGTCCCCGGGCAAGAACGTGGTGCCCTGCCGTTCCAGCGCGGCGCGCAGGTCGTCGGCACCGATCCCGTAATTGGCGGGCAGCATGTCCACGCCGTGCAGTCCGGCCACGTCGAAGAGCACGCCGCGGCCGATAATGGGCGGAATCTTGTCGGCGCCGCACTTGGTCCAATGCCGCGAGCTCAGATGCTGCGCCGCGGAGAACCCGTTCCATATTTCGCCGTGGTAGCCGAAGTGGTTGAGCGTGTCGATATGCGTTCCGGTATGGGTGTACATCGACACCGCGTCGCCGGAATAGGACACCAGCCGGTTTTGCGCGTCCCCGGCGCCGGTCAGGTCGTCGAGGATCGTGCCGTCGGGCGTGTGGGTCATCCACTGCTGGAACGCCGGGTCGCCGGCCTTGACCCACGACGGCATGCCCACGAACATGTCGACGGACAAGTCGATCGCGGCACCGCCATCCGCCCGCCGGATCACCTCCCGCGCCGATTCCGGCGACAGCAGGTTGAGCATGCCGATCTCGTCGTCGGCGCCGAACGGGCTCTTGGTCACCTTCCGGAACTCGGCGGCGTACGCCGCGATCTTGCGGCGCGTCGTCTCGGTGATCAGCTCAGGTCCACACACGACCAATCTCCTTTCCTACCGTGCCTCGCGGGTTGACGACTCGACGGGACGCGTAATCTCGGTGTACTGAGCGGGTTTGCGCTCCGCGAAGATGCCGAGCTCGTATTCGCCGGGAATCTTCACGAGCTTCTTCTGGCGCGCCTGGGCCAGGTCCACCTCGGTGCCGAAGACTCCGTGATCATTTCCGGCGTTGATCAACACCTCTCCGGCGGGCGAGACCACCTGGCTCTGGCCTAGGAAAGTCGTGCCGTTCTCGTCGCCGGCTCGGTCGGCGACCGCGAGGTAGACGAGATTCTCCAGGGCTCGGACCCGGGTGACGTGGTCGGCGAGAAAGACGGCGTCCTGCGGCCAAGCGGTCGGCATCGCGATGATGTCCGCTCCTTGCAGGGCGAGCACCCGCGCCGATTCGGGGAAGCGGAGATCGAAGCAGATCATCACGCCGATGCGGCCGATCGGGGTCGTCACGACGCGGGGTGCCTCGCCGCGACCGGGCTCGACGAAGCGATCGGCGCCGAGGTAGGGCAGGTGCTGTTTGCGATAGGTTCCGAGCACGCCGTCCGGTCCAAGGGTCGCCGCACAGTTGTAGAGCGCGTCGCCATCGGCTTCGAGAAACCCGACCACCGCGACGGTCGACGCGCGGCGGCATGCCCGCACGAGGTGTTCGATTCGTTGGTCACCCAGGCCGATCGCCACCTGCTCGGCCTCGGCACGCGCGGCGAACATGTAACCACTGAGCGTGCATTCCGGAAACACGACGAGATCATTGCCCGCCGCCCCGGCCAATTCGATCGCGTCAATCGTGGCGCAGAGGTTGACGTCGAGATTCGGTCCCGCCGAAGGTAGTTGGGCAACCGCGACCCGTACCGCTTCATCCGTCCGACTCAAGGCCCAGACCACCACCCTTCTCGCTCCGGTCGATATTGGCATGCTGCATGCTACATATCAATGCCTTGACATGCTGCATGCAGCATGTCACTCTCATCGGCATTCTGGAAGTCATTGACGCAGGTCAGGGACTGGTCGGCGGCGCCAATTCGCCCAACGGCGGGATCGAGGGACATACCGATGAGCAACGCGGTCGTGGTCACCGGCGCCGGCGGCGGGATCGGGGCCGCCGTGGCGCGCTCCGTCGCCTCCACCGGCAAACCCGTGTTGCTGGTCGACCGGAACGCGGAGGGCATCGAACGGCTGGCGGTGGAGCTGGCATCCGAAGGGAGGCAGGCGCGCGCCAAGCTCGCCGACGTCACCGACGAGGCAGCGGTCGAGGGCGCTGTCGACGCGGCGCTCGACGAGTGGGGCGGGATCGGCGGTCTGGTCAACTGCGCCGCCACGATGGTCTCGCGCCCTCTCACCGAGACCACGCTCGCGGACTGGACGCGGGTGCTCGGTGTGAACGCGACGGGAACCTTTCTCACCTGCAAACATGTCGTCCGGACACTGGTCAGGCAGGGATCGGGCGGCTCCATCGTCAACCTTTCGTCGATCTCGGGGCGAGTGGGGCTGCGCAACCAGCCCGCATACTGCGCGTCCAAGGGCGCGGTGCTCCAGTTAAGCCGGCAGATCGCCGCCGACTACGCGCGCCAGAAAATCCGCTGCAACGTGGTGAGCCCGGGTTCGGTGCGGACCGAACAGCTGCGCACCTACCTTGCCGCGCAACGGGATCCGGCGGCGGCCGAACGTGAGCTCGTCGAATCCCATCCGCTACGGCGGATCGCGGATGTCTCCGAGATCTCCTCGATCATCGTGTTCCTGCTGAGTCCCCAGGCGAGCTTCATCACCGGCGCCGATGTGCCCGTCGACGGCGGCTACACCGCTGTGTGACCGCCTTCCGGCCCAACAGAAAGGATTAGCGATGTCCCTCGGCATACACGAACCGGTGCAACGGGCCGCGCGGGCCCGGCGGCCACGGCTGAGGCTGCCCCGCGGTCCGTTCGTGCCGGTGTGGGCCATGACCGCGGTGCTGTTCGCGATCAGCCCGCTGATCGCGCCCGGCAGCCTTTCCGGGGCCGCGTTGAGCTCGATGCTTCCCTTCGCCTCGATCCTGGTCCTCGCCGCGCTCGGGCAAGCCTTTGTGATCACTCAGCGCGGCATCGACCTGTCCGTGCCGGGCGCGATGGCGCTGGCGGCCCTGTTCGCCACCAAAGTGCCCGAGCTGACCGGACTTCCGCTGGCCGTCTCGGCGGTGCTCGGACTGCTCGCCGGGGCGGCCGGCGGGCTGGTCATCGGCGTGCTGGTGGTGCGGTTCGGGATCGCCGCGTTCGTGGCGACCCTGGCCATGAACACGATCCTGATCGGTGTCGTGCTGGAGATATCGAAGGGATTTCCGGCGTCGGCGAACCCGGCCGTCAGCGCATTCGCGACCGGTTCCCTGTGGACGGTGCCCAACCTGCTGATCGTCGCCGTGATCCTGGTCGCCATCACGCAGTGGCTCCGGCGGCGCTCGGTGCCCGGGCGGCGCTTCGTGAGCGTGGGCGCCAACCCGGCCGCCGCGCGGTTGCTCGGCATCCGAGCCGAGGGGTACCAGGTCTCCGCCTATGCCATCGGCGGGCTCTTGTATGCGGTGGCGGGCCTTCTGCTCGCGGCGTACCTGCGTACGCCCGACATCCTGCTCGGCAACACCTACCAGCTGTCGTCCATTGCCGCGGTCGTCCTCGGGGGAAGCCTGCTGACCGGCGGCATGAGCAGCGCGGTCGCCACCGGCGTGGCGGCACTGTTCCTGACCCAGCTCAACCAGGTCGTGCTCGCCGCCGGTGCCGCGACCTCGATTCAACTGCTCGTGCAAGCGGCCGTGCTCGCCCTGGCCGTTGTCATGCGCCGCGTGCCGCTGAGCGCGATCCCCCGTCGGTTGAGCGGGAATCGGGCCACGTCTCGGTAGCCGGGTCCCGGTAGCCGGGTTTAGGTAGCCGGCATGCATTTCCCCACCACATCCAGTAACCCTCACAATGGAGTGACAATGGTCAACAAGCGACGCCCTGTGCTGGCAGGCGGGTCGATCGTCGTCGCGGCACTCATCGCCGTCACCGGATGCGCGAGCCCGAAGGGCGGTTCCACCTCGAACGTCAACGACGTGTACAGCGACAAAGGCAAGATCGGTGAAGTCTCCCAACTCAAATCGATCAACGAGTTCTGCGGCACCAAACCGCTGAAGGTCGCGCTGGCCGACGGTACGGGGGACAACGCCTGGCGCAAGACGGCGCGAGCCGAGTTCGAGGACGAGGCGAGCAAGTGCCCGAACCTCACTGTCATGCCGTATTCCGACGCCCAGAACAATCCGCAGAAGGCGATCAGCGACATCAAGGCGCTCGTCGCTCAGGGCGCCGACGCCATCGTCGTGTTCCCCGACGCGGGCCAAGCGCTCCTGCCAACGCTGCGCGAGGCGTTCCAGAACGGCGTGGCGATCGTGCCGTGGACCGCCAACCCGGGTGGCACCGCCGGTACTGATTACACCGCATTCGTCGGCCACAACACGATCAACGACGGGCACACCTGGGCCCGCTGGACCTGCGAGCACCTGGGGGAAGCCGGTGGCAACGTCCTGTTCCTGGGCGGCACGCCGGGCAACACCCAGAGCACCACGGAGATCAAGGGCATCCAGGACGAGTTCGCGAACAACCCGGCCTGCAAGAACGCCAAGTTGCTCAACGAGCCGGGCAAGCCGATCGACACGAACTGGAACCCGGCCCAGACGCAGCGGGTCGTCGCGGGCCTGCTGACCAAGTACAACAAGATCGACGCGATTATCTCGGACTCGGGCGACGGCTCGGTCGGTGGCGTTCGCGCCTTCGAATCGGCCGGCCGCAAACTTCCGCTGTGGACGGCGAATGACAACAACGGCCTGGCGTGCGAATGGCAGAAGGCCAGGGCACAGCAGCCCGACGCCAACCTCGTGACCGTTTCGAGCCGGACCTGGCTCGTCCGCCTCGCGCTGCGCAAGGCCGTCGCCGCGAAGGAAGGCATCAACAACGACGAGCCGGACATCATCAACATCCCGATCTACGAAGACAGTTTCGACAGCGGCAAGCAGCCGAAGTGCGACTCGGCGCTGCCGACCAGCGCCATCCTCTCGGCCGAGCTCGCGCCCGAGAAGCTCAAGAGCATCTACAACTGATCGATCTGTGCGCTGGTCCGCGGTCGGCGGCCGCGGACCAGCACCGGAAGGGACTCACACGATGGATGAATCGAGCGCCCGCCTGGTGATGCGCGGTGTGACCAAACGTTTTCCCGGTGTCCTCGCCCTGGACGGGGTCGACTTCGAGGCCCAGGCGGGCGAGATCCACGCGCTCGTCGGCGGCAACGGCGCGGGCAAGTCGACCCTCATGGCAGTCGCGTCGGGCGCGGTGAAACCGGACAGCGGGCATATCGCGATCGCGGGCCGCCCGCTGGCCGAGATCTCCCCGGTGGCCGCGCGCGAGCAGGGCCTCGCGATCGCGTTTCAGCACCCGACATTGCTACCGGACCTCACCGTGACGGAGAACCTCATGCTCGCGGTGCCCGCGGCGAAGCGTCCGCGCTTCGGTGAGGCGACGCGGTGGGCGACGGAGAAGTTGCGGGCGATGGGGATGCCGATCGATGCCACCGTCCCGGTTCGCGCGCTCACCCTCGCCGAGAAGCAGGCGGTCGAGATCTGCGGCGCGCTCGCGTGCGACCCGAGCGTGGTCATCTTCGACGAGCCGACCGAACCGTTCATGTCCGCCGAGACCGAGCGGCTGTTCGAGCGGATTCGTGAGCTCGCCGCCCGCGGTGTCGCCGTGGTGTACATCAGCCATCGGCTGCCCGACGTGTTCGCACTCGCCGACCGCATCACGGTCCTGCGCGACGGCCAGATCCGCGGCACCTTCAACCGGGCCGAGGTGAGCGAACAGGAGGTCATCACGCGCGTCGCCGGGCGGGAGGTCACCTCGCTGTTCCCCGATCACGCCGCCGATCCGGGCGAGCCGGTCCTGCGGGTGGAGGACCTGACATCGGATCGGCTGGGCGGGGTGAGCGTCGCCCTGGCCCGGCGGGAGATCCTTGGTCTGGCCGGCGTCGAGGGCAACGGGCAGCGCGAATTCATCAGGGCACTGGGCGGTGCCGCGCCGAGCCGGGGGCGGGTGCTGATCGAAGGCCGACCGGTGGATGTGTCGAGCCCTCGCCGGGCGCGCGAGTCGGGTGTCGTGCTCATGCCCCAGGAACGTCATGTCGAAGGCGTCGCGACCATTCACTCCGTCCGGGAAAACCTGGCCGTCGCGGCGACCGACCAGACATCGCGCGCCGGAATCATCGCTGTCCAACGCGAAGATCAGCTCGTCGAGCGCGAAGTAGTCGAACTCGGCGTCAAGCTCGCGTCCCCGGACGTCGCCGTCGGGACGCTTTCCGGAGGCAACCAGCAAAAGGTGGTGCTGGGTCGTTCGCTGCTGTCCGACCCCAAGGTCCTGCTGTGCGACGAACCCACCCAGGGCATCGACGTCGGCGTCCGCTCCGACATCTACCACCGGCTGCGGGACACGGCGGACGGCGGCGTGCCCGTCGTCGTGCTCAGCTCCGACAACGTGGAACTCGCCGGCCTGTGCGACCGCGTCCTGGTCTTCTCGAAGGGCCGGGTGGTCGCCGAACTGGTCGGCGACGGGATCACCGATAACGCGATCACCGAGGCCGCCCTGACCAGTTCGTCGGCCGAGCAAGCGGAGCGGGCCCCGGCGCGGGAGAAAGCACCGGGACGCCGCTGGCGAAAGCTCCTGTCCAGCGAGCAAGGACCGAGCGCTTTCCTGATCGCCGCCATCATCGCGCTGACCATCGTCGGGGCCGCACAGAACGAGCGGTTCCTGTCCAGTTTCAACATCGCCAGCATGCTGGAGCTCCTGGGCCCGCTGCTGTTCCTGTCCGCGGGTCAACTGATCGTGATGTTGACGGGCGGAATCGATCTCTCGGTCGGGCCGCTGTGCGGAGCGCTCGTCGTCGTCGCGTCCTTCTATGTCACTGACGACTACGCCGTGGGCTGGTGGGTCCTGGGGTTCGTGATGATGGTGTTGGTAGCCGGTGGAATCGGCTTGGTGAACGGCAGCTTGGTGAAGTTCGCCCGCGTCACGCCCGTGGTGGCCACGCTCGTGACCTATATGGCACTGCAGGGCTTTTCGCTGTTCATGCGCGACGTTCCCGGCGGTTTGATCGCCGAACCGGTAACCTCGCTGCTCAAGGTCAAGATCGGCCCCGTCCCGTGGCCCGTGATCGCCGGGGTGGTCCTTCTGCTCGTTCTCGAACTCGCGTCGCGCCGCACGATGGCCGGTTTGTGCCTGCGTGGCACTGGTTCCGCCGACCAGGCCGCGTACAAGCGGGGCATCCCCGTCACTCGCGTCTACGTGCTGGCTTACGTAGCGGGCTCGGTGTGCACGCTGTTCGGCGCGTTCTTGCTGGCGGCACAGACCGGCATCGGTGACCCGACCGCCGGTATCTCCTACACCCTCGCCAGCATCACCGCGGTGGTCCTTGGTGGTGCCTCCATTTTCGGCGGTCGTGGGAGCTTCATCGGGGTTGTCTTCGGGGTCCTGTTGCTTCAGGTGACACAGAACACCGCCGCGTTCGCCGGTCTCTCCCAGGCTTGGCAGTACTGGCTTCCCGGGCTGATGGCACTGGTCGCGACCGGACTGTTCGCCCAGGTACAACACCGCAGCAAGCCTTCCGCGCTGTCGCGCTGAGCACAGCCCGGAGAAAACCGTCAAGCGGTCCGAGACTGGGGCTTGAGGTTGCCCGCCCGGCAGGGTTGGCGATTTCGCGCGAAATCGGCGGTCCTCGTGCGGAGCCGACGGCGATTTCGCGCGAAATCGGCGTTCCCCAGGGCAACCCGATCCCAGTGGTGATTGACCGGGTGCGGTCAGCTCCAGGCGAAGTTTTCCCAGGCGTCGACCCGGTCCGCTCGGGCACGGAAGGTGCCGTTGCCGTTTCCGCTCCAGTTCAATTCGGCACTCACGTACTTGCCGTTAGCGGTCGATCGGATGGACACACAGTCCTGGCCGCAGTTGCCGAAGGAGAACTGTTCCCAGGCGTCGACCCGGTCCGCTCGGGCACGGAGGGTCCCGTTGCCGTTTCCGCTCCAGTTCAATTCGGCGCTCACGTACTTGCCGTTGGCCTCGGACCGGATCGTGGAAGCCAACCCGTTCTGGCAGATGGTGAACCTCTCCCAGGCGTCGACCCGGTCCGCTCGGGCACGCAGGGTCCCGTAGCCGTTTCCGCCCCAGTTCAATTCCGCACTCACGTACCTGTTATTGGCCCAGGACCTGATGCTCACGTTGCTCTGGCAGGCGGGTTTGGCGGCTCGTTGGAGTTTGCCGACCGCTTCATTGAGGCTCTGCGTTGCCACCACCGTTTCCTCGACCGCAGGAGAGGCAGCGGCGGTCGCGGTGGTGATGGCCAGGGCAGTGGTCACCAGGACCAGCGTGGTCCTGGTCAGTTGACGAAGAGAAAACCTGTCCATGAACGTGGTGCCTCCTGTGTCACAAGCGGGGGCCGGGACCGGCCCCCTGGCTTTCTTTCGGTCACGCGAGGTGGGCGGCCGAGAAAGTTCACTACGGCGGGTGCCACCCATACCCCGCTTCGGCTGCCGCCGGCCCCAGTCCGACAGGTCGTCGGGTCCCGGTCGGGTGCAAATCCCCAGAAGTGGCGCTTTCGGGTTCTGCCAACAGGCTGGATGACGCCGGGTCGGGTGATTTTCGCGGTCATGGCCGTATTGGGGGCTTGTGTTTGCGCTCGGGTACAGCCCCAACGCGCAGCGATCTTCACCAGGTCACACCGATCGCGCCTTGGCAGCGCCCCGTGTCACTGTCGAGTCATCCAACGGTCACCACCGACTGCGACTCTTTCCCTACCGCGAAGAACAACCCCGCGGGCGACAGACAGGCGAAACCTGGCGTCTCTGGGAACCGTGACTGCGGCTACGAGAAATTCAGTGCACCGACTGCGAACGAGAGGTAAGGAAAATGCAGATGCTTCGTTACCTGAGCCGAGCGCTCCCGCTGCTGGGGGCGTTGGTGCTGCTGGGGCCTGCGGCTACCGCAGCGCAGGCGACGCCGAGCCCGATCCAGACGAAAGGAAAAGATGGCGGAGCGGTGACACTCGACGACAATCCCGGCGGGAAGGCCATCTTCTGGCACGACGGTGACCTCTTCGAGGTATGCGACATGCAGGCCGATGGACTGCGAGCCTGGGGAGCCCTGAGTTGGCGCGATTCCCATGGGCGTCACGCTGTACAAAGCGAGGACACCAACGGCTCGCACCCGGTTGACCGGTGTGCGTTCAAGAAGGTGAACATTCCCGAAGGAAAGACCGTCACGGTCGAGGCTTGCCTGAAAAACGGCCCGAACGGCGAGCGAAGGTTCTGCTTTAGCGGAAAGGCAATCGCTTGAGACCTTATCCCATTTGGCATGTTTGCGTGAACGCGCAAACTTGGCCCGCGAAAACCTTGTTGACTTGGAGAAACGACCAAAAGAGTCAGTATTTATGGAGGCCGCTTTGTCTGACGGATTTTACGCAACGCCCGAAGCCCTACGGTTGGTCTTGCGCGTCCGCCCAGGCCGTTGCCAGCCGGAACCGCCAGGTTGCGTCGGGACCAAACCGGGTAGTCGAAAGGCACGCCCACCGGCGGCTACCCGTCAGCGGGCTAGTGGCTGGGCACTTTGGCGATCGTGGACACGACGGAGAGGAGCCTGAGCGATGGCGACGCACACCCAACACACCGAACACGAGCACGTTCATGGTGAGGGTTGCGGCCACGTCGCGGTACCGCACCAGGACCACGTTGACTACGTACACGACGGCCACCTGCATCGCGTGCACGACGACCACTACGACGAGTGCGAAACACACGAGCACGCCACGCACGAGCAACATGATCACGTTCACGGCGATGGCTGCGGTCACGTCGCCGTTCCCCATGGCGACCATGTCGACTACATACATGACAAGTGCCGCCACGCAAGCCACGAAGGCCACTACGACGAACACTGATGGACCGCCGTCCTTCACGGTGCCCACATCCAGATGCGCGACGTCCGCGCCTGTGGGCGGTACACCCAGGACGACGTCGGGTCAGTGGCCAGGAGCTCGGCAGCAGGTTCGTGGTCATGCGGCGTACTGCATTGTGCGGATGCGCATGAGCTCGCCCCCGACGTGGTACCCCTCATTCAAGAGGAGGTGTCGTCGGCCGGGAAGACGTCGGTTTCTCGGCAGGCTGCGGTAAGGCGGTAAGGAGGGACCATGGCTACTAGGCAGCGGAGGTCGACGGGCCGCAAGGCGACGACCAGCCGGCGGGAAACAACGGGACGCGAACCCACAACCACCCGCCGGAGAACCACAACCCCAGAACCCACGACCACCCGCCGGAGAACCACAACGCCCGAACCCACGACCACCCGCGAGGCGACGACGGTAAACCTGCCGGGCGTGACTGCCGAGTTCCACCAGCCCGATCACTACATTCCTACGCGTGAGGATCTCTCGGGCGTGGTCAACACCGTACGGAGCCGTCTGCCTTCTCCGCAGACGGTGGCCTATTACGGGGGGCTGGGGACGTTGGCGGCGCTGTCAGTGATCGAGTGGCCGGTGGCGGTGGCGATCGGCGTGGGCACCGCGATTGCACAGCGCGCCGGGGCCCGCGAGGGCAAATCGGGTTCCTCAGGCGGACGGCGAACGGCGGAGCAGTCGAGCTAGCTCCGTGCCTGAGCGAGCGGCCTCCGGAACCCTTTCGAACCGCGCGGAAACGCGCGGAACCGCGCGGAACCGCACCACGATTACACCAACCGGAAATCAGCCGATCGTTCCGCAACAAATCACCGATCAGTCGATCTTGCGGAATGGCAATTCTCGGCAGAATCGACTCGCCCGACGAGACAACAGGGAAGGCGAATCGATCCCATGAGCGAGACCGACGACCTGAACACGACCGGCGACACCGGGCTATCCGCCAGTAGTGCGGCCACCGAGAGTGCGACCAGCGCAGAATCCGGTGCTGCCGCCGCGGGGACCGACCCACGGCTGAACCCGAGCCCGCACCTTTTCAAGCTGAGGGCGAGCGAGCCGACGATCTTCGACGGCGGCACCCTGCAAGGCGCGCACGAGCAGAACTTCCCTGTCCTGCGCGGCCAGCAGGGATCGGTGTACTTCGTACGCTTGGAGGTCGGCGGCATTCGCGAAGCGCACTGGCACCCGACCGCCTGGGAACTGAACTACATCATTGCCGGCAAGGCCAAATGGACGATTCTCGGTACGCACCCGGATGGGGCTTACCACAACGACGCCTTCGAAGCCGACGAAGGCGATCTCGTCTTCGCGCCGCAGGGGTTCTTCCACTACTTCGAAAACGCCAGCGCCACCAAGGCACTCGACGTGCTGGTCATCTTCAACACCAGTACCACGGAACCGAACGACGACATCGGCATCGTGGGAACGCTGAACTCGCTACCCCGCGACGTCCTCGCCGCCACGTTCGGCGTCCCGGTTTCCGCGTTCGACGGGGTGCCCACCGAGATCAAGCCGGTCGTAATCACGAGGCGCAAGTAGGAACCGCACCATTCCGGCGGACCCCGGCACCGAAGCCATGTCACGCCGGAATGGTGGTCTCGATCCCACGCTGTTCAAGACGTTGCTCACCGTGACTCCTGGTTCAACCCTGTCTGGTCTGCCGGCGCGGTAGGTCCACATACGCCGCACCGTGCGCAACCAAGACCTGGAGTGTCGCTACCGAGCGGGCCAGGTTGCGCCGGACGTCGGTGCGGTCGGGATCGGTCGAACCGGCCTTGCGCCATGACTCCGCACTCAGCTCGCAGCAGTTCCACAGCGTGTCGCTGATATGTCCCCATTGCCACAGCTGGAAGTCTTCGGCCGACAGCGTCAGCACCGGTGGTCGGCCCGGCAAACCCACGCCGAAGACGAACGGATCTCCAACGGGGTTGCCCAACCCGAACAGCAGGGACTGGAAGCGGTATGCGCGGGCGAACGTCTCGGCGCCGTTGGGCCCCTGCCCGAGCTCGACGACAGCCCCGCGCTCGATGAGGCGGCCCAAGGACTTTCGCACCGCGCGCTGGCCAAGTTTCGTTGCACCGCTGTCGACAAGGTGCCGCTTTGTCCACCGCTGGCCACGAACCAGGCCCGCCGGACCGTGGCACAGTGCCCATGTCTCGAATTCCTGTTGGGTCATCCGGACGGAGTCCCAGCCGACCCGAATGATGTGGTGCTGTAGCTCGGCGCCCAGGCCCGGGTAGAACGGCCCCATGTAGTGGCCGACGGGAACGACCTGCGTGTCGGCATCGGTTCTCCGGCCGATGATCATTCCCTCAATCCTCGATCAAGGTACGCCGCGTGTTCCGCGAGAATGTCGTGCAACGCCGCGAGAAGACGCCTGAGCAGCAGTTCGGGCACGCTCTCGGCTGGATTGTCGATCCCGACGCGCTGAGCGGTTGCGGTGGCTCCGCGCACCGCGACCCAGAGATTCGGGTCCATATGCCCCCATTCCCACAGGTCGTAGAGCGGGGCGGGCAGTTCGACGGCGGGGTCGCCGATGGTGCCTATCGAATAGGCCGTCGGCACCTCCGGTGTGTTGCCGAGGCCGAGCATGCTCGGCACAAGCCGGTGCTTCAGGGCGAACGTACGCTGTGCGGAGGGATTTTCAGCTACCTTGAACAGGATTCCGCGTTCCAGCAACGACGATACGACGCCGGACTCCGCCGCCCTGACGGCCTGCCCGCCGTCCCTGTCGTGCATGGCCAGCCATACTCGATGCTCTTCGTCGGTGAGGGTGAGCAGGCTGGCGCCGAGTCTGATCTCCTGGACCAAGTCCGTCCCGCGACGGATTTTTCCCTGGTAGTGCCCGATGGGAAAGATGAGGGTCTCAGCCACCTTCGATCTCCCGGAGCAGCATTTGCAGGTCGCGCCGCGACTCCTTCGTCCGCGGATGGTCGTGCCCCAGGGCCCGTGTGCGGCATTCGACGTTGAGCTTGCCGGTGCGCAGCGCGTCGGCCAACTGCCCGACGTCGCGTTGCGTCCTGGCGAGAACCTGCCGCCATTCCATCGTAATCGGGTCATCCTGCCCTGCGACCCGTTCGAGATCCGCGACCAAGGTTCGCAACTCGGGCAGCGCCTTCCTGGGGTCGTTCGCCCGTAGCCGTGCATGGATGCGTTGGGCACGTAGCTTGCTTCCGCGCCAATTCGCATAGCCCAAGATCGCGGTGACCGCCAAGGTCGCCGCCGCGGCCAGGCCGATATAGACGAGTGTGGGCGGCACGATGCCTTCAGGCAGGAACACCCCGACGATCCCCACCAGGCCCGCAATCGCCATGACTGCGATGCCAACACCGCCCACGGTGTTTCGCGTCGTACTCATTCGGGCGCCTCATTCATGAGTCGGGTTTGGGGCTACATCCTGCACAGACGTCGCCGTGGCCGGTTGCGTTCCGACTTCGTCATAACGGGTGATCGAGATAAGCCGCCTGATGGGCCAGCAGCGTTTGCACGGCACGCAGAGCGATCGGCAGCAAGCTCAGGTGATCCGGAATGACGGACCAATTCAGACGCCCTCCCGGCTTGAGCAGCAGCTCGCACAGCTCGGCGAGATTGTGCACCAGCGGGGCGTACTTCCAGAGCAGGTAGGCCACGAAGTCGATCGCCGACGATGGCTCGGCTGCCTCCGGCGGCACTTGCCGATGCCAAGGAACGTCGCCGAAACCGGTCAGCAGCGGCAGCAGCCGGTACCGTTGCGTGAAATCCGCGGCATCCGGCTGCTGCGGCCCGGTCGTCGTTTCGGCCAATGCCCCGACCGCGAACAACCTGTTCACGACATGGCGGGCGTCGGTGACACCTTCCCGCACCGCGAGGGCTTCGGTGTCCTGCCGCTGCCAGCCCTCCGACGAGGCCGATTCGATCAGCTTGATCGCTCCGCGTGCGCAACTCCACGTCAAGCATTCCGCATAGGTGTCCAGGCGGATGCCACCACCGCCGATCCGCAGCTGGTAGCCATCCGGTCTCCCTCCTGCCTCCAGGTACTCGGGACCGCACAAGAAGCCGATCGGGTAGATGAGCGTCTGCTTTCGCGACATCTCGGAGATCATCCAGTCGCCTCCGGTACCTGCTCGGCCGTGCGGGTGGGGTCCGGATCAGGCGAAGCGCGGTCGAAGTGCCCCGCCTCGACGGAAAGCAACGCGTGCACACTCCGGATGAACATGTCCAGTTCCAGGATGGCTTCCTCTCGTGCCACCGTCACGCATGCGTGCCAGAGGCTCCGCTGGGCAGGCGAAGCGACAAAGATCCGGTACACGTTCGTGTGCACCTCGATGAGAGTCCGGTCGATCATCCCGATTCGGTACAGCCACGGCGTCGTCGTCGTGTTGCCCAGACCCAGCAGCAGCGGCACAAAGCGGTGCGACCGGGCGAAGTCCACCACGTCCCTGGTTCCCGGCCGCACCTCCACCAACAGGTCCAAGTGGATAAGACGGTCGATCGAGGCGCGGGCAGCACCTGCGCCGACCTGCAGGCATTCGAGGTCCTGGCGGGTGAAAGGGATGGATTCCTTACCCCAGGCGCGATGGGCGACCTGCCACACGGCAAGTTCATCCGCAGACACTTCCAGAAACCGTGAACCAAGCCGGATCTCGGCACACAACTGCCCGGTCGCCGACGACCGGTGCCCGCCCGTCACATGACCGACCGGGATGAGCAATGTCCTGGGGCTGGGCGCGACGGGATCGAGGTGCCCAGCGCTGTACAAGCCGATATACCCGTACCGCCAGCGCCGCACACGCAACCGGGACCAGTGGTAGACGCCGGTGGCCGCGCCGAGCAGGAGCACGTAGGCGATCAGGCTCCGCAGGTCACCGGTGTCGAACCAGACGCCCAGCAGGGCAACGACAACCGCGGTTGTCGCGGTCGTAAATCCCGCGGCCAGCAGGGAATGACGGATCGGGTGATCGATTAGCACCCGATCCCTGAGCGAAGGGACCGATTGCCCGCCAACCAGACCGGCGATCCTCTTCTGCCACCGGGCCCTGCCGCGTTCGCGGGCCGTCGCCGGCACCTGCGTCGTCGGCTTTGCCGGCAGAATGGCGTGGGGCCGCGGTACTCCCTGCCCACCCCGGGGCATCACGAGATCCGCGATGTGCTGCGGCTGCGGTGGGACCCAGGTGAGGTAGATGGTCCCGGACACCCGACCGATGTAGGTCGGCGTCTGCTGTGCCCTGGCGGCCACCTCATCTCGAACGTAGTCGTAGAGTTCACTGACCTCGACCCGGCCGTCGCCGTCGCGATCAGCTTTGCCGGTCCGCAGGCCCTCGATCATCACGTCGGTGAAGACAGACGAGGATCGCCCCTTGTCCAGGGTCTTCTCCTCACCCGTGAACGCGTACTCCAATTCACCGGAGGAAGCGATGATCGCGAACCCTCGGCCGGGTAGCTGGGCGGCCAGCCCGGCGTCGACGGGAGCTGCTTTCGCGACGAACCCGGCGGGGAAAGCGCCGCTGAAACAGCAATCGAGCAGCACGACTTTGGTCCCCGCGCGGCAGTTTTCCAGCTGTTCGCTTACGAACGCCGAGGACACGGCGGTGGTGGCCAGCCGGTCGTGGCGGCTGTTGCTCGTCACAAAATGGAGCTTGTTCCGCTCGTCGGTAATTCCGTGGCCGGTGAAGTAGACCAGAACCATATCGTCCGGGCGGCGGTCGGCGAGCAGATCGCCCAATGCCTCCTCGACCCGGTGCCTCGGCTCGTCCTCCAGTACGACCACTTCGTCGAAGCGGCCGATCTGAGGGCTTTTCAGAATGCGGCTCAGGCCGCGAGCATCCTGCGCGGGCGCACGCATCCTCCGGAAATGCGGATCCTGATAGTTCGCGGTCGCTACGATAAGGGCGTGGCGGCCCACCGTTACCCCCGAGTGACGGTTCCGGGTTGATCGTCGTCTCGACCGAGGTCAGTGGCGGTGTTCGAGTTCCCGCCGTCGCTGTCGGCTTTCGCCTCGATCTTGTCTATCCATGCCTGGACAACGGCGGACTGATCCTTGGCAGACCCGCCTTCCAAGACCAGCTTCTCGCCTCCGCACTCCAGCGTCAGCTTCCGCCCCTTCGCCCGGTCCAGCCAAGCCTTCGCCACCACGGCCACCATGCGCGTCATCGCCGCCGACGCCAGTCCGCTGACCACCAGCGGCCAGATGCTCTGCGCCACGCCACTCTTGCTGTCAGGGGGCGCCTCCACCTTCTCCCGGCCCACTTCAGGTGCCCCCGCGCGGAGCAGTTCGTCCCGCAGGTGCACGCTCAGGCTCATGGCGGTTTCATCGCCGATGTGCCCGAGATCTGGCATGACACGCAGCTCGCCCCATGGCTGCCTTGAATCAGTACGCTGCACGTTCCGAACAATACGATGTGTGAGCATGTCGATGTGCCGGGATCCCCAATCTCGTCGTCAAGCTCGGCTGGCAGAGCGGCCGTGGCATCAAGTTCACGACTCGAAAAACCCGCGCCGATCTCTTCTGCGGACGATGCCGCACAGGCGGATTTCCTAGGTGCAGCTAGGCGTTGCGGGAGCGGCTTTCGTAGTCGGTCAGCTGCAGCACGGCGGGCCACAATCCCCGGTCCAGCGCCCCCATGAGCTTTTCCTCGAAGCGCGGCGGGCGCTCAAGCGGTACGAATTCCGCCTTCCAGCCGGGGGTGAAGTAGATCAGCGCCTTGATCCTAGCCGGGAACGGTCTGCCGCCGACGTATCGCGGCAGGGCAGGAGGGTTCAGCGGGCCACGCTTTTCCTCGCACTGCCGGCAGTTCGCTTGTGCGCGCAACGCTTCTTCGGCCACCTGCCGGTAGCGCTCATATCCCGCCTTCCCGAAAGGAACAGCCAGGATCAGCCGCTCGGGTGGCAGGACGCGTAATGCTTCGCCGAGTTCCCACATGGTTCCCGAACTCCGGCCGAGCATGATGACCGTTAGCCGCGATTCCTGAATCAACTCCCGCACCGGCCGCTGCCAGTCGTGGCTCGGCAGGTACATCCGGACCGCCCCGCTATGCGGTGAATGCTCCTGCGGCTGCCCGACCGCCACCAGGGGCCCCGCCCACCTCAGCGCGTGGGCGAGGCGAGCTTCCTCCGTTCGGCTCTGCGCCAGAAACAGGCCGCGCACCAGCCCAGTCGGCGACAGGAGGCGTTGCTGGCGGGCGAGATCGCCATCGATCCGGAAGGGCCGCAAGTACAGGACGTAGGAACGCGAGGCGACATCCTGAGGTGAGGAGATGACCTCCTGACCCATCCGGGCACCCATCACGTTCCAGAAGTTGGCGACGACCAGCAGGGCGATCCCCTCCACCAGGTCGGCGAGGCTGCCGTAGGTCGGGTCGCCGTGTGCGATCCCGGTCCATATCGCCTTCAAGCTGTCAAGAAGGGTCAGCAGACCCATGGCGTACGGAAGGCCGCAGAGCGCGATGACGAGCTTGCTCCCGATGACCCACTTCTGTCCCCGGGAACGGCTGGGTACCTCGCCCGGGAGCTCAAAGCCCCGGTGCGCCCGATATGCGGCCGTGCGCGACAGACACCATTGTCCCTTCTCCTGGTACATGTAAGCGCGGTTGACGAACCAGATCCCGCAGCACAGGACGAGCAACTGCCATATGCTGATCGCGCTGAACAAAGCGGCGAGCAGCGCCAACGCCGCGAATCCGAACCAGCTGCGCCTGATCCGCGACGCGCTTCGCAGCAAGCTCCTGCCAAGCTTCAGATGCTCTTCCGGCGGCGAGAAATCGCTCCACCGCAAATCATTACGCATACCGCGTCCCCAGGGATTAAGCTCGAAAGCCTTTGGCCGCCGACGATAGCCCATGACCAGAGTCGTCGTGCACAACCACACCGCGAGTGAATCAGGAGCAGCCCGGGACCGGTCCCCCGCGCGCCCAGATCGCCTGTCCAGGTAGAACACCGGGTACCGCTAATGCTGCAACGGCAAGATGCCTGCGTTGAAACGCCTTCCGCGATCGGCGCCACGGGCCGCGGTTCATCCGGGGCCGGCTTACTGATCGCCCCGCTGAGTCGGGACATGGCTTCGAATGCGTTCGTAGTGCCGTCTGGCTTTCATGCGATTTCCACAGGTCGCCATCGAGCACCAGCGGGCCTTGTTGGCTTTGCTGCGATCCAGGAGGAACAGCTGGCATTCGTCGTTGCCACACGGTCGTAGGCGTCCTGGCAGGTGTTCGTTCACCCAGGCCCAGGCCAACACCACTCGCGCCGACAGGCGCATGTCGGGTTCGGTGACGAGTTCCCAACTCAGGCCAGCCTCGCTGAGACTGGGGCGCTGGTGGGCGCCCTCGAGCGCCTCGGCCAGCACGGTCACGGGCGCTTGACCCAGCACCACATGGGTCAGGTGCTCTCGAAGGCGTCGCAACCGTCGCAGCTCAAGCGTCGTTCCGGTGCCACCACGCGCCTCGGACCACCTTCGCGCAGAACGATCATCGGAGAGCTCGTCGTGTTCGACGCCGTCCGTTATCGGCCTGGTGTTGAGGAGCGCGAGCAGCAGCTCACAATCTTCGACCATCGCCAAGCAACCAATCTAACCAGTAAGACCTGGTTGACAAGGTTAGCACAGCGACCTACAGTCACCTGCGTCGAGCTAACCAGTTAAATCTTCCAAAGGAGTTAGAATGAGCGTGGTGTATCACCGGACCATGACCATCGCCGGTCATCAGGTTTTCTACCGGGAAGCCGGACCGAGCCAGGCGCCGACCGTGCTGCTGCTGCACGGCTATCCAACCAGCTCACACATGTTCCGCGAGCTCATCCCAGCACTGGCCGACCGCTATCACGTCATCGCCCCGGACCATCTCGGATTCGGGCAGTCGGACACACCGCCGGTCGACGAATTCGAATACAGCTTCGACGCGCTCGCCTCCATCACCGACGGTCTGCTGGACCAGTTGGAGGTGAGGAAGTTCGCGATCTACGTGCAGGACTACGGTGCGCCCATCGGCTGGCGGCTCGCACTGGCCCACCCCGAGCGGGTCACCGCGATCATCAGCCAGAACGGCAACGCCTACGAAGCCGGCTTCGTGGCACCATTCTGGGCACCGATCTGGACATACGCGGCCGATCCCAACCCGAGCAACGAGACCGCCCTGCGCGAAGCCCTCGGCCTGGACGCGATTCGCTGGCAGTACCTGCACGGCGTTGCTGACCCCAGTCTCGTCAGCCCCGACACCTGGACCCACGACCACGCTCTGATCCAACGCCCCGGCAACGACGCGATCCAACTACGCCTGTTCCGCGACTACATCACCAACGTCGCCCTCTACCCGCGCGTGCACGAATACTTCCGCGAGAGCCAAGTACCACTGCTAGCCGTGTGGGGGGCCAACGACGAGATCTTCGGTCCCGACGGCGCCCGCGCCTTTCGCAACGACCTTCCCGACGCCGAGATCCACCTCCTCAACGCAGGGCATTTCGCACTCGAATCCGACCTCGACACCGTCGCGGGCTACATCCGCGGCTTCCTCGGCCGAGTCGTTGAGTAGTCACCGCCCCAGACCCTCGGTGGGAGTATTTGCTGGGCGGGCGCGAACAGCCGACCAAGCTCCTCGCGCCCGTCCAGGTCCCGACCCCCATCACGGGACCTGTGTCCCAGTTAGCCGATTTGCCACTGTTGGTCGGCGGCACCGACGCAGTCCCACATCACGACCGCGGCGCCGTCCCACCGATTCCCTGCGGGAACGGTGAGGCACTTGTTGTTCTGGTTGCGGAATTCGCTACCGGTGAAGGTCCACCGCTGGGCGGGGATGTCGCCACATGTCCACTGGTTGAGTCCGGCGCCGGTGGCCCCGTTGTTGCTGTTGAGGTCGAGGCATTTGCCGCTGTGGTCGTTCCGGTACTGGCTGCCGCTCCTCGACCAACGCTGGTTATTGCGACCCGTGCACCCGAGCATGGCCACCGCGCCGCCATCGCCGACGTTGTCCCCCCGGACCTCCAGGCACAGCCCGTTCATCCTCGACACGATCAAGAAACCGGCCAAAGCCGACTCCGCCTTTGTTGGTTGCCCCGCGGTGGCACCTGCCGACGAGGCGACGAAGCCGCCGCCCACCACGAACGCCATGGCGATCAACGCCGCAACGACCCGCCCCAAAGCAGATCTGGTCATGAGGTACTCCTGCCGCTGGATGAATGTTCGCGCCGCTGCGCGAACTGATCCAACTTTCGGCGGGTCCACCGTGCACGCGTATCCCCAAACTTTGGGATAGCGACAGGCCGCCGGGATGAAATACCGTTGCCGGTTGCGCTCCCGAGGTGGTCGGCGATTTCACTGGAAATCGCCGGTCGGCGGATGGAGCGCCTGGACGGGACCCTGTCGTCGTGACTACCTCCTCGGCGTCGGTTGCGGTTTCAAGGGAATTGGCGTGCCGATTTCCCTTGAAACCGCCGTCCCAGGAAGTCGATCGTGGCGTGGTAGCAGCCTTCGTGGTCATGCACTGGAAGACCGTGACCCCGGCCCGGCACGATCTCCAGCTCATTCGCCACTCCCAGCTCGTCCAACCTGCCGTGGAAGGCGACGCAGCCGGACGCCGGGGTGAGCTCGTCCTCCGTGCCAACCCGGCTCAGCACCGGCGGACACGAGTGATCCACATACGACAGTGGCGAGGCGACGGGAACCGGCTCCGGTCCAAGGAATTCCTCGACCATCTCACCGATCGCCGGGACACCGAGGTCGATCACCGGATTGTACAGCACCGCTGCCTGAACCGCGCTGGACACGCCCGCCCAGCCGCCGCTCCCTTCGAACCTGCCCGGGGTGAGCGCCACGAGCGCGGCCAGATGCCCGCCCGCGGAGCCGCCCGCCGCCGCGATCCGGTACGCGTCCACGCCTAGCTCGTCGGCGTGCGCGCGCATCCACCGCACCGCGCACTTCGCGTCCTCCAGCGCCGCCGGCCACCGCGCCTCGCCGGAGAGGCGGTAGTCGATGGTCGCCGTCACGTACCCCGCGTCCGCCACCTCCGACGCCAGCCGCGCGAGCATGTCCAGCGTTCCCTTGCGCCACCCGCCGCCGTGCACGAACACCACGCCCGGTCGCCGACCACCGCCGCGCCCGTACAGGCGCAGCTCCAGCGGTCGCCCGCCCCCGGTGCCGTAGACCACCGTCTCAGACACGGTCTTCCGCCGACGCGATCGCGATGGCCCTTCGCTCCTCTATGTCCATGTCCCGGTAGATGCCGACGGTCGTCTCGAACGGGATCAGGCCCACATGCGAGGCCCACTCGTCCCACGCCGCACTCAAATCATCCACAATGGATGGATGCTCGGCGGCCACGTCGTGCAGCTCGGTGCGGTCGTTCTCCAGATCGTAGAGCTCCCAAGGGTCTGGGTATGCCCGCACGAGTTTCCAGTGGCCCCGCCGGACCGCCGCGTTCCCGCAATGCTCCCAGTAGAGATCCGCGTCCGCGACGGTCCCGCCCCGCCACGCGGGCAGCATGCTCCGTCCCTCCAAAGGCGGCACGTCCGCCTCGGGAAACGTCGATCCGGTGGCCTCAAGCAGCGTCGGCAGCACGTCGACGAGTTGGAACGGCTGGTGCACGATGTCCCCTCCGGAGAGCCCACCCGCGGGCCAGTGCGCGATGAACGGCGCCGCGATCCCGCCCTCATGCACCCACTTCTTGTAGTACCGGAACGGCGTGTTCGACAGGTTCGCCCACGCCCGCCCGTAACTGGCGAAGGTGTCGTCCGGGCCGGGGTCGATCGACGGGTAGTTGCCGACGCGGATGGGCCGCCCGTCGCGCGTGGTGCCCGACGTCAGGTCCTTGCGCGACGTGAAGCGTGCGGGGTCGCCCTGCGGCAGGGGCTCGGGCGAGGCGCCATTGTCAGACAGGAACAGAATGAGCGTGTCGTCGAGGATGCCCTGTGCCTCCAGCTCGGCAACGATTCGCCCGATGCCGCGGTCCATCCGCTCCACCTGCGCGGCATAGGTTTGCATGCGGCGCAGCTGCCAACGCTTGTGCTCCGCGTCCTGCCACGCCGGCTGCGTCGGATCGCGGTCGCTCAACGTCGTGCCGGGTTCGGCGATCCCAAGTTCGATCATCCGCTCTAGGCGACGCTCACGCAGCTCATCCCAGCCGTCATCGAAAATTCCGTCATAGGCGAGGATGTCCTCCTCAGGCGCATGCAGTGGCCAGTGCGGGGCCGTGAACGCCGTGTAGAGGAAAAAGGGCTCGCTCCCCCGCTCCCGAATGTCGCGCACGGCCTCGTCGGCGATCGCATCGGTGTAGTAGAACCCGTCCCGGTCGGCGGCGTCGGTTGCGGGCGTTTCGCCGCGGGTCAGCGTCTTCGGGTCGAAGTAGCTGCCGCCACCGGTGATGGTGCCGAAGAACAGGTCGAATCCGCGCCGCGTGGGCCACGCGTCGTTGGGCCGGCTCGGATCGTTGCTCAGATGCCATTTACCGCTTAAGAAGGTCGAGAAACCGTTGGCCCGCAACACTTCCGCGACGGTAAGGCAGCGCCGGTTCAGCGTGCCAGGATAGCCGACGGGCCGCTCGTCGCGGTTGAGGATGCCGATGCCGGTCTGGTGCGGGTGCAGTCCCGTGAGCAGCGACGCACGTGACGGGCTGCACCGCGCCGTATTGTAGAATTGCGTCATCCGCACGCCGCCCGCCGCGAGCCGGTCCAGATTCGGGGTGCGGATCTCGCCGCCGTAGGCGCCGATGTCGGAGTAGCCGAGGTCATCGGCCAGAATCAGAAGCACGTTCGTCATGAACGTCAGCCTTTCTTGGTCAATTCGGCGCTGCCCTGGCCGACCATGCCCTGGCCGGTTGGGACGCTGGATCAAAGGTAGTCCTCCGAAGACGCGATCACCGTGGCTCGCGGCTCCGGGATGCCCATCTCGCGATAGAACGCGATGGTGGTCTCGAACGGGATCACCCCGATCCGCGCCGTCCATGCCTCCCACGCCGCGGCGAGCTCGGCGACCACCTCGGGTTCCTGCGCCGCGAGGTCGTGCAGCTCGGTGCGGTCCCGCGTCAGGTCATACAGCTCCCACGCCTCGGGATAGGCCCGCACGAGCTTCCACCGGTCCCGCCGGATCGCGGCATTTCCGCAGTGCTCCCAGTAGAGATCGGCCTCGTCGACCGTTTCGCCGCGCCACGCGGGCAGCATGCTGCGGCCCTCCAGCCGCAGCTCTTGGTCCGGTGCCGCGCTGCCGGTGACCTCAAGCAAAGTCGGCAGTACGTCCACGAGCTGGAACGGCTGGCGCACGATCCCGCCCGCTTCGAGGCCGCCCGCAGGCCAGTGCGCGATGAACGGCGCCGCGATCCCGCCCTCATGCACCCACTTCTTGTAGTACCGGAACGGCGTGTTCGACAGGTTCGCCCACGCCCGCCCATAGCTGGCGTAGGTGTTCTCGCCGCCCGGGGGCACGTCGGGGTCGTTGCCGATGAGCACGGGACGTCCGTCGCGCGTCTCGTGGGAGAGGATGTCCGTGCGGCGGTGGAACCGGTCCGGATCGCCCTGCGGAAGGTCCTCATTGGACGCTCCGTTGTCGGACAGGAAGATGATCAGGGTGTCGTCGAGGATCCCGTGTGCCTCCAGTTCCCGGATGAGCGTGCCGATTCCGCGATCCATCCGGTCGACCTGTGCGGCGTATGCCTGCATCCGCCGCAGCTGCCAGGGCTTGTGCTGCGCGTCCTGCCAGGCGGGCTGGCTCGGATCGCGCTCGCTGAGCGCCGTGTCCTCCTCCAGCAGGCCCGACGCGACCATCCGCGCCAAGCGCCGTTTTCGCAGCTCGTCCCAGCCATCGTCGTACCTGCCGTCGTAGGCGGCGATGTCCTCCTCGTGCGCGTGCAGCGGCCAGTGCGGCGCAGTGAACGCCGTGTACAGGAAGAACGGCCGGTCGCCGTGGTCCCGGACGTGCTCGCGGATGAACTTCGCGCCCTCGTCGGCGATCGCGTCGGTGTAGAAGAACGCGTGGTCCTTGACCTCATCCTGCGCGCTTTCCTCGCCACGCATCAGCGTCTTGGGCTCGTAGTAGCTGCCGCAGCCGATCAGCGTGCCGAAGAACCGGTCGAACCCGCGGCGCGTAGGCCAAGCATCGTTGGGGTTGACCACGTCGTTGGTCAGATGCCACTTTCCGCTGAGGTACGAGGAAAAACCGTTGGCGCCGAGCACTTCCGCCGCGGTCGCGCACCGGCGGCTCAGCGTGCCCGGGTAGCCGGTGGGGCTCTCGTCGTTGGTGAGAATGCCGATCCCGGTCTGCTGCGGGTGCAGCCCCGTGAGCAGTGACGCGCGCGACGGGCTGCATCTGGCCGTGTTGTAGAACTGCGTCAACCGCACTCCGCCCGCCGCCAGGCGGTCCAGGTTCGGCGTCCGGATCTCGCCGCCATAGGCGCCGACATCGGAGTAGCCGAGGTCATCGGCCAGGATCAGGACGACATTCGTCACAGCTGGTTTCCCTCCCTTGGAACCTCACCGCGAGGCGCGGTTGTTGAACGTGTCGGCCATCAGGGCGAACCCGAGGATGATCCACGCGAGCGCGATGGTGGGCGCCAGCACCGACAGCGGGCTGTCCGCGATGTAGGGCAGACCTGCCTGCACCATGCTGCCGAGCGACGCCTCGGGCGGCTGCACGCCCACCCCGAGGATGCTCAGCGCGCCTTCGACGAACACGGCGTCGGCGATCGCGATGGCGCCCTGCACGAGGATCGCGGACCGGATGTTGGGCAGCACGTGCCGCCACAGCAGCCGCCACCGTGATGCGCCCAGCGACCTCGCCGCGATGACGTAGTCGCGGCCCAGCTGGCTCAGCATGCCGCCGCGCGCGAGCCTGCCGAACACCGGCAGGTTGATCACCGCGATCGCGACGATCACCGCGGTGGTGCCCGGGGTGAGCACGAGCGCTAGCGCGATGCCCAGCACCAACGTCGGGAAGCCGATGATCACATCGAAGATTCGGGACGTGACCTGGCCGAGCCACGGCGCGAGCACGCCCGACAGCCCCAGCAGCGTCCCGACGATCCCGCCCAGCGGGATCGCGATGAGCGCGATCACCATGTCCAGCCGGATCGCGTAGATCAGCCGGGACAGCAGGTCCCGGCCCAGCTGATCGGTGCCGAGCAGGTGGGCCGCGGTGGGCCCGGCGAACGACGTGCGGCCCTGCTCGTCCAGCCCAAAGGGCGCCAGCAGCGGCGCCAGCACCACCACCAGGAGCGCGATCAGCACCATCGCGGCGCTGATTTTTCCTGTTTTCGAGGACAGCAGCCACGATCCGCGCAAGCGGCGGGCGGCGCCGGCGAACACGCTCACCGGCTGCGGGGTTTCGACCATTGTGGACATCGCAGGCTCCTACTTCAGCCGGACGCGGGGGTCGAGGGCGGCAAGCGCCATCTCGGAGATCAGTTGCATGACGATCGCGGCGACGACGGCGAACAGGATCAGGTCCTGCACCACGAAGTAGTCGCGGCTGAGCACGCTCTGCACGAGCAGTTGGCCGACGCCGTTGCGCGCGAACAGCGCCTCGACCAGCACGGCGCCGCCGAGCAGGCCGCCGAAGCGGATGCCGATCACGACGACCGCGGTGGACATCGAGTTGCGCAGCACGTGCACCCACAGCACCCGCCGGTGGGTCAGGCCCTTCGCGTTCGCCGCGCGCACGTAGTCCTCGTGCATCGCCTCACGCATGCTCGTCTGCAGGAGCCTGCCGATGACCGCCGAATGCGGGATGGCAAGCGTGATCGCGGGCAGGATCAGGCTTTGCAGCGCGCCGCCCGGGCTCTCCGACAGCAGAGTCTCGCCGCTGACCGGCAGGATGTCCGGCCACACCACGCCGAACAGGAGCAGCAGCAGGACGGCGGTGACGTAGGTGGGCAGCGCGAGCAGGATCGAGAAAGCGCTGTCCAGCGTGGCGCGGACGCGTGCCGAGCGGGACGATCCGCCGAGCACGCCGAGCGCGATACCGATGACGCACATCAGGATCGCGGCGAGCGCGGCGAGTTCGATCGTGCTCTCCAGCCGCTGCCCGATCAGCTCGGCGATGGACTGGCGGTAGATCAGCGAGTCGCCGAGCTGCCCGGTGACCAGCCCACGCAGCCAGTCGAAGTACTGCACCGGTGCGGCTTTGTCGAGTCCGAGCGAGCGTTCGATGGCCGCGACGGTCTCGGGGGTGGCATCGGGACCGGCGAGCACGCTCGCCGGGCTGCCGGGCGCGAGCTGCATCAGCACGAAGATCACGATCGAGGCGCCGAGCGCGGTCAGCAGGGCGGCCGGGATCCTGCGCATCAGGTAGGAGGGCATAGCGGCCTGCCTCAGCGGTAGGAGAGGGATTGGGGAAGGAGATAGCGGAACGCGGTCGTGATCCGGAGATCCCGGACCTCGGAGTCGACCACCATCGGCGGTGGCGCGATCACGAGCGGCAGGTTGAATGCCTGCTCGACGAGATAGCTGCCGAGCGCGGCGTTGGCCGCCGCCCGCGTGTCTTCACCCGCGGTGCTGGCGGCCTTGATCAGCCGCGTGTACTCGGGCGAGCTGAAGTGCGTGCCCCCGTTGGGTTTGAGGTGCGCGGTCGCGGTCACGCATGCCACCGGGGACAGGCTGCCGAAGCCGGTGGTGTGCACGAAGCAGGTGCCCAGCGCGCCGGCGACATTGCGGTTGATGAACGCGGCCGATTCGAGGATGTTCGGCTCGATGCGCAGGCCCACGTCTTCGAGGTTGTAGCGCACGATGTCGAAGATCGCGCGGCCGATGAGGTCACCGCTGTTCGCCGTGACCGGGACCGAGGCGCCCTCTAGGCCGAGATCCCGCAGCGCGGCGCGCGCCCGGTCCGGGTCATAGCGCCACCGTGCGTCGGTCTTGGCGTCCCAGCCCGGCGTGTTCTTCGGCCACCACAGGTTGGTCACGGTGCCGGTGTTGCGGTAGATCTGGCTCACGATGCGTTCCCGGTCGACCGCCACCGCCACCGCCTGCCGGGCGCGGATGTCGTCGAATGGCGGCTTCGAGGCGTCCAGGCCCAGCACGTAGCACTGGATCCCGCCCCGGTTCTCGACCCGGAGCTGACCGCCGCGCACGGTGCCCGCGTCCAGCGGCGTGAGCCCGTCGGTGATCTGGGTGCGGCGTGAGCGGGCGGCGGCGATGAGCGCCTGCGACTGCTTGATGATCAGCACGCTCGCGCTCGTCAGCGCGGGTTTCCCGCCCCAGTACTGGGAATTGGCCGCCAGCTCGATCGAGTCGCCCGCGCGGTAGCCGTTCCAGCGGAACGGGCCGGTGCCGACCAGGTTCTTCCCGTCGGCAGCTTTGGCGAAGGTGTCCTTATCGACGATCGGAGTGGTCTCGAACAGCTCGAACAGCCGGTTGCTCGGTTCCTTGAGCGTGATCTCCAGGCCGTGCGTTCCCTGCGGTGTCATCGACGCGATCTGCTGCGCGACGCCGGTCAGCTGGGAGCCGTTCTTCGGGATCGCGGCCTGCTGCAACGAGAAGACGACATCGTCTGCGGTCATCGGGCGTCCGGTGTGGAAAACGACATCCTCGCGCAGCCGCAAGGTCAGCGTGCGCAGGTCGGGGCCGGGGGTCCAGGACTCGGCCAGCCGCGGCTGGGGTGTGCGCGTGTCGTCGAGTTCGGTGAGGTAGTCGAAAACCAGGTGCTGCCACAAGCTGTTGCCCGAGACGACCTGCATGAGCGCGGCGAGGTTCGGCTCGGTGGACTGGGCGAGGGTGATCGCGCCCGCCGCCTTGCCCGTGGAGTCGGTTCCGCCGCAGCCGGCGGCGAGCACCGCCGTCGCCGCGGCGGAGAGCGCGAGAAAGGAACGACGCGAAATGTCTGCCGTAGACATGAGTGATTCCTTCGTGGACTAGTGTCTTTTTATAAGCGGCGTAAGCCGCTTGCGGTGTGGGACTCGGCTCGCACCGCTGCGGGTTCTCAGGCGTCGCCTGGCGAGGACAGCCCCAGCGCCGTGTATTGGGCATACATCAGTCGGGGATCGGCGGAGTCCAGGCGGGTGCGAAGTGGCATGCGGTGTGGTGCCCGGTGGCCGCGGGCTCCGTTTCGGAGAACGGAGAGGCGGTCTCGCAGAGCTCGGTGGCCGCCTCGCCGCGCTCGGTCTGGATCTCCCGGCGCAGCCAGCATCGAGTGTGGAAACGGCACCCCGGCGGCGGATCCAGCGGGCTCGGCACGTCACCGGTGAGCTGGATGACCTGGTTCTCGTGCCGCCGGTCCGGCGACGGGTCGAGCGCGGCCGAGAGCAGCGCCTGGGTGTAGGGATGCTCGGCCTTGTCGTAGATCTCGGCCTCGGTGCCGGTCTCGACGATCCGCCCGAGATACATGACGGCGACGCGGTCGGCGAGGTGCCGCACCACGGACAGGTCGTGCGCGATGAAGATGAACGAGAGCCCGAAGCCCTGCTGTAGCTTGCTGAGCAGGTTGAGGATCTGGGCCTGGATCGACACGTCGAGCGCGGAGACCGGTTCGTCGCACACGATTACCTTGGGGCGCAACGCGAGCGCGCGGGCGATGCCGATGCGCTGCCGCTGCCCGCCCGAGAACTGGTGCGGGTAACGGCGGAGATGGTGGTCGGGGTCGAGGCCCACAACGCTCAGCAGTTCCTGGATGAGCTTGCGCCGGTCGCCGCGCGGGGCGATGTCGCGGTGGATGTCGAACGGTTCGCCCACGATCTGCTCGACCGTCATACGCGGGTTCAGCGAGCCGTAGGGATCCTGCATGATCAGCTGGACGTCACGCCGCAGCCGGGTGCGGTCCCGGCGGCCGAGCGAGAACATGTCGCGGCCCTCGAACTCGGCGGCGCCCGAGTTCGGTGTCTCCAGCAGCATCAGCAGTTTCGCGAGCGTGGACTTGCCGCAGCCCGACTCGCCGACCACGCCTAGGGTCTCCCCGCGACGCAGTTGCAGGCTGACCCCATCGACGGCCTTGACGCTGTGCCGGCGCTGCCGCCGGAGCCCGCCGCTAACCGGGTAGTGCTTAACGAGGTCACGAACGTCGAGTAACACGTCCGCGTCAGAACTCGGCATCGAGGACCTCCTCGGAGATGTGGCACGCGGCGACACGGCCGGGGCGCGGGACCCGCAGGACCGGTGTTTCGGCCGCGCAACGGCTGTTGTCGGAGAACGAACAGCGGGGATGGAACGAGCAGCCGCCGGGCAACGCCGCGAGGTTCGGCGGCAGGCCGGGGATCGTGTGCAGCTCCTGGCCCTTGTCGCTGCGCCGGGGAATCGACTGGAGCAGCCCGCGGGTGTAGGGGTGTGCGGGGCGCGTGTAGATGTCGGTGGCCTCGCCGTGCTCGACCACCCGGCCCGCGTACATCACCGCGATCCGGTCGGCGACCTGCGCGACCACGCCGAGGTCGTGCGTGATGAGCACGAGCCCCATGCCCGACTCTCGCCGCAGGTCCGCGAGCAGCTGCATGACCTGGGACTGCACGGTGACGTCGAGCGCCGTGGTGGGTTCGTCGGCGATGAGCACGTCGGGGTCGAGCGCGATCGCCATCGCGATCATCGCGCGCTGCCGCATGCCGCCGGAGAACTGGTGCGGGTAGTCGTCCACCCGCTTGGCCGGCGCGGGGATCCGTACCCGGTCGAGCAGCTCGACCGCCTTGCGCTTGGCATCCTTTTTGGACATTCCACGGTGGACGCGGAACATTTCCGCGATTTGCCAGCCCACCGGGAACACCGGGTTAAGCGCGGACAGCGCGTCCTGGAACACCATCGAGACACCGGATCCACGCAGCGAGCGACGGCGGCGGTCGTCCATCGCGAGCAGGTCCTCGCCGTGCAGCAGCACCTGGCCACCGGTGATGCGCGCGGGCGGCGTCTCAAGGATGCCCATCACCGCCTGGGCGGTCACGCTCTTGCCCGAGCCGGATTCGCCGAGCACGGCCAGCGTCTCGCCGCGGCGGACACTCCAGCTCACGCCGTTGACGGCCCGGGCGACGCCATCGCGTGTGGCGAACTCGACGTGCAGGTCTCGCACTTCGAGGGCGGCGTCGGTGGCGGTGTCTTTCCCGTCAGGAGAGGCAAATGAAGTCACCATTGAGGTCATGAGATCTCCGGAGGTTGCGGGATTGCGACCGGGGATCAGCTGCGCTGCCGGCGCAGCACCCGGAAGGACGCGACGTCGCTGCGGTGGTGCGACACCGAGTGCATGAGCGGCATCCCGTCCGGCCCGATGTTCATCAGGCGCTGGCGGAGCACGGGGGTGCCTTCGGCGATGCCGAGCCGGGACGCGACGAGCGGTGCGGCGGCGACGGCGTCAATCGTGCCTTCGGAGCTGGCGATGTGGGTGTTCGCCTCGCGACGCAGGAGCGTCATCATGTCGAGGTTGACGTCCTTGAGCACGGTCGGGTCGATCTTGGCGCCGTTCACGATCTGCGCCAGGTGGTCGATGATCAGTACCGCGGGCTGAGCGTCTATCGCGAAGACGCGCTCGACTTTCCACACGTCGGCGCCCTGATCGAGGCCGAGCGCGGTGAGAACCTCGTCCTCGCCGGGGACAACGGTGATGTCGACGAAGCTCAGCGTCGGCTCGTGGCCCGCGGAGCGGATGACCTCGCGGGTGGTGGACACCTCGCTGACGTCGAAGGCCACGGGTTCGCCCAGTTCGCGCACGAACGTGCCAGCGCCCCACCGCCGGTCGACCAGCCCCTCGGCGAACAGCTGCTTTAGCGCCTCCCGGACGCTGGCGCGGCTGACGTTGAGCTCCTCGGCGAGCACCGTCTCCGACGGGAGCCGCCGGCCCGGCTCGTACTCGTCGCGGATCCGGGCGCGCAATACCTCCGCGACGCGGTCGGGCAGCCGGCTGTGTAGTTCCACGGGAGCTCCTTCACTCGTCTGACGTCCGGAGGTCTGACTTATTTAAGGCGCTGGTGCCCGTGCCGTCAAGAAGCGTTCGGAAATTGCCACTAAACCCCGCTACGCAGCCAAAACCCGGGTTGCCGCTGGTGCTGTCGGGGATGTTCGCCGGTCGGGCGGCGACTTGGCAAGGGTTGAAGTACGACTCATGGCAGAGGTAAGAGCCGCCCGCGCATGGCGCGGGCCTGCATGCCGGGCTTGAACCCTTCGGCGCATGCGTTCTTCGACGTCATCCTCGCTCGGATCAGAGACCCCGCAGTGCCGAACGGGTGCCTCATCGCTCAATCCGCGGCTCAGTCAGCCGCGCTGACCTCCGACAGCGCGCGGTACTGCTTGCGGCGGATGGCCTTGGCACGGTGTGCGTTCTGGGTGCGCGGCGGTCGCCTTGCATTCATCACCAGTGCCTGCATGCACGGTCGAGTTCAGGATTCATCATTCACAGACCGAACCAGCGTTTCAGGAGCTGCCGAATCCGGTTCGGCGCCTGCTCTGCCGGCGGCCAGGGATTCCGATACGGCACCGACCATCCCGACTGCCAATTCGGTGGTGGGGGTGGCACCGGTGGCGGTGGTGGTGGGGGTGGCGGTGGTGGCGCGGAAGGCTGTGGTGGTGAGATCTGGCTAGGCGGCAGTCGGTAGACCCGATACTGCGGGGGAACTGGGCCTGGCTGCACCGGGGGGCGAACTGGCCAAGGTTGTGGTGGCGTAGGGAGTTCAGGGGGAGGTCTGTCAGCCCCACCGCATGGCGACCTAGTTGCCGATCCCGTCGAGTTCAGCTCCTCATGCGGGGAGACCTGCGCGGCGAACCCCGGGGACGAGTACAGCCTGCCGAGACGCTGCTGGAGGTCGTCCGCGCCGCTTCCGGATGCGGCTGGCTTGCCCGGCAATGCACCCGAGCCTTGCTGCGGCGCGCCGGAGGGCACCGAGGCTGGTGCCGATGTCGTCGTCGGTTTGTCAGAGCCTCCGAGATCTCGCGCTTCGGGAGGTTCGTGTATCTGATCAGTTTCATCGACGAATGCCCCGTTGGCTGCCGCTTCGAACTCTTCGACCTGTCGCATATCAAGCATGCGAAGGGAGCGCAGTCGACGCAGTTCGATCTGCGGGGTCCAATACGATCGCTTGCCCCGGTACGCGGTGACCATGCCGGTGATCGACACCCAACGTCCCTTCAGGCCAGCCAGATCTGCGCCGTACTCCTGGCAGAGTTCTTTACAGACTTGGTCGAATGCGATGATGGTAAAATCTCCGCGTCGCCAATCACCGAGGTTGACGAAGGCCATCTTTCCGTAAGCAGTCGGCTGCAAGCGCGCATCGACGATTCGGCCGAACGTGGTGACCTCATCGCCCTGACACGCGAGCAGCGTGTCGCGCTCAGCGGCCGGCACAGGTCGCGGCAAGTCGTAGGTCCTGGTGCGCGCTCGGCCGCTTCGGCGCTGCGGCCCGGCAATCCCCACGCCTCGCAGGATGTCGGGCACTGCCGCGAACTCGGCCGTACAGGCTTCCCTGAGTCGCCGCAAGCGCGCGGCCAGCGGGGCGATCTCGCCGAGTCGGGCGAAGACTCCCGACTGCTCTGGTCTGGCGAAGTCCGATCCGCTGAAAAGGAGGTTCTCACCGGTGTGGAACTCGTCCCACAGGACGGGATCGTGCTGGAGAGCCTCGAGCGATAGGTCGATCACGAAAGTCGCGAACAGATCGATGGATGCGTCGTAGTGGTCTGCGCGATCGGGGTGCTGGAAATTGCGGTGGCCTTGTTCGGATGGGCCGAGTGGACGAAGCGCCGGTAGGAACATTCCGTCGTAGTCGACGAACCGCACGTTGTGGTCCGGCCGCACCAGGATGTTGCCGTGCTGGAGGTCACCGTGCGCGACGCCCACTCGGCGCAGCGCGGTAACAGCTTCGCGGATGTGTCGCCGGACGGCGCCGAGCGCATCGGGGTCGTTGAGGTGGTTATCGATCCAGCTGTCCAGCCGTCTTCCCTCGACCCAAGGCATCCGAACTATCGGGAGGGTGCTGTTGCGCACGCGGATTCCCGTGGGGATGTAATCGACGTCCACCAGGAAGCCCAACCGTTCATGCGCCTGGACGAACTCGGCGATTCTCGCATAACGTTCCTGGAGGTGATTGCCTTCCTTGTGGAAGCAACGTACGGCAAAACACTCCGAGCCGACCTCAATCTTGAACGTCAGCGCGAACCCGCCTGAGATCGCGTTGGGCAGGCCGAGACCATTGCGCAGCGGCTTTCCACGTTGCAGAATCTCGTCCTCGAACGCCCGCTGGGGGATCTGGACCGCTTCTTGGTAGTCAACGGGTGTCGGTAGTTTCACGTCTGCACCACGCACGCTGTCGTATCGTCGTTGTCCATCCCGTTTTCCCTGGCACGAGCGACGAAATCGCCAAAAGCCTCGGGACTTTCGAGGTATTTGGCAACCGGGAGGAGGCGTCCTGCCGTCTGGTAGTCTTGCAGGAGGTGTTTCGCCATCGCGTCCGTGGCAAGCACGAACACATCACCGGCGTCGTAGCTACCCCCTCCTTCCCAGATGGCGACGGTCGCGGCCGCATGAGGCCGAGTGGTGATCAATGCGGGGAAACGTGAGAACCGATCCGCTCTATCCAGTGGTCCTGCCAGAAGGATCTCTTCTCCTCGTAGGTGGAACAGGCAGGAGTCACCGATCGCGCGCACCCGATACCCGGTTTCGCGAACCGTGAGCCCGACGAAGGCGGCCGCCGCACCCTGCGGCAGCTTCTCCACCGCCCACCACGGCAAGCCGGGCCGGGCCACCTGTTTCCACCAGGCCTGGCGCAGCCGGTCCAGCACGTCCGGCGCGAGCGGGTCGACACCGTCGCGGGTGAAGGCGTTCACGAGGATTTCGCTCCACACCTCGGACCGCGCCGATGTCGATGCGCCGTCGGCCACCGCGAAACGACCGCTTCCGACGTCGTAGGCCACGCGGTCCTCGTTCTCTGCATCGCTGCGACCACGCTTCGACATGCTCTGAGCGACGGCGCAGATCCGGATTCCCACGGCTGCCCGCAACCTACGACTCGCGTCCGTCGGTGAGTTCCTTGAGTCCGGTCGGCGTCACCGCTCGGGTCCCGATGTCGAGGAAATCCACCACCATGTGGGCCTCGGCGTTGTAGACGAAACCCCGGGCACCGGGTTTGACCTCGTATCCGGCGACAGCAGTGGCTTCCAACATCTGCGGCGGCAGCTCGCTGGAGATGTCGAACAGCATTTTCGCGTAGGCGTCCGGAAGCCCCGCCGGGGCATTCGGCATCACCGCAGGCGGATTCGGCATACCGGACACGTGCACGTTGAACAGCAGTACGTTCCCGTCCTCGGTGGCCGTCTCGCGGATCTGCCAGGCCACATCGGTCGGTTCGCCGTCCGAGCTTACGCCGTCGGTGATGTTGATGACGATGGGCGGAAAGCTGCGTGGATTCTGACGACACCAGGAATCGATGATCTCAGCAGCCGTGCCGAATGCCTTGACCATCGGCGTCTGCCCGTTGAACCGCGGGTCGACCCACACCGGCTTGTTCGTCTGGACTTCCAAGAAACCGCCGACGCCATCGGAAATCTTCTGCGTGAGCTGGTCCATCCGCTTAGGATTGCGCGCCACCTCACCGATGGGGATCAGCGGTGTACCGAGGTCTGTTCCGTGCAGCACGGGCCCGACGTCCATACCGTATCCAATGATACCGACTTCGAAGTAGTCGAAGATCCGGTCGTCGCCCTTGCTACACAGCAGAACGGCGTTGCCCAGGATCTTGTTCACCGTAAGGGCCAGCTGATCGGCCTTGGACATCCCGGTGCCCGCCCAAGGCTCGGACATCGAGTACGACTGGTCGATGAGCAGCAGCAGGCAGGCCCGCTGAGTGCGGTTGATCTCGGCTGAGTACAACCCGTTTCCTCCGATTATGGAATAGTTTCTGCGCGAAAGGCGGGTTCCGCTTGACGAGTGGTCAGGTCGTCAAGCACCTGGCCATCTACTAGGAGGTTCGTCTGGTCGCAGGAGAGCTGCCCAAGGAAGCACAACGAAGAAGTGATACACCCTTTCCAGGACCGTATTTCCATCGTCAACCACTTCCAGCGCCGAGGCTGGGGGCAGATGGGCGCCATACTCCTCCAGATGCCCGACCGCTGTTGGGATGTATCGCTGGCGAATGCTACACAGGTTGCCGTCCGTCGGGGTGCGCTTTGCGCCAGCCAAGGTTCAAACTTTTGAGTTGATCAACTGGTCACCATGCGGCAAGCCCGCTCAACCGCTGGCAATGACGGTGCGGTCCTGGGCAACCCGGACCGTGCGTCGGGTTGCGCGGTGATCTATGCAGGGGCGAACCGCGCAGTTAGGCAGAATCACCTCGTGCGGCTTAGTTTGGTGTGACGACGCGTCGGACGCTGTCGCGGAGCAGGGTTCGGCGCTGTTCGTGCATTTCCGGGGGTTCTTGGTCGGTGGCGGCGTAGACGTTGCTGACCGGTGACCATGCCATGGACATCGCGATCACCATGGCCATCAGGTCGAACGGGTCCCCGGCCCGGACGATCCCCGCGGCTTGCGCCTCGGCGATGGCGCGCAGTTTTGCATCGTCGAGACGATCGGCATCGTCAACGAGGTGACCGGCCGGGCGTCGTTCCAGGCGCGCCCAGGTGGCCAGCCGGATGAGGTCTGGGCGGCGGAGGTATTCGTCGTACAAACGCACGGCCCAGTCCGCGAGATCGGTGGCATCGATCGGGACGACGGTCATGATCCGCTCCAGAGCGCCGAAGAAGATCGCGTCGAACAACCCTTCCTTGCTACCGAAATAGCCGTAGAGCTGAGCCTTGTTGGTGCGGGCCGCGGCCACGATGCGTTCGACGCGCGCCCCGGCGATCCCGTGCTCGGCGAACTCCCGCGTTGCCACGTCCAGGATGCGCTGCCGCGTCGCGGCGCCACGCGAGGTCAGCGGTTTGTCGGCCATGCCGAGCACGATAACAACAGACCAGTCGGTTTGCCTGACCGGTCGTTCCTCGGCTAGCCTGCAAATAGACCGAACAGTCTGTTTATCTCGGGAGGAAGCATGAGGACCACCGTGGGCTGGCAAGCCGTCCGCGCCGGGAACACGCTGCGCCGGGTGTCGCTCGAACGCCGGGAACTACGGGGCGACGACGTCGCCGTGCGCGTGGACTATTGCGGCGTCTGCCATAGCGACTTACACGCCGTCCGCGCCCACACCGACAACGACGATGCGCCGTTGGTACCGGGCCACGAGTTCACGGGCGTGGTAACCGATATCGGGCGCGAGGTCGCCCGATTCGCCATCGGCGACACCGTCGCGGTCGGCAACATCGTCGACTCCTGCGGTACGTGCGCCATGTGCCGACAGGGGCAGGAAAACTTCTGCTACGAGTTTCCGACCCTGACCTACAGCGGCACCGACCGCCACGACGGATCCACCACGCTGGGCGGCTACTCGCGCGAGTACATCGTGCGCGACCAGTTCGCCTACCCGCTGCCCACCGGACTCGATCCCGCAGCCGCGGCTCCTCTTTTGTGCGCGGGGATCACCGTCTGGGAGCCACTTCAGGCACTCGGTGTCGGCCCGGGTAGCCGTGTCGCGGTGGCCGGACTCGGCGGTCTCGGACACCTCGCGGTCAAACTCGCCGTCGCACTCGGCGCCGACACCACGGTCATCAGTCGATCGACCGACAAAGCCGATGACGCCCGCCGCCTCGGCGCTCACGACCTGATCGTGTCCACGGACGAACAGCAGATGACCGCATCCCGAGACCGGTTCGACGTCGTCATCGACACCATTGCCGTACCGCACGACATCGACCCCTACCTGCGGCTCGTCGCCCTGGACGGAACACTCAGCCACCTCGGGCACCTTGGCCCCGTCACGGTACAGACCACCGACCTGCTAGTAGGGCGAAAGAAACTCAGCTCCGCGGGCAGCGGCGGCCGACCCGCGACCGCCGCCATGCTCGATTTCTGCGCCAAGCACAACGTCACCGCCGACATCGAAATCGTGCCTTCCAAGCACATCAACGAAACTCTCGAACGCCTGGAGCGCAACGACGTTCGCTACCGCTTCGTGCTGGACATGTCCGACCTGTCGTAAACCGCTGCTGCTTTCAGGGTTGGCGATTTCAATGACCTTTTTCCATCCTGATCCTTGCAGGTCAGGGGGCGTTGACGTGGGTGGTGAGGTGTGAGTGGGCTGGTCGGAGTCATGATCATCGGGATTGATCATCTGACACTGTCCCCACGGCCCACGGCAGGGTGATCATGATCACTGCCGGGGAAGACGAAAAAGATGGCCCTCGGCGGGTTCGATTGGTTCGTGACTACACAAAAAAACCTCGCCGAGGGCGCAGCGCCCATTATCTACCAGGTCCAGCTTCCGGTCTCCACCCGCACGCTTCAGGTGGTCAGTGACCTGATTTCCGCTCGCCGCAAGAAGATCGGTTCCCGCTGGCGCAAGGCACCCCCGGGTAAGCAGGCGATCATCGCGCTGGCGGTGCTGCGTCACGACCAGCGGCTGCTGGATTTGGCCGGGGGCAACGGCGTCTCGGCCTCCACGATTCGCCGGTGGGTCCTGGAGGTCATCGACCTGCTGGCCGCCCGCGCCCCGCGCCTGGACCGGGTGCTGGCCACCACCGCCCGCACCGGGGGCGAGGTGGTCCTGCTGGATGGCACCCTGATCCCGACCCACCGGCGCAGCGGTCACGACAACCGGCGCTACTACAGCGGCAAACACAAACGCCACGGGCTGCTGTTTCTCGCTCTCACCGACGACGCGGGCAATCTGCTGTGGCTCTCGGCCGCGACCCCGGGCCGGGCCTCGGAGGTCACCACCGCCCGCCACGCCAAACTCACCACCAAACTCCGCGACGCCGGCCTGGGCGCGATGTGCGACCTGGGATTCACCGGACTGGAAGACGACCCCACCCAGCCCGTGATCATCATCGGCCGCCGTGCCGCCCGCGCCCGGCCCCTCACCGACGCCGAGAAACAGGCCAACCAACTCCTCGCCCGCGAACGCGCCGCCGGTGAACATGGCTTCGCCGACCTGAAAAACTGGCGCATTCTCACCCGGCTACGCATGCACACCCGCCACGCCACCCGCCTGCTGCGTGCCCTGCTGGTGCTGACCAACCTGGAAATCACCCGCTGACACATGGCCACCGCAAACGATCATGGCCCTTCACCAGCCCACTCACACCCCACCCCCTCTGTCCACCCCCCATCACCAGCCCAAACAGGATGGAAAACGCTCAATGGAAATCAACGCGCTGATTTCCATTGAAATCGCCCGGACGGTCACTCACGTAGGTCCGGGATCTCGACGAGACGGGCCGCCTCCCGCAGGGCCGCCATCGTCCTGGCGACGGCGGGAACCCTCGACAACCCGGTCGTCGTCACCGCCGTCACCACCCGCACGGAGCGGGGGTGAAGCCGTCGCACCACCAATCCCGCCTCCGCACGTGCCGCGGCGAGCATCAGCTCGGGCAGCAAGGCCACGCCCAAGCCGGCCGCGGCCAGCGCCTGCAGGGCGGCGTAATCGTCGGTCTCAAAGGCGATGTCCGGGTCGAATCCGACTGCGCGGCAGGCGTCGACCAGGTTGCTCCGGCAGTCGGGGCACCCGGCGATCCAGCGGGAGCCGGCCAGATCGGCAAGTTCGACGACGGCTTCGCCGGCAGCCGAATGGCCGACCGGCAGCGCGACGTGCACTGCCTCCTCCAGCAGTGGTGTCGCCGTCTCGTCCGGGCCCTGGCCCGGCGGCGCGCCGGTTCCCGCCATCTCGTAGTGATAGACGACCGCGATGTCGACCTCGCCGCGGCGGAGCAGTTCATAGGCGCCCCGGGGCTCGGTCTCGGTCAGGGTGAACGACAGCCCCTCATGCCGTGCGGTCAGCGTCCCGAGCGCCCGCGGCAACACCATCGAGGCTCCGCTGGGAAAACAGGCGAGCCGGACCCGCCCGGCGCGCAAGCCTGCCACCGCCTCAACCTCCGACTCGGCACGCGCCACGAGATCGAGGATCTGTTCGCCGTGGCGAAGCAGCACCTCACCAGCGTCAGTCAGCCCGACGCGCGCCTTCGAGCGGACCACGATAGGAGTCCGCAACGCGCGCTCAAGGCCCTGGACCTGCTGGGTCACCGCCGGCTGCGAATACCCGAGGGAGCGCGCCGCGGCCGAGAGGCTGCCCTCTGCCGCGATCGCCGCCAGCACCCGGAAGTGTTTCAGCTCCAACACGGCACCCAGTATAAGCCTGGCTTATGAGACTCCGAATATTTTTGCCGTTGACCAATGGCTCGCGGCGGTCGAGCCTGGACAGCGACCCAGATCAGCCGAGCAGACGGGGACCGAAATGGACCGGGCAGGAGCCGCCGCACAAGTCCTGGACCCGGGTCTGGACCGGCGCTGGGTCGCGGAGGCGATCCGCAAGATCGAGGCCGACACCAACCGCAGCGCCGATACCCACCTCCATGTGTTCCCGCTGCCGTCGTCCTGGAGCATCGACCTGTATCTCAAGGATGAGTCGGTGCATCCCACCGGCTCGCTCAAGCACCGCCTCGCCCGGTCCCTTTTCCTCTACGGCCTGGTCAACGGCGACATCACCGAGGGCACGACTCTCGTCGACGCCACCAGCGGCTCGACCGCCATCTCGGAAGCCTGGTTCGCCCGGATGCTCGGACTGGACTTCGTGGCCGTCGTACCCAGGGCGACCAGCCGTGCCAAGCTGGAGCTGATCGAACGCTCCGGCGGCAGCTGTCACCTGGTGGACCGCCCGGGCGAGATCTACGCCGAGGCCGAACGTCTCGGCGCCCTACCCGGCCACCACTACCTCGACCAGTTCGGCCGGGCTTCCGTCGTCACCGACTGGCGCGGCAACAACAACATCGCCGCCTCGATCTTCGATCAGCTGACCATGGAACGGCATCCGGTTCCCGCCTGGATCGTGGTCGGGGCCGGAACCGGCGGCACCAGCGCGACAATCGGCCGGTACTGCCGGTACCGGCAGGTGGCCACCCGCCTAGCGGTCGTCGACCCCGAGGGATCGGTGTTTCACCGGGCCTGGCGCGAGGGCAGCCGCGACGTCACCGGCATCGGCTCGAACATCGAGGGCATCGGCCGGCCCCGGGTCGAACCATCCTTCGTGCCGTCGGTGATCGACGAGATGCTGGTGGTGCCCGACGGCGCGACGGTCGCCGCGATGCGCGTCGTGGAACGCCTGACCGGGCGCCGCGTTGGAGCCTCGACCGGCACCAACATCGTCGGCGCGCTCGAACTCGCGTCTCGCATGCGCGCGGCCGGGCAGACCGGAAGCATCGTCACGCTCATTTGCGACGACGGACAGCGCTACACCGACACCTACTGGAACGACGAGTGGGTCCGTTCCCGTGGCTGGGATTTCACGCCCTATCTAACGCACCTTGAGTCGCTCACGAGGGACGGCGGTCCCGCGTAGCCGACCAACAACCGGTCGAGCCAAGCACCGCGCAGCAGCCTCGTCGACTGGACACCCGACAAGATGCCCCTGTTCACGGCGGGGGCCGCCCGGGCCGCCGAAAAGCTGGGCGTCACCCTGCTGCCCCCGCTGACCGGGATCGGCGTCGCCGCACTGGCCGAGCCCGACATTCTGGTCGAGATCGAGGCCACCGCGGTCATCGAGTAAATGCACAACGAGCCAACACCGGCCCGGCAGCCGCCGATCTGAACAGCGTCCCCAGGGGCTTATCCGCTCCGGGGACCACGTGCAGCCGGATTACTCCGACGCCGTACCGCCGGCGCGCTGTGCGAGCGCGACACCCGCACCGATCGCCGCAGCCACCGGCCACTCGATCACCGAAAACGCGGTCAGCGCTCCAAGACCACCGTAGAAGGCCAGCATCTGGCCCGATGGGAGATACCCCCGAACGGTTTCGGCCGCGCCAGAAAGATCATCTCGCGTCGGGATGACGTGATCGGGTCGGTGGAACTCCGCCGTAACACCGGGGAAGTTCACCGTCGTCCCCTCGGTACCTGCCTTCCGCTGTTTAGTAGCCATTGCCCCTCCCCCGCACGCAACCACATGGGCAGCCGTGCATCGGCGTCGAAATCGCCGAAGCCAGACCGGCTGAACAACACGAGTTTACCCCTAGGTACAACAAGAACACACCGCGGCGGGACGATGGCGAACGTCTGTCCCGTAAGCAACAAGCGGGTACTGGCGGCGCGCATCGGCATGCGAGCCACCCCGCCGACTTGGGGCTGCAAGACATGGGGCGAAAGTCCCTTTTCTTGCAATGCGACGGTTCTACGGTGGCCGGAGCTGCGCAGGAAGGAACCGCAATGGCAGACAGCGAAAACATTCTCGTCACCGGCGCCGGGGGCGGCGTCGGTGGAGTCGGCCGCACCGTCACCACACTTCTGCTCGCGCACGATCTGCCGGTGCGGGCGCTGGTGCGTCACGACGACCACCGCGCACAGGAGCTGCGCACTCTCGGTGCGCAAGTTGTCGTGGGTGACCTTACCCGCCCCGACGATGTAGCCGCCGCGATGGACGGTTCCCGCCGGATGTTCTTCAGCATGAGCGTCTCGCCTGACTACCTGGAGGCGGCCACGACGGTGGCGACGGTGGCCAGCGCGACCGGGTCCCTCGACGCCGTGGTCAGCATCTCGCAGATGACGGTGTCGCAGATGACCGCGATCAGCACCGAAGAGTCCCACCAGCAACGGCTGCACTGGCTGTCCGAGCAGGTCCTCAATTGGTCCGGCCTTCCGCTGGTGCATATGCGACCCACGATCTTCCTGGACAACCCGCTGTTCACCACACTGGCCGCGCAATCCATCGCCGACAGCGGAACCATCCGGCTGCCCTTCGGCACCGGCCGCACCTCGCCAGTGGCGGCGAAGGACGTCGCTCGCGTCGTCGCGGCCGTCCTGCGCAACCCGACGCCGCACCTCGGGAAGGTCTGCGAACTGACCGGGCCGCGGTCCCAGGACATGAACGGTGTCGCCGCAGAATACTCGCGCGCACTGGGCAAACCGGTGTCCTATGTGGACGTCCCGGTCGATACGTGGACCGACCAGGTGCTCTCGCGCGCGGGACTTCCGCCGCACACCCAGGAACACATCGCTACCATGACCCGCCTGCACCGCGAGAACCGCTACGACCGATTCACCCAGGACATTGAAAAGATCACCGGTGAACCCGCGCAGTCCGTCGAGGAATTCGTCGCCGAACGAGCCGACCTATTCGCCCCGCGAGCACCTGAACAACAGTGAGCTGTTCCCTGTCGGTCACCGAACGCGACGGCGTCAGCGCCAACCGTCGCTCGCGCGCCTGGCGATCACTCGAACGTGCGTTCAATTCGACGGGAGCCCTTAAGATGCGGAGGCGAACGCTCGCGACGCCGCCGCAGCGTTGGCCCTCCGTTGGCGGCCCACATGATTGGTGCGATGGGTGGAGATGCACGAGCAGACCACGTCAGGCCTCCGTACGGCCGAGCGAGTCGGGGATCTGCTCACCTCCTGGGTCGACCGGCTTCCCCCGCGGCTGCGCCGGATCCTCCCCCGCGACCTCGTCGGCTTCGCGATCCTGGGCGCTTTCACCTTCCCGATCGACCTCGCCATCCTGGCGTCGTTGCGCACCTGGACCCGGCTGCCACTGGCGGTCTCGGTGGCCGTGGCCTACGCGCTCGCCTTCACGCTGAACTTCGTGCTCAACCGCACGGTCAACTTCCGTTCACATGCCCCGGTCGGCCGCCAGTTCCTCCGCTACGCGGTGGTGGTCGCCGCCGACTTCGCGCTGACGCTGGGTGTGACCACTGGCTTGTCCGCACTGGGAGTCGACTACCGACTCGCCAGACTACTCGCCGGCACCTGCGTCGCCCTGTTCACCTACGCCGCTTCTCGGTGGTGGGTCTTCCGGGACAACTCCCACCATTAGCGCACGATTTCAAGGGACAGTCTGCTGCGTCTCAAGCCCGCTGCGGGAGCTGATAGCGAGTTCCGATCCGGCGATTGGCGCTTGCGCGCACGACCGGGTTGGACGAAAACCGCTGTTACGGTCGACACCGCTTTCCTGCTTCACGTCGAGTCGGTTCCCCGAAGGGGCGGTTGAGCGAGAATGTCAGAAGAAACCACGCAGTCCGTCATGGACACTTCCGGACCGTAAACGGGCAAACCCGGACCGCGCCGGAAAGCCATCAGCAATCCCTACATCCATCGTTTACAGCGCCGCCACTTCCGAGGAAGTCGGGTAGATCGGCACCACGACCGCACCGATGCTCAGTACCGCGAAGTCCACCACTGCCCACGCCACGCTCGTCGGCCCCAGCGCAGCCACGCGGTCACCGGGCCGGACGCCAGCGGCGATCGAAAGTGGCCCGACTTCGGGCCGGGTATGCCCCACCTCTCAATAACCTGCCCGATCAGGCAGACATTCGTGAGCAGTACACATAGATTGTGTCGTTCGGTGTTGTGCAGCCTGTCGGCATCTAGGCTCATCCGCACAACTTCGGCCCAACAACGAGACGGTCTTCCCATTGCCTGCCAACTGTTCGGATAATGTTCGTCACTTCCTGGTCTGCTCAGTCTGCGAACGACGTTTTCCGGACGATGGCTTACTGCTGGACTGCCCCGAAGCGCACGCACCCGGCCTGCTGCGAACCGAGTACCACGCGGCAACGTTCGCGCCGGATGACCAGGCAACCGGCGCGTTCCGTTACCACCGTTGGCTACCGGTGCGCCGCATGATTCGACACGCCGGGCGGACCGTGATCTACCGCAGCGAACGGCTTGGCGCCGCCCTGGGCGTGAAAGACCTGCGCATCGCCTTCAACGGCTACTGGCCCGAGCGCAATGCGAGCCTGATCACTGGTTCGTTCAAGGAACTGGAAGCCGCCACCGTTCTAGGGCGCATTCCCGACAATTTCGGCACGCTCGTGGTGGCTTCCGCGGGCAACACTGCCGCCGCTTTCGCGGAATTGTGTTCGCGACTCGACGTCCCGGCAGTGATTGTCGTGCCCGATGGCGCTCTCACACGACTGCATTCCCAGACTCCCTACACGGATGCGGTGCGCGTCATCGCCGTCGAGCAGGGCGAGTATGCCGATGCCATCGCGCTGGCGGAAATGCTGGCGCAGCAACCGGGTTTTCACGCCGAGGGCGGGACGCGCAACGTCGGGCGACGCGACGGACTGGGCACGGTGATGCTGGCGGCGTGGGAAGAACTTCAGGCACTTCCCGCCACCTACGTCCAGGCGATCGGCAGCGGGGCGGGTGCGATCGCGGCCCACGAAGCCGCAGTACGGCTCCGCCGAATTCATGGCGACGACGTGCGGCAACCGCGCCTCGTGCTGGCCCAGAACGCGGACTTCGCGCCGGTGCACGAGGCTTGGCACACCGGACGCCTGCCATGGAACGCGGCCGACGCGGACGACTCAGACGATTGCGCTTCTGCGCGTCGGGCTTTCGCGCCAGAGCTGACCAATCGACGCCCTCCATACGAGGTAATCGGCGGTCTGCGTGCGGCGCTGGTGGAGAGCCGCGGTGACGTGATCGTTGCCGACGCGCGATCAGCCCAGGCCGCGATGAACGCCTTCCTCGAACTTGAGGGCATCGACATCGAGCCGCCCGCGGGTGTCGCCCTGGCGGCGCTGCGCGAGGCATTGCGCACGGGACGCGTCGACCCGGAAGGAACGATTCTGCTCAACGTCACCGGAGGCGGGCGCGCGAGATACGCCCGCGACCACCGGCTGGAACTCAACCGGCCGGCGTTCACCGTCCCCCGCGACGCGGTGCGGTCGGCAAACCGCGCGGCGGAGATCGCCGCGCAGATAACCGAGCACCGAGCCGCTACCACCGCGCCCTGACCAACGCTCGCGAAAGTGGGTTCTACTTTGCTGCCAGACGGATTCGACCATCCCAACACCACGGGTTCACCTGGCACGGCCGAACTCGTCCGGGCAATCGACCGCGCACTGAGGTCTGCCCCCTCGGACGAACCGCCCGAGCACACCTCTCGCCGCGTCGCCGAGGTCCTCGCTCCGTTCCTGGACTTCAAGGACTTGGTGGACGTCCGCCACCTGGAGCCGGACCCGCACGCCTATAAACAGCACGTGCTGCATGTCGCACCAGATGGCCGTTTTTCGCTCGTAGCCCTGGTGTGGCTGCCCGGGCAGAGCACGCCAATCCACGATCACACCACTTGGTGCGTCGTCGGTACCTACCTGGGCGAGGAGGTTGAGACCACCTATCAGCTGGTCCCCTCCGCTGGTGGACGCCGAGCCCTGGCACCCGTGGCTACCATGGTCAACCCGGCTGGCACGGTCGCTCACCTCGCCCCGCCCGGAGACATTCACCTGGTGCGCAACGGCAGCGACGACCTCGTCATCTCCCTGCACGTCTACGGCACGGACGTGCGCGTCCATGGGACGAGCATCCGTCGCTGTTACGACGAGTTCGACGTTCTCGGGGACTGACCAACGCCGGGACCCAAGGGATTCACAGGTTTAGGCAAAATCGGGACGTCCTATGGACCCGGTGCCCTGCGCCCCGGCACTACCGCCCAGCCCCGTCCCTTGGCGTGTCCAGCCTGGCCGCCAGCTCCCGGGAAAACCGCACCGCCTCATCAGGACCCACCTCATCAATCTTCACCGCCACCAAAGCCACCACATCATCGAACGACACATCCGCGCCATCCCGCGCCAACGCCACCACATCATGAGTCCCCTGCACGATCCCCACCGCCACATCCCGCGGTGCATCCATCAGCCGAGCCCACTCAATCTCCCTAAGCAGAGCCGACTCAGTCCACCCCGCCACACCAACCGACTCAACCTCCAACTGCGACCACTCAACCGCCACCCCATCCACCGTAGAGAAACCCTCCACCAACACCTCAGTCGCGGAACCCGAAGCGGCACCAGCTGAACGACCCACCTTATTGACCTCAGCATTCCGATGCCGCCCCCGCTTCCGGCCCCGCGAAATCGATTGGGTCGCACCAGCCTCAGTCCTGATTTCCGCAAGCAGCCGGTGCCCCCACGAACCACTCTTTCCGAACTTCTGCCCCAGCGCCGCAGCGGTATAGGGCTCACCCGCGTCCCGAGCACGACGCGCCTCCACCCGCGCCACCTCCCGCAACCTCTCTCCCTCTCGATCTCGCACGACCGGCCAGCTCGCATCACCGTCCGTCCTGATTTCCGCAAGTAACCGGTTCCCCCACGATTCGCTCTTTCCGAACTTCTGCCCCAGCGCCGCAGCGGTATAGGGCTCGCCCGCATCCCGAGCACGACGCGCCTCCACCCGCGCCACCTCGCGCACCTTCGCCAACTCCCGCTCCTCTTCCCGCAAGGGACGCCGTTTTCCAACACCCTCGCCCTTGAGTTCCGCAAGCCGCGCCTTACCCCATGCCGCGCTCTTTCCGAACTTCTGCCCCAACGCCACACCGCTATAGGGCTTACCCCCACCCCAAGCACGACGCGCCTCGGCACGCGCCGCCTCCCGCAACCCCGCACTACCAGGCAACTCGGCCGCATCCACCACTTCCCGAGTCGGCTCCGCGTCACCGACGTCCGCCGGCAACGACGCGGCGTCTGCACCGATCGAATCCATTACTCCTGAACCACGTCCAGTCACATCCGCGGCAAGATCCAAGACCTCCGGATTCAGATAACCGGAACCCGCCCCCAGATCCAGGTCGCCCACTCCCGGCACATCGCCAACATCCCAAAACCCAAGCAGATCCGGCGCGGCCTGCCCAGCCACACTGACCGACTCCGCCTGCGACCACTCAACCGCATCCGCATCCACGCCCACCGACGAGACACGCTGCACCGGCACGCCACCCCCAGACCCCGATGCCGCATCAGCAGAACCACCCCCCTCATCTCTGATCTCCCGAAGCCGCGCCCGCCCCCACCAATTGCTCTTGCCAAACTTCCGCCCCAACTCCACACGGGTATAGGGCTCACCCGCGTCACGAGCACGACGAGCCTCGGCACGCCCCGCCTCCCGCACCCGCTCCTCTTCCTGCTCCTGCAAAACTGGCCGGGTCACACCACCCTCATCCTTGATTTCCGCAAGCCGCGCCCGCCCCCACCAATTGCTCTTGCCAAACTTCCGCGCCAACGCCGACCCGCTATAGGGCTCACCCGCGTCACGGGCACGACGAGCCTCCGCCCGCGCCTGCTCCCGCAACCCCGTACTACCAGGCAACTTGGCCGCACCCGCCACTTCCCGGGGCGGCTGCGCATCCGGATCATCGAGATCCGCCGGCAACGACGCAGCACCGGCAGCAATCGAATCCATTGCTCCGGCATCACGACCAGCGTCGGCAGCAAGATCCAACAATCCCAAGTCATCCGGATTCAGATAACCCGAATCCGCCCCCACAGAACCACCCACCTCATTCTTGATCTCCCGAAGCCGCTCCACGCCCCACGCTGCGCTCTTCCCGAACTTCTTCCCCAGCGCCGCACCGGTGTAGGGCTCACCCGCATCACGGGCACGACGCGCCTCCACCCGCGCCGCCTCCCGCACCTTCGCCAACTCCCGCTCGTCTTCCCGCAAGGGACGCCGTCTTCCAACACCCTCATCCTTGAGTTCCGCAAGCCTCGACTTACCCCACGATTCGCCCTTTCCGAACTTCTTCCCCAACGCCACACCGCTATAAGGTTCACCCGCATCCCGGGCACGACGCGCCTCGGCACGCGCCGCCTCCCGAACCCGCTCCACCTTCTGCTCCAGGAAAACCCGCGGCATCGCACCACCCGTACCACCGATCTCCGCAAGCTGGGAGCTACCCCACATTGCGCTCTTTCCGAACTTACGGCCCAGAGCCGCACCGGTATAAGGTTCACCCGCATCCCGGGCACGACGCGCCTCGGCACGCGCCGCCTCCCGAACCCGCTCCTGCAAAACCGACCGGGTCACACCACCCTCACCCCTGATCTCCGCGAGCCGCGACTTGCCCCATGATCGGGTCATCCCGAACTTCTGCCCCAACACCACGGCGGTATAGGGCTCACCCGCATCCCGAGCACGACGCGCCTCCACACGCGCCGCCTCCCGCAACTCCGCGCTATTAGGCACGCCATCACGACCAGGTGCCTCCGCACCGAGATCCGGCAAACCGGATTCATCCGGATTCAGATGACCGGAACCCGACCCCAGAGCCCCCACATCCGGAGCAGCACCATGAACGTCCCACGACCACGACTCCACTCCCGGCGAGCCCCCATCGACGACACCGATGTCCACAAGTTCCGGCACAATCGGGAAGCTCACCTCCGGGCCCGACTCCATCCACTCCGCATCGAGTAATTCCGCCGAGGGGACCGCTTCGGTCGGCACACCATCACGGGCCCGCGCCTCCGCACGCGCCGCCTCGTTCAGCAGCTCCGCGCTACCCAGCTCGGCAAGATCAGCCATCTCGGCCGCATTTTCCGCTTCAAGTCCCGGATCCACCACATCGTCGGCGGGCCCCACGGGTCCGCGCTCGGCACCCTCGTCGCCCGAACCCTCATCACGACCCAGGTTACGGCCATTGCTCCCAGCAACCGCCAACAAATCCGCGTCCTCCGACGCCGCCTGCGGCACATCATCACCCCACGGCCATCCCGCACCGGCCGGCGAGCCCCACCAAGACTCTAAAGCCGCATCGAAATCCAACGACCACAGATCGTCCTCCGACTCGGTCACCGCACCGCCGACTTGACCGCTGTCCGCAGACTCCTGCAAAACCGGCGCCTCGGCCCGCGAATCCGGCCGTCCCCCGCCACCCTCGGCCCTGATTTCCGCAAGCCGCCGCGAACCCCAGTCCGCGCTCCTTCCAAACTTCGCCCCCAACGTCGCACCGCTGTGCGGCTCGCCAGCTTCACGAGCACGACGCGCCTCCGCACGCGCCTCCTCCCGCACCCGCTTGCCCTCCCGCCCTCGCACAGCCGACCGGGTCACACCACCCTCCCCTCTGATCTCCGCAAGCCGCTGCTGCCCCCACCCCGTGCTCATTCCGAACTTCTCGCCCAGTACCTTGGCGGTGTAGGGCTCGCCGACGTCCCGGGCACGACGCGCCTCCGCACGCGCCTCCTCCCGCACCCGCTTGCCCTCCTGCTCTTGCAAAGCCGACCGGGTCACACCGCCCTCATCCTTGATCTCCGCAAGCCGCGCCTGCCCCCACGCCGCGCTCATTCCGAACCTCTCGCCCAACCTCGCAGCGCTGTAGGGCTCGCCGACGTCACGAGCACGACGGGCCTCCACCCGCGCCGCCTCCCGCTCCTGCCCCCCTTCCCCCAAGGCCCACGCGTTCCCATCTTCAGCATTGAGTTCCGCAAGCCGGGCCGTACCCCACGGCTTGCTCTTTCCGAACTTCTTCCCCAACGCAGCACCCGTATAAGGCTCACCCGCATCCCGAGCACGACGCGCCTCCGCACGCGCCGCCTCCCGCACCCGATCCATCTCTTGCTGCCGCACAGCCGACTGAGTCGCACCACCCTCGGCCTTGATTTCCGCAAGCCGGGCCTTACCCCACGCAACGCTCTTTCCGAACTTCTTCCCCAACGCCGCACCCGTATAAGGCTCACCCGCATCCCGAGCACGCCGCGCCTCCACACGCACCGCCTCCCACGCCCGATCCACCTCTTGCCGCCGCACAGTCGACCGAGTCGCACCACCCTCAGCCCTGATTTCCGCAAGCCGTTCCAAACCCCACGTCTCGCCCTTTTCGAACTTCGCCCCCAACTCCGCACCCGTGTAAGGCTCACCCGCGTCCCGAGCACGACGCGCCTCCGCACGCGCCGCCTCACGCGCCTCCTCCCACACGTTCGCCCGCTCCTGGTCCCGTTCCCGCACGACCGGCTCGGTCAAAGCGGTGTCGGGCTCGCCCTCGTCCCGAGCACGACGCGCCTCCACCCGCGCCGCCTCCCGCACCCGCTCCAGCTCTTGCTGCCGCACAGCCGACCGAGTCGCGCCACCCTCGTCCCTGATTTCCACAAGCCGCTCCAGACCCCACGCCTTGCTCTTTCCGAACTTCGCCCCCAACTCAGCACCCGTGTAAGGCTCGCCCGCATCCCGAGCACGACGCGCCTCCACCCGCGCCGCCTCCCGCACGTTCGCCCGCTCCTGCTCCCTTTCCCGCAAGACCCGCGCGGTCCCATCCCCAACGTTGATCTCCGCATTCCGAGCCTTACCCCACTCCTTACTCATTCCGAACTTCTCCCCCAACGCCGCACCCGTATAAGGCTCACCCGCATCCCGAGCACGACGCGCCTCCACCCGCGCCGCCTCCCGCACCCGCTCCCCCTCCTGCTCCAGCAAAGCCGACCGGGTCGCGCCTCCCTCGGTCCTGATCTCCACAAGCCGCTCCGAACCCCACGACTCGCTCATGCCGAACTTTTCCCCCAACACAGCCCCGGTGTAAGGCTCACCCGCATCCCGAGCACGACGCGCCTCCACCCGCGCCGCCTCCCGCACGTCCGCCCGCTTTTGTTCCCCCTCCCGCAAAGCCCGTGAGCGCCCACCACCCTCACCACCAATCTCCCTAAGCCGTGCCATACCCCACGTCGCGCTCTTCCCGAACTTCTTCCCTAACGCCGCACCCCTACGGTGCGTACCCGTGTACCGAGCACGATGCGCCTCCACCCGCGCGTTCTCGTGCGACCCCGCCAAGCTCGCACCGGTGTCCCCAATTTCCGGCGAAACCGGGAAGTTCGGCTGCGGCCCCACAGGCCTGCGCGCCGCACCCTCATCGACCGAACCAGAACCATCGCCACGACGCCGCTTACGGCCACCGCCCGCACCGGCCGAACCCGTCCCCCTGACCCCCGAGGACCATCCCCCAAAATCCATCGAATCAAACACGGCATCGACGTCCGGATCAAAACCCCACGTCATCGGAACACCCGCCGACTCAGCGGGAGCAGACCCCTCGGACACCGAGGCATCCGCCTGCGGATCCGGCCCCGCACCAGCACGAACGCCCAACCCTGTCCCTTGCGCATCCAGCCTGGCCGCCAACTCCCGCGAAAACCGCACCGCCCCATCACGACCCACCTCAGCAACCTTCACCGCCACCAAAGCCACCACATCATCCAACGACACATCCGCGCCATCACGCGCCAACGTCACCACATCATGAGTCCCCTGCACAATCCGCACCGCAGCGTCACGGGGCCCACCCACCGACCGCGCCCACTCAACCTCCCTACGCAGATCCGACTCCGTCCACCGCGCCACAGCCGCATCCGCTGAAGGGGCACCTTCCGTCGACAGACTGCCCTCGGAACCCGAAGCACCACCGGCAGCACCACTCGCCTCATCCGCTATCTCACGAAGCCGATGCAGACCCCAAGCGGTGCTCTTTCCGAACCTCTCGCCCAACGCCGCACCCGTATAAGGCTCGCCCGCGTCCCGAGCACGACGCGCCTCCAACCGCGCGTCCTCCCGCTCCCGCACCCGGAATGCCCGTCGGGTCGCACCACCCTCAGTCCTGATCTCCGCAAGCCGCTGCTGGCCCCACGACTTGCTACGTCCGAACTTCTCCCCCAACGTCGCACCGCTGTGGGGCTCCCCCGCGTCACGGGCACGACGCGCCTCCACGCGCCCCAACTCCTGTAATCGCGTCGCACTATCAGGCCGCTCGGCCACGTCTAGCGCCTCCGGCCCCGGATTCGCGGCCGCAAAACCGGACTCCGCCGGCGACGGTGCAGCACTGTCTGCGATCGAATCCCGAGCAGCGGTGCCCACAAAGTCCGACGAAATCAGGAAGTCTCTCACCGGCGCCAAAACCGCCCACGCCGGATCATCCGCTGGCTCGGCGGTCACCTCGCCGATCTGACCGCTGCCCGACCCGAACGCCGGAACCTCGGTCTGGGAAGGCGAGCCCGCTCCGGCATGGATTCTCAACCCCGACCCTTGCGTGCCCAGCCTGGCCGCCAGTTCCCGAGAAAACCGCACCGCCTTTTTACGACCTACTTCATCAACCTTCGCCGCCAACCCCGAATCCGACCCGATCGCATCCGCCACTGGACGAGGACGAGACCCATTAGAAGAAAACCGCATCCACCGCGGACCACGCTCACCACGCCCCGGCATCATCGCGACAACATCACGCCCCAGAACCCGCGCCACCTCCGACGCCTGACCCGACGACACCACCACACCAGGACTCGAACCGACTCCTGACACCAACACCACCGGACCCACACCCACATCCCTCACCCGACCACGCACGAACTCCGCAACCCCACCATCAGCAACCACATCCACCGGCACCGTCACCCGAACCGCACCCGCAGGCAACCCCACCGGACCAACCGGCGACACCACCCCTGACGAACCCGGCAACACCGACGAGTGCGGCGTGCTATCGCCCACGCCAACCGCATCCGAATTCTCCGCAGCCGAATCCCTACCCGCAGGAACACCAAGAACAGTCATTCCATCCCACGCGGACTCCTGTCCCGGCAACGTGGACCAGGCGTCGGCACCCGGAAGCGCCGCTGCCGCTTGGGAATTCCTCGACATCGCGACATCCGAAGGCAGATCGGACACCTCGGCGACATCCGGGAACGACGAGCTCTCCCACGAAACGTCGTCCAGTCGGGCCAATGGCTCCACCAGCCGCGCATCGTCCACATTTTTGTGGCCGTTCGCCCTGGGCGTGTCGACGCCGGGATGGCCATCGTTTGGCGGCAAATCGGCCGAGGAATCCCCTATCTTGGCGACAATTTCAGAACCCGCCGACCGCTCCGCCGACACACCCGTAGCGGCCACGGCAGACGACCAAGCACCCGCGTGGTTATCACCAGTTACCCGGCTGTACGATGGCGGCGGTGTGACCGGCCTGTCCAGATCCCACGGCGCACCCGGGGCATTTTCATCGTCCGCGTGCCACGACGTCGGCGCGGTGTAATTCGGCGTCTCACGCGCGCCGGCCTTGGGATCCAGCCCCATCGTGGCAGCGGCATCCACGCCGAGGTCGACGGGCAGGAAGCCCGACGTCACCGGAATACCTTTGACCACCGGTCCCAGAGCCGATTTCAGGTCAGTCGCCACCGTTGTGGAACCCGGCACCGACTCCGCGAGGTCCCTAGTGGACAGCTCCTTTGGAGAGCCGAATTCCCTCGGCTGCGAACCGGGGTCCACCTTCGCGTCCTCGGACGTCTCCACATCCGTGTCGGTGTCGGCGCTGCCGGACTCCTTCTCTCCGCCAGCGGCATCCTGGGCCCGGCCCGCCGGAATCAACTGACCCCGCAACGCCAGACCCGCCAGGTTCCCGATACCCGAACCCACCGCCTCCGACAACCCCGCCGTGAACGAGAACGGATTCCACTGCGCCCCCTGACCACTCAACGCCCCATACCCCGCCTCGCCCAACATCTCGGTCAGGCCCTCTTCCAGCGACTCCCCCAGCCCATGACCGAACCGCGCCGCCCACATCGCCCGCACCGACATCCCCGCGTAATCCTCAATATTCTTTGACACCACATCAGCAAAACGCGCCATCGACGAGGCCGGATACAGCTCCGCGTGCTCCTCCACCGCATGCTTCGCCGCCGCCGCCAACACCTCAACATCGATCTCATCACCCAGACCACGCACCAACACCTTCGTCACCGCATTACCCACCACATTGCCCAACGCCGACAGCGGCACCGCCAACAACGCACTGAACGCCCCCACCCCCACCGCCATCCCGGTCAGCTGGCCATCCCACTTCTTCCGCGTCCCCAACGCGAACTGCACCCCCTGCGCACCCACATCCATCACCACCTGCAACCCGATCCCCACCACCTGCGCCACCGCCAACCGCATGAACAACTGCCCCCACCACCGCGACAACAAAAACCGCATCACCGCAAACCGCGCCGCCAACCACGCCATACTCGCCCCCGCCGTCACCCCCGCCATCGACACCGCCCACGCCACCTCCGCCCACAACAGAAGCAGGCCCCCGACCGTCACAAACTTCAAATACTGCACCTGCAACGCCAGATTCCGCACAAACCCCGCCAACTCCCGCAACCCCACACCACCCGCCTCCAACACCGGACCAAACCCAGCCAACCGCTCCGCAAACCGATCCGCCGCCTTGCCCGAAAACTCACCCCGTACCTGCCCCATCACCTCCCCCACCGCCGGTGCCAACACCTCCACCGTTGCCGCACCCGACTCCAACCGCTCCGCCACCGCGAACAACGCATCCTCATCCGCATCCGTCATATCCTCACCCGTCAACACCTGAAAAAGCCGTCTCACCTCCTCCGGCACCAGCACAGACACGCGCAATCACCCAATCAGCTCACACACGAACCACCCCGAAATGACCATCGTGCCATTAGGCCGGCAGTGGGGCGGCTGGCCACCCCAGTTGGGTTTCTCGGTCGCCGAAGCCACTACGGGATGCAAAAAGGCCCGCCGACCTGCGCTTTCGCGCCGGGTCAGCGGGCCCGTGCGACACCGCACATGTCGACGCTGCCATTGCCTACCGTTCAGTGCTCGCACGGCTGCGGCAGGTCTTCACAGAAACGATCGCCAATGCACTTGCGCGCGCTGCCGCCGAACGGTAGGTAGGCGCTGCGGTCTGGAGGGTTCAGCCAGCGGTCGGGGTCAAACCGGTCAGGCTCGGGGTAGAGGTCGCGGCGGTGGTGGATCAGGTAGGGGCTAAAGGCGATCGTGGTGCCCGCGAGCAGCGGCTTGCCACCGAGTTCGGTGTCTTGGGTCACCGTCCGGGTCAGCAGCCAGGCAGGCGGGTACATGCGTCGCTGATCACGCGGCCGGTGAAGTCCAGCTTCGGCAGATGCTCATCGGTGGGCGGAGCCCGGCCAGGACGGCATCGGTCTCGGCGTGCAGGCGCCGTTCCGTCTCCGGATGGCGGGCGAGGAGATACAGGGCCCAGGACAGCGTTGCGGCCGTTGTTTCCATTCCCGCCGCACGGCGACTCTCCACCACCAGGACCCGCAGCCTCGCCGAGGTCCTAGAAGTACAGCGCGCGATCCACGACGCGGTCCTCGCGGGCGACGAGGCCAGAGCCTCCAGTGCGGTCGAGACCCACCTCACCGAGACCAGAGACATCCTGATCTCCCAGATCGTCAACCGCTGAACCGTCCGGGCGTTGCCTACCGGGCCCGTTAAAATTGGTGGATTTCATTTCCAGGTAGGCGCTTTTGACCCGCCAGGGGCTCCGGCGCGTTGCTGCGCCGGAGCCCCCGAGTAAGTCGTTGGACGTTGCGGGTGGTCCCGGTGCCCGGCATCGGGTCGATATGCCTTCTCGCACAGCGGATCAGCTCCATCCTCGTGCGGCATATCTGGCGACGAACGCCCCTTCAGCTCACTGGGCGCCCCAGAACACGTAATCGGCGGTGTAGGAAACGCTGGCCCGTGCGCCTTCGTTGCACTTCCCGGCGGGAGCAAGACCGCCGCGGGTGTTCAGCCGCTGAACGTAGGTGACCTCGCCGAACTGCGTGCCCCGGCCGCCGTTGTTCTCGGTCGCTTTCAACAGCAACTGCGGCACCGCGCCCGGCTTGTCCGCCGAGGCGATCTTTTGCGCACCGACCAAGGAACCATCCTTTGTGGATTCCCAGCGAGGATAGGCTGGGCCGGCGAAGTGGATCGCCACCGATGTGCCGTAGTAGTCGCTCAGCGTCGCTGCGGGTTGGATGAACGTCCAGGCCCCGTTGAGGCAGCCGTAAATCTGCACGCCATCGCCGCGGTAGGTGGCGATACGCTTGTTGCTGGCCGGCGCCTTGATTGCCTCCGGCACCCACTGCGAATCGAGGCTTGTCCGTACCCCGGCCTCGACTTGAGTTGCGCTCGCCGTCGCCGCACCACCAATCGCCAGAACGCCAGCCAAAAGCGCGACCGTCAACCGCTTCATACTTCCCTGCCTTCTCATCGGCCCACCGGTTCCCGTCGGGCATTGCACCCATAATGTTGATCAAGGCGGACGGCAGAATGGGCAGTACGGCGACAGGTTTGCCTGGAAACCTTTGTTGTCTGCCCCGAAATACTCCCGTACCTAAGCGCGATTCCCTCGAAAGGAGGCACACAAAACGATGTCGGAGTTTCCGGGGGCAGCGACGATCACCCATGGGTTTAGCTCGGGCGTTGAGAACGGCGGTAGCCGTTCGGCTACTTGGTCGATCTCCTTGCCATCGCGGGAAGTCTGACCGGCAAGGACTGTCTGCCGCTGGGCAGCCCCGGGCCGGCGAGAGCCCCCGAGCCGGATTGGCCCGGGGGTTTTCTCATTTCTCACGCCAGGTGACCACACGTCGCAGCAGTCGACCGGCGCTGCAGATTCGCGCGCACAGCCAGTGTGGGCCCTCGATCTCGGTAAGAATCCCATTGAAGTCGCGGCGCCAACGCCGGTTGTCGCCGTCGGTGAAGACGATCCCCAGCGGGAACCTCACGTCGGCGCCTCTTTCCGACTCATCGTCGAAGTGTCCTTGCTTCATGCGGTCCGCGGTGTCGCTGATGGCCTCTCGCCACAGCGTGTCGGCGTCGGCGCCCAACAAGCTGCGGGCGTCGATCGGTTCGGGTGCAGGCGGCCAGCACCCCCGCTCCGCAAGCTGACTTCGCCCGTCGAACAACACTGCAACCGACCAAATCGGTAGACCGCTGGTGTTGACGTACTTCGGCACGTCGTTCTCGTACCAGAGCGCGACTTTGGCAGCTAACTGCTGACGATCTCGTTGCTGGGTAAGGCGGAACTGATGTTGGGAGGTCCCTGCCGCGACGATTGCGACGCCGGCGGACAGGGCCGTGAACAAGATGGTGAAGATGTCCTTGTAGTGGATCAGCCACGCGATCAATGCGCCGTCACCGCCAGCGATCAATGTGCCATCCTCGCCAGCGACGATTGGAACTTCAGCCGGACATCCTCCGGGGTCTCGGCTGCGTCGTACCGCAGCACGATCGCCCCCGCCTGGTGCGCGTTATCCCCAAGCTTGCGCGCGAACGTCGATGCCGCCGACTCGTCCGCGAACGACACCACGGACACCGTGTCGGTCGCCACCAGCTGCACGCATCCGAGCGACGCGCAGTTCTGCGCCGTATCGTCCCGAGGGTTCGGCACCGAAAGCCCGTCCCGCTGGAACTGCTCGACCACCTGCTGCGCCGTCGGTCCCTGACTCGCCGAACCGCTACCGCACGCCGACACCAAACGCTCGCCCACCAGAGCAGGGGTTAACCACCGCATAGATCCTCACTTCGAAAAACAGGGCAGCCCTGCGCTACCCCACCGAATAATCATCGCGAACCGGGCATCCCCGGTTATCCGGCGAACGGGTGAACCATGCCGACCGCACCGCCCCCCGATGCTCCGCCGTCGGGTGCAACGCGCTCGACGTGAAATGGCGATTTCGATGGAAATCGGCGGGCGGATTTCCATCGAAATCGACCCGCTTAGCGACGGTCGTCCGCCGTGCCTGGCTACTCACTCGTTTCGGCGAATTTGAGCAGCCATCGGGCCCGCGGGTAGGAACGGCAACGGCGCCACCGAACCCTCAGCGAGCCTCACCGCAATGCCCGCCTCCGCCTGATCAACTGACCGATGCAGCTTCTGTTGCGGCGTGCGGAATCGCCCTGCACCGTAATTGTTCCTGACCAGTGGGGAGAAGGGGGACCAGGATGAGTAGATGCGCTGCAGCGGCGTTGGGCGGTGCGGCCGTGGTAGTGGCGTTGGCGGTACCCAGCGGTGCGGCCCACGCGGCTCCGTGGTCGATCGACCCGGCTCAGCAGTCCTCCGGAAGCGCCACGGCCGCATTGGCCCAGCAGGACACGGCTTTCATGACACAGGTCGCGCAGGTGAACCTGGCGGAGATCACTATAGGCAAACTGGCGCTGCAGAAGGCAGCTACGGCGCAGGTCCGGTCACTGGCACAGGAAACGCTTACCGATCACCAGAGCGCGCAGAGCAAGCTCGAACAGTTGGCCAGTCAGAAGGGCGCGATGCTGCCATCGTCGCCGAATGCGGAGCAGCAGGGTATCGGACACCAACTCGAAAGCGCGTCCGGCGCCATGTTCGACACCACCTACCTGCAGGCGCAGATCGCGGGACACCAAGAGGCGGCAACACAAACACGCGCCGAAATCGCCTCTGGTCACGATGCTGACGTGCAGAACTACGCCAAAGACTTCCTCCCGGTAGTCCTCAAACACCTTAGCGATGCCGAGGCGGCCGCGAAGGCCCTCGGCGTTGCGCCCAAGGGCGCCAACACCGGATCCGGCGGCTTCGTGGAGCAAGCACATCCCCGCGCCGCCGACCTAGGCTTGGTGGTAGCCGGTCTGGCCATGGCCGCTGGTGCCGGTGTGGTGCTGCTGCGCCGGCGACAGCGTCTCGAATGAGGTCACGGCACCACCGAGTGCCAGAGATCTTGCTGGCGCTCGGCCTAATGGTCGGGGCATTGGGACTCGGCCATGCTCTGACCAGCGGCCCGAGACTGCCACACACCGGAACAGTCCCGGTCGCCCATACCGAACGTTCCTCAGCACCCGCAGCGGCGCAGGAGAAGCCGGTGCCGGCGTCGCCGAACCAGGTGCCGCAACGGGTGCGGCTGCCGCCCTTGGGCGTCGACGCGCCGATCCGACCGGTGTTGCCGGGGCCGGACCGTCAGCTAGGCGTGCCCGAATCACCCGGCGTCGTCGGGTGGTGGAGCGCGGGCGTCGCACCCGGTTCTCGGCACGGCACCGTCGTGCTGGCCGGGCACGTCGACAGCCGCCGCGACGGCCCGGGGGCGTTGTTCCGGGTGGCCGATCTTGAGCCAGGCGATCCCGTCACGGTTACTACCGCGCAAGCCGCGCTCCGGTACCGGATAGAGGCAGTGCGCAGCTATCCCAAGGAATCCCTGCCGGAAGATGTGTTCGACCGTACCGGCCGTCCCCGTCTGGTGCTGATCACCTGCGGAGGAACGTTCGACGACAGCACGCGCCAGTACGACCACAACATCGTCGCCTACGCCGTCCCGGCGTAGGCGGCATGCCAACTGCAGCACCCACTGGCGACTGCGGTCACCGCGGCGCAGGCTCACCACATGGCAGCGCAACCGCAGGTACCCGCGTGGGTGGCACGCGGCCCGATGCTGCCCACCGCGGGATCCCCACCAACCAGTCCCGGCTTCGCCGCCGAGATCAAATGGGACGGCATGCGAGCCCTGGTCGTTGCCGGGCCGGACGGTATCCGGGTGATCAGCCGCTCGGGCCGCGACGTGACGACGTCGTTTCCCGAACTCCGAGCCCTCACCGAGGTCATCGGCACCCGGCGAGTGGTCCTGGACGGCGAGATCGTCGCCCTCGGCACGAGCGGCCAACCCGACTTCGTCCGCTTGCAGGACCGGATCCACCGCCCCCTGCCCACCACTGCCGTACTGCGTGATGTGCCGGTCTGCCTGTATCTCTTCGACCTGCTCCACCTCGACGGCGCCGACCTGCTCGCCACGCCCTACCTCGATCGCCGCGACCGGCTCACCACGCTCGGACTGGAACGCGGCCCGATCCGGGTGCCGGACTACTACACCGACGTCAGCCCGGCACAGATGCTTGAGATCGCCCGCCAACACCACCTCGAAGGGATCGTCGCCAAGCGCCTGAACTCCCGATACATACCCGGAAAACGCTCACCGGACTGGATCAAGACCGCGATCCGCACGACCACCGACGTGGTAATCGGCGGATGGGTACCCGGCAGCGGCCGGTACCGCCACCTAGTCGGCTCGCTGCTGGTCGGCCTCTACGACCAGACCGGCACCCTGCGCTACGCCGGCCACGTCGGCACCGGATTCTCCGACCGAGACCGGAAGGTACTCGCCGAAGGACTCGACGAGCTCAGCCGACCGGCAAGTCCGTTCGCCGACGCCGTCCCGCAGGAGTTCGCCCGCTACGCCCGATGGATCGAACCAGTGGTCACCGCCGAAATCAGCTATCGAGAACGAACCGCCGACGGACGCCTGCGGCACCCGTCATTCCGGCACATCGTCGCACCAGAGCAATGATCGTCTTAGCACGGAACAGGGAATTCCGGACTCGCGCCATACTGCACGCTGGCCTACCTGCGGTCTGAGGGCGCGGCAGCCAGCGCTAGAACCCCGCTGCTCACGACGTCAGCCAGCTGGAAAACCGCGTCGAGACCGTCCGGTAGTTCTCCGCCCACCAGGACGAGTTCAGGTAGAAGCTCTGGCCGACGGTTTCCGCCGTGCCGGGTAGGTTCTTCGCGTCCTCGGTCGGAATCTGGGCCAGCGCGGCCTTGGACGTCGGTGTGTAGCCGAGGGTGCGCATGATGCGCAGCTGGGTGTCCGGGTCGAGCGAGTACTGGACGGCCTTCATCGCCGAGTCGCGGCCCGCCCCGCCGCGCAGCACCACGAGTTGCTCGACGTCGACCATCGTCTGGTTCCAGATGTATTCGAGTTTGACGCCGCTCTTCTGCATCGTCTGCACGCGGGACAGGTTCAGGTCCGCGGTGACGAGTTCGCCGGTCGAGACGGCGTTGGTGAGCGAGTTGTTGTCGAGGAACACTGAGTGCGGCTTGATCCGGTCGAGGCTGCGGAAGGCCCTGTCGACGTCCAGCGGGTAGAGCCGGTCCATCGCCACCCCGTCGGCCAGTAGCGCGATCTCAAGGGTGAACCACGGCAGCTGCTGGAAACCGCGCTTGCCCGGGAACCGATTCACGTCCCAGACATCGGCCCACGAGTTCATTTTCCCGGACACCAGCGAGGTGTTCCAGAAGATGTTGTGGCTGAACTGGTAGTACGGGATGCTGTAGTCGGTGATCAGGCTGGCATCGACCACGTCGTCCCGCGTCACCACGGCGCGGTCGAGCTTTTCCAGCGCATTGTTGGACCGCAGCTGGGCGAAAGCGGGGCCCTGCGCGTCGGCGACGTCGTTCTGCGACCGGCCCGCGGTGGCCATGGAGATCAGCTTCGTGACGTCGTTGGCGTCCGCGGTGTACTTGACGCCGATCCCCGTCGCCTTGCCGAACGGGTCGAACATGGCCGACTTGATGCCGTTCTGATAGGACCCGCCATATCCGGCGTAGATCAGCGAGCTCGCATCGCCGCCACCACAGCCCGTGAGCAGGGCGGCCACCCCTCCGCCACCGAGCACCGCACCGGTGGTCATCGCCCCGAGGCGCAGGAAGCCTCGGCGTCCGAACGGCGTGTGAAGGTCCATTTTCATCACTCTTTCTTCGAGGTGGGATCGCCAGGCATCACGTGCACGGAGTCCGCCGGCAGCTCGACGCCGACGCGCCGGCCGGGCTCCCATACCGCGTGGCCTCCGTTGTGACTCACCGCGCACCGCAGCCGACCGGCGCCGGCCACGTCGATTTCGTACTGGCTGGCGCTGCCGAGGTAGACGACGTCGTGCACGACCCCGGAAAACGTCGCCGGCGCATCGCTGATGCGGACCCGTTCCGGCCGGATCAGCACCACGCAGTCCGCGTCGCGGGCCAGCCCGTGCGCCGGTGTTCGCAGCGCGACATCGCCGACCATGACGTGCCTGTCGTCCGCGGCCCGCGCGGGGATTGTGTTGTTGTCACCGAGGAAGTCGGCGACGAAGACCGAAACCGGCGTCTCGTACAGCTCCGCGGGCGTGCCCATCTGTTCGATCCGGCCCTCGCGCATGATCGCGACGCGGTCCGACATCGACATGGCCTCGTCCTGGTCGTGCGTCACGTACACGACGGTCAATGCCAGTTCTCGTTGCAGGCTGCGGATCTCCAGCTGAAGTTGCAGGCGCAGCTTGCGGTCCAGTGCGCCGAGCGGCTCGTCCATCAGCAGGACCGGCGGGTTGAACACGACCGCACGAGCGACCGCGACGCGCTGCTGCTGGCCGCCCGAGAGCTGGCCCGGATAGCTGTCGGCCCACTGTTCGAGCCGGACCAGCTTCAGCGCCTCGCCGACCCGGCGGGCGATCTCCGGGCGGCCGAGCCGGCGCATCTCCAGCGGGAAAGCCAGGTTCTGGAACACGGTCAGGTGCGGGAACAGCGCGTAGTTCTGGAACACGACACCGATGTCGCGGTCGGGTGGCGGGACATGCGCGACGTCGCGACCGTCGATGACCACGCTGCCGCCGGAGGGCTCGACGAAGCCCGCCAGCATCATCAGCGTCGTGGTCTTGCCGCAGCCCGAAGGGCCGAGCAGGGTGAAGAACTCGCCGGCCGGGATGTCCAGGTCGATACCGTCAACCGCCCGCGAGCCCGCGTAGTCCTTGGTCAGCTTGCGCAGGCTCACCGCGCCGCGCCGGGTCTTCGTCGTATCGGTGATCACGCTTGTCACTTCGTTCCACCCTTCCGGGACGTGCGGCGGCCGGCGGCCGCGAGCCGGGGTGCCAGCCCGATGCCGAGCCCGGCCAGGGCCATGATCACCACGGCCGCCGCGGCAATGGTCGGGTCGCTCTGGATCGTCAACGAGTCGTACATCTGCACGGGCAGCGTGCTGACCCGCACGCCGGTAACGAAAATCGCCACCGGGGTCTCGTCGAACGAATTCATGAAAGTGAGGAACAGGGCGACGATGATGGAGGGGCGCAGCAGCGGCAGCACCACCCGGGTCAGCCGCTGCCGGGCGCGCGCGCCGAGGCTCGCCGCCGCCTGATCCAGTTTCGTATCGAGCTTGCGCGCGCTTGCCAGCACCACGACGAACGCGAACGGGAGGGCGAGCGCGGTGTGGGCGAGGATCAGGCCGGTGCGCGTGTCGGTGAGGTACAGCGGGAGGAACGCCACGAACATCGCCGCCGCGGCCACCACCGTGGGGAACAGCAGCGGCATCAGCATCAGGGTGTTGGCCAGCCCGCCGAGCCTGCTCAGGCCGCTGCGGCTGACGCCGAGGGCGGCGAGCGTGCCCAGCGTCGTCGCGAGCACCGCGACGACGGCGGCGACTTGGAGCGAGGTGACGATCGGTGCCCACCAGCTCGGGTCGGCCAGGTTCCGGTACCACTGCAGCGACCAGCCCGGTGGCGGCACGACCATCGCGCGCGACGACGACAGCGACACGGGGATCGCGATGAACTGCGGCAGCAGGAGCAGCAAGCCGACGACGAGGCTGTACGCCTTGAGGATCCAGCCGGCACGCGACAGGCCGCTCGTGTCGAGAGGCCGCACCAGCACGGCCAGCAGCCGGACTAGCCGCCCGGACGACGTCCGGCCCGGGATGGCGGCACCAGAGCGGGCCGTGTTCCGTGGCGCCGCAAGGGTTTCCAGGCTGCCACCGAAACGCCACTTGTAGAACGCCACGACGAGCAGGACGCAGATCACGAGCAGGGTGGCCGCGGCCGCGGCGAACCCGTAGTCGGCCCGCTGCGCGATCGCGCCCTGGATCGTCACGCCGAGCATCGCGCCCGAATTGCCGCCCAGGATCGCGGGGATGACGAAAGCACCGACGCCGTAGACGAAACAGAGCACGACGCCCGCTTCGATGCCCGGTTTGGTCTGCGGCAGGTAGATCCGGACCCAGGCAGTGGCCGGACCGGCGCCGAGGCTTTCGGCCGCCGGCACCAGGTTCCGCGGCACCTGCCGCATCACGCTGGTCAGCGGCAGGATCATCAGCGGGAGCACGTAATGCGTCAGCCCAACCGCGACCGCGAACGGACTGAACAGCAGGTCGTGCGTGCCCAGCCCAAGCGCCTCGCTCAGCTTGTTCAGCAACCCCTGCCGACCGAGGATCACCTGCCACGCGAAGCTGCGCACCAAAACGCTGGTGACGTACGGCGTGATCACGCATAGCAGCAGGAACTTCTGCCAGCGCGGGCTCGCGGTCACCATCACGTGGGCCAGCGGGTAGCCGAGCAGCAGGCTCAGCACGGTGGCCATCGCCGAGATCCCGAGGGTGCGCAGGATCGTCCGGACGTACCCGAAGTTCTCGAAGACGGCGCGGTAATTGTCCAGGCCCACGCTCGGCGTCGTGAAGCTCTCGACCAGCAGCACGCCAAGCGGCAGCAGGTAGACCACGACGATCAACAGCCCGGCCGGCAGGCACAGCCACAGCCAGTTTCCGCGCAGGGAACGGCCGAGGCCGGGCTTCACGGCGACATGGATCTGCGGCGGCGCGGTCATCGCGAGTAGACCTTCCGGCCGCCGATCCAGGTGGACTCGACGGTGACGGCACCCAGGTCCGGCGCGGTCAGCGGGTCGACTCCGGTGATCACGAAGTCGGCGAGCTTGCCGGGCTCGATCGAGCCGATCTCGGTCTCGCGGCCCAGCGAATAGGCCGCCCACCGCGTGTACATCGCGATCGCCTCCTGCACGGTGACCGCCTCCTGCGGGTCGAGCAGCGCGCCGTCCTGGCTGCGGCGCACGACCGCGGCCTGCATCGCGAGGAACGGGTGATGCTGCTCGGCGGTGATGCCGATGGCGTCGGAGTTGCCGGGAATGGGCAGGCCCGCATCGATCAGCGTGCGGAACGGCATCACCGTGCCGATGCGTTCGCGCCCGAGGTGCTTGATGTATCCGGGCGCGGTGGTGAGCAGAAACGCCGGCTGCGGCACCGGGACGATCCTGGCCTGCACGAGCCGCTTGATCCTCTCCGCCGTCATGAACATGTTCCCGGCATGCTCGATCCGGTGCCGGAGCACTCCCTGCCGGGCCTCGGACAGCGCCTCGACGGCGTCGATGGCCTGATCGAGTGCGCGGTCGCCGATCGCGTGCATCGCGATCTGCAGACCGGCTTCGTCGACGAGGCGAACGATCTCGCGCACCTCGTCGTCGGTGTAGGCCAGTTCGCCGCGGTAGCCCGGCTGGCCGGGGTAGTCGTCGAGGAGCGCGGCCGCGCCCGCGGTCAGCCCACCGTCGAGGAAGATCTTGACGCCGCTGAACCGCAGCCGCGCCGGGTCGACCGCGGCGAACCTCTCGCGCAAACCCGCAGAGGTCACATCACCAGCGGAGACGACGGTGGGCAGCTTCGGGTACGAACTCGTGCGCAGCAGCAGGTCGCCCTGACCGGCGAGGTGGAGCAGCGCGTCAAGTCCCTCCGCGTGCAGCATGATGTCTCCTAGCGCGGTGACACCGACGCTGAGGTAGCGCTGCTGCGCCCGTTCGATCCCTTCCCGGAGAACGTCAAGGGGCGGCTGCGGCCCGCCCAGCGCGGCGAACATGTCGTAGGTCCGCCCGGTCGCGACCCCGGCGGCGTCCCGCTCGATCCGGCCGCCCGGGGCGTCGGGGGTGTCGCCGTCGACGCCGAGCAAGCGCAGGGCGAAGGAGTTGAAGACGTTGAGGTGGTAGCTGGCGCGGTACATGACCGGGTGCGCGTCGCTGACCTGGTCCAGGTCGTGCCGGTCGGGGTAGCGGCCCTCGGTGAGCTTGAGGTGCTGGTAGTGCTCGCCCTGTCCGAGCACCCACTCGCCGTCCGGGGTGGTGTTCGCCTTATCCCGCAACACTTCCACGATGCCCGCGACCGAACCCACCCGGCCGGACCGGCAGTCGGCCGCGATCTCCCACGCGTAGGCCAGCAGCTCCAGGTGCGAGTGGGCGTCGATGAGGCCGGGCAGCACGGTGGCCCCGCCAGCGTCGAGGATCTCGGGATTCCCCGGCCCGCGCAGCACGCTCTCCCGGTCGCCGACGGCGACGACGACCCCGTCGGTGAAGCGGAATGCCTCCGCGATCGAGTTCTGCTCGTCCATGGTGATCACCTGGACGTTGACGACGCACATGTCGGTTTCGGGCAAGGCGGCTCTCCTCTACTGTCTTCGGCTGCGCGGGCTGGGCTGTCTTCGGCTGCGCGGGCTGGGCTGTCTTCGGCTGCGCGGGCTGGGCTGTCTTCGGCTGCGCGGGCTGGGCTGTCTTCGGCTGCGCGGGCTGGGCTGTCTTCGGCTGCGCGGGCTGGGCTGTCTTCGGCCTCGCGGCGCGGGTCAGCCGGCGCCGATCTGGACGGTCTTGAACTCAAGGAACTCCTCGACCCCGGCACGGCCGCGCTCGCGGCCGATTCCGCTCGCCTTCGCCCCGCCGAAGGGCAGCTGCGGTTCGCTGATCAGCGCGCAGTTCACGGCAACGGATCCGACGACCAGGCGGCGGGAGACCGCGATCGCCCGCCGGTGGTCGCGGGTGAAGACGTAACCGGCGAGGCCGTATTCGGTCGCGTTCGCCAGCCGCACGGCCTCGTCCTCGTCGCGGCAGCGGACCACCGCCAGCGCCGGGCCGAACAGTTCCTCGTCGAACACCGCGGGTTGCGCGTCACCGGAGGCGGCGACCAGTGCGGGTTCGAGGAACGCGCTGGCGGTGTTCTCGCGCAGCCGCCGTCCGCCGGTGAGCACCTCCGCGCCCTGCGCGACCGCAGCGGCCAGCTGGCCTTCGAGACGGTCGACGGCGGCGAGGTCGATCAGCGGCCCGAGGTTCGTCTCGCCGTTTCGCGGGTCGCCCACGCGCAGGGCTCGCGTGTGCTCCCCCAGCCGCGCGACCAGTTCGTCGTAGACGGATTCGACCGCGTAAACCCGGTTGGCCGCCATGCATGCCTGTCCCGCGTTGAGGAACCGAGCCCGCACCAGTTGCGCGGCGCTGAGTTCGAGATCGGCATCGGCCAGCACCACTGCGGCCGAATTCCCGCCGAGCTCAAGCAGAACGCGCTTGACCGAGCCGGCCGCGGTCCGCATCATCAACTCCCCGACCGCGCGCGAGCCCGTGAAGCTGACGCACGCGACCTCGGCAGCGGTCAGCAGGACCTCGCCAACCCGCTCGGGCCGTCCGGCGGGCACGACATTCCAGACGCCGGCCGGCAGCCCGGCGCGGTGGAACACGCCGGCGATCGCCAGCGCGGTCAGCGGGGTCTGCTCCGCCGGCTTGAGCACGACTGTGCAGCCGGCGGCGAGCGCGGCACCGACCTTGCAGGCCACCATGAACGCCGGGAAGTTCCACGGGGTGATCGCCGCGACGACGCCGACCGGTTCGCGCAGCACCGCCGCGTCTCGGTCCCTGGTGGCCTCCGGCCAGTACTCCCCCGGCAACCGCAGGGTTTCGTGGCTGAACCATTCGAAGAAGCGGACCGTGTTCGCCGCCTCCCCGCGCGCTTCGGTCAGCGGTTTGCCGGTCTCGGCGGAGATGAGCTCGGCCAGGTCGTCCACGACATCGCGCAGCGCCTCCACACCGCGCCGCAGTACCTCGAACCGTTCCCAGGCTGGCATCGACGCCCAGCCGGGCAGTGCGCCCGAGGCGGCGGCGACCGCGGCCGAGGCGGCGTCGGCGGTCGCCTCGGAGACCTGGGCGAGGCGGTCACCGGTCGCGGGCGCCAGCACGTCGAACCACTCGCTGCCGGGCCGGGACCGGCCTTCGATCAGCGGGGCGGGGCTGTCGCCGATGAGGCGTTCGACGGCGGCGCGGCCGGGATGCACGGTCGTTTCGTCCACGGCCCGGCTCATGGCAGGCGGTATTCGTCGTCGCCGACCTGCGAGCCCCAGTCGATATGTCCGAAGTGGACAGCGAGCTGGATCAGGTGGCTTCCCGGCGCGGCACCGTGCCAGTGTTCGACGCCGGGTTCGGCCCAGCACACGTCGCCGGGACCGAGGGTCGCGGACTCCCCGTCGCGTTCCTGGATCCAGCCCTCGCCGGCGATGGTGTAAAGCAGCTGCCCGCCCTCGTGGCGGTGCCAGTGCGTCCGGGAACCCGGCGCGAAATACATGGTGAGCGCGCGGGTGCCGCCTTCGTTGAGCACGATGTCCGACCAGACCTGGCCGGTCGTCGTCGACGATCGCAGCCCGGTTTCCCTGCCCTGCGGGATGCCGCGTCCGATGTGCATCTCGGGTCCTCTTTTCCGTGTGTGGTGGCGGATTCAGGCCGCCGGGTCCGGGGAACGGGCGTCGGCCAGCATTTGCGTCGCGGCGTTGTAGCCGGTGACACCGCTCATGAAGTTCCCGGGCCAGGTGCCGACACCGCACAGGTAGAGCCCGGGGACCGGGGTGCGCTGGCCGGCGCACCCCGGCATCGGGCGCGCGTCGAAGATGCGGCCCGGCACGATGTCGCCGTGCGCGCCGTTGCCCTCGGGCAGCGCGAACTCGCGCTCCAGGTCGGCCGGCGAATAGACGTGGTAGTCGGCCAGCACCTGCGAGAGGTTCGGGATGTGGTCTTCCAGCGTCGCGATGACGGCCTTGCCGAGGTCGTCTTTCTGCTCGTCCCACGTGCCGTGCGCGAGGTGGTAGGGCACGCCGCGGACGCTGATGCTCACGAAGTGGCAGCCGGGCGGGGTCAGCGACGGATCGTGGGCTGAGTCGATCATCCCGGTGATCGTCGGGCGCTCCGGCCACCGCCCGGCCACCGCCTCGTGGTAGGCCTGCTGTAGCACCTCGATGCTCGGCGCCACGCGGAAGTTGGTGCCCAGGAACAAAAGGTTCTCTTCGTCGGAGGTCGCGGCGGCGAATCGCGCGGTGCCGTCGAGCGCCAGATGCACCTTCGCCGAGGAGCCCTTCATCGGAATCGCTTCGGCCTGCCGATAGAGGTCATCACCCAGGTCGGCGGGCCCGAGCAATCGGGTCAGCGTGAGCTTGGGGCTGGCGTTGGACAGCACCCGCCGGGCCCGGAACTCGGTGCCGTCGGCGAGCGCGACCCCGGCCGCCCGCCCGCGCTCGCACACGATCCTGGCGACCTCGGCACCGGTACGGATCTCCACGCCGAGCGCGCGGCAGGCCTCTGCCATCGCGCCGGTGATCGCGCCGATCCCGCCCAGCGGTGCGGCGTTGCGCATCATGAGGTCGTTTTCCTCGTGGGAGCCCGCCCGGCGCAACGACTCCTCCCACAGCGGACGCTGCAGGAGCAGGTAGGCGCTGCCGGGCGTGCGCGGGCCGACGAGGTTGGTCGCCACCGCGGTGCCGGCGAAAAACGCCTGAAGTTCCGGGGAATCGAGGTGTTCCTCCAGAATGTCGGCGACCGAGCCGAACATCACCTGTTCGAACGCGCGCTGCTGGGCCGGCGTGCGGAATCGGGCGGCCACCTCGGGGAGGCTGGGCGGCGGATCGTAGAACGACACGTCCATCCGCTGGGCGACCGCGCGAAAGAAGGCCAGCACGCCGTAGAAGCCGTCGAGATCGCGCTCGCTACGCGCGAACTTCGCGATCTCCGAGCGCCGCTTCGCGCGGTCCGGCCACGGTGCGAGGGCGCGCCCGTCAGCGAACATCGTCAGCGAACCCAGTTCGGGACGGCGGAACCGGAGCCCGAACCGGGTGAGGTCCATGTCCCGCAGGATGCGCGGGTCCAGGCTGTGGCTCGCGTTGGCCACACTGCTGCCGCGGTAGCCGGCGAAGATCTCCTCGGTGACGCACGTGCCGCCGACGAGATCACGCCGTTCCAGCATCAGCACCGACCAGCCGGCACGGGCGAGATAGAAGGCCGCGACCAGACCACTGTGCCCGGTCCCGATCACGATGGCGTCGTAGCTGCGCACGTGAGCAACCTTTCCGCGGGCTAGCCGAGTGGTCTGATAATGCGGGCGGAGATCCGCCACCCGTCGTCCGTGCGGTGAACGACATCGCGGTACTCGGCAGCGGTGACGACGCCGGTCGAGCGCAGTGTGAGTGCCTTGGAAACGCAGGCCGCCGTGTCCGGCCCCTCGGGGCTGACGACCACGTTGGTGATGTGGTGGCTCAGCGCCGGCTGGGCGATGCCCTTGAACGCATCGATGAGCGCGGGTAGGCCCTCGGCGGTCAGCCGGCCGGGGTTGTCGAAACGGATGTCGGGGGCGAACACCTCGCCGAGCCGGTCGTAGTCGTGTGCGTCCAGAACATAGGCGACCGAGGCCAGCAGCCGGTGGATCTGGGCCTGGTCTTCGAGCGAGAGGTTGACGACTGGCAAGGGGTTCCTCCGGGGACGGGCAAGCGTCGGGGGAAGTGGGAAGTCCGGATCCGCCTCGATGGAGACGCCGTTCATGTCGCGGAAAGCCGGATTATTACGGCTCGATTTCCGCCAGATGGTTGTGCTGCTTCCGTGTGGCAGTAGTATGAGCAGGTGCTCAAACCGCAGTCAAGGGTTCCCATCTGTCGAAACGGTCGAGGTTCGCGAAGCGCGCGGCACTATCGGAAGCCGGGTATCCACAATGGACGGTAAGCAGCATTCGGCGGACGGTCAGGGCGTCCGCTCGGTGACCCGGGCGCTGTCGCTGCTGTCCGCGGTCGCCCGCGGGCCGAAGACGCTCACGGCGCTGGCCGGACACTCCGGGGTGAGCCTGAGCACGGCCTCCCGCCTGCTCGGCACGCTCAAGGCCACCGGCTACATCAACCAGGACGACGACGGCACGTACATCCCGGGGCCCGAGCTCACCGCGATGATCTCCGCGACGGATCAGTGGGCCGGTATCCGGTCGATCGCCGTGGACACCGTGCAGGCCCTGCACGACCTGGTGGACGAGACGAGCGCGTTCTTCGTCCGCGCCGGTCACGACCGGCTCTGCATCGAGTCGGCGGAATCCACCCGGCTCGTGCGGCGGGTCTGCCAGCCGGGGGAACGCGGCCCGATCCACCTCGGCGCCGCCGGTAAGGCCCTGATCGCCTTCGGCCATGCGGAGGACCAGCCGCTGGGGTTGCCAGCCGGCGTGAACCGGTTTCCCGCCTCCAGCGGCGAACACCGGACGCTGGACGAACTCCGGGCCGAATGCGTTCAGATCAGGGACCAGGGCTACGCGTACAGCGCTCGCGAGTCGACCAACGAGTCTTGGGCCGTCTCCGCGCCGGTGTACCGGCAGGCGACCCTGCTCGGGGTGCTGACCGTCGTCGTGCCTTTGACCCGCTCCGACGACGAGTACGTCCGGGAACTTACCCGCATTACCTGCGAGGTCGCCGCCGCGCGAGGCTGAACGCCGCCACCGCGAGATGGTTCACGGCTACCGGGAGTTGCCACCGCCGGCGGATCCAGTTGGTTCGGCAGCGACGCCGGCAGCTCGCAGCGCCCGTTGCACCGCGACGTTGTCGTTTGCCACCAAGACCAGGCGAATCTGCCTGGTTGCGGCGTGTTTTTTGGCGGTGCCGAGCAGTTGCAGGCCGGCTTGACATGATTCGCGCGGCTTTCGAGGGGGTTGGGGCTGTGGGAGGTTTTCGGGTTGGCATGGTTTGGGGGCGCCTTGGCATGGTTTGCGCGCCTTTTGAGGGGGTTGGGGCTGTGGGAGGTTTTCGGGTTGGCATGGTTTGGGGGCGGCTTGACATGATTCGCGCGGCTTTCGAGGGGGTTGGGGCTGTGGGAGGTTCGGTGTTGGCATCGTTTGGGGGCGCCTTGGCATGGTTCGCGCGGCTTTTGAGGGGGTTGGGGCCGTGGGAGGTTCCGGGTTGACCTGGTTCCCGGGCGCCTTGGCATGATTCGCTCGCCTTTCGAGGGGGTTGGGGCTGGGGGAGGTTCGGTGTTGGATGGGCCATCCCCGCGATCGGTGGAGTGTGGGGGCTGTGTTCCGGAGGTCAAGCCCGGCCTGGCGGCCGCCTCTTCGAGGTTTCAGGCTTGACATCCGGCCCACAGCCCCGGTTCGGCTTTATATCGCGGGGATGGCCCCGGAGTGGGCTGACGCAACCGGCGGGTCGCGTTGCCGGGGTGGCGGATTCCGTCGTGGCTGGGACTGGTGCCCGGTCGGCTTGGGGTTGTTCCGTGAGGGTTTGATCGGTCGTGCCGGAGGGCGCCTTCGGCGTGTCGTGGAGGGTTTTTGTTGTGGGGTGGGGGTTTTCGGGGTTTCGGTGGGGGTTTTCACCTGATCAAGCGATGCCGAAAAGCGTGCGAATGGGTGTTCGAATCTGGGAGAATGAGGGTATGGCACCGTTGACGGACACCCGGGACGCGAGCGCGGAGATGATGTCTTCGCCCTCGTCTGTGGTGTCATGCTCGGATGCCGAGCTCATCGCCCGGATCCAGCGCTGTGAGCAGGCCATGCGGATGGTGATGATGGAGCAGTTGCAGATCATCGCCGAGGCCGACCGGCGGGGGCTGCATGCCGAGCGTGGCGCGAGGTCGATGCAGGTGTGGTTGCGGGAACTGCTCAACATCGACCACCGGGACGCCACAACCCGGGTGACGGTCGCCCGCAACGTCGAGGACCGGGCCTCGCTGTATGGCGAGACGATGCCCGCCGAGCTTCCCCAGACCGCCGCCGCCTTGTCGCAAGGGGCGATCAGTGTCGAGCATGCGCGGGTGATCGTGGCGGGCATTCGCCGGCTGCCCGAGTACGCCCGTTGTCACTGGGTGGGTGAGGTCGAAGCGACCCTGGCCGGCTACGCCCGCCAGGTGCCGCCGCGTGAGCTGGAGACAATCGCCGAACGAATCAGGTACCTGCTGGATCAGGACGGGGCCTACCAGGACGAGGAGGACCAGCACGAGGCTCGGGAGCTGCATTACGGGACCTCTCGGGACGGGATGACGGTCATCAAGGCCCGGCTGGACCGCGAGACCGGGGCGAAATTCGTTGCGCTCATCGAGCCGCTGGCCGCCCCGTGTCCGGAGGTCGACGGGGAGAAGGATCCTCGCAGTGCCGGGCAGCGCAATGCCGACGGCTTCGCCGCGTTGCTCGATCTGGCCATCGATTCCGACGGGGTGCCGCGTGCCGGTGGGCAACGGCCGCACCTGACGATCACCATCGACTTCGAAGACCTCAAACGCGGGCTGGGCTTGCTCGATGAGCAGGGCATGCCCGGCACGCTCAACACCGGGCGTGCGATCACCGCCGAGAACGCCAGGCGCATCGCCTGCGACAGCGAGGTACTGCCGATGGTTCTCGACGGCGAGGGGCTTCCGCTGGAGGTCGGCCGGGCCAGGCGAACCGCACCGGCGCATCTTCGCGCCGCGCTGCTTCAGCGCGACGGTGTCTGTTCCTTTCCCGGCTGCGACCGGCCGCCGGGAACCCCCGACGCCCACCACGTCGTAAGCTGGATCGACGGTGGCCCCACCGAACTGGCCAACATGACAATGCTATGCGGCCACCACCACCGGACCGTGCACAGCCAGCGGTGGGAGATCGCGATGCACGACGGCAGACCCGTCTTCATCCCACCGCCCACCGTGGACATCGACCGAAGACCGCGACCAGGTGGCAAGGCACTGCCCGCCCAGCATCGCGAACACCTCCGGGACCTCATCCCCACCCAACGGGACCCGGCGGGCGAAACGCGCTGCACGCGTCCCGAAGCGGCAGCCAGCTGACCGCCGCCCTGGGCTTTGCGGCTACCACGGCCGCAGACAGCCGCCAGGAGGCATTCGTACCGCTGCGGCGCAGTAGCGGTGCATGCGCGGTGTGCTTCCTTGCGACGGGCCGATTCCCCGATCCCGCAAAGCTTTCCAGTGGCGAGCACCGGACCGCCCACACCCTGCTCCTTGCCGCCGAAATCCCCATCGTCGAGCACCTGACCAACCTCGACCAGCTGCCCGCGTCCGGGGCGACCTTCACCGCGGTCCCCCCTGCGGTCCGAGGGCTGGCGACCTTCCCGGTGCGCAGCTTCGCCACGCTGCCGGCGGGTTGATTTCCATTGAAATCGCCCGCCGATCCCCGATTCGTCCGTCACCAGCGTCCACTTCGGAGGCGGCGCCTCGACGCGATCGCTCCCGCAGGTCCTCGATCGTGACGATTCGGTTGAGCGTGCGTTACGGCTGGTTCGGTGGCACGGCCGCGAAATCTTGACCCGTGGGATTTCGTTGGCGAACGCTGTTGTGCGGCCTATAGTTCAGATCGTGCGTGAGTCACTCTTATGGTCCAGGCGCGAGGTCGACCTCGCGTTCTCCGCTAGCGCGCTGTGTCAGCGCTGATTGGCCGCCGCACCGTTCGCGCCTGAGTGCCCGCACCGGCAGCGAGGCCACTTAGTCCATTAGGACTGGGCCGCTGTGCATCCATCGAGGGTGCCGTGTGCCCTTTTCCATCCCAAGGCAGAGGTATCCGAACGTGGTCGGCAGAAGTGTGTCTGCCGGCCACGACAGATGTAGCTACCTCGCGTCGCCGTTCGCTGCCCTTCGAGCACGGGAGAAGTCCATGTCCGACCTTCGTAGTTCCATCGAGAGCGCGGTGCCCGCGCGCAAGAAGTGGCGATGGCTGGCAGCCGCCTTCGCCGTCCTTTTGGTCGCAGGGATCGGCTTGGCCATAACCCGGGGCGGCGGTGCGGGCGCCGGCGCGGGCGCCGGTGAGCCTGTCCGGGGTGGCACGCTGCAATTCGCGCTGATCGACTACCAGCGCAGTCCCGACCCACAGTGGGGCTCCAACTATGCCGAGTCGCTGATCGGCAACAACATCACCGACAAGTTGACCTGGCAGGACCCCAAAACCGGCGAGATCACGCCGTGGCTGGCGGAGTCCTGGCAATACAACAAGGATCTGACCGAGTTCACGTTCCACCTGCGTCACGACGTGACGTTCAGCGACGGGTCGCCGTTCAACGCCGATGTCGTCAAGGCCAACTTCGACCAGTATGTGCATGGCGACACGAAACTGGGCATCCTGCCCAACGGCGCCAGCCTGCTGGCCGGCTACATCGAGACCAAGGTCGTGGACGACTACACCGCAGTGGTCCGCTTCGACAAGCCGCTCGCGAGCTTCCTGCAGGCCTCCTCCTTCACCGCCAACGCGCAGCCGGGTTTCCTGTCGCTGTCGACGCTGAAGCTCAGCGCCGAGCAGCGGACGGACCCGAAGAAGGTAATCGGCACCGGTCCGTTCGTGTACGAGTCGTGGGAGCCGCAGATCAAGACCGTCCTGGACAAGCGCAAGGGCTACAAGTGGGCTCCGCCCGCGCTGCGCCACGAGGGTGAGGCCTATCTCGACAGGATTGTGTTCAACACGATCCCGGAGTCCAGTGTCCGCACCGGTTCGCTGGTGTCCGGCACGGTCGACGCGACCCTTGACGTGGGTACGACCGATGAAAAGCCTTTGACCGCACAGGGTTTCGAGATTATTCACCGGGGTGTTTCCGGTACGGCAATCCGGTTCGACTTCAACAGCTCGCTGTTTCCGACCAACGACATCGCGGTCCGCAAGGCGATCCAGCTCGGCTGGAACCGGCAGACGGTCCAGAAGACCATCCTGACCGACTCCTACTCGATCGCGACCTCGATCCTCGAGCCGTCGGTGCCCGGGTACGTCGACTACAGCGGCTCGGTGCTGAAGTACGACCCGGATCAAGCCAACCGAATCCTCGATGAGGCCGGGTGGGTGGCGGGCCCCGACGGCATCCGGGCCAAGGATGGCAAAAAGCTGACCGTGAAACTGCTGGGCATCAACAACCTGGTGGTGAACAAGCCCGCTTACGAGTCGATCCAGCAGGACCTGCGGAAAATCGGCATCGATCTGCAGCTCACCGTCGTACCGATCCCGGACTACACCGCCCAACAAGCCAAAGCGAAGACCGACTGGAACATCACTGCCGCCAACCGCTCGCGTAACGACCCGGCAGTCCTCAACCTGCAGTACGGCCCGTCGATCGGCAACGGCGCGTATCTCACGAAGGACTCCACCGGGGTCGACGTAGCCGCGGTCACGCAGGCCCTAGGCAAGCTTGAGCTCACGCTCGACCCGGCCGCGCGCTCGCAGTACGCCAAAGAGGCACAGGACATCCTGCTCGACAAGTACGCGCTGGTGAACCCGGTCTACAACCCGTCGCAGGTGATCGCCCAGGCGCCCTACGTGCACGGGATCATCTTCGACGCCCAATCCCGCAACCACTTCGTGGACGCATGGAAGAGCGACGGAAAGTGACCGTCCGCCCGGGATGCGGGGATTCCCGGGCGGGCAACGCCCTGCGGCGAAAGGAAAAGTCGTGCTGCGCTACGTCGCCCTGAAGGTCGGCCGGGCCGTGTTCGTGGTCTGGGCCGCGTTCACCCTGACATTCATCCTCCTGTTCGTGCTCCCGGCCAACCCGGTCGATCTGCTCTTCGACCCGGCTGAGGTCAACTCCGTGCCTCCGGAGGTGCGCAAGCAGGTCGCGGACGGCTATGGCTTCAACGAGCCGGTCATCCTGCAGTACCTCGGCCGGTTGGGGCACGCGCTGCGGGGCGACTTCGGGAACTCCGTGCAGTCGGGCCGCTCAGTCAGCGCGGTGGTCGTCGACGTCCTCCCGCACACCCTCATCCTTGCCGTCGGGGCGCTGCTGCTTGCGCTGGTCATCGCCTTCGGCATCGCGCTCATCGCGACCTCGACCCAGCACCGGTGGCTGCGCAACCTGGTCGAGTCGCTGCCGACGGCCTCGGTCTCGGTCCCGGTCTTCCTTTCCGGGATCCTGCTCTTGCAGGTCTTCTCATTCCGGCTCGCCTGGTTCCCCTCCTTCGGAGACCAGGGCTGGCGGGGCTTGGTGCTGCCGCTGATCACGCTGGCGATTCCGGTTTCCGGCCCCATCGCGCAACTGCTCGTGCGCAGTTTCGCCACCGAGTTCCGCTCCGGCTACGTCACGACGAGCTGGGCGAAGGGGGCCACGCGCAGCCGCATCATCATCGGTGACGTCTTCCGCAACGCCAGTCTGCCTGCGTTGACCATTGCCGCCGTCACCTTCGGCAACCTCATCGCGGGGTCGGTCATCACCGAGACCGTCTTCGCCCGCCAGGGTCTCGGGCGTATGACGCAGACCGCGATCAACACCCTGGACCTCCCGCTGATGCAGGGGATCGTCGTGTTCGTGGCTGCCACCTTCGCACTGATCAACCTGATCGTGGATCTGATCTACCCGTTACTGGATCCACGCCTGCGTGCCACGCTCTCCGTCTCCACCGCCCGCGCGGCATGAGGAGGACCTGATGACCGTCAAGCTCGACGCCCTGACCGCGCCCACCGACAGCCGAACCGTGGAAATCGCCCGCGGCACGGTCAAGCTCGCTGGCGAGATCGCCCGCAAGCCGGGTCTGCTGGTCGCCTGGGCGATCCTGCTGATCGCGGTCGGCTGGGCGCTTTTCCCCAGTGTCTTCACCGCCCACAGCCCCTACCTTGGCGACCCCAACGCCAGCTTCGCGCCACCGAGCCCGCAACACTGGTTCGGCACCGACCGGCTGGGCCGAGACCTCTTCGCCCGCAGCGTCTTTGGCGCGGGAACCACGCTGACCGCCACGCTGTTCGCCGTACTCATCGGGTTCGGCGTCGGCACCGTCGTGGGGCTGGGCGCGGGATTCGCCGGAGGCGTAGTCGACACCGCGATCATGCGGGTGGTCGATGTGTTCCTCGCGATCCCGAATCTGCTGCTCGCCATGGTCATCGTTTCCGTACTGGGCTACTCCACCAACAACATCGCCCTCGCGGTCGGCATCTCGTCCATCGCCTCGTTCGCGCGGGTCATGCGAGCCGAGGTGCTCACCGTCGTCTCCCGGGACTACGTGCGCGCGGCGTACGGTCTCGGGGTCCGCCGGCTCGGCGTGCTGGCCCGGCACATCGTGCCGAATTCGCTGAGCTCGGTGCTCGCACTGGCGGCACTGGAAATCGGCAGCGCGATCCTGGCCGTAGCCGGTCTCGGCTTCCTCGGCTACGGCGCGCCGCCGCCCACGCCGGAATGGGGCCTCCTGGTCGCGGAGGGCCGTGACTTCGTGGCGGTCTACCCGTGGATATCGCTCCTGCCAGGTGCGGCGCTGGCGATCGTCGTGATCGCCACCCACCGGATCAGCACCTCGTTGCGGAAGGACCACGGCTGATGAACGACACTGCCACCGTCACCGGAAAGATCGCCGCTGCCGTGGAAAACGACGAGGCGCTGCTGCGGATCACCGACCTGGCGATCGACTACCGCACCGGACACCGCGGGTGGACCGGGGCGGTCCGCGATGTCAGCCTGCGCGTGGCGCCGGGCGAGTTCGTGTCGTTGGTGGGCGAGTCCGGCTCGGGCAAGACCACCGTGGTTCACGGCGCTCTGGGCCTGCTTCCGGGCTCCGCGCGGATCAGGGCCGGCTCCATCGCCTTTTCCGGCGTCGACGTCACCGGCTGGAACGACCAGCGGATGGCTCTGGTACGGGGCAACCACGTGGGCTTCATCCCGCAGGACCCCAACACCTCGCTCAACCCGGCCAAGAAGATCGGGCAGCAGGTGATCGAGGCGGTCCGGTTCAACGAGCGTGCGGCAAGCGATGCGGCGGCGCACCAGGAGGCCGCGCTGGAGAGCCTGCGCACCGCAGGTCTCAAGGACGCCGAGCGGGTGTTCCGGCAGTACCCGCACGAGCTCAGTGGCGGCATGAAACAGCGCGCTCTCATCGCGATTGCGCTGGCGGGAAAGCCGAAGATCATCGTGGCCGACGAACCCACCAGCGCGCTCGACGTCACCGTCCAGAAAGTCATCCTCGACCACCTGGTGCTGCTGCGCGAGGAACTCGGCATCGGCATCCTCCTGGTCACCCACGACCTCGGCGTCGCGCTGGACCGCTCCGACCGGATCCTGGTCATGCGGGACGGCGAAATCGTGGAAGAAGGCCCGGTACATCACGTTCTGGAGCACGCGACCAACGACTACACCCGCCGGCTGCTCGACGCGGCCCCCGCGCGCCACATCGGCCGGCTCAAGCCCGCATCCGGCGCCCGGTCGGTTCCGGCCACCGCGCTGGGGGTGCTGGAGGCGCGCGCGCTCACCAAGACCTACCACCTGCGCGGCCGGGGCCAGCGGCGTGAGCTGCGTGCGCTGGACGCCGCCGACCTGGTGGTACGCAAGGGCACCACGCACGCGATCGTGGGTGAGTCCGGTGCGGGCAAATCGACGCTGGCGAGCATTCTGGCCGCCTTCACCTCCGCGGACGGCGGCACGGTACGCATCGGCGATCGCGTGCTGACCGGCCTAAGCCGCGGCCAGCTACGGGAAATCCGGCGGGATCTGCAGTTCGTTTTCCAGAACCCGTTCACCTCGCTCGACCCACGGTTCACCGTGGGCAAGATCATCGCGGAGCCGCTGCGTGCCTTCAAGCTGGCGACAAGTAAGCAGGAACAGACGGCCCGGGTGGTCGAGTTGCTGAAGGCGGTCGCACTGGACGAGAGCTACCTGCACCGGCTCCCCAGCCAGCTCTCCGGAGGTCAGCGGCAACGCGTCGCGATCGCGCGGGCGCTCGCGCTCACCCCGGAGATCCTGGTCCTCGACGAGGCCGTGAGCGCGCTCGATGTGTCGGCACAGGCCCAGATTCTGCAGCTGCTGGTCGACCTGCAGGCCGAGTTCGGGCTCAGCTACGTGTTCGTGACCCACGACCTCGGCGTCGTACGCCTCATCGCGCACGACGTCACGGTGATGAAGGACGGTGCCGTGGTGGAGACCGGCTCGGTCGAGCAAGTGTTCCGCTCGCCGCGGCACGAGTACACCCGGGAGCTGCTGGAGGCGATCCCGGGAGCCCGGCTAGCCCCGGCCGACGCGCGCTAAAGGAGAGCAAACGTGTCACGTCAACTACACATCAACGTCAACATCCTCAACGCGGGCGTCTTCGGTGGCTCGTGGCGGTTCCCGAACACCGACGGCACCGCCAGCTACCGGATCGAGCACTACACGTCGATCGCGAAGAAGGCCGAGGAAGCCAAGCTCGACGCGGTCTTCCTGGCCGACGGCCCGTTGCTCGACCCGAGCATCAAGCACCGCACCGGCAACAATCTGGAGCCCACCACGGTATTGGCGCGGATCGCCGCCCAGACCGAGCGGATCGGCCTGATCGGGACATTGTCGTCGTCCTACAACGACCCGGTCGAACTGGCGCGCCGCCTCGGCGATCTCGACTACGTCAGCGGTGGCCGTTTCGGCTGGAACGTGGTGACCACTGCGGGGCCGGTGGCGGCGCGCAACTTCGGCCGCAGCGGCGAGCCCGAGCACGCGCTGCGCTACCGTCGCGCCGCCGAGTTCACCGAGTGGGTCATCGCCGACTGGGCGGAGCGCACCGAACTCGTCTCTCCACAGGGCCGGCCGGTCGTCGTCCAGGCCGGTGGTTCCGGCGACGGGCGGCGGCTGGCCTCCCGGGTCGGTGAGGTGATTTTCTCCGCCGATCAGGACCTCGACCACGCCCGGGCGTTCCGCACCGAGATCCGCAACCGCGCGGCCGAGTTCGGGCGGAGTCCCGAGGAAATCGTGATTCTCCCCGGACTTTCGACCGTCGTGGGCAGCACCGAGGCGGCGGCAAAGGCCCGCCGACAGCTGCTGGACGACATCCTCCCCGGTGCCTATGCCCGCGACAGGCTGGCCGGCCAGCTCGGGATCTCCCTCGACGGCCTACGCGACGACGAACCGATCCCGACCGAACTGCTCGTCGACCCCGACGAGGCCGGTGGTTCGCAGACTTTCTACCGCGTCGTCAAGGAAATCATCGACAAGGAGAGGCCGACGCTCGGTCGGCTGCTGAAGAAGCTCTCCGGCGGCGGCGGTCATCGGATTGTCGTGGGGACGCCGGAGCAGATCGCCGATGACATCGAGAGGTGGTTCCGTGCCGACGCGGCGGACGGATTCAACGTCATGCCCGACGTGCTGCCGTCGGGCTTCGACGACTTCGCCGACCACGTGATTCCCGAGTTGCAGCGACGTGGCCTGTTCCGCGGGGAGTACGACGGGACGACGCTGCGTGAGCACCTCGGACTTGGCCTTCCCGCAGTGCCGGCCGCCGAGTACCAGCGCCGCGCCCTGGAGGCGGCCCGGTGAGCAAGATCATCCAGCTCGCCCTTGCGGTCGGCGAGCCTCGCAGCCGGCAGTTCGGCGCCGAGTCGCTGGTGTCACTCGCGGACGCGGGCGCCATCGCGGCGTTGGCCGAACAGGTCGGGGTCGCGGCGATCCGACTCGTCGACGGCGGGGCGGCGCCCCGCTCACTCGATCCGACCGTCGTGGGCGCCTACCTCGGCGGACTCCAGGGCGGCGTCGGCTTTGTCGTCGAGATCCAGACGACCCACAACGCGCCCTACAACACCGCGCGCCGGGTGCTCTCCCTGGACCGGGCCACCGGCGGCCGGACCGGCGTCGCCCTGCGGGCGGGCCGGGGCGACGAGGTGAGCGAAGCAACCGTTCCGGACCCCAGCGCGACCGACCCTACCCAGCGCTGGCGGGAGTACGCCCGAGTGCTGACCCGGCTGTGGGAGTCCTTCCCGCGTGCGGCGCTGATCGGCGACCAGGAGGCCGGCCTCGTCGTCGAGGACGCACTCATCAAGCCGATCAACCACGAAGCTGCCTTCTATCGTGTCGCGGGTCCGCTGGACGGTCCGTCCTCGGTGCAGGGACGCCCGGTTGTCATTGCCGACCTAAGTGCCCTCGACCCGGCGGCGGTGGCGGAGTCCGCGGACGTCGTCGTGGTTGACCGGGCGGGTGCCGCCGGTGCCGACGCCGCGCTCGCGGAAGCGTTGCGGCAAGCCGGCCGTTCCCGGGAGGACGTCGCGCTTCTCGGCCGTGTCGAGGTCGCCCTGGACGATCCGGCGGCCATCGGTGACGAGCTCCGCGCCTGGGCCGACGAGCACCGGCTGGACGGTTTCGAGCTGGTACCCGCGGGTGGCACCGCGGCGGTGGTGACTGTGCTGCGGGAATTGGTGCCACAGATCGCAGACGCCACCGCGCCGCCCCCGCCCACCTTGCGGGCCGCGTTGGGCCTGCGCGAGGTCGCGGCGGTGCTGACGTGAACGCCGAACTGATCGACACCCAAGACACCTTGACGGCCGAGTCCGCGACCGCGGTGTGTCCCGCCGGCGTCGACTACACCGTCGAAGGCATCCGCGCCGCCGTGTCCCCGATCCTGCGGCGCCTCAACGTCAGTGCGAGTCAACGAGAACTCGCCCGCGACTACGCGTTCGACGACGTCCGGGCGCTCGCCGAGCAACGGATCACGCTGGTCGGCATTGCCAAGGAAGACGGCGGGGCAGGCGGTTCGCTGCGGGACGTGACCGACCTGGTCCTGGCCATCGCCCGGGCCGACTCCAACGTGGCCCAAGCGCTGCGCGGCAGCTTCCTCATCGCCAACCGGGTGGCTAGCCTGCGCGACCTGCCCAACCGGGCGGTGATCCTGCGGCGGTTGCGCAACGGCGACCTCTTCGCCGGCACCGCCAACGAGCGCACGGGCGGTGCCAGTGGGTCGGTCAACACCACGATCCGGCGTGCCGGCGACGGGTACGTCATCAACGGCGAGAAGTACTACTCGACGGGTGGGCTCTACGCCTCGTGGTTCTCGGGCTCGGCCAGCGACGAGGACGGGACCGTGCTGGGCTTCACGGTGCCGGTCGATCGCGAAGGCGTGCAGCGGCTCGACGACTTCGACGCGGTCGGCCAGCGGCTGACCGCGAGCGGCACCACGCGGCTGGTGAACGTGCGGGTCGGCGAGGACGAGATCGTGGCCCGTGACAACGCCCAACTGGACAGCCCGTGGCTGGGATCGTTCGCCCAGCTCTACCTGGCGGCGGTCGAGGCAGGCATCTCCGCCGCGGTGCTCGACGACGCGATCTGGTTCGCCCGCAAGAAGGCCCGACCGATCAAGCACAGCACAGCCGGCAAGAGCGTCGAAGACCCGTATGTGCGCGAGACCGTGGGCGAGATCGCCGCCCGGGCTCAGGCCGCCCGGGCGGCGGTGGTGTTGGCCGCCGAAACGCTGGAGGGCGTGCGTGGTCTGACCGGTCCGGCGGCGCGTGCCGCCGGCGCAGCGGCCGCGGTCACCGTGGCGCAGACCGGCGTGATCGCCATCGAGTCCGCGCTGCGCGCCGCCGAGCTGCTCTTCGACGTTGGAGGAGGCTCAATCACCAACCGTGATCTCGGTTTCGACCGGCATTGGCGCAACGCCCGCACGGTCGCCAACCACAACCCCAGGCAGTGGAAGGCCGCGGTAGCGGGTGCGTATCACCTGACCGGTGAGGAGCCGCCGACGACCGGCCTCTTCTGAGGATGCAAGTCCGTCGACGCCCACCCGACGAACCGACCGAAAGGAACCCTGATGACCATCGAGCTCAGCCGCGCACTCGGCCGTACCGGCGTCCTGGTCACCCCGCTCACGCTCGGCGCCATGAATTTCGGCCGGTGGCAGGAGGAAGGCGAGAGCATCAGGATCATCCAGGCCGCCCTGGATGCCGGCATCACCTCCATTGACACCGCCGACGTCTACGCGCAGGGCAGGTCCGAGGAGATCATCGGCAAAGCGATCAAGGGCCGCCGCGACGACGTCTTCCTGGCCACCAAGTTCCACGGCCAGATCGGTGACAACCCCCGGCACGCGGGCAATTCGCGTCGGTGGATCCTCCGCGCGGTGGAGGACAGCCTACGTCGGCTCGGCACCGACCACATCGACCTTTATCAGGCACACCGGCCCGATCCACGCACCGACCTGCTGGAAACGCTGCAGACCCTCAACGACCTGATCCACCAGGGCAAGATCCGCTACTACGGCACGTCGGTCTTCGCGGCGCACCAGCTGGTCGAGGCGCACTGGCTGGCCGAGCGGCACGGACTGATCGCCGCGCACACCGAGCAACTGCCGTACTCCCTGCTCGTTCGCAGTGCCGAGCGTGAGGTCTTTCCCGTCGTGCAGAAGTACGGCGTCGGCGTGATCAGCTACGGCCCACTGGCCGCGGGCTGGTTGTCCGGGAAGTACCGCGTCGGCGGCGAGCAACCGGAGTCGGCGCGCGCCGACCTCGTTCCCGGCCGATTCGACATCGGACTCAAGCGCAACCAACGCAAACTGGCCGCCGCCGACGCGCTGGCCCGGCTCGCGGAGGACAACGGCCTGACGCTGGTCGATCTGGCCGTGGCGTTCGCGCTCAGCCACCCGGCGGTCAGCAGCGTGATCATCGGCCCGCGCACGCTGGAGCATCTGGAGGCATACCGCAAGGCCGCCACCGTCGAGCTCGGCGAGGACATCCTCGACCGAATCGACGAAATCGTCGACCCGGGCACGCACTTCGTCGAGCGAGACACCGGCCGCGATACCCCGTCCCTGCAACCGGCGGCACTCCGCCGCAACCGCACGAGCAACCACTGACCCACACCAGGAACGGAATCCACCCATGAGCTACGGCACTTTCGAGAAGACTTACGCGGCGGCCGAAGACCGCTACGACAAGATCGAGTACCGGCGCGCGGGCGACTCCGGTCTCGACCTGCCCGCGTTCTCCTTCGGACTGTGGCAGAAGTTCGGCACCGACTACCCATACGAGACTCAGCGCGAAATTGTCCTGCACGCCTTCGATCTGGGCATCACCCACTTCGACAACGCCGACCGGTACGGCCCGCCGCACCGCGCCGCACAGCAGTTCTTCGGGAAGGTGCTCGGCAAGGACCTGGCCCCATACCGGGACGAACTGATCCTGTCCACCAAGGCCGGTAATCCGATCGGACCCGGCCCCTACCACAAGGGCGGCTCGCGCAAGTCGCTACTCGTCTCCCTGGAGCACAGCCTGCGCGATCTGGGCACCGACTACGTCGACATCTTCTACAGCCACAGCCCCGACCCGTCCACACCGCTGGAGGAGACCGTCGGCGCGCTCATCAGCGCGGTAGAGCAGGGCAAGGCGCTCTACGTCGGTCTCTCCAACTATCCGCCCGAGCGGGCACACGAGGCGGCCGACCTGCTGCGCCGGGCAGGGGTCCCGCTGTTGATCCACCAGCCGCGTTACTCGATCTTCGACCGCCGACCCGAGAACAACGGTCTGCTCAAGCTGGCCGCCGAGGACGGGTTCGGCCTGATCGTCTACTCGCCGTTGGCGCAGGGTCTGCTGACGGATAAGTACCTCAAGGGCATTCCGGCGGATGCGCGTGCCCAGAACAGCACGTTCCTCTCGCCCGACGTCATCGACGACACCTACCGGCAGCGGGCGACCGCCCTCAACCGGGTCGCCGAGCAGCGCGGCCAGTCGCTGGCGCAGCTGGCACTGCAGTGGGTGCTGCGGCAGCCGCAGGTGACCTCGGCGCTCATCGGAGCCAGCTCGGTTTGGCAGCTGGACCACAACATCCAGGCGCTCGAATTCCCGCCGCTGACGGAGGAGGAGCTGGCGCTGGTCGACGAGCACGGCGTGCACGGGACCGGACTGAGGCTCTGAGATGACCAACCTCGTTGGGGAAATCGGGGCCGGCGTCGAGGACGGCCGGCCGTTCCGCCTGGGCTTCCTCCTGCACCTCGACGGTGACCTGCCGCCGGGCCGGGCCTACCGGCAGGCGATCGACCTGTTCGTGGTCGCGGAGGAACTGGGCTACGACTCGGGATGGGTCATCCAACGGCATTTCCGGCAAGGCAACGAGCACATCTGCGCGCCGCTGGTCGTGCTCGCCGCGATCGCCGAGCACACCAGGCGGATCGCATTGGGCACCGGGGTGCTCGTGCTTCCGTTGGAGGACCCCCTCAAGGTCGCCGAAGACGCCGCGACGCTCGACGAGCTCAGCGGTGGCCGACTCGAGCTGGGGGTCGGGTCGGGTCCCTTCGCCGGCGCCTGGGAGGCATTCGGGAAGGATCTGGCCGACAAGCAACGGCTCTTCGATGAGTCGGTGGCCCGGCTCCACGAGGTGCTGGAGGGTGCGGCGCTCAACAGCCTCGGCGAGGTGCTCCACCCGCCCGCGGCCGGTGTGCGGCAACGGATTTGGCAGGCCACCACCAGCGCCCCGGAACGGGCCGGTGCCGCCGCGGCTGCCGTCGGCCGCGTCGGCGACGGGCTGCAGCTCTCCCGCGCCACCGGCTGGCGCGGCACGACGGTGCGCGAGGCCCAGAAGCAGCAGGCGGAATGGATCGCGGCCTACCGCACGGCGTGGGGCGAGCCCGACCGGCCACCCCGGGTGCAGGTTTCCCGAGCCGTCTATCCCCATCCCGACCAGGCGGCGGCGGTCCGGCTGGTCACGCCCGGCGTTCGTCGTTGGCAGAGTTGGCTGTCCGCCCAGCGCGACGTCGCGGGCCTCGGCGTCGAGCAGTACCTGGCGGCCGACCGCGCTTTGCTCGGTCCGCCGGAGGTGCTGGCGACCGAGCTAGCCGCCGATCCCGCGTTGCGGCAGGTCACCGACCTGCTGGTGAGCTTCGTCCCCGGGGTGCCCGAGTTCGACGAACACCTCCGGCTGCTCACCGCCAGCGCACAGGAGCTGGCCCCCCGGCTCGGCTGGCGTCCGGCGCCGCTCTCGTCGCCGCAACCAGCTGACCGCCAAATCGTGCGAGCCCATCACCACGCCGAGCGACCAGTTCGAGCCATCACGTCGAGAGGGACGGCATGAAACGGTTCCATCTCAACCTGTCGCTGATGACACCCGGCCATTTCCGGCACGCCTGGCGGCTGCCGCACGCCGACCCACTGTCCTATCTGGACATCGACTACTTCCAGCGGTTGGCGTGGATCGCCGAAAACGCGAAGATCGACGCGGTCTTCCTGGGAGACGGCCCAGCATTGGGTGGTGAGATCGAGGAAGCGCCGGGCACGGGTCTCGATCCCCTCATACTCCTGGGCAACCTGGCGGCGATCACCACGAACCTCGGGGTCGTCATCACCAGCTCGACGACCTACAACTCGCCGTACAACCTGGCCCGCCGGTTCCAGGCCCTCGACCACGTCACCAAGGGTCGTTCGGCGGTCAACATAGTCACCACCGGCACACCCGCGGCGGCCGCGAACTTCGGCCTGACCGAACACCCCGAAAAGCAGGCCCGTTACCGCCGGGCGCACGAGTTCCTCGAAGTGGTTACGCGGCTGTGGGACGGGTGGGAGCCGGACGCGATCATCGCCGACAAGAAGAGCGGTCGGTTCGCCGACCCCGCACGCATCCACCGGACCGACCACGCGGGCGAGTACTTCTCCGTGGCCGGACCTCTCCCGGTCAGGACCGGCCCGCAGGGTCGGCCGGTCGTCGTCCAGGCCGGCGGCTCCGAAGGCGGACTCGCGCTGGCCGGCCGCTTCGCCGATGTCGTGTTCACCGTGGCGCAAACCCAGTCCAAGGCCATCGCGTTCCGCAAGGACATCCGCCGGCGCGCGGCCGCGGCCGGGCGCCACCCCGACGATGTGAAGATCTCCCTCGGCGTGGTGGTGCTCGTGTCGGCGACCGAGGAGGAAGCCCGGCGTCGGGAGCAGGAGCTCTACGCGACCCTGCCGATCGAGCGACTGACCGCCGTGCTCATTCAGAACCTCGGCCTACCGGACGGCAAGTTCGGTCCGGACGACCCGATCAGCGCCAAAGATCTCCCCGACACCCTGCCCGGCGGGGCCTTTTCCGCAGGCTTCAGCGCGTCCACGCGTGCCCTGATCGCGGAGGGCCCCCGCACTCCCCGCGAGCTGGTCCAGCGGGGCGCCGGCGGTGCGGGTCACCGTCTGCTCGTGGGCTCAGCCCGGCAGGTCGCCGACGACCTGCAGTCGTGGTTCGAGGCGGGCACGGCGGATGGCTTCACCGTCATGCCGGCCGATACCGCCGTCGACCTGGAGAACTTCGCCAACCTGGTGGTGCCGATCCTGCAGGAACGCGGCCTGTTCCAGCCGGACTACGGCCACCCCACTCTGCGCGGTCGCCTCGGGCTGCCGTTGGGCGAACCATCAAGGCGCGGTTGCCGCAGAAGCCCGCACTCCATCAGCGGCGGTGCGACACCACAGTTCTGCCCGCCATCTCAGGCATTTCAAGCACTTCACGCAACCGGCCACCGAACAGAACAGGGGACGCAGCCATGAGTCTTGAGCTCCTGTGGTACATCCCGAACCAGGTCCAGCCCGGTCACCGCGGCGACGACGTGGTCGAGAACCACAACAGCCTGGCGACCCTAACCGGCCAAGCCAAGGCCCTTGAGGAACACGGTTGGGGCGGCGCGCTCATCGGCACCGGCTGGGGACGGCCCGACACCTTTACCGTCGCCACCGCACTGGCCGCGCAGACGACAACGTTCCAGCCGCTGATCGCGGTCCGGCCCGGCTACTGGCATCCGGCCAACTTCGCCTCCGCCGCCGCGACCCTGGATCACCTCACCCAGGGACGGGTACTGATCAACATCGTGTCGGGCAAGGACAACCTGTCGGCCTACGGCGACAGCGAAGGCAACCAAGCCGACCGCTACGCCCGCACCAAGGAGTTCATCCAGATCGTGCGCAAGCTGTGGACGGAGGAGAACGTCACCTATAGCGGCGAGCACTTCAGCGTCACCGACTCCACCGTGACGCCACGAACGGTCGTCCGAGGCGAACGCAACCACCCCCGACTCTACTTCGGTGGCGCCTCCCGGGCCGCCGAGGAAGTGGCCGCTACCGAGGCCGATGTCCAGCTCTTCTGGGGCGAGCCACTCGACGGCATCGGCGAGCGGATCGACCGGCTCAAACAACTCAGCGAGAAGCTAGGGCGCGAGCACCCGCCACTGGAGTACGGGCTGCGGGTCACCACACTGGTGCGGGACAGCACCGAACAGGCATGGACCGACGCCGAGGCCAAGGTCGCGGAGATGGCGAAGGGCAAGGGCATCGTCTCGCGCGACCCGAACCGGCAGAACGCCGCCGGTCAGCGGCGGCTGCTCGACCTGGCCGCGCGGGGAGAGGTGCTCGACGACAACCTCTACACCACCCCCGGCAAATTCGGCGGCGGCGGCGCGGGCACCACCTGGCTGGTCGGCTCGGCCGAGGACGTGGCGAAGTCGCTGCGCAAGTACCAGAGCCTCGGCATCACCCACTTTGTGCTCTCCGATACCCCCTACCTGCCGGAGATCGAACGCCAAGGCGATCAGCTCCTGCCGCTGCTGCGCGAATAGCAGTGGCCCCGGACGAGCGATTTCGGTGCGAGCACCGCCGCCTTCTGGCAATGCCACTGCCGGCTGGCGATGTTGGCCGGGTGGCGCTTATCGCAGGGCGATAAACCGCCGTAGCTTTCCAGTCGCCTCATGACGCGGGAGCCGGTCGACCGGCCGGATCCGGACCTCCGGCTCGGGCAGCCCGTGACGGCGCAGTTCGGCGGTGACCGACGAGGTCAGGGCGGCGGCGTCGGGCGCACCGACGACGAGGATTTCGGCGCCGGCCCGGGTCTGCCGGACCTGGTATTCGGAGACGCGCGGATCCGTGCCGAGGACGTGACGGAACACGCTCGCCGGAATCGTGCACGCCGGGTACCGGAAGTCGTCGTCGCGCCGTCCGGCGATGTCGGCCAGCCGTGCGAACGAACTTCCGCATTCGCATCTGCCGGGCAGGGGCGTGATCTCGTCCCCGAGGTCGTAGCGGATGAACGGGAAGGTCCGATTGGCGAGTCCGGTGGCGAGCGTCCGTGCGGCGGGCTCGTCCGGGGCGACCGACGTACCGGCCTCGTCGACCCGTTCCAGCACAACTTCGTCCTCACATACGTGCAGTCCCACACCACGTCCGCAACCGACCGCCTGCACACCGATCTCGGTCGATCCCCAGAGGTTGTGGACCGGAACGTGCCAGGCCTCGCGGATCGCCCGTTGATCCTCCTCGAAGAGGGGCTCGGAGTTCGTGCTGACCCGAACGGGGTGGATCTCCAGCATTCCGGCCAGGGCGGCGCGGGCAAGCCGCCCGATCACCGTCGCGTACCCGACGAGATGGGTGGGCCGGGCGGCCGCGACCGCCGCGAGGACCTCGTCGAACGGCGCGCTGGCCGGGATCACGACCGTCTCCATCCCGGCTGCGCTCGGCACATCGAACAGCGGTGTGCTGGCGTGTGGTGGCACACCGGCTTCCAGCACCGCAAGCCGGGCCGGGTGCCGCAGCGGCGGCCCGCGGCGCTCTTCTCGCGCCTGCATCCGCCAGGCAAGACAGGCCAGCGTCACGAACAGTTCCCAATCCCACGCGTACACGCCCCGCACGCCGGTTGAGCCGCCGGAGCTGAAGATCTGCTGACCCTCCGGTGTGTAGGAAAACCAAGCCTGCCCTGCCAGAGTGTGCTCGGCCTTTTCCCGGTCGAGGCCAGGAACCGTCACGATGGCGTCCCACTCCTCCTGCGCTTCCTGCTTGGTCATCACCGGAAGCCGCACCAGGTCCGCGACCGTGGCTGAGGAAGGATCAAGGCCGCGTGTTCGAGCCGCATGAAATGGCGAACGCTCGCGCGCGTATGCCAGAAGAGCCCGCAGCCGCTGGTCGCGGTAGCGCTCAATCCGTTCTCGCGGCCAATCCAGACGCGCGACGTGATCCTCAAGCGCCGCGCTCACCGCGCTGAGGTGGCCGGCGCGCAGGCGCCCATACTCCGCTTTCGCGACGCTCACGCGGTCAGTGCCGCCGACCGATTCGGACATCCCACCCTCCGGACCTGAGGGGCCTTGCCTTCGCGTTTCTTCTCCCAAGTCTTCCACCCCTGCGCGGATCGGCCACGCGAACAACATCCGGGCACCGATCGGAGGCGTTTTCAACGAGCATGTCGAATTCCATTGAAATCGCCCCCAAATTGCGCAGCCTAAGCCTGCTCTAGGACTTCCATCATCCAGTCCACGGCGGCGTCGCGATCGGCGGCAGCAATGGAGCGGTTGGCGTGCAGGGGCGGGGTGATCCAGGTCCATGAGCGCCAGCCTCGTACCGGCCGGATCACCCACCTGCCCCACTCGCGATGCAGAGTCTCGCCAAGACCGGGGTCATCAGGGTGGAGACGACGGGTCTGAGCGGCCGTCACCGTGTGAATCTTGAGCCAGCGCAGCCGTCGTCGTGCCACCTGGCGCCTGGTTTCGGGACCGGGCTCGTAGGACGCGTAGCTCCCACTGGTCCACCGATTGAACTGCTTCCGCAGCGAGCGGATCACAGTCAGCCGCCTCTTCATTGGGGCCTCCTGTCGCATTCGTCCTGGGCCACCCGGCGCTCCATGCTGGCCTGCGAATAGTCGAACGGGATTCCTTGGGACGTACCGAAGACACGCGCCTTCACCCGCCACGCTCCAGGATGGCAGACCGCTTTGACCTCGTAGACCTGCCTGGGCTTCGGGACTTCGTTGTCACTGTTGCTGGTTATGGACTGCCACCCTTGTCCACGGACGAACTGTTCGAGGCTGAAGACCATCGTGTGCTTCTCGGGCGGATGAGAGCAGTCGGCGTAACCGTTGCCCAGGATGCTCGGTCCGGTGACCCGCCACTGTCACCGCAGCTACCACAACCCCGTGGCCGGGTGCCTGACGAGTCGGCACGGCTTCAACACCGTCGGCCCTTCACGCTCCGTCACAGGCTGAGGTCCAGGAGCTCGGCTAGGTCCGACACCACAAGATCCGCGCCGTGGGCCCGCAATTCGTCCGCTTGGTGGGTGCGGTCCACGCCGACCACCCAGCCGAAGTCGCCGGCCCGGCCAGCCTGCACGCCCGCGAGCGCGTCCTCGAACACCGCCGCCTCGGTCGGCGCGACGCCGAGCGCCCGCGCTCCGGCCAGGAAGGCATCCGGCGCCGGCTTGCCGCGCAGCCTCTCCCGGGCGATCACCAGCCCGTCGATTCGCGCCTGCACGAACCGGCTCAGACTCGCCGCCTCCAGGACCGAGGCGCCGTTCTCGGAAGAGGTGACCACGCCGATGGCCAGGCCGGCGTTGGCCACCGCCTCCAGGTAACGCACCGACCCCGGATACGGCTGCACCCCGCGCAGCCTGATGATCGCGAGCAATAGCTTGTTCTTGCGGTTGCCCACACCGTGCACGGTGTCCGCGGTCGGCTGATCGTCGCTATCGCCCTCGGGCAGGGTGATGCCGCGGGAAGCCAGGAACTGGCGCACCCCGTCCGCCCGCGGACGGCCGTCCACGTACTCAAGGTAGTCGGTCTTGGTGAACGGCCGGAATTCCTCGCCGGTCTGCTGCCGCAGGAACGCGTCGAAGGTCTGCTTCCAGGCGGCCCAGTGCTCGGCAGCGGTGCTGGTCAGCACGCCGTCTAGGTCGAACAGGCACGCCGTGATCCCCGCCGGCGCCACACGCGCCGGCGTGGCGCCCTGTCCTTCCGGCTGCCGCATGCTCGCTAGCCTTTCGTTTCCTGGTGGCCGCCGAATTCGCTGCGCATCGCGGACAACAGTTGGTCGCCGAAGTAGCCGAGTCCGCGGGATTCGAAACGTTCGTGCAGAGCCGCGGTGATGACCGGGGCCGGGACGCTTTCGTCGATCGCGGCGTGCACGGTCCAGCGTCCCTCGCCGGAATCGGACACGCGGCCGGTGAAGTCGGTCAGCTCCGGGGAGCGGGCCAGTGCGTCCGCACAGAGGTCGATCAGCCAGGACCCGACCACCGAGCCGCGTCGCCACACCTCGGCCACCTCGGTGACGTCGATGTCGTAGCCGTAGGCGTCCGGGTCGCGCAGTGGCGCTGTTTCGGCGTCGACGGTGCGTTCCTGTTTGCCGACGTTGGCGCTTTTGATGATGCTCAATCCTTCGGCGATGGCGGCCATCATCCCGTATTCGATTCCGTTGTGGACCATCTTGACGAAGTGACCGGCGCCATTGGGTCCACAGTGGAGGTATCCGTGCGGGGCGGTGCCGTCCCGGGTGCGGCCGGGCGTGGGGGCGGCGCTGTCGGTGCCGGGGGCGATGCTGGCGAAGATCGGATCCAGGCGACGGACCACCTCGTCCTCGCCGCCGATCATCAGGCAGTAGCCGCGCTCCAGACCCCACACCCCGCCGGAGGTGCCGCAGTCCACGTAGCGCAGGCCACGCCGGGCGAGTTGCGTGGCGCGCGGAATGTCGTCGCGATAGTAGGAGTTACCACCGTCGATCACCACGTCATCCTGGTCGAGCAGCTCAGCCAGCTCATTCACTGTGGACCCTACGACGCCGGCCGGCAGCATCAGCCACACCGCCCTGGGCCGGGTCAGCTTCGCCACGAAGTCCACCAGCGACCCGGCCCCGACCGCGCCTTCGCGCTCCAGATCCCGGACGGCGTCTTTGTTGACGTCGTAGACGACGCACTGGTGTCCGTCGCGGATCAGGCGGCGGACCAGGTTGGCGCCCATCCGGCCAAGACCGATCATGCCCATTTGCGCGGGTCTGTCGGTAGCCATGACTGTCTCCTTGTGGCTGGTGCTGGAGCATCCTCGGCGGTGGTTAGGTCGCGGCATTCAGACAAGCGGCGCGCTGCGCGGAGATGCACTCCAGAAGGTCGTTCCAGGAGCGCACGAACGCGGCGGCGCCGTCGGTTTGCAGTTTCGCGGCCAGTGCGTCGAGGTCGATCCCGGCGTCGATGAACTCGGCGAGCAGCGCATCGGCCCCGTCGCCATCGGCCGGCATGGGTTCGCCGACTTCTCCGTGGTCGTAGAACGCATCGAGCGTGGCGTCCGGCATGGTGTTGATCGTGAACGGGGCGGCCAGCCCGTGGACGTACAGCGTGTCCGAGGCGGCGGGATCCTTGGTGCGGGTGCTTGCCCACAGCAAACGCTGGATCCGGCCGCCGAAGTTCTCGATGCGTTGCACCCGGTCGGAGTCGGTCAGCCGGCGATAGGCCCGGTAGGTGTCCAGTCCGACGGCGAGGCCGAGCCGGTCGCGCAGCGGGTCCGGGACCCGGTCGGCGATGGCCGCGTCCCAGCGGGACATGAACACCGACGCGACCGAGCCCACCGCGGGGTCGAGGCCGTGCTCGATCCGGCGCTCGACGCCGGTGAGGTAGGCGTCGGCCGCCGCCCGGTAGTGCTCGGCGGAGAACAGCAGGGTGACGTTGATCGGGACGCCCGAGGCGATGCACTCGGTGATGGCCGGCAGCCCCTCGGGAGTGCCCGGGATCTTGATCAGCAGGTTCTTCCGGCCCGCCCGGGCGTGCAGGTCCTTGGCCGCCGCGATCGTCGGGGCCGTCTCGCGGGCCAGCAGCGGGGACACCTCCAGCGACACCCAGCCGTCCACACCGTCGGTGCGCTCGTAGACCGGCAGGAACAGGTCGGCGGCGCGGCGCAGATCCTCCAGGGCCAGGTCGAAGAAAAGCTCCTCGCCTTGCAGGCCGCGAGCGGAGGCGGCGCGGATGGCCTCGTCGTAGTAGCCGGACTCGATGGCCTTGTCGAAAATCGACGGGTTGGAGGTCAGTCCGGTGACCGAATACTCGTCGATGTAGCGCTGGATCTGGCCGGCGTCCAGCAGATCGCGGGTGATGTTGTCCAGCCACAGGCTCTGCCCGCGCTCGTGGAGCAATTCGGTCGCTCTCACCGGATCGTCCTCCCCTCGGCCACCAGGTCGCGGGCGACCCGGGAGACGCGTTCGGGGGTGAACCCGAACTTCGACAGCAACTGCTTCAGGGGGGCGGAGGCGCCGAAGGTGTGCATGCCGACCACCGCTCCAGCGTCGCCGACGTAGCGGTCCCAGCCGAGGGTGGCGGCCTGCTCGACGGCCACCCGGGCGCGCACCTCCGGCGGCAGCACCTGGTCCCGGTACACGCGTGGCTGCCGGTCGAACAGCTCCCAGCACGGCATGCTCACCACCCGCGCGGCGATGCCCTCGCCGGTCAGCTCGTCGCGCGCGGCCAGCGCGATGGCCACCTCAGACCCGGTGGCCAGCAGTAGCACCTCCGGTCGCCCGGACGGGGCGTCGGCGAGCACATATGCACCCCGCGCGACCCCGTCTGCACCGCCCAGCCCGGTACGGTCCACTGTGGGCAGTGGCTGGCGGGAGAGCACCAGCGCGGCCGGCTCATGGCGCAGCGCGGTGACGACCCGCCAGGTCTCCACCACCTCGTTCGCGTCGGCCGGGCGGAACACCAGCAGGCCGGGTATGGCGCGCAGCGAGGCAAGGTGCTCGACCGGCTGGTGGGTGGGACCGTCCTCGCCGACGCCGATCGAGTCGTGGGTGAAGATGTGCACCACCGGCAACTCCATCAGCGCGGACAGCCTGATGGCGCCGCGGGCGTAGTCGGAGAAGGTCAAGAACGTCGACCAGTACGGGCGGAGCTTGGTCAGCGACAGTCCGTTGGCGATCGCCGCCGCGGCGTGTTCGCGGACGCCGAGGTGCAGGTTGCGGCCCACCCGGTCGCCGGGCTGGAAGTCGTGCGCGAAGGCCAGGGTGGTCTTGGTGCTCGGGGCGAGATCGGCGGATCCGCCGAGCAGCCAGGGCACGCGCTGGGCCACGGCGCCCAGGACCTGGGCGGAGGAGTCGCGCGTGGCGATCCCGACCGGGTCCGGGGGGAATGTCGGCAGCGCGTCCTGCCACCCCGTCGGCAACTCGCGGCGCTGCATCCGGTCGATCTCGTCGGCGAGTTCCGGCAGTGCGGACCGGTATTCGGTGAGCATGCCCTCCCACGCCCGCCGGGCTTCGGCCCCCCGCGCCCCGATTCCTTGCGCGAACTGGTCGTAGACCTCCGGCGGGATCACGAAGTCGGAGTCCTCGGGCAGTCCCAGCGCGTGTTTGGTGGCTCGCACCCCGTCCGGGCCGAACGGCGCGCCGTGTGCGCGCGGCGAGTCTTCCACGGGCGAGCCGTAGCCGATGTGGCTGTGCACCAGGATCAGCGTGGGTCGTTGCTGCTCGGCGCGGAACGTGTGCAGTGCCCTGGTGGCCTGGTCGAGGTCGTTGGCGTCGGCGACGGTGGTCACGTTCCAGCCGTGGGCGACGAACCGGGCGGCGACTTCCTCGGTGAACGTGATGTCGGTGTGGCCCTCGATCGTGACCCGGTTGGAGTCGTAGATCCAGCACAGGTTGGCCAGCCGCAGATGACCGGCCAGGGACGCCGCCTCGGCGGAGATGCCCTCCATCATGTCGCCGTCCCCGGCCAAGGCGTAAACGTTGAAGTCGAACAGCGGGACGTCTTTCCGGTTGTAGCGGGCGGCCAGCCACTGCCCGGCGATGGCCATGCCCACCGAGGCGGCCACGCCCTGCCCCAGCGGCCCGGTGGTGGCCTCCACTCCGCTGGTCAGCCGGTACTCGGGATGCCCGGGGCAGTGCGAGTCGAGCTGCCGGAACATCTGCAGGTCATCCCGGGTGACGGCCAGCCGGCCGAGCACCTCGTAGTCGGGGTCGACCGCCCGCACCCCGCTCAGGTGCAGCAGCGACCACAGCAGCGCCGAGGCGTGCCCTTCGGACAGCACAAACCGGTCCCGGTTGGGCCAGATCGGGTCGGCCGGGTCGAACCGGAGGAAGCGCTGCCACAGCACGTAGGCGACCGGCGCGATGCCCATCGGAGTGCCGGGATGGCCGGACTGCGCCCGCTGGACGGCGTCCATGCACAAACCGCGGATCGTGTTGACGGCCAGCGTGTCCGGGTCGGTGATGGTGGAGATCATGGTGATTCCCCGTGTTATGCGGAGGTTCGCGCCGGCGAGGCCGCCACCGCCGAGCTGTGCTTGAGGGCGGTGCCGTAGACGTCGTCGGGTTCGAGGCGGCGAAGCTCCTCGCTGATCAGTTCCGCCGTGTCGGCCTGCGGCATGGCCGCACACTGGTCTGGATGATCGGGCGTGGACAACCCGGCCGTGCTGGGGCTGGTGCGGGCGAGCGTGATGTCGCCATCGCCGCTGTGGAGCCGCACCGCGAGCGGGGAACCCGTCGCGGCGGCGTGTTCGACCGGCACCTGCAGGCGTTCGGCGAGCCAGGCCGCCAGCAGGATGCCGCTGCCATCCTCGGGTTCGCTCTCGACAACGGCCCGCTGGACGGGTGCCGGATGCCGGTCGAGGGCCGCGGTGAGGATGCTGCGCCACGGGGTGGTGCGGGTCCAGGCGAGGTCGGTGTCGCCCGGGGTGTAGGTCTGCGATCGCCTGGTCAGGTGCTTCAGCGGCGAGGCTGCCGCGGCAACATCGGTGACGCGACGGTTCGCCAGTGCGCCGAGGGGATGCGCGGCGGGATTGGCGGGCCCAGCCCCCGGCCACCACACCACAACCGGAGCCTCGGGCACCAAGAGGGGCAGGACGACGGAGTCGGCATGTGCGACCACCTCACCGGACAACCACAGCACCACGGTCTCGCCCGCCCCTACCTCCGAGCAGATCCGAATCTCGGTGTCCAGCCGCGCGGCTTCGCCGGACGTCGTCTGGGCGTCCGGCGGGCCTTCGATGACGGCGAGAATGCGGGAGGGGTGTTCCCGCGCGGTTTTGCTGGCCGCCGCCAGGGCACCCTCCAGGCCGGCTTCGTCGGTGACGATGATCAGGGTGAGCACCATGCCCACCGCCGGTATACCCAGCGCCCGGCGTGCGGTGCGCAGGGCGGCGCTGATCTCGGTCGCGTTCGTGTCGGGCAGGTCGCGAATCATGGTTGACGCCAGCTCCGTCCGTCTCGTGCAAGCATCTCGTCGGCTTCACGCGGTCCCCAGCCCCCGGCCGGATACGGCGCCGGCGCCGCCCGCCGTTGCCAGTGGTCTTCGATGGGGTCGAGGATCGCCCAGGACGACTCGACTTCCCGTTCCCGCGGAAACAGCGGCGGGTCACCGCGCAGGACGTCGAGCAGCAACCGTTCGTAGGCTTCGGGGCTGGACTCGGTGAACGACTGGCCGTAGCTGAAGTCCATCGTGACGTCGCGGATCTGCATCGCGCTGCCCGGCACCTTCGAGCCGAACCGAACGGTGACGCCCTCGTCCGGCTGGACCCGCATGATCAGAGCGTTCTGGCCGAGCGAACGGGTGGCGGTGGGCGCGAACGGCAGGTACGGAGCGGGCTGGAACACGGTCGCGATCTCGGTGACCCGGCGGGCGAGACGTTTGCCAGTGCGCAGGTAGAAGGGCACGCCTGCCCACCGGCGGTTGCTGATCTCGAGTCTGACGGCGGCGTAGGTGTCGGTGCGCGAGCCGGGATCGACGCCAGGCTCTTCGCGGTAGCCGGGCACCGGCCGCCCGCCTTGCCAACCGCGGTCATACTGCCCCAGCACGGTGTGCGCCGCCAGATCCCGGGGCAGGGACACCGCCTGCAATACCTTGAGCTTCTCGGCCTCCAAAGCGTCGGCGCCGAAGGAGGCCGGTTCTTCCATCGCGGTCAGTGCGAGCAACTGCAGCAGGTGGTTCTGCAACACATCCCGGGCAGCACCGACCCCGTCGTAGTACCCGGCACGCCCGCCCACGCCGATGTCCTCGGCCATCGTGATCTGCACCTGATCGACGTAGGAACGGTTCCACACCGGCTCGAACAGCACGTTGGAAAACCGCACCGCCATGATGTTCTGCACCGTCTCCTTGCCCAGGTAGTGATCGATGCGGAAGATCTCATCGTCCCGGAAGACGTCCCGCACCAGCCGGTTGAGCTCCCGAGCGCTGCCCAGGTCGTGGCCGAAGGGTTTCTCGATCACCGCGCGCCGCCAGCCGCCCCCGCGCGTATCGGCCAGCCCGTGCTTGCGCAACTGCTGCACTACCTGCGGGAAAGATTTCGGTGGCACCGCGAGGTAGAAGGCGAAGTTGCCACCGACGGCCCGGAGTCGGTCCAGCTCGCCCAGCGTCGCCGCCAGCCGCTCGAAGGCCTCGTCGTCGTCGAACGCGCCCTGGACGAACCGGAATCCGCGAGCCAACTGCTGCCACACCGCCTCCCGAAGCGGAGTCCGCGCGTGCCTTTGCACGCTCTCGCGCACCATCGCGGCGAACTCCTCGTCGGTCCACTCCCGGCGCGCGAACCCGACCAGGGAAAACCCGGGCGGCAGCAGCCCCCTGTTGGCCAGGTCGTAAACCGCGGGCAGGACCTTTTTCCGGGAAAGATCGCCGGTGACCCCGAAAACCACCACGCCGGACGGTCCCGCCACCCGAGGCAGACGCAGATCCGCAGGATCCCGCAACGGATTCTCGCTGCGGACACCGGTGAACTCCTCGTTCCGCACGATCGACATAAACCCCACCACCGTGCGCGCCACACGGGTGATCGTTTCAGGTGCACGATTACACCATCTTCAGCCCCGATGCTGTTCGGCGGGACTTGTGCTTCCTAGAGGACAAAGTCCCCGCGCCATACGCCTGCACAGCCCTCGCACATATTTGATCATCGTGACGAACCGCAGGCCAGGCAGAGGATGGCCGGTGCGTGGCGTTTGCCTTGGCTGATCGTAGGCGGGGGTGGGACTGGGAGGCGAAGAAGGCTCGTTTTAGCTGTACGCCACGCGGGCGCGGCGCTGTGCGACATCCGTCATCGTTTGGCGATCTCCGGCAGTGGCGCGTCCTGGGCGAACAACTCCGCCGCTTTCAACCGGACAGCCTCAGGCACCCCCGTCGGAATAGCGCACCCGGTCCTCAGACAGCATTCACCAGCCGATGTGACTCCGACACGCTAGCGTCCGGGACCTTGGTTGGGATACATCACCTCGGGCGCGCAACCCACGCACCGCGCGCAACCCACCGCACCGCGCGGGCCGTTCATTCCATGCCGGAGTCTGGATCGGGCTGCCACTGCACTGAGGTTGGGCGCTTCACCGTTCACAAGAACTCCGTAAGCGCTTCCGCAACCGTACTGCACGAGATCCAGGAGTTCGGCGGGGGCTCGATGTTCTCGTCGCCCCAGTCGTTTCCGGACTGCGGACCGTCGCCCTGGCTGTAGTGCAGGGGTGTGTCGCCTACCATCGAGAATCTTGGTGCGAATCGGGAAGTCCATTGTGTCCAGTGTGGAGGAATCCGGCAGTTCCAATGGCTGGTAGGCCGGCTCGTCGACGCCATGTTGATCAGGACCGCTGGATTGTCCTTGATCTGCGATGCTTTCCGCATCGCGTCCGGCCGACGGTACGACGGGTGTCTTCCGATCGGGTTAACTGACCGGAAACCAGCCGTGGGGCGTTGATCATCGGGGCATGCTCGGATCATGGCAGATACTCCGAGTGCTCCTGAGCTGCTGCCGATGAATGGCGACGATGACGCTGCCGCGCCCGAGCGGCATTCGACGCGTCGCTGGCTGCTGGGTATCGGCCTGACGGTCGTCCTGAACCTCGCGGTGACAGTGGCCGCGTTCGGTGGATTGTATTTGCAGCAACGCAGCTTCGATCTGGAACAGGCCAAGGCGGTCACCGAACAGTTGACCATCGCGTCAGAACTGGTCAGCCGTCCCGAGGACACCGCTCAGGCAGCGGGATTCCGGATGTTGGCACGTGTCGCACAAGTCTCGCCCGGCGACCAAGGTCGTGTGCTCGATCTGGCCGAAGCCTACATCGTCAACGACAGGCCAGTCGCCCGGCGGCCCGAGGGCTACACCGACGAGCGCCAGATATACGTGGCGAACACGGGCACGCAGGCCGCGGTGGACGTGATTCGGTCCCGCACCATCGCACGCGACCCGGGCGGGCCCGGTCAACGCGCCTTCAACCTCCCGGGTCTGGTTGTTGAGGCGGTGCGGTTCCACGACGTGGTGATGCGTAAGACCCAAGGGCAGGCGTGTACAGGCAGGAAGTCCGAGTGGGACCGGGCAGACCTCAGGGGCAGCGATTTCTGGTCGTGCGGATTCAAATGGGCGCGGTTCGTCGATGCCAATCTGCATGCCGTGCAGTTGCAGTCGTCGGTTCTGGAAGACGCGGATTTCACCAACGCCGACCTGACCGGGGCCGATCTTGACGGCGTGGTGATCAATGCCAAGACGGTGTTTCGGGGCGCGGATCTCGGCGGTGCCACGTTCGCGGGTACCGACCTGTCGTCGGCGGACTTCGCCGGCGTGAAGTCGATCGCCGGTGCGGACTTCTCGCGGGCGAAGGGAGTTGAGCGGGCGCGCAATCTGCGGAACGCACAGGGGGCTCAGTCGGCGCTTTGGCCCCACTGATCAGCGCCTGCGAGCGTCGCGGCGCCGGCTATCGGCGATCAGCCGCGCGGGCCGCGAAGCGACTTTCCCCTGCTGGCACAACCAAACAACTGCCCATGCCGGGCGAACCAACGACGAGACCCCGCCCTCGCGTGAGGACGGGGTCTCGCTTGTGCCTTCGGTCTGACTACGGCCGGCGCGGGCAGACCTGCAGGTCGGGATCAGGCGAGGTCGAACCGGTCGAGGTTCATCACCTTGTCCCACGCCGCGACGAAGTCGTGCACGAACTTCTCCCGCGCGTCATCGCTGGCGTAGACCTCCGCGAGCGCGCGCAGCTCGGAGTTCGAGCCGAAGACGAGGTCGACACGGCTACCGGTCCACTTGACCTCGCCCGAGGCGTCACGCCCCTCGAAGGTCTGCGCGTCCTCCGACGCCGGCTTCCACGTGGTGCCCAGGTCGAGCAGGTTCACGAAGAAGTCGTTGGTCAGCGATCCCGGGGTGTCGGTGAAGACGCCGAGGTTCGAGGAGTCGTGATTCGCGCCGAGGACGCGGAGACCACCGACGAGGACGGTCGTTTCCGGCGCGCTCAGCGTGAGCAGGTTCGCCTTGTCGAGCAGGAGGTACTCGGCCGGCAGCCGGTTGCCCTTGCCCACGTAGTTGCGGAACCCGTCCGCGGCGGGCTCAAGCGCGGCAAAAGACTCCGCATCGGTCTGTTCCTGCGACACGTCGACGCGGCCCGGCGTGAACGGCACCTCGACGTCGTAGCCGGCGGCCTTGGCGGCCTGCTCGACTGCGGCACACCCACCGAGCACGATCAGGTCGGCCAACGAGACCTTCTTGCCCCCGGTCTGGGCGGCGTTGAACGACTCCTGGATGCCCTCCAGGGTGCTCAGCACTGTCGCCAGCTCATCGGGGTTGTTGACCTCCCACCCCTTCTGCGGCTCCAGGCGGATGCGCGCGCCGTTGGCGCCACCGCGCTTGTCGCTGCCACGGAACGTCGAGGCCGACGCCCACGCGCTGGAAACCAGCTGCGAGACGCTCAGACCCGAGTCGAGGATCTTGGCCTTCAGTGCGGCGATGTCCTCGGCACCGACCAGCTCGTGGTCGACCACCGGGAGCGGGTCCTGCCACAGCAGGGTTTCTTCCGGCACCTCCGGGCCGAGGTAGAGCGACTTCGGCCCCAGGTCACGGTGGGTCAGCTTGTACCACGCCCGGGCGAAGGCGTCCGCGAACTCGTCGGGGTTCTCGTAGAAGCGACGCGAGATCGGCCCGTAGATCGGGTCGAACCGCAGCGAGAGGTCCGTGGTGAGCATCGTCGGCGCGATCCGCTTCGACGAGTCGTGGGCGTGCGGAATTGTGCCTTCTCCCGCACCGTCTTTCGGCTTCCACTGGTGCGCGCCCGCCGGGCTCTGGGTCAGCTCCCACTCGTAGCCGAACAGGTTCTCGAAGAAGCCGTTGCCCCACTGGGTCGGCGTGCTGGTCCACGTGACCTCAAGGCCACTGGTGATGGTGTCCGCGCCCTTGCCGGTGCCGAAGGCGTTCTTCCAGCCCAGGCCCTGCTCTTCGAGCGGGGCCGCCTCGGGGTCGGCCCCGAGGTGACTGTCCGGCGCCGCACCGTGGGTCTTGCCGAAGGTGTGCCCGCCGGCGATCAGCGCGACCGTCTCCTCGTCGTTCATCGCCATGCGGCGGAACGTCTCGCGGATGTCGCGGGCCGCTGCGATCGGGTCCGGGTTGCCGTTCGGGCCCTCCGGGTTGACGTAGATCAGGCCCATCTGGACCGCCGCCAGGGGATTCTCAAGCTCCCGGTCACCGGTGTAGCGCTCGTCACCGAGCCACGTGGCCTCGGGGCCCCAGTAAACGTCCTCGTCGGGTTCCCAGACGTCCTCGCGACCGCCGGCGAAGCCGAAGGTTTCGAAGCCCATCGACTCCAGCGCGACGTTACCGGCCAGGATCAGCAGGTCGGCCCACGAAATCCGCTGGCCGTACTTCTTCTTGACCGGCCACAGCAGACGACGGGCCTTGTCGAGGTTGACGTTGTCCGGCCAGCTGTTCAGGGGCGCGAAGCGCTGCTGACCGGCGCTGGCGCCGCCGCGGCCGTCGCTGATGCGGTAGGTGCCCGCGCTGTGCCACGCCATCCGGATCATGAGCGGGCCGTAGTGACCGAAGTCGGCCGGCCACCAGTCCTGCGAGGTCGTCAGCACCTCCTCGATGTCCCGCTTCACGGCGGGCAGGTCGAGGGTTTTGAACGCCTCGGCGTAGTTGAACTCCTGACCCAGCGGATTGGTCACCGGGGTGTTCTTCGCGAGGATCTTCAGGTTGAGGTGGTTCGGCCACCACTGGCGGTTCCCCCCGCCCTGGGTCGGGTGCGGGGCACGTCCGTGCGCGACCGGGCACTGGCCTCCGCTCTCCTTGATCTCACCAGCAACGGCGTCAGGGCTGTCAGTCACGGGAATCCTTTCGGGATCAGTGATTATCGTCAGGAACTGTGTCGGGGGAACAGGCTGGGCACAGCCCCCAGTAGATGACCTCGGCCTCGTCGATCGTGAAGCCGTGGGCATCGGCGGCAGTCAAGCAGGGCGCGGCGCCCACGGCGCAATCGACATCGACAACGACACCGCACGACCGGCACGCGACATGGTGGTGGTTATCCCCGACCCGCGCCTCGTAGCGGGCCACGGAGCCCATCGGCTGGATGCGACGCAGCAAACCCGCGGCGGTCAGCGCGCGCAGCACGTCGTAGACAGCCTGGTGGGACACCTTGGGGAGATCTCGGCGTACGACACCGATGATCGAGTCCGTGTCGGCGTGCGGATGGTCATGTACCGCGGACAGCACCGCTACCCGGGGACGGGTCACCCGCAGTGCAGCCTCGCGCAACATGCGCTCGAAGTCCGCGGTAGTCGTTGGCACGCGCCGCAGTCTGGTGCATTTTCTGGAATCAATCAAGAGTCGGCGCGGCTGCTCACGCTACGATTTGGTGGGAACACGCGTCGGAGATCGACGATGACGGGGGTCGGAGGATTGACGGGGGTCGGAGGATTACGGTCATCGCGCGTTCCGGCCCACCCGCCATCCTCGCTATCGGTCACGCGTTCGATTATGTCTTGAGGTGTGCGTTTGCCTCAATGCTGAGCGTCGCGCAGGTCGGCGGCTCGCAGCAGCTTGATGAAGCCCGTTGTCTCGCCCACAGCGACGAATCCGGCGTGTCCGTAGGGGGCCAGGCGGTCGCGGTCGCGGCGGACGATGGCATGAAGGTCCCGGTCGTGCCCAAAGTGACGTACCGCGGAACTCAGCAGCCGGTTGGCGACCGTCGGCGTCCCAGCTGAGGTGAGGTAGAAGCTCTCGACGAGAGTGCGCCGCCCCCGCTCGGCGACGCCCAGGAAGATGTCCTCGGTCCGCCAGTCATACAGCGGATAGGCGTTGTAGAGCACACCGCCAAGCCAGGTGGTCCACTGGTGGCCCTCGTGCGTCATTTTTTACGGTTGGCGATCGTTCGGTACCGGTTGATCGACTCATCGGCGCGGATCCCGACGAAGCACGCAGTCAGCCGGCCGCTGGTGCCGTACCAGTGGCCGAAGTCCGGCACGAAGTCTTCGAACTCCACGTTGCTGCCGGGAGTGCGGAGAGATCGTTGCCGCGGGGGAGGGGGTGCTGGAGCGGGGTGTGCGGCATCGTGATGGGCAGTGCCCGCCCCCGGCCTATCCCGTGCCGACGTGGCGGATCCGCCGCCGCGGTGGGGCGTTCGAGGTGGGCGAGGTGTTGCGGACGCCGGTCGCGGCATGGCTGTCCATCCGGTCGCTGCGATCAGGTCACGGACCGCGGCATCGCATTCGGCGGCCACCGGGGTGCTCGGCGACTCCCGCAGCAGCAGCGTCGTAGAGGCCGCTGTCGAGAGTCAGACCGGGAGCGATGCGCACCGGGTTGTTCGCTACGTTGATCAACAAAGGGGTCATGCTCACACCGTGCCCGGAGGGACGTTGGGGCACAACGGTTTCTGAGTTTACAGATCAATTGGAAACGGGAAACCGTCAGGTCACAGCGATGTGGCGAGGCTCGTCACCGGTCGCGAGCCGGGAGCGGCGTGACGTCGGCCGCGGTGTTCAGCTTCTCGCGCAGGTCGCTGTTGGTGAGGGTGAGTTGCCGCGATGGCCTCTTCGTAGATCTGCACGAGCTTGCGGAGTTCGGCGTTTCTCCGCGCGGAGCCGCCGCAATGGTGGCGGTTTGCGCCGGGGCTGGTATCAGTGGTGATATCGCCGTGTAGGCGGTACCGAACTGTCAGTAACGCCGATAGCTTCCGTCGCGTTAAGCCACACCGTGCCCGGCGCACTTCCTGGACGCGATCCGCAGCTGCGGCCAGGGTCACGTGGGCTGGCGCACCTACCCAGGAGGCTTGGTGCGGAAAGCTCTGCTCGTCGTCGGCGCGATCATCATCTTCATTTGGTGGCTGAACGGTGCCAGTGACGCGAGGTTCGGCTGCGGCGACGATCAGACCAGCGCGCATGCTGCTTCCGGGAGCTGTCCCAGCACCCTGGGAGGTGCCGCCGAGGATGCCGAGTGGGCCGCCGATCGGATCGCGAGCCTTCCCGTCCGCGACGATGGCGACCCGACAACTGGTCTGCTCTACGACAGCGAAGGCACGGAAACACGAATCACCAGCGGCGACAGCGGATCCGCATACGAGGCCGCGAAGGGCTATATTTCGTTGCCCAGCAAGCAGGTCGCCGGGCACGTCGAGGCCAAGGCTGCCGCTACTATGCGAGACGCGGGAGAGACATTCGCGGTCTTGGTCCTGAACAATCGCCCCTGCACCTACGCTTCCGGGGTTGGTTGTCTGCGAGCATCCGCGATGATCCTGCCCGCTGGGAGCACAATGGTCCTGTGGTGGCCTGACGGTGGCCCTACCACGGTCCGAGGGAGCGCATGATGACTGCGACGATCGGGGCGTTCCGCATCGGTGGAGAGGGAGTCTCCTCGCCACGACCGACCGCGATGAGCCCGGACGCCAGGATCACGTTGATCGACCAGCAGCTCGATCAACGCCCCACAGCCCGAAGCAGTGTGCTGATCCTGGAGATCGATCGGGAGGGCGACGCGTTCGCGACGATCGACCGCTTCCGTCACCTAGTCGACTCCCCCGAGGACACCTCGGCACCTGATCTGATCGAGTTCATGAGGGTTGGCGTCACCGGGACCGTAGGCGCGGCGGAGTACCTGCACTGGACCCTCTCGACCGGCGAACAGACCATCTACGCCACGTACAACACGGCACCCACAGCTGCCACGGTCCCGCCCGTGCTCTATGACGACTGCGTGCCGCAGTTTTTCCCACCAGAAACCGTCATCGCCCTTGACCAGGTACGACAGCTCATGATCAGCTTCGCGCTGCACGGGACGTGGCCATCCGCCGCCTTCTGGGGACGCAGAGACCAACTCGTTGTCTGAATCCAAGGGGTCCGGCTCACCGCGTCACAAGATAGGCGGCCACGCGGCCTCAGACGCCGCTGCGGTGACCTCCGCGTCGATGCACGATCATCGGTGATCACGACCGTACCGCTGCTTTCCGCACCCTGCACGGCTAACCGCTGGCGCACCGAACTGCCTGGTCTTTCTCAGGTCACTGCTTGAGAGAGCGCGGTGCGGGATCTGTCGGGGGACGCGTGACTTCGACCGGGGCCAGTGGTGTGGCAGGTGCTCGATCGGGCTGCTTGGATTCCTCGACCTGGACGCGGTCACCAACGGTCTACACCCTGGCCAGATGGCCATCGTGGCGGCGCGGCCAGGTGTCGGGAAGTCCACGCTGGGAATGGGTTTTTGCAGGTCAGCGTCGGTGAAACACGGGCTCGCCAGCGTCATCTTCTCGCTGGAGATGGGGCGAGCCGAGATCATGCAGCGGCTGCTGTCGGCCGAGGCGCGGGTCCGGCTCAGCGACATGCGCGGTGGCCGGATGTCCGATGACGACTGGACCCGACTGGCGCGGCGGATGAGCGAGGTCGGCGAGGCGCCGCTGTTCGTCGACGACTCGCCGAACCTGTCGATGCAGGCGATCCGTGCGAAGGCGCGGCGCCTCAAGCAGCGGCACGACCTGCGGCTGATCGTGGTCGACTATCTGCAGTCGGCACCGGCGATGCCGGCCAGGCCCGGTCGTTAGTGAATCAATTTCACTTATTACTGAAGCAATAGGCACAAGAGAGCGGAGGATGCGTCCGGACAGTGCCGTGGGTTGCGCGCCCAAGGTGATCGCCAACGATCTGCCCGACGCCGAGATCCATCCAGGTCGCTTCAGGGAGACGCCGATTCCGCGCGAAATCGCCGTCAACCCCGCGGTAGGACCGCCGATTTCGCGCGAAATCGCCAACTCCGCTGCGCGGGCACCGGGTGCGGAGCCTTGTCAGAGGGTGGTTTTCTCCATTTCTTCGCTGTGGTCGGCGGCCCGATCGACCGCGGCATCGCCTGCGGTATCGAAGGACACTCCGGCCAGACGGTCGAGTAGGTCCATCCGGTCGTGCCGGGTAACGTCGCCCACCGTCGGCTCGACATCCCAGAGCATCGAGCTGGGCGTGTGCTCTTCGAACACCGGCCACCCGGGCGAGCCGTCGTCGTTCGGGTCGCCGCAGCGGGCAAACGCTACCCAGGCATTCGCCATGGCCTGTGCCAGCGCACGGTCTCCTTCGGTCCACGGCCACTTGCGGGTGTCCAAGGTGCCGAACACGTATGGGACCTCGGCCGCATGGAACGCACCAGCGTATTCCCGCTCGATGACGTCCGCCGGGACCTGCGGCCGACGCAGGAACCTGTAGTGGTGGACCGACGAATCGGCGGTGCGGGCATGCAACCGCGCCGCCGTCCAGGTGGACCAGACGAAGATGCGGTCCGCCTCCAGCTCCCAACTCGCCGACCTCGCCTGTCGGTCGTCTGCGGCTGGGTACAGGCGCTCGGCCGCACCGGCCAGGGCAGCACCGAAGGTGGTTTCCAGATGCTCGCGGTAGTCGCTCAACTTAGTCAGGTACGGCAGGCCGGACGCTTCGTTGCCGACATTGCCGACGAGCAGCGGAACGTCATGCTGGTTGCCGCGCTGGTAGGCCTCCAGTGGAGTGGAAGGCAGGACGTATCGATCGACGACCGGGTAGGCGGCGTCGAAGATGTGCAGGCTGATCTCGGCGCCGGGCGCCAGGTCGAACCGCCACGGACCCGCGGCACGGGGCAGCATCACGGAATTCAGCTGCTCCACCGACAGCGCGCGCAGCTTGGCCAGCGAGTTGATGCCGAGTAGTTCGGTCAGTTCCTGGCCGGCCTGTTCGCCGGCCGCGAGGGTCTGCGGCCCGGCGGGGTGCCCGGGACCGTCGAAGGCGCGACTGACGCCGGGTCCGCTCTGCGCGATGGCCCGGTGAAACAGGCCCGCGGCAAGCGGCGAGGACATCAGGTTGTGCACGGTGTTACCGCCGGCCGACACGCCGAACAGCGTCACGTTCTCCGGGTCGCCGCCGAACGACTCGATGTTGCGCTGCACCCAGCGCAGCACCTCGATCTGGTCGAGCAACCCGTAGTTTCCCGAGCCCGAGTAGCCCGACTCCGCGGTCAGGGCCGGGTGCGCGAGGAACCCGAGGCGGCCGAGCCGGTGGTTGGCGGTCACCACCGTGACTCCGCGCCGGGCAAGCTGCTCGCCGTCGTAGATCGGGTTGGCCGCCGAACCGAACTGGTAGGCGCCGTAATGGAACCAGACCATGACGGGGCGTCCTCGCTCGCCCGCCGCCCCGGTCCACACGTTGAGGTTCAGGCAGTCCTCGTCGAAGGCACTGTCACCGCCGAAGTACAGCGACTTCTCGGGCGGGGGCGCCTGGATGCTGCTCGGCGCCATGCGGACGGCGTCACGGACTCCCATCCACGACGGGCACAGGTGGGGCGGCCGCCAACGCAGCTGTCCGGTGGGGGCGGCCGCATACGGGATGCCGAGAAAGCGCCGAGTCCGCCCGTCCGGCCCGGTCCCCCCACGGAGCCGTCCCGTTTCGACTGCAACAATGTCGTCCATGCCTACTCCTTTGTGGGCAGTGGTCGTAAGTCCTTTGTGGACGATAAATGGCCGGACGGTGAATCTCACCAGGGGGACGTGCCCGGGTGGGGCTTCGACCACACCCCGGCCTCGGCGAGCAGGTTGAGCACCGAGGAGAACCCGCGCAGTTCGGCCGGGCTCCACAGTGGAAAATTGATCAGAATGTTCCGCGTCCCCGCGTCGCGGTTGAGGCCGATCAACTTCTCGGCGACCTGCTCGGGGGTGCCGACCAGCTGTAGCATCGCCTCGCCGCTGCCCAGGGCTCGTACCGCCTTGTCCTCGCCGAGCTTGTCGAACATCTTGCGGGCGGTTTCGATCGAACCCAGGATGTCGCTTGCGATTTCCCATGCCGCCTCGGCGTTCAGCGACTCCACCAGCTTGGCGTACTCCTGCTCGGCCTCGCCGTCGCCGTCGCGCACCAGCGCTATCGCGAACGGAGTGACCGAAACGTCGCGCCCGTTTCTCGCCGTGAGCTTCCCCAGCCGCTCTTCCACGTCCCGCAGCGCGTCGTCGTCCTTGGCCAGGGTCACCAGTTCGTCGCACCACGTGGCGGCGAAGGCGGTGCCCGCTTCCGACGCGCCGGCGCTGACCAGGTGCGGTCGCGGCCGGCGGACCGGACGCGGGGCCTTGATACGACCGGTGCAGCGGTAATAGCGACCCGCGTGCTCGATCGGCTCCTCCTCCGTCCACAGCCGCTGCACGACATCGACGAACTCGGCGGCCATCGCATAGCGCTCGTCGTGTTCGACGAATTCCTCGCCGAACAGCGCGGCCTCCGCGTCGCTGAAGCCGGTGACGACGTTCCATCCCCACCGGCCCGAGCTGAACGCGTCCAGCGTCGCGCCCATCCGGGCCACGTGCGCCGGCTTATGGTGCGTGGTGTGGAAGGTCGACACCACGCCGATGCGATCGGTCACCGCGAAGATCCCCATCGCCAGCATCGGGGCGTGGAACGCGGGCGACTGGTGACCCGCTAGCTCGGCCGCCCGCTGGTGACCGGACCAGTTGTCGGCGATGAACAGCGAGTCGAACCCGACCTCCTCGGCCGTCCGGGCCAGCTCCAGTAGGTTCTCCCGGTTCATCCGCGGCGTGCGCCGCGCGGCCTCGTCGGACCAGACGTGGTTCGTCTGCCCGGCCGGAAAGAAGTACCCGATCGACAGCCCCTCGGAGGGCTGGCCGTGATTGTGGGCCACGGTCGTCTCCCCTTCTGATTCTGGATTGCCGGTTCTCGTCACCACGAGAAGGCCCGCTCCTCCGGCCTCGACCACAGGTGGGCATCCCGCAGCTGCTCCAGCACCACCCGGAAGCTCCGCACCTCCTGCGGGTTCCACAGGGGAAAGTTGATGAGCACATTGGACGTACTCGTGCGCTGCTTGAGCTCGATAAGCTGCTCAGTCACCTGGTCGGCCGTCCCCAGCAGCTTGAGAATCCCCTGGCCGCTGCCCCACGCCCGCGCCGCCTCTTCGAAACCCGTGTCACCGTAAAGGGCTTTGAGGGATTCGATGCCGCCCAGGATATCGGCGGCGAGCTCGATGGCCGCCTCGACGTTGAGCGACTTCTGCAGGCGCTCGTATTCCTCCTCGGCCTCCCCCTCGTTTTCGCGGACGATCGTGATCGTGAACGGCGTCGCCGCGACGGCGCCGACCCGGTCCCGCTCGACCAGCAGCGGCGCGAGGCGTTCGTCGACCTGCGCGACCTTCTCGATCGTGTTGCCCGCCACCACCAACTGGTCGCAGTGCTTGGCGGCGAACCGCATCCCGGCAGGTGACGCGCCGGCGCTGACGAGGAGCGGATGCGGCCGCTGCGCCGGACGCGGTGCCTTGATGCGGCCACGAGCCCGGAAATACTTGCCGTCGACGTCGATCGGCTCGTCCTCGGTCCACAGCCGCTTGACGATGTCGACGAACTCGTCCGCCATGTCGTATCGCTCGTCGTGCTCGATCAGCTGGTCTTCGCCGAAAAGCTGGGCCTCTGGATGGCCGAATCCGGTGACGATGTTCCAGCCCCAGCGACCGTCGCTGAACGCGTCGAGGGTCGCGCCCATCCGGGCGATGTGCGCGGGCTTGTGGTGCGTCGTGTGGAAGGTCGTGATGATCCCGATGTGCTGCGTGACCGCGAACAGTCCCATCGCGAGCAGCGGGGCGTGGTATTTCGGCGACTGATGCCCCGCCCGCTCGGCGGCCCGCTGGTGACCGGACCAGGTGTCCGCGATGAACAGGGAGTCGAAGCCGGCGTCCTCGGCCGCCCGCGCCATGTCGAGGAACACGCCGCGGTTCAGTGGCGGCGTCGCTTGGGCGGCCTCGTCCGACCAGACATGGTCGGTCTGGCCCGTCGGGAAGAAGTAGCCGAAGCTGAGCTCGCCGTTGCGTGGCTGCCGTGGTTTCACAGGAAGTTCCTTTCTCAAGCTACTTCGTGAACAGCGTGAAGAAGTCCTCGACGTCCGCGGTGCTGTTGTCGATCTCGATCAGCGTTGGTGCGTCCGACGCGAACGCCGCGGCGAGGGCCTTATCCAGCCCGGCGGCATCGCCGACTTGGACACCGTGCATGCCGAGGCTGCGGGCGAACGCGGCGTGGTCGATCGGCGGATCGGTGAAGCTCCATCCGAATTCGGCCTCGCCCGCCGCCGCTTCGTTGCCGCTGTGCCGCGCGATGCTCGCGATGTCGCGCCATCCGCCGTTGTTCAGGATCAGGTAGATGACCGGGATCGAGAACCGGGACGCGGTGTAGAGGCAGGTGGAGGAGAACTGGAATCCGCCGTCGCCGAGCACCGCGACCACGCGCTGTTGCGGCCGGGCCAGCTGGATGCCGATGGCCGCGGGGCCACCCCAGCCCTGGGCGCTGGCCTTGCCCGAGATGCCGAAGTACCGCGACGGATCGTCGACGTCCAGCATGAGCTCTAGGTGCAACTGCGCGGCGCCCGCGTGGTTGACCACGACGGTGTCGGCGGGCATCGACCGTTGCAGCACGTCCAGGATCCGACCGATCGAGAGCGGGTTCTGCTCGTCCCACCGCGCGCGCCGCAACGTTTCGGTTGTCTCGTTGTGACTCCGACGCGCGGCGGAGGTCGCTTCAAGGCGTGCGTCCCGCTTCTGTGCCGTCGCCTGGTCGGCGGAGAGGGCGGCGGCCAGCCTGGCCAGCGTCGGGTGTGGATGGCCGACGAGCCCGATGTCCGGACGGAACTGCCGGCGCAGCGCGTTCGCGTCGGTCGTCGTGTTCACCACCACCGTGCCGTCGGCAAAGCCGAAGGCCGGGCCGAGGCCGGACTCGGTCAGCTCCACGCCGACGAGTAAGGCGACGTCGGCCTTGTCCACGAGGTCACGGTTCGCGCTTAATTTGCCGACGTATTGCGGGTGGGTGGTCGGGAATCCGAGGTCGGCGATGTAGGGCTCGCTCAGCACCGGGCAGCCCAGCGCCTCGGCCAGGGCGACGAGCTGATCGATGGCGCCGTAGCGAACGACCTCCCCGCCCGCGACGAGAATGGGGCGCTCGCTGGCTGCCAGCAGCGACTCGACGCGTTCGATCCCCTCGGCGTCCGCGGCGGCGGCGAACACCATCGGTCGCGCCGCCTCGGCCTGCTCGGCGGGCAGGGTCGTCTCCTCCGCCCACAGGTCCATGGGGAACGCCAGGTGCACCGGCCCGTACGGTGCCGTGCCGGCGATCTGGAAGGCCCGCTCAAGGAACTCCGGGATGCGGTCGACCGACGGGACCTCCGCCGACCACTTCACGAACTGCTCGCTCATCTCGGTGACCGCCCGCGGAACGCCCGCGTACTGGTCCCGGCCGATCAGCGCCCTGCTCGATGTCGTCGTGGTCAGGACGAGTGGCACGTTCTCGCCCCATGCCGTCGTCACGGCCATCATGGCCAGGGCCGTGCCGGAGGCGTGGTAGACGTTCACGAAGGCAGGCTTGCCGGTCGCGCGGGCGTAGCCGTTGGCGATCAGCGCGAGGTTCGTCTCGTTTAGCGCCGTGATGTAGCGCATCTCGTCGCGGTGCCGGTAGAACGCCTCCACCAGCGGGAAGAGCCCCAGACCGGGGATGTTGAAGACGTGCTCGACGCCGAGGCGCACCAGCGAACGCGTAAGGAGCTCGGCGCCGTTGACGGTCTGCCCATGGGATGTGCTCAAGTCAGTCACCTCAGGAAATCTCGGAAGCCACGGCCGCTTCGTCTAACTGCCGAACCAGGTACGCCCACAGCTGGCGCAGCGCGCCCTCGTGGTAGATGTGCGCGCGCTTGGCAAGCGACTCCTCGGGCAGCGACCAGGACGGCATGCCGCCGTACTGCCCGGTCAGAAGTTGTTGCTGTGCCGCGCTTTCCAGCAGGATGGTGGCGATCGTGGCCGTCTGGAGATCCGGGCCAACGGTGACGATTCCGTGGTTGACCAGGAACACCGCCGATGCGCCGCCCAGCGTCTCGGCGACCGACTTGCCGAGCTCGCTGGTGATGATCAGGCCCGCCGTCTCGGTGAAGCGGGGCACCGCCGGCGGGACGAAGAAGTTCGCGGCATGGCTGACCGGGCGAAGCTCCTGGCCCGCGGCGGCCAGCGCGACCGCGTGCGGGGAATGCGTGTGCACGACGCCGCCCACGTCGGGCCGCGCGGACATGATCTCCGTGTGGATCGGGTACTCGACGTGGGCCTTACCCGAGCCTTCCAGGATGGCGCCGTCCCAGCCCAGCAGCTGAACGTGCGAGGTGGTGACTTCTTCCAGGCCCAAGCCGCTGGCCTTCATCCAGACGCCGCGACCGTGCGGGTCCCTGGCCGACGCATGGCCCCAGATGTAATCGCCGTGGCCGGCGTTACCGAGGACCCTCGACGCCAGCGACACCAGCTCGCGTACTTCGTCACTCAATGCAAGTCGCCCTTCTCCTCGATGCTCTGACCTGCGGGCCCCGGTCACGAGGTGCCCATGATGTTGATGGCCTTGATCTCGGTGTAGCTCAGGAGCTCTTCGATGCTTTCCTCGCGCCCGACACCGGAACCCTTCACGCCCCCGTACGGAACATTCGGGAAATGGCGTGCGGTGCCGTTGATCCACAGGAAGCCGGCCTCGATGCCGCGCGCCACGCGGACGGCGCGGCCGATATCGCGGGTCCAAATGCTTGCGGTGAGGCCGTAATCGACACAGTTCGCCGTGCGCAGGGCGTCGTCCTCGTCGTCGAACGGCAGAACCGCGAGGATCGGCCCGAAGATCTCCTCGGTGGCCACTCTGGACGTCGGCCCGACCCCGGTGAACACGGTCGGGGCGACGTACCACCCGCCTTCCAGACCCGGCGGCGTCGCGGCGGTGCCGCCCGTAACCGCGGTCGCCCCCTCGGCGAGGCCGATGTCGAGGTAGTCGAGGACGCGCCGGTACTGCTTCTCGTTGATCATCGGCCCCTGCTCGGACTTCTCGTCGAGCGGGTCGGCGATCGTCCGCGATTCGACCAACTCGACGATGCGGGCGACCAGCCGGTCGAGGATCGCGCGCTGGACCAGCAGCCGCGAGGTCGAGCCGCACGACTGCCCGGACCAGGTCAGGTTCATGCCCTCCACCGCTCCGGCGGCCGCGGCGTCGAGATCGGCGTCGTCGAAGACGACCATCGCGTTCTTGCCACCGAGTTCGAGCGAGACGTCCTTGACCCCGGTCTCGGCGGCCGCGCGCTGGATGGCGCGTCCGACCGGCTCGCTGCCGATGAAGCCGATGCGGCGGACCAGGGGGTGACGCACCAGGGCATCGGGAACCTCGGGGCCATCGCCCACGACGACCGACAACACGCCGGGCGGGAAGATGTCGGCCGCCAGCTCGCCGAGACGCAGCGACGACAGCGGGGCCGCCTCCGGCGGCTTGAGCGCGACGGGGTTGCCCGCGACCAGTGGCGCGGCGATCTTGCAGGCGAACATGAACGGGTGGTTGAAGGCGACGATCCGCGTGGTGATCCCGACCGGCTCACGCAGGGTCAGGTGCAGGTCGGCGCTGGCGGGGATCGTGGTGCCCTTCAGCTCCAAGGCCAGCCCGGCGAACATCCGCAGTGCCGCCGCACCCGCCGCGACATCGGCCCGCGCAAGGGCCACCGGCAGACCGCCGTCGACGGCGTCGAGCAGCGCCAGTTCCTCTGTGTGCTGCTCGATGCGGTCGGCGAGCGCACGGACCAGCGCGGCGCGAGCCGACGGTGTGGTGTCGGCCCAGCCGCGCCGTGCGTGTTCGGCTGCCTGCACCGCCAGATCGACGTCCTCCCGATTCGCGTCCGGGACCGTCGCGATCACCTCTCGCGTCGCGGGGCTGACGGTCTGATAGGCGCCACCGGCGTGCGGCTCGACGAGTTCCCCGCCGATCAACAGCCGCCAGCGGTGCGCGAGAAGCCCGGCCAGCGGTTCCGGTAATCGGGACGATCGGGTCAGTGGCATGCAATGTCCTCATTGACACTCAAGGGTTCGGCAGGCGTGGGCTCGGCCCCGGTCGGTTTCGATCGCCTGGCGTTTCGGGTGCACCGACGGGCGGTCGGCGACGAGTCTCCCTCGGAGTCGGCCGGTCAGAGAGTAAGCGCCGTCACAGTCCCTTGTCGAGAAGCATTGTTCTTCACAGAAGAATCGCCGAGTTTCACAGTACGGCTGCGATTTCACGGGACAGCGGCCACTTCAAGGGACAGCGGCCCCTTCAGGAAACAGGGGCAACTTCAAGGGACAGGGGCAACTTCAGGGAACGGCTGTGACAACCTGCGCGGCGGCGGCGCGCAACACCCCGACATGTCCCTTCTCGATGGCCGCGCTCCAGCGCGCCTCGGGCGCGGCGATACTCAGGCCGCCGAGCAAGCCCCGTGCCGGATGCACGATGCCGATCCCGATCGAGCAGACCCCCACCTCCATCTCGCCCCGGTTACGGCCGTATCCGCGGGCTCGGGTCCGGCTCAGTTCGGCGATCAGCGCGTCGAGATCGGTGATCGTGCGGGCCGTCTGGGACGGCAGCTCGCCGCCTAGATAGAGGCTGCGGACGTGGTCGTCGTCGGCCGTCGCGAGCATCGCCTTCCCGATGCTCGTCGCGTGCGCGGGACGGGATTGACCGGTTCGACCGGTAACTCGCAGCGGCGACAGGCTCTCGATGACATCCAGGTAGCGGACCTGCGTGCCGTCGAGAACGCCGAGGTGGACGGTCTCCCCGCACTTCTCCGCCAGCCAGGCCAGCACCGGCCGGACCTCGCGCACCAGGTCGAACCCGTCGCCGACGGTACGTCCGATCTCGAACAGGGCGGGTCCGGCGCGGTAGGTCCGCGACGCCGGATCCTGCACCGCGAACCCTCGGTACACCAGCATCGCGAGCAGGCGGTGCGCAGTCGACTGCCCGACGCCGAGGTGGGCGCGTACCTCGGAGAGCTTGAGCTCCGAGCGCTCGGCCAGGAAGCGGAGCAGCAGAAGCGTTCGGTCCACGGACTCGATGGGATACTGCGGAACCGGTCGGTCGGCTGCCTGCACCGCCTCAGGCTAACCAGTAGGCGGCGCGGCGTCATACTGCCGACCAGTTCTAGGCGGGAGCAGGGGCGCCAGCAGCGCCCACTGCCTGTCGGTAAACGGCCATACTTCAGGTCTCGTCTGGCAGACTCCGCAGCGGAGCAACGCGCAGGGCGACCCGCACGCACAGCAGCGCCCCGCATGGTGATACCGGCATCATGCGGGGCGCTGTCGTGCTGTCAGGCGCCGAAACGGCCGCCCTTGATCGCATCGACAAACGCCGACCACTGGCCGGCGGTCGTGGTGAAATAACCGGCCGCCCGGTCCTTCGTGTCGCGGACGGCGGTGTCGTCACCGACCCGACCAACCTCGACACAGTCCGTGTTTTGGCCGGATCGGCTCGACTTCCGCCAGCCCGTTGGTTCTGTCATCTGGGGCTCTCCTCGTATCTCGCGGTACAGGCAGCGATCAAATCCAGCGACTCCTCTTGAGTCATCGCCGCTTCGCGGAGAGTACCCAGCGCATGCGAGTAGGTTTCCACGACGCCCGGAGACGTGTGGAATGCAGCGGACCCCAAGTGCTCAAGGTGCACGAGCGGTTCAGCATCGGCGAACTCGAACATGATGAACCGGCCCTCGTGCGCTGGAGTCCAGCGCGGCAACGAAGGCAGCACGCGGATCGTGACGTTGGGCTGCTCTGCGACCCTTGCGAGGTGCCGAAGCTGGTCGATCATCGGATCGCCTTCGAGCACCGGAGAGGTCAGCGCGTACTCGCCGATCAGCGCTTCGAATCGAGGCGCCTTGCGGCTGGTGAGGATGTCGCGGCGGGTGGCGCGCATCGCGACTCGCGTCTCAACCTCGCCCGGCGGCAGCCCGGTCATGACCGCTCGCGCATAGTCGGCGGTCTGCAACATGCCCGGTAACAGCATCGGAGCCACGTGCGAGATCGCTGTCGCGGTGCGCTCGTACACCATCAACGTCACGAGTTCCTGATGCACGCCAGGGATGCCGCCGCGCAGCCAGTCCGGGCCGTCCGCTTCGCGCGCGAGCTCGACTATTCTTTCGCGCTCTCCACCGGAGATACCGAGTGCCACCAGGATCGCGGTCACGTCCTCGGTGGTGGCTGGCCGTGATCCGGCTTCGGTTCGAACCACCCACGCGTGCCCGATTCCCAGTCGGCGCGCCAGTTCTCGAACCGTAACGCCTTTGCTTTCTCGTGCTTTGCGCAGTTCGGCGCCGAGCGTGCGCGCTTTTGGACTGCCTGCTTTGGATCGCGCCATGAACCAATCGTAAGCACATATCTGGGTCTGATGATCGCCCCATCGGGCTATTGCCGAAGTGGTTCGTGAACCAAGATCATGGGTCTCGAACCAAGCTGCGGGTCACAACCCGTTGCGGAGAGGGTGCGACGTGTTGCTATGCGTAGTGCTCCTGGTCCTCATTGCCGTTGTTGCCGGAACCGCGATCGTCATCGATCGTGTGCGCGACCGGCAGCAGCGAGCAGCGGTCGAGCGAATCCACGCTCGGCTCAACGAATCTCCGGTAGCCCCGCAGCGCCCGCGTTGCTCCATCAGTGCGGAACTGCGGCAGCGCCGGGGGCACGCAGCGCGGCGAGACGGCTCGGTACCTGCCGTCTCACCCGCTGCGTCGCTCAGGTCGATCCACCACGAAACGGCCACTCGCCGACGGGCCCTCAGGTCGACGCGGAGTGGCCAGACGGGGCCGATGCCCGCCGGTAAAGGCACCGGCCCTGTCATGACCTCACAGGCGGTGGCGTGATGTACCAACCCAATCCGTTCCACTGGGTGCCTGCCGACGGGCAACGGCATGCCAGCACTGACCCGAAACCTGCCAAGGGCTACCCGACCGGTTTCGTGGTGGGCACCCTGTGCGGTCACCAGCTGGCCGCAGAAAACACGAGTCGGTCGTGGCTCTGGCCCACCTGCGGGACCTGCAACGACAAGGCGGACGGCCTCGCCAACACCCCGACTCCAACCGCGGCGAGTGCGGGATGAGCAAGTCAGAGGCCGAGCGCGCAGTCAAACTCGCCGAGCTGTTGACGAAAGCGGCCGTCGCGCTAAAAGCCCTATCCACTGCCGTCCTCATGGGACGAGTGACGGATGACGAATTCCTGGACGCCGAACGGCTTTTGTCCGATCTGGTCGACGTGATCAGGGACCAGTGTGAGAGCTACGTGCCGCCGCGCGTGGTCGACTCGAAACGGCCCGCCCAGTGACGGCGGCGCTCGTTTCCACCGGCCTGCTTGTCTTCGGCGGGCTCGCGGTGTGGACGACGTTCTACTACGCCCCCGCCCGGCACGCCGGAGGCGGCGAGGGCGCATTGACGGTCTCCTATCTGATCGCGCGGGTGGAGTCAGAGACCAGCGGCGGCCGGCACCGGCTCCGCGAACGCGAGCCGCGCACGGTCCAGCTGCGCGGCGATCTCGCCGACGCGCTCGCGAACGAGAAAACCCGGATCCTGCCGCTGGTCGAATCCGGTCTACCGGTCACTGACCGCGAATCCTTCCTACTGTCCGGCGACCGTGAAGCGCTGGCCCGGAATCGGGGGCTGCTGCGGCGAATCCTGGCCGGGCTCGACCGTACAGAGGTGAATCGATGAACGAGGCGCGGGAAAAGCTCCAGGCCGTGAACGCGGCGTTAAGGGGTGTGCTTGCCCACGCCGAGCAGCTGCATCGGATCTACGAGCAGGCACGCCAGGAGGTAGCGACGGTGATGTGCGACGAACCCGGTGCGAACACCGAGCCAGGCCATTCCCTGCTGACACACCTCGATGTGGGAAGCCGCGTCGGACTTCGACTGATGCGGCACCAGGTTAAGGCCGACGAGCTGGTGATCGGCGTGCTGAAGGGATTACCGACCGAGGAATAGACCCCGGTGGGAGCGCCGCTGCCGACTCGCTCACTCCCGGCGCGTGCTCTCACCAACATGTGCCCTGCGCTGCCGACCCCAGCGGCACGCGGGCACGGGATGCCCGGACCACGGAAGCGCAGTCGGCGGTCCGGCCATCCCCAGATCTCCGGCGCCGGGTCGACGAGCGGCATTCGCCGCAACCGGCCCACCGCGCCGGACGCTGGTCGGCGCGCGCCCCTTGCGCGCCGACCAGCACGTCAACAGACCAGCACAGCAATGGAAAGGAGGTGCACATGTCCAACAACCCAGAAACCGAGCCAGAGCCGGAACCGGCAAGCGGCGAGGGTGAGCAGCCCGTCTACGACTCGTCCGGGACCCCGCATTGGTCAGTCGGGCCGCAGCTGTAATCGAAGCCCCACCGAGCCGGGGCATGACACGGCTCGACTCGATGAACGAGGTGGGGCCGAGCGGAATTCGCCGCAACCGGCCCCACCGCGCCGGGGGACCCGCCACGCTATCCGGCGCGGCGAACTTTATGAGGGGGCGGCGTGTCGGCGCTCGGTGATCTCGATCAGGCATTGGCGCAGGTGATTGATCGAATCACCTGCCGCTCTCGGCCTTCTGGCCACCGCGCAGGATGCGTGCGATGAAGCCGGTGAAGTCCTGGGGTCCGCGCTGGAGGGCACCGCCGACTCGGAAGCGCTGGAAGTCCTCGCCGGATTCGCCCCCACTGGGGACGAGTTGATCCACGCCTACCAGGCGGCAACCCGCGTGATCGAGCTGATCAGCACCTACCGCCGAAGTCTGGAAGTGCGCCAAGCGGTCGAATCCACCCCGCCCAGCGCGGCGCATCCCTCAACCGCGGGCCGCATTCCCACCGACACTGCCCACGATCGCGACTGGGCCGAGCATGCGCGTTCCAGGCTGCCCAAGCGCAAGAAGGGCGACCAGACAACAGGGTTCGGCTATGACCGCGACGGCACCGAGCACCACATCACCAGCGGGCGTGACCCGGCCTTCTCAGAAGAGGCGCGGTTGATCCTGCACAATTCCCCACGGTTCCTGACCGACCACCGCGGGGCGCCGACCGTCGTACTGCACGTTGAGGTGAAATATGCACTTATGATGCGCCGCGCCGGACAGACTTACGGCGTTGTGGTGCTGAACAAGGCGATTTGCGACTTGCGTCGCGGTTGCGGCGCCGCGGTGCGCGCCATTCTTCCGCAGGGCTCCGTTCTGGTGGTATGGGAGCCGGGCGCAACGAAACCCATCGAGCTGCTTGGAGAGGCAAGGCCATGATGATCGAGCAGGAGCGGACCGTGGTCACGGCGGTGTTTCACCACATCTTTCGGTACGCACGCACCGCCGACGAGATCACGGAACTGACCCGCGTGATCGTGGAGCAGCCACCGGAGCCGGTCTGCGAGGTCTACGTGTGGGACCGCCCGTGCCTGTCGTTCCGCGATGAGGCCGGGCCAGCGTTCCCCGACTCCGGTCGACTGCGGGTGTCCGCCGACCCGGAGATCGGATGGGGCGCCCTGAACTACGAAGGGCCGGAGGCGGACCTTTCGGATTCCTACAACCCGAACACGAGAGAACATTGCCCGGTGCTGCCACTCGACACGGACGGCGTTGACTTCCCGCGCTCGGCGTCCCTGCCGCTGGAGAAGGTGCGCGAGGCGGTCACCGAATACTGCCGCACCGGGGCGCGGCCGACGTGCGTTCTGTGGCAGCTCGGCGAGTGGTACTGACCCGGAGACGACGAAAGCGCCCCGCACTCGGTGAACGGGACGCTGTTGGCGAATCCGCCCCGTCGCCGTTGGGCCTGGGACCACCCGTTACGTGATGAGATCACCACCGCGCTCGCCGACGCCTGCCCCTGTCCCAAGACCGCCGCAGAGGAGTGCATTGCCTGAGTCCCAGGCTGACCGCTACGACGAGAAGGTGCGGCGCGCGGCCGCCGGCCGAGCTCGTCGCCCAGATCATTGACGGGCACCTCGCCGACAGACACGCCACCGCAGCGCGGAGGCAAACACGAACCGTCCCGCCACAGCGTGAGACCGCCTACGTCACGATGTTCAACGCCCCCGTCAACGCGCCGGTACACATCGGCAGCGCCCCTGCGGATCCCGACATCGCCCGAGTGCGACAAGCGTGATCGTCGTCGGGCACCTGTGGATGTCGGCAACACGGGCGCCCACACGCGTTGTGGTGACGGACGAGCGCCGTTTGAGGAAGCCAGTGGGGACGGTCAGCGCCGGGTCACTAGCGCTCCGCTACAGCCACTGCCCCGGCGCTGAGCGTACCAACCCAGATCAGGTAATTGATGTTTCAACATTCTTTTCGATCTGTCGAGATCTGCTTGATCCACTCAACGTTGTCCGCATAACGGCTACGCTGCGTGCCCGTCGGGCTGGGGGTTCGCAGGGGTGCGACCTCGGCGGGGTCGAGGTCGCAGCGAAGGCGCAGGGCCCCCGTACGCGATGTCGATATCGGGAGTATTCGATGACGCCATCGGTCGCGTACTCGATCACCACTACTCGATCACCACACGTAGGTCATGGCTTGGGCACCAGTGAGCCCAGCCACGACGATCCCCGGCAACGCGCGCTCCGGCTCCGGGCTCAGGCGCACGGCCTCCTGGACCGCGGCGCGCGTGGCCCCGGCATCGGATGCGTAATCCCGACCGTGCGCCACCTGCCCCGGCGATCCGAGCCGCCAGGACCAGCACATGCGGGGTGGTGAGGTGCCGCGTCGTGCCTGCCTCGAGGGTGAGGTGCCCTCGTGTTGCCCCACGTTGGAGGGGTGCTTATCCAGCAGGCCAATGCCGCGCGGGCCCGGAGTACAGCGAACGCCTGCTGACCTGGGGTTCGGGCTCGTCCCAGGTGATGTTTGCTTGCGGCTGCCAGGCCACGACCGGATCGAGCAGCATCGTGGTGGCGAACGTGATCAGCGCTGCCCGGGCTTCGGGCAGCGGAATGACCGCAGTGGGCGGGAAAAACCAGGGGATGTCCGAGTCGTACGGGATGGCGAGCTTGTCCTCGTGATCTAGGGCGAAGGTCACGAGCTCGATGTATTCGTGCCGGTAAGGATGAGGGACTTGGGCGGAGATGGCACCCCATCCGTCGCGATAGCCGAAGACCATGACGCCGCGGCCTCCGACCGGGGTTCCGTCCCAGGTCACCTTTCGGTCTGCAGGGGGCTCAACGAGCAGATGCACCTCGCTGTCGTCGGGCTCAGCGAGGACAGCGTCGAGGAGTTGGATCTTGTCGTGCTCCGTCGTCGCTGTCAGCTCAGGAGCGTCCCATGCGCGGCGGTCAATGGTGAGTTGACCTGTGGTGTTCATGGTGTCTCCCCCTACTTCGCCTGTCCGTGGAACGTTCGTGACCCGTTAGGCCACCGCACCACCATCGTGTACCCGCTTGGCAAGATACGGCTGACCGACCGAACGCAGCCGATCCTGGACGCCCACCCGCACGGTCCTTTGGGATTGTTCATCACCAGGGCTGTGGACTCGAACTCCTTCAGTCGCGCTAGCGTCGCGGCCTTGGCCTCAACATGCTCGGCGGCCTGTTTGAAACTCAGATGGTCCTCACCGGGCTGCCGAGCCTCGTTCAGGAACTCTGTCCCGGATTCGAGCAGCGGATCGGGTTTCCTCCCGTTCACATTCCTCGTCCCGCTGATCAGCAGCAAGCCGTTGTCCGGGTTGGCGAACAGAATGCCATCGGTTGGTGTGCCGTTGAATACTGGAAGCCAGTCAAACTTGCCGGTGGCCCATTCCTTTGTCGCCCACGGAGGGCCGTCGAAGTGGGCACTGCCTTCGATCGGTTTGCATGCGGGCGCGGTCGTGGTCAGCAGCGCGATAACTGTCAGCAGCAGAAGCAGCGCTCGGCGCACAAACCCTCCCGCAGGTAGATGGCGACGGAAGGTTACAAGCGGCTACTAGCTGTCAGGTACCACCTTTGCAGCGACAGCCATATGCACTAGCCCGGCGCGACGACGGTTGCTGAGCTACTGAAGGGCAAATAGCGGGTCACAGCCCTCGGCTTCGTCGTTGAGCTGCTCGAGCCCGGCAGCATCCGATAGAGCCGACACCCGATCGGCAGCGACAGGGGCCAGGAGTCGGGTTGAACAGGTCCGGCGAGCTCGCCAGCGATGAAGATGTCAGCGAGCAGCCGAGTGCTCCGGAAGCTCTTCTAGAACGTCTGAGCCGAGGGCCTGAGCTGCAGCACACCAGATTCGCCGACCCCGATCACCCGGAATCCGTCGTACTTAGGCCCTATGCGAGGCCTGGAGGCGGCCCGGCATCAGCGTCGTCCTCTTCCCCGACCCAGTGGTTCGGTCGCCGCAGGTCGCTACGAAGGTCTAGAGCAGTTCCCTTGTCACCGTGCGCCGAGTTGATCTGAGGTTGTGTGGCCCCTGTGGGTCGGCGGTGCAAGCTGAGTGCAATACCGCAAACGGCTTACGCCGCTTATAAAACTGCCCCCAGCTCCTTCGAGATGCGCTCGGCCGTTGTGGTGACCTGGCGAACCCACTCGCCCAATCGCTCACGCCGGTAACGCGCCGTCGGCATCGCGAGCGAAACGGCCGCCGGGACCGCTCCGGCGGGGCCGGCCACCGCGCAGCCGAGCGCCGTCACGCCGACCTCGGTCTTCTGGTCGTTCATTGCGAAACCCTGGCGGCGGACCCGGCGCAGGTCGCGCAGCAGCGCGTCCACGTCGGCGACGCCGGAGTCCGGATCGCCGTAAAGCTCACGGATTTCCGCCTCGCTGCGCGTGGCGAGCACGGCTCGTCCACCGGAAGCCAGATGCGCGGGCAGCACTTTCCCCTCCCTGTCGCCGACCCGCAGCACCTGGCCGCACTCGACCGTCGCCGCGAACCGGACCTGGTCGGCCACGACGACGAGCAGGTTACTGGTCTCGTCGGTCCGGGCAACGAGGCTTTGCAGGTGGGGCAGCGCGATCCGGCGCAGGTCCGCGACGGGCTCCGGGACCGTGTGCCTGCGCAGCACGGACCCTGCGACGTAACGACGATCCTCGTCCTGTTCGGCGAAGTCTCGGTAGACGAGCATCGCCAGCAGACGGTGGGCGGTCGACCGAGCGACACCGAGCCGTTGCGCGGCGTCGGTCACCCGCAGCGGCCCTTCCTGCTGTAAGAGCGTCGCGAGGTGCAGCGCGTGATCGACCGAGTCGATCCCGTAGGCCGGCTTGTTCTTCATGTCAGAACGATAGCTGCTTGCTGGCAGAACGGAAGTAGCGTTTGGGCGTGGCATTGAGGTCCGCGCGCCGATCTTCGCGATCGCTGCCGCGCTCCGCCGCGTCTCCCCTGTCCCCACGTCTTCCCGGTCCGGCTGGCCGCGCCGGACTGTCTTCGCACACAAGGAGGTGCCGCATGACCGCTACCGTCTCGCCGGTCACCCTGCAGGTTAAGGATGGGCCCGGGCAGCCCGACCCGACACCGGAGCTGCACGAGCTGTACCGGGGGTTCGAGCAGGAGCTCTTGGTGCCGTTGTGGACCGAGATCGGTGATCTGATGCCCAGCTCGCCACGGCCCGCGGCGCGGTCGCACCTGTGGCGCTGGGCGAAGCTGCTCGGACTGGCGCAGCGGTCCGGCGAGCTGGTTCCGGTCGGCCGCGGCGGGGAGCGGCGGGCGATCGCGCTGGCCAACCCGGGTTTGGGTGGCGCTCCGTACGCGACGCCGACGCTGTGGGCGGCGATCCAGTACCTCAACCCGCGCGAGGACGCCCCGGTCCACCGGCACACGCAGCATGCTTTCAGGTTCGTTGTGGAGGGCGAGGGTGTCTGGACCGTCGTCGACGGCGACCCGGTCGCGATGCGCCGCGGGGACTTCCTCCTCACTCCGGGCTGGCGCTTCCACGGTCACCACAACCAGGCCGACACCCCGATGGCCTGGCTCGACGGCCTGGACATCCCCTTCGTCCACCACACCGGGTCGTCGTTTTTCGAGCTCGGCCCCGATAAGGTCGCGGACCGCTCCACCCCCGACCGATCCCGCGCCGAACGACTGTGGGCACACCCTGGCCTGCGCCCGGTCTCGCAGCCCGAGGCGCAGACCAGCTCGCCGATCGCCGCCTACCGGTGGGAACACACCGACGCCGCCCTGGCCGACCAACTCGATCTTGAGGCCGCGGGGCATCCCGGCGTGCTGGAGCCCGGACACGCGGCCGTGCGGTTCTCCAACCCGACGACCGGTGGCGACGTCATGCCGACCATCCGCGCGGAAATGCACCGGCTGCGCGCCGGGGGGAGCAGCGCCACCCGCCGTGAGGTCGGCTCGGCCGTCTGGCAAGTGTTCGACGGCACCGGGCGGGTGCGAGTCGGCGAGCGGGAGTGGGAGGTCGACCGCGGTGACCTGGTCGCCGTGCCCTCTTGGCAGCCGCTGACGATCGCGGCAGGGTCCCAGCTGGACCTGTTCCGCTTTTCCGACTCCCCGATCTTCGAGCGGCTGAACGCCGACCGCGTTCAGGTCGACGCTTCCTGAAGGAGAGCCCCCATGAGACTCACGACATTGCGCACGCCGAACGGCACCCGCGCGGCACGGATCGACGGCGACACCGCGATCGAGATCGACTCCTCCGACGTTGGTGCCCTGCTTTCCGATCCTGCCTGGCGCGATCGGGGCGCCGCAGCCGACGGGCCGGCGCACCACCTCGCCTCGGCCGACCTGGCGCCGGTGGTGCCACGCCCGGGGAAGATCTTCTGCGTCGGGCTGAACTATCGCGGCCATATCCTGGAAATGGGCCGCGACCTGCCCGAAAACCCCACCCTGTTCGCCAAGTTCGCCGACGCCCTAATCGGCCCGAGCGATCCGATCGCACTCGACCCGGCGTCGGCGGCCGTTGACTGGGAAGCCGAGCTCGCCGTCGTCGTCGGGACACCGGTCCGGCGCGCCAGCGAGGCCGAAGCGGCGGCGGCGATCGCCGGGTTCGCCGTGCTCAACGACGTCACCATGCGGGACTGGCAGTACCGCACCCTGCAATGGCTGCAGGGCAAGACCTTTGAGGCCACCACGCCGTTCGGCCCGTACCTGGTCACCCCGGACGAGCTGCCCGGCGGTACGCGCCCCACGCTGGACCTGCGCTGTGCCGTGGACGGCGAGACCGTGCAGGCCGCGAACACCTCCGACTTGGTGTTCGATCCGGTCGCGCTGATCGCCTACATCTCGCGGATCGTCACCCTCAATCCCGGTGACGTCATCGCCACCGGCACCCCCGGCGGGGTCGGGCACGCCCGCGACCCGAAGCGCTACCTGACCGACGGTGCCACGCTGACCACCGAGATCCAGGGCCTGGGCGCCCAGCAGAACACCGTCCGCGCCACCGCCGGGGTGCCGGCATGAGCCCCGGCGACACCCGGTCTTGGGCCGACGAGGGCACCCGGCTGCTGCTCCGCGGCCTCGACCGGCTCACCGACACCGACCTCGATGGACCCTGCGCGCTGCCCGGCTGGACCCGCCGCCACCTGCTCGCCCACGTCGCCTCGAACGCCGAAGCAATCGGGCGGCTGCTGACCTGGGCCCGCACCGGCATTGAGAACCCCATGTACTCCTCGCCCGAGCAACGCGCCGCCGACATCGAGACCGGCGCCACCCGGCCCGACCTGCGGAACTGGGTCCACGACTCCGCGACCGAGCTGGCGCGGGCGATGGACGCCCTGCCCGCCCAGGCATGGTCGGCCGAGGTCGTGACCGCCCAGGGCCGCACCGTGCAGGCGAGCGAGACACCGTGGATGCGGGCTCGCGAGACATGCATCCACGCCGTGGACCTCGATTCCGGCACGACCTATCCGGAGCTGCCGGAGGGGTTCCTCGTGGCCTTGCTCGACGATGTCACCGCTTGGCGCTCCACCCGGCCCGGACCGGCGATCCTGCTGACCACACCGCACACCCGCCACGAGATCACCGGCGACGGCGAGCCCATACCGGTGGATCTGCCGCTCGCGACCGCGGCCGCCTGGCTCATCGGACGCCACAACGACGCGACCCTGCCCACCCTGCCGCGCTGGTTGTAGAGGAGCGACCTCATGACCACACCCGACATGGACCCCGACGTGGATGCCCTCGTCGTCGGCGGCGGCATCGGCGGCCTCGCCACCTCCCTCGCCCTAGCCCGCTCCGGCCGCACCGTGCGCGTCCTGGAGCAGGCCCCCGAGTTCGGCGAGGTCGGCGCCGGCCTGCAGATGGCCCCCAACGCCACCCGCATCCTGCGCGGCTGGGGCCTGCTCGACGAGGTGATCGATCACGGCGTCGCCCCCCGACGGCTCGTCATGCGCGACGCCCTCGACAACAAGGAACTCACTTACCTCGATCTCGCCGACACCGCCCGCCGCTACGGCGCCCCCTACATCGTGATCCACCGCAGCGACCTGCACGCCATCCTCGTCCGAGCCTGCCGGGCCGCCGGCGTCGACCTCGTCACCAACGCCGCGGTCACCGACGTCAAGACCGCCACCGACCAGGCCACCGCGATCGGCGAACACCGCCGCGACACCGGCCGCATCGTCATCGCCGCCGACGGCCTCGGCTCCCGGCTACGCGGGCGGCTCAGCAACGACGACCCCGTCAGCTCCGCTTACGTCGCCTACCGCGGCGCGCTGCCCCTCGCCGACCTGCCCGACACCTCCGGCCTCGCCCTCGACGACGTCGTCGTCCACATTGGACCGGGCTGCCATCTGGTCCAGTACCCGCTACGCCGCGGCGAGATGTTCAACCAGGTCGCCGTCTTCCGCTCCGCCAAAGCCCTCGCCGGGCAGGACGACTGGGGCACCCCCGACGAACTCGACGCCGCCTTCGCCGCCACCTGCGACCCCGTCCGCGCCGCCCTGCCCAACCTCTGGCGCGACCGCTGGTGGCGGATGTACGACCGCGAACCCATCGACGCCTGGATCGATGGCCGCCTCGCCCTCACCGGCGACGCCGCCCACCCCATGCTTCAATACCTCGCCCAAGGCGCCTGCCAGGCCATCGAGGACGCCGAATGCCTCGCCGAATACGTCGGCAAACACACCGCAGACACCGGAACCGACTGGGACGCGGCACTCGTCGGCTACGCCGAGACCCGCAGCGCGCGAACCGCCCGGGTCCAGCGCGCTGCTCGGCAATGGGGCGATCTCTGGCACTGCGACGGCCTCTTCCGAGCCACCCGCAACGCCTTGCTCACCGACCGCGATCCCGCTGACTACCGCCACATCGACTGGCTCTATGCCGCTTAGAGGGTGTTTCAACAAGATGACCGACACGAACGATCTCAACGGACCGGTTGCCGTGCAACGAGCCGCCGCCGCGCTGGCCGCCGGTGGCATGGTGGTCGTGGTCGACGACGCGGATCGGGAGAACGAGGGCGATCTGATCGTCGCGGCCGATGCCGTCACCGAGGAGCAGATGGCGTTCATCGTGCGGCACACGACCGGAATCGTGTGTGCTCCGATGGCGGCGAGCCGGGTCGAGGCGCTGCAACTGCCTCAGATGGTGCCCTCGGCGGAGAACAGCGACAGCCACGGAACCGCGTTCACGGTCAGCGTGGACCACGTCGACAGCGGAACGGGCGTCTCGGCTGCCGACCGGCGGCTGACCCTGAACGCGTTGGCCCGGCGCGATCTGCGGCCCGAGGAGTTGCGCCGGCCCGGCCACGTGTTCCCGTTGCGCGCCCGCGACGGTGGCGTGCTCGTCCGGGCCGGGCATACCGAGGCCGCCGTCGACCTGATGGGGCTGGCCGGGCGCGAGCCGGTCGGAGTGATCAGCGAGATCGTCGCCCCGGACGGTTCGATGGCTCGCGGCGAGCGCTTGCGCCGGTTCGCCGACAAGAACGACCTGCCGATGCTGTCCATCGCCGACCTTGTTCGCTACCGCCGGGCCACCGAGCGGCTGGTCGAACACGTCGCGACCTCGACCATGCCGACGGTGTTCGGCGACTTCCGGGCCGTCGCCTACCGTTGCACACTCGACGGCACGGAGCACCTCGCCCTGGTGCTCGGCGACGTCGCCTCGGCCGGCCGGTCCGAGCGCGGCGCGCTGGTCCGGGTGCACAGCGAATGCCTCACCGGCGACATCCTCGGCTCCCTGCGCTGCGACTGCGGTGCCCAGCTGGAGCAGGCCCTGCGCGCGATCGCCGACGAGGGCTGCGGCGCGGTGGTCTACCTGCGCGGTCACGAGGGCCGTGGCATCGGTCTCGGCCACAAGATCCGCGCCTACGCGCTCCAGGAAGGCGGACTGGACACTGTGGACGCCAACATCGCGCAGGGCTTGCCCGTCGACTCGCGCAGCTACGGCGTCGGTGCCCAGATCCTCGGCGAGCTGGGGATCCGGCACCTGCGCCTGATCACCAACAATCCCGCCAAGTACGGCGGACTCGACGGCTACGGGCTCACGATCGTCGACCGGATCGCCCTGCCGACGGTGGAAAACCCGCACAACGTCCGCTACCTGCGCACCAAACAAACCCGAATGGGCCACCACCTCGATGCCGCGCGCTGAAGCCCCCTCACGACCCGGGAGGTCACCGATGACCGCCAAGCAGGCAACGTCGTTCCGCGAGGTGCTCGGACACTTCGCCTCGGGAGTCACGGTCATCACCGGGATCACCGACGACGGGCCGGCCGGGTTCACCTGCCAGTCGTTCTCCTCGCTGTCCCTCGACCCACCGCTGGTGGTCGTCCTGCCCGGGAAGTCGTCCACCAGCTGGCCGCGGATCGCCGATACCGACCGCTTCTGCGTGAACATCCTCGCCGACCACCAGGATCAACTCAGCACCAGATTCGCCAGGTCCGGAGCCGACAAGTTCGCCGATGTCGCCTGGACTCCCTCACCGCTCGGCCAGCCCGTCCTCGACGGTGCCTGCGCGTGGATCGACTGCCACATCGAGGCGATCCACCCGGGCGGCGACCACCTCATCGTCGTCGGCGCCGTCGAGCACCTGTCCGCGAAACCGGACCGCCAGCCGCTGCTGTTCCACCGCGGGGCCTACGCCCGAACCTCCCGCTTAGGATCTCCACACCGGGATGCTCCTTCAGCCACGCGCTAAAGCATCTCGGAATTGACGCGCTTGAGCGTTGCAGACGGGCTGACGCCGTAGTGGGTCCGATAGAGACGCGCGAAACGCCCGTAGTTCGTGAAACCCCACCGCTGCGCCACCGCTTCGGTGGTGGTGCGGGAGAAGTCGTTGCGAACGAGCTCCTGATGTGCCCGCCGCAGCCTGACTTGACGCAGGTATGCCGTCGGGGTCGTCTGCAACTCGGTTCGGAACAACTCCTGCAGGGTCCGGACACTCACTGCGGCCGCCTTCGCCAGATCGGCCAACGACGGCAGGGTGTACTCATCCCCTTCCGCTGCTGCTAGAGCACGCCGTAGAACGCGGCTCCTTGCGGAAACCGGATCGGCCGCATCCGGGTCCAGTGTGGACAGCAGGCCGCTAAGCGCGAGACCCGAGACGTGTTCGGCCATCACGCCCTTCGTCAGCGTGCCGCTCGGTTGCCGCATCTCAAGCGCGAGCAGGCGCATGACCCAGGCCAGCACTCGGGCAGCGTCATCCCGGAGGTCTACCAGAAGCGGCGCGACAGGCTCGCGCAGGACGTGCTCTGCCGCAAGTGGTTGGTATGACGAGAGAACAGAGTTGTCGATGCGCAGCGTGGTCAGTTCCGTGTCAGGGCCCCAATCCTCATATCGGAGGCGGGCCCCGGGCGGAAGGAAGGCCAGCTTGTCGGGCGAGACGCGCACAGACTCGCGTCCCGCACTGATCGTGACCCCTCCCCGCCGTGGATGCAGCACGACGCAGCATGATCGCGGTGGCGGCGCTTCCAGCCGGATATTGCCGCTGATCTCAACCGCGCCGACATCGATCAGCGGGAGCCGGCTGGTCGCCAGCCGCAGTTCGAGCCGACTCGCCCTCCCGAGCATGGTGAGAAAGTTGGGAGCGTAAGCGGCCTCAAAGGCCGAGCTGGCCTCGTCGGGATCGGTGATGGTGATCGGGGCGAGAACGGGTTGGCTCGGCGGCACCTGATAGGACGTGCCACTGTGACGCATTCCACAAGTCTGTCGAATCTCCTACGGCCGTGTCAATGGCCGCAACGCACGTCAATGGCCACGGCGGCACGCGGTCCGGCTCAGCCGAGTACCACCAGCAGGTTCTTCGGTCGCCGCATCATCGGGGCGCGCACCTTTTCCCATTGGTAGGAGTCACTGAGGCTCATCCGGGGATAGGCGTCAAGCAGTGCGTTGAGGGCACAAACGCTCTCCAGCCGGGCCAGCGGCGCACCGATGCAAGTGTGGATGCCACGACCGAACGCCAGGTGCGCCGAGGCCGCATCGCGGTCCAGCCGGAACTCCTCGGCGTCCGGTCCCCACGATTGCTCGTCACGATTGCCCGACTGAAGGCTGATGAGCACCTTCGTCTCCGCGGGAATGACGGTGTCGCCGATGGTGTCTTCCCGCACGGCAGTGCGGAGCACGAACTGCAGCGGAGTATCGAGCCGGAGGCTTTCCTCCACGGCGTTGGCAACCTTGCTCCGGTCACGCGCGAGGGTCTGCCATTGATCCGTGGCGAGCAGCGAGTAGACCGTGTTGAGGATGAGGCTCCGAGTGGTGTCAGTAGCCGCGAGGATCAGCTGCATGATGTGGGTGACCGCCGCTACGTTGCTGAGCTCTTGCTCGCCGCTTTGCGGGTGCAGGAGTCCGTCGATGACATCTCGCAGTTCCGGAGGTCCGGCGCGACGCCGGTCAACGACCTCCGTGATGGCCTGGATCATGTTGCCCATCTCCGGGAGATCGATCAGCGGCTCTGGCATCGTCTCGTTGATGACGTCGGTCCAATCCTCCAGGTCTCGCCACAGATGCTCGGGGAGCCCGATGAACGCGAACACAACCGACGCCGGCACCGCGCGGACGAACGACTCGTAGAGGTCAACCTCACCGCTGGCGGGCAAGCCCGCCATGGCCTTGTCCACGATGCGTTCAACCTCGGGCCGCAACGCGCGCAGCCGTGGTGGTGCGAACCAGCGCAGAAGCCGGCCACGAAGCTCGGTGTGCTCGGGCGGGTCGATCATCGTGATCAGCTGCGCCGGCAGTTCGAGTTCACCGTCAATGGCGAAGTTGCCGCGGTTGGAGTACACCTCGGGCCGGCTCAGCACATACCGGACATCTTCGTCGGTGACGACACTGGCCAGGTTGGGGCGCGGGAACGACACCGGGCATCGCGTTCGGGCGACGGCCAGCGGCCCATCGGGATCGTTCAGGTGCGCGGCGTCGAGCGGGTTGAACGGCGGCGTTGCCGTCCGGTCTTCAGACATGGGTCGTCTCCTCGGTTGGTTCGGTAGGGGCGATGGCGGGCTCGCCGAGGGCACGCCGGAGCTGTCGCGACGAGATGGGATGATTGATCGCTGCGACCGCTACCGCTTGACCAGTGGGTGACCGCCAGCCCACGACGGCGGTGTCGCGGTCCAGGTCGCCGTCGATCACGCGGAGGCTCCCATGGACCGGAAGCGAGCCGAAGACGCGCACCGACAGCCCGAATACCTCGGTCCAGAAGTAGCCGGGCGGCGCTACGGCGTCGGGCAGCCCCAGGAGCGTGCATGCCGCCCGCCGTCCGTCGGCGATCGCGGCCGACCAGTAAGGGGTACGCGTCAGCCCGTGGGGCCCAACCGATGCGCGAACGTCACCGGCCGCCACCACGCGCTCACGCACGCGCCCCGAGGCAGCGGTGATCACGCTCCCATCGGTATGCAACGGGATCCCTGATCCGCGCAGCCAGTCGGTAGCCGGCCGGTCACCGACGGCCTCGACCACCAGGTCGGCTCCGAGGCGTCGGCCCGAGCAGAGCCGGAGCCCGAGGGAATGGTCCTGCTCCGCGGGAACGCCGGCCGGCTCATGGATGAAGTTGGCTCCTGCCTGGGTGAGGCGACGAGAGACCAGAGCCGACATCTCCGGGCCCAGCAGGCGCTTCAGCGGCGGCTCCCGGTCGACCACGTCCACGGTGGCTCCGCGCCGCAGAGCCGAAGTAGCGAGCTCAAGCCCCAAAAAACCGGCGCCCACCACGACGAGGTGCGTGCCGACGCGTAGCGCCCGCCCCAGCCTCGTCGCGTCGTCGATTGTGCGGACGGTGAGTGCGCCAAAGGCCGGCGGAAGGATTCGTCGCGGGTGGCACCCTGTCGCGAGGACAAGCCCGCCGTAGCGCAGGATCTCGGCGGACCGGCCCGCGTCGTTGTGGACGGTAACGGTGCGACGCTCCAGGTCCAGTGCCGTCGCGGTCGCGCCCGGCCAGAACTCCACGCCATCCGGCAATCCCGGAAGCGCGACAGCCTCGGACGTCAAGTCGCCTGCGAGGAACTGTTTGGAGAGCGCCGGCCGACTGTAGGGAGGATGCTGCTCGGCACCTACCAGCACCACGCGTCCCTCGTAGCCGAGCGAGACGAGCTCGTCCACGGCGCTCGATCCGGCGGCCGACGCACCGACCACGACGATCGGGCTCATGAAACCGGTCGCTTTTCGAGCCGCAGCGCGGCCACCGGGCATACGCGGACCGCCGCACGCAGCGCGGGCAGATCATCGGCCGCAACGGTCTCGTCGGTGACGACCAACAGGTCGTCGTCCATGCGGAGGTGGTTGGGGGCCTCCTCAACGCAAAGTCCGTGGCTTTCACAGCGCTCTAGGTCCGCGATCACAGTCCATACCTGTGCACCCATGTGTCCTCCTCGCCCGTCGTGAGGTCGGCGAGCCCGAAAGCATCGTCCGAGGAGCGAAGGTAAGAGCGTCTGTCGCCCAGCAGCGGACCGTTCGCGCAGACGTTAGGACAGATTGCGAAGGCTCGCAGGGCTCGGCGCCCTTGGGACGGCCGGGAGAACGAGGTCGGCTTGGTGGCCGGTTCGCTTGATTCGCTCGGCGTTGCGCTCATCCACCCGCGCCACCCACTCTTGGGCTTGCGCCGGTGTCTTGCCGAACCGGACGTGCCGGGCCACCAGCCGCGCCTGGCGTGTCTCGTCGTCGATGTCGCAGAACCAGACCTCGTCCAGTTGTGCCCGGATTTCGGGCCACGGTTGCGCGCTGTCGAGGAGGTAGTTCCCTTCCGTCAGGACGAGTCGGGTGCCCGGGAACACCGGAATGTGGCCGGCCACCGGCTGTTCGATGTCGCGGTCGAAGTTCGGGGCGTACACGGTGTTCCGGGTGTCGTGCCGGATTCTGGTCAGCAGCGCCAGATACCCGTGTGCGTCGAAGGTTTCGATCGCGCCTTTGCGCGCCTTGATCCCGAGCCTGTCGAGCTCGGCGTCGGCGAGGTGGAAACCGTCCAGGGGAACGCAGGTCGCTCGGACCCGGTCCGGGTCGATGCGATCGACGAGCGATTCGGCGAGCGTCGACTTCCCGGCACCCGGGCATCCGGCGATGCCCACGATCGTTCGCCGCTGACGCTCGCAGAGCCGCTCCAGCCGCTCGACCAGCTCGTCATCCATGCTTGGCCGGTCCGCTCACCGCGAGCATCGCGGTGGTGAAGTTCAGCGCGTGGTCGGCGAGTTCCCTGCCGTCTTCCCACAGGTCTCGCCACACGGCGAGGTCGTCGGACAGTCCCCTGGCCACGACCGAGGACGAGAACGACTCGAAGGTGATCGGGCCCCGGTAGCCGATGTCTCCCAGCGCGTGGAAGAAGCTGGTGAAGTCGATGTGCCCCGAGCCGAGGAAGCCGCGGTGGTTCTCTCCGATGTGGACGTAGCCGAGCCGGTCGCCCACCTCGCGGACGGGGCGCGCCATGTCGGCCTCTTCGATGTTCATGTGGTAGGTGTCCAGGTGGACCATGACGTTGTCGGCGCCGATGTCGTCGGCCAGCTCCACCGCCTGGCGCGCGGTGTTGACAAGGTTGGTCTCATAGCGGTTGCAGACCTCAAGGCCGAGCGTGACGTCATTGTCCGCGGCAGCCGTGGCGAGTTCGCGGATGACGCTGACCGCGTTGGCCCGGCCCGCCGGCGTTGGTGCGGCCGGGTATTTGCCCAGCGCGCTGAACAGTGCTCCGGTGAAGATCCGGCCGCCCAGGCCGACGGTGGTTTCCAGGCTGGCACGCAGCAGCGCCGCACCCCGCTTGACGACCGCCGGATCGTCGCTGGACACGTCGGCGTCGAAGGCCAGCCCACGGGAACACACGACGCCGAGCCCCGCCTCCGCAAGCAGGGTCCGCGTTCCCGGCACATCCAGCCGTTCCAGGTCATGCAGCGACAGCTCAAGCAGGTCGAAGCCGGCTTCGCTCGTGCTGCGGACCGCGTGCCGGATCGAGTCGGGGGTGGTGTCGCCGACCCACACGAGGGCGTGAATGCCCAGGGAGTTCGCCCGGAGGGGCTTATTCATGAGCTTTTCCTTGCCTGTTGCAGTTGAAACGGTCTATTCGGTGCAGATCGCGTCGACGATCTCGCGGACTACCGCCCCGCCGTCGATGGACGTGAGCACTCGCATGTTCGGTTTTGCGCCGGGCAGGATCACGGTCTGGCCGGTGGTCAGTTCTCCCTGGGTCTCCACGGCAACGGCGAGATCGGTGAAACCGCCAAGCCCCGGGTCGGCCGTGACCGCCACGGCCAGCGGGTCGTAGAGCACGCACCCCGGCGCCCAGTCGAACATCGGCGCTTCCAGATAGGTCTCGCACACCTCGGCGAAGATGCGGGTCCGGCCGGCCCGGGCGGGATCGAGCGCGCGAATCGTCTGTTCTTCCAGGACCAGTCCGGTGGCGGGATTGGTCACGTCCAGCCCCACCATCGTCAGGTCCACGCCGGAGCGGAACACGATGTCCGCGGCCTGCGGGTCGAAGTAGATATTGCACTCCGCGGTCGGGGTGATGTTTCCCCGGCCGTATTCGGTATTCATGCCGAGCGCACCGCCCATGAACACCACACCCGCGAGTTCGGTGGCGACCGCGGGCTCGGCCAGCATCGCCATCGCGAGATTGGTCTGCGGGCCGACCGCCACGACCGTCACTTCGCCCGGATGGCCACGAACGGCATCGATGATGAACTCCGCTGCGCGCTGCCCGCTCGCCGCCTCGGCAAGCGGCGGCAACGGAATCCGGCCTTCTCGCCCGCGTTCGCCCGCATACGCCTGTTCGAGCTCGCGGGGCAGCCGCCCGGACAAGGGCGCAGCGGAGCCGACCGAGACCGGCACATCGCTGCGGCCGGCCGCGTCCAGCACCGCCGCAGCACCGCGCGCCCCGAGTGCCGGCGGGCAGTTGCCGAAGGTGGTGGTGACGCCGAGCAATTCCAGCCGTGGATCGCTGAGCGCCAGCAGCAGTGCGATGGGGTCGTCGGCGTCGGTGCCGGGGATGCCCACGCCCGGATCGGTATCGAGGATGATCTTGCGTGGACCGGTGTTCATGACGCACCACCACTGTCCGCCGGCAGCGCGCCCGTCATGATGGCGACGGCCTCGGCGGGTGTGTGGGTCTGCGGCGTCACCACGGCCACCGCGCGGCCGAGCCGTTGGATCTGAATGCGGTCGGCCACCTCGAAGACGTTCGGCATGTTGTGGCTGATGAGGATGACGCCCAGACCGCGGTCGCGGAGCTCCCGCACGACGTCGAGCACCTGCTGGGTCTCCCGGACCCCGAGCGCCGCGGTCGGCTCGTCGAGAACGACCACCCGACCGCCGAACGCCACCGCCCGCGCGATGGCCACGGCCTGACGCTGCCCGCCGGAAAGGGTCTCCACCACCTGCGTGATGTTCTGGATGGTTCGGATCCCCAGGGCGCCGACCTTTTCCTCGGCCTGTCTCCGCATCGCGCGGTGGTCGAGCATCCGCAGCACGCGTCCCAGCGGGCCACGACGGCGCACCTCGCGGCCGAGGAAGAGATTGGTCGCGATGTCGAGTTCGGGCGCGAGGGACAGGTTCTGGTACACCGTTTCGATCCCGGCCGCACGGGCGTCCTGCGGGCGGCGGAAGCGCACCTCGGCTCCCGCCACGGAGATGGTGCCAACGTCCGGAATCTCCGCCCCCGTCAGACATTTGACCAGGGTCGACTTCCCGGCCCCGTTGTCACCGATCAGCGCAAGGACCTCGCCCGCGTACAGGTCGATGTCAACCCCGTCGAGGGCGACCACCGGCCCGTAGGTCTTGACCAATCCTCGGGCGGAGAGTGCCGGCGTGCTGTCGGCCGTCGCGGTCATCGGGTTGCTCCCGTCCGGCGGATCCACTGGTCCAGCGCGACCGCCGCGATGATCAGCAGCCCGATCGCGAGCGTCTGGTAGAGCACGTCGACGCGGGCCAGCGAGAGGCCATTGCGGAAGAACCCGACCGTGACCGCGCCGAGGAACGTGCCAAGCAGTCGGCCCCTACCGCCGAACAAGCTGGTTCCGCCGATGACGACCGCCGTGATCGAGTCGAGGTTGACATCGACCGCCGCGCTGGTCGTCGCCGCGTTGTTGCGGCCGATGAGCACCCAAGCCGAGAGCGCGACGAGCACCCCGGCGACCACGTACACGCTCAGCAGAACGCGTTTGGTGCTCACACCCGACAGCCGAGCCGCCTGCGGATCCGAACCCACCGCGTAGACGTGTTTGCCCCATGCGGTCTGGGACAGCGCGAAACCGAGCGCCAGGTACATGGCGATCACCAGCGCGACGCCGACGGTGAGCTGGAACGGCCCGACCGGGAACGACGTGGACGTCCAGGTCAGGAAATCCCCAAGCTTCTCGCCGTTGACCGACTGCCCGTTGGTCATCAGCAGCGCGAGCGCGGTGAACACGCTGAGCATGCCGAGTGTGGTGATGAACGGCGGTAGCTTCACCTGTGCCACGAGCACGCCGTTGATCAACCCGGCGGCCGCGCCGACGCCGATCCCGATGGCGAAGGCCCAGGGGCCGGGAACGCCCGCAAGACCGGCGAGAAAGCCCATCACCATCGACACGAAGATCATCAGCGCGCCGACCGACAGGTCGATTCCCGCGGTCAGGATGACGAGGGTCTGACCCGCCGCCAACGCGCCGATGATCGACACCTGCTGCAAGATCAGCGATAGGTTCGATGGCAACAGGAACCGGTCGTTGGTGAACTGGAATGCGATGGCGGCGATCACCAGTACCACGAGCGGACTGATCTCGGGATGTCGGTGCAATACGCGCTGCACGCGCTGGAGCGGACTCAGCGGGCGCCGCTTGAACGCTTCGGCAGCGGTCAGGTCGCTGCTACGAGTAACGGTTGACACAGTGCACTTCTTTCTCAAATCGAGCCGACCGGCGTTGGCTCGATCAGTAGCAGTTCTGCATGCCTTGCTGCGAAGTGATGCCCTGCAGCCCACTGACCTGCTTGTCGGTGACCAGGGCGATACCGGTGTCGGTGAAGTTCTTCCCGGGGTCGGGGTTCGGCTTGACGCCGTTGCGCTTGTACTTGACGACGGCGTCCACCCCACTCGCGCCCATCTTGCCGGGGTACTGCTGCGCGTCCGCCCCGAACTGGCCGCTGACTACACCCTTGATGCCGTCGCAGCTTCCGTTGATGGTCACCACCTGCGCGGTGGTGTTCCCGGCGGCTTTCAACGCCTGCACGGCACCGAGAGCGGACGGTTCGTTCGCGGTGTAGACGACATTGATGCCCGAGTCGAGGGAAAGGCATTTCTCCATGGCGGTCCGCCCGCCATCCTCGGCACCATCGCTGGCCTCGTTGCAGGCGATCCGGTAATCGCCCGCAGCGTACCTGCCGGACTTGGCCTCGTCGCCATTGCGATTCGGGTCGTTCAGCGCAATCCCCATACCCGCGAGGAAACCCTGGTCCCGCTCGTAGTCGACGCTGACGACCTTGTCGGCGAACAGGTCGATCAGGGCGATCGTCGCCTTGTTGCCCGCCAGCTTTCCCGCGGTCCACTGGCCGACCACCTGCCCCGCATGGCGGTTGTCCGAGGCGTACGTCGCCGAAACGAGGTCCGCGGGCGCGGTCGGGGTGTCCAGCGCGATGACGAAAACGCCGGCCGCCTGCGCCTTCTTGATCGCATCGTTGACGGCTGGGCCGTTGTTGGCGATCATGATGGCGTCGTCCCCGCGGGCGGTCGCGTTCTCGATCGCCTGGATCTGGCCGTCGGTGTCGGTCTGGTCCTTTCCGGACGCGACCGCCAGGTCCACGTTGCTCTGCTCGGCGGCCTTCTTCGCGCCGTTGATCATGGCAACCCAGTACGGGTCACTCGGGTCCTTCGTGATGATCGTGACGTGCAACGTACGGTCGGCGGCGTTGCCACTGGAGTTCCCGGAACATCCGGTGAGTGCCATTGCGGCTGCCGTAACCACGGCACCCGCTGCCAGAACCGTGCGACGAGTCCGAAAGCGTGCCATCTCAGCTCCGTCGATGAGTGACTTTGTCCAGGTGGGACAGTCTGTTCGCATCAACGTACATTACGACTTCCAAGTACACAATTATGAATTTGAAAAACGTAATGGGAGGTGCCAAGCTGACCTCATGCCCTCGAACAACGTCTGGCTCCGTGACACGCCCGGTGCGCTGATCCCCCTCTTCCGCGAGCACCGCGACGGACTCACCAAGTCCGAAACGATGCGGCTCACCGGCCTGTCCCGGACCGCCGTGTCCCAACGCATCGACGCACTGGTCGAAGCCGGTTACCTGACCTCTGGGTCGACGACGGCCGGCGATGTTCGGGGCAGACCGGCCGAACGCTTCACCATGCATGTCCGCAGAGGCGTGCTTTTGGTGGCCGACACCGGCGCAACGGAGGTGCGAACGGCGCTCTGCGATCCGCTCGGCGCGGTGCTCGAAGAACAGTGCGGGCCACTCGACATCACCGAGGGCCCCGAGCAGATCCTGTCGCTGATCGCGGCCCGCTTCGACGATCTCCTGCAGCGCGCCGGGGTCGCCCACGACAGGGTCCTTCGCATCGGCCTCAGCCTGCCCGGACCGGTGGACCACGACCGCCAGCGAGTGGTCCGGCCACCGATCATGACCGGCTGGGACGACTACGACATCGCCGAGCGGTTGGCTCGCGACTTCGCCTGCCCGGTCACCGTCGAGAAAGATGCCAACGCCATGGCACTGGGCGAATACCGGCAGGTCTACCCGCACACCCCGGCACTGGTATTCGTCAAAATCGGCACCGGGGTCGGCACCGGCCTGATCATCCACGGCGACATCTACCGCGGCGCCGACGGGGCAGCCGGCGACATCGGCCACGTACCGCTGCACGGGCAGCCGACCGACAAGGCGCCGCAGTGCCGCTGCGGCAACGACGGGTGCGTCGAGGCTTATGCCGGCGGCTGGGCACTCGCGCGCGACCTCAGCGCCGCCGGCTTCCCCGCGCGATCGGTAAACGAGTTCATCGACCATGTGCGCAGCGGCAACCGCATGGCGCTACAACTGGTGAAGCAGGCCGCGACCATCGTCGGAACCGCGGTCAGCGACATCGTGAACATGGTGAACCCACGAATCGTCGTCTTCGGCGGCCAACTCGCCGAACTCGACGACATCCTGCTCGCCACCGCCCGGAACGTGATCTACGGCCGATCACTACCGCTGGCAACACGAAACCTGCGCATCGCCGCCACCACACTGTCCGCTCCCGGTGTCCACGGCCTCGCGCAACTGCTGGCAGACCAAGTCAACTCAGCCGCCGCCGTAGACGCCATACTGACAAAAACCGCACCACGCGAGTGAACAAAGCCATTCCGGGCCACACCGCCACACAGGTCATGGGACCAAAAGTCCTCAACGGACAAGCACAATCGCACCGGACGCGGTCTGCTCAGCCTTCGGTGTTCTTGTTGATGCCTTTGGAGATGAGGTCCATGACCGAGGAGTCGGCGACGGTGGTGACATCGCCGACTTCGCGGTTTTCGGCTTGCCCGCAACGCCTGCGGCGATGCGAAGTTCGGTCCGGTCGAGGGCGCCCCGGACGGAGAGCGCCTTGAACCTACCCGGTATTCCTCAGGCCGAACCGCTCAACGTCGACCAGGACTACGCCGTCACGGAAGCGTCCAGCTCGGCCCGGTGGGCCTGTCGACCCACACCACGTGAGCCCGATCGGTCACCGTGAGTCCGAGCCGCGACCACTCCGGCCGACCGTGCGCCGACCAGATGTCCCGCGCCTGTTCGACGGCCGACCACAACGACACGGGACCGGCTTCCCACACCTTCCGGCCGTCGCGGGTGGAGTCGAGCGAGACCTCACACCACGAGCCGTCAGGACAGCTCAGCGACACGGCTTCGGGTTGCTCCGTCTCGAGATTCAGGGTGTAGCCGAACCGCACGCCCGACGGCATGCACAGGCACGCCAGGAACCACCACACCGGGGATTCCCACGGGCGTTTTTCCATCACCGACGTGTACCGGTGGCGCGCCTGCTGCCGGTCCCGCTTCGGGTATCCGGAACGCGGCGGATGCGTCTCGCCCCGCATGAGCATGAACGCCGAGAAGCCGTCAACGAACCATCCTTCGGCGCCGTTGCCGTGTCGGCGCAGCGACACGAGATTCCCCGTGCTCGTCCCGACTTTCAGATCAGCGAGGATCGTCCCGCCTTCGCGGGTCTGCTCCATCCACGCCGTCGGAATCCGGTTCACCGCGCAGGTAGCAATGATCCGATCGAACGTTCCGCCGCCCGGCCACCCGGCGGTGCCGTCGGCGGTCGCAAGATGCGGCGCGTAGCCGACGCGGTGAAGGTTCTTCCGCGCCTGCTCGACGAGCTCGCCGTCCAGGTCCACAGAGAACACTTTCCCGTCGCCAAGCCGATGCGACAGCAACGCCGCGTTGTACCCGGTCCCGGTCCCGATCTCGCACACCGTGTCCCCATCATGGACGTCGAGCGCTTCGAACATCCGCGCCATGAGACCGGGCGCCGAAGACGACGACGTCGGCCCAATTCCGCCGTGGTGCAGCTCGCCGAGCTGAGTCACCAACGGCGCGTTGGCGTAGACCCGTTCCAACCAGCGTTCAGGGTCCGAGTCTGCGGTGACCTCGTGCCACTGCCGATCGCGCTGTTCGTAGAACTTCGGCACGAACTCATGCCGGGGAACCGCCCGCATCGCCGCCTGCCATTCCGGCGCGGCGACCTTGCCCTTTTCCACCAGTTCGTGGACCAGGTCATCGGCAAGACCTGGCCATGCTGTGACCGTCATGTGAGTCCCTTCGTCGGTAGCCGCGCCATCGCGCCGACCATGTCGGCGCCGGTCGCTGATTCCAAAAAACCGAACTGAGGTCCGGAGTTGGCTTCCAAGAACACCCATTCGCCATCCGGGCGGACGATGAAATCGGCGCCGGTATAGGTGAACCCCAACCGGCGCATGAGCCGCGATAGTCCCTCGTGGACACTCGCCGGAAGCTCGATGAGCGAATACTTCGCGCCTTCCGGATCGGCTCGCCAGTCCTCTCGGCCGCCGTCTCCGGCGTCAATCCGGATCGGGAACCACGAATCACCAATGACGGTGAGGCGCACCTCGTACGCCTTCGGTACCCACTGCTGAATGGTAGACGCCGTCATCCCTACGCCGTCGAGTTCGTCGAGATCGGCGGCCGCGAGGCGGTGCGTGTAGCTCAGATAAGCCTGCCCGTGCGACGTCATCCCGGCGCCGCCGAGCGGCTTCGACACCACGTCGGGATGCTCGGCAACGAAGTCCCGGACCGCGTCGTCAGAGTTCGTGATCACGGTGTCGGCAACGGTGAGCCCGCATTCAGCCGCAACCGCCCACTGATACGGCTTATAGAGCGCGTCGGCGCACCGGTTCGGAGAGTTCGCCCAAATCACACCGGGAAGCGCCGCGAGCACACCGCCGAGCCCGAGCTTCGCTTCACGGAATACG